>CADAHS010000027.1 GCA_902787825.1 uncultured Ruminococcus sp. | reverse complement strand
AGCCATCAGCATCTTTGCTTTTGACCTGCTTTTTGCATTGTCTATCGCAAGCGCGGCAAAGTAGTTTATCACCGACGATAGCAGCAGGATAAATACCCATACCGGCTCGCCCCATGCGTAAAACACCAGCGAAAATCCGACCAGTACATAGTTCCTGTACCTTGTTTTCTTTGTGATGAAATACAGCGTCAGGCATAGCGGAAGAAAGAAATATATGAAAAACAGATCCGCAAATATCAATTCAAAAACTCCCTTTTCCCATTTTTTCATTTCATTTTCTATCCCGTCGGACAAGATCCGACACATAGTTATTATATCACGGGCATGACCCAAAGTCAACATATCTGACCGTTTTTTAGTACAATTAACAGTTTTGTGTGCAAAATAAAAACTGCGTTGTACAAAAGTACACGCAGCGTGCGGTCAGTCAACTATACTTTTAACAGGCTCTGACTGTTTTTTAACAGTATCCTGTTTTCTTTTTCTTATCAGACGAACTGCCTTGCGCACCGCAGGTATCAGTGCGAGCACAGGGATTGCCAGCGACGGGAAAAACCGCCAGATATATTCCCTGTCCATCTGTGCAAAATCAGCTGCGGTATCCCTTGTTTCCAGCAGTTCTGATATCGTTGAAACGAACCAGCCCGCAGCCCGCAGGAATGCAGCTGTTCCGCCTGCGCTGAGTATAAATGCGGTGATCTCTTTTTTCATGAACGACAGAACCATCGCCGCCGTCAGAGCTGCCCAGCCCGCAGCCATAGCGGCAATTACCCATGCCGGCGGTGAGAAGCTGCCCTCATAACCGCCTCTCATTTCGGTCATAAGCGTCACGCTTCCCCAGAAAAACACGCTGTAACAGTACACCGCAAGCATCAGCGTTTTTACGACCGTGATAAACAGATCTGTTTTTGATCTTTTTGAAAATGATCCTACCCGTGCGTGCTTTTTTGACATAATCGACCTCTTTTATGTATTAAAATATCTCTGTAACATACCGTTGCAAAAAGTATTATATCACAGCTTTGCGATTTTATCAACCTTTGTGAGCATTTCCAAAGGATTTTATGCCATAAATCCCAAGACAAATAATACTTGACCCGACAGATGAATGAAAATTTCTCATGGGTGAAAAATAAAAACAAGCGACGTTAAAAAATTGAAAGGAGAATCACAAATGTGCGATTTTTTCAGAAAGTCAGCTGCGGTCCTGCTCGCCATCGGACTTGCAGTCCTGACGCTTGCGGCAGTTTTAGGCTCATCTCTGCCGGACAGTTTTTTTGTCGAAAATGGCAGCAGTCTGCGGCTTGATTCGCTGTTCTGCGTTTCGGCAAAGCCCTGTGAAAACGACCTTGCTGCATCTGCAAACGTTCCCGGGAGGTCCTCAAGCACGCTTATGCTGTTTGGTTCTGTCCCCATAAAAGACGTTGATACGCAGTTTGTTCAGCGTCCAATGCTCGTTCCCTGCGGAAATCCGTTCGGGATAAAACTTATGACCGACGGCGTGCTCGTCATCGGCTTGCAGGAAAACTGCGGCAAATGCGCAGCCAGAGAAAGCGGCATCAAAAAAGGTGACATTATTATTTCCATTGATGGAAAAAGCGTCCTCTCAAACGACGATCTGAGCAGCATAATATCCCGAAGCGGCGGCAAAAGCTGTAAGGTGGATCTCATTCGTGACGGAGAACATTTGTCGCTGGATCTGACCCCTTACAAAATAAACGGCGAATACAAAGCGGGAATGTGGGTAAGAGATTCCTCCGCAGGTATCGGTACAATGACATTTTATGAAAAAAGTACAGGAATATTCGGAGGCCTCGGACATCCCATCTGCGACGCAGACATAAAAACGCCCCTTCCGCTTTCCCGGGGCAGGACAGGCAGCATCAAGCTCAATGAGTTTACACGCTCTAAAAGCGGCGCACCAGGCTGGCTCAGCGGTGATTTCGTAAACGGTTCAAACACCGGCACTATCTTTCAGAACTGTTCTGACGGCGTTTTCGGGGAACTCTATTCGCCGCCGGAAGTTGACCACGATCCGATCCCTCTTGGTTTCAGGCAGGAGGTCCGCAGCGGCGAGGCTGAGATCTACACCAGCATTGATAACTCGGGACCTCAGAAGTACAGTATCCTTATCAGCAAGGTCGATCTTTCGGGTGATTCAAGTCATGACTTCGAGGTCAAGGTGACCGACGAGCGTCTGCTTGAAAAGACCGGCGGTATCCTTCAGGGAATGAGCGGTTCGCCTATAATACAGGACGGTAAGCTCATCGGCGCTGTGACTCATGTGCTTGTTGACAAACCCGAGTGCGGCTACGGTATTTTTGCGGATAAAATGTACGAGCACTGCCGTCAGAGATCTGCCGCTATGCAAAAGGCAAGCTGAAAAGCTTGCTTTTTCGCAGTTTGCCGCCACGCTCCGACGATCTGCGTCACCTTGTCATAAGAAAAATGTCGCAAAGCGTCTTTCTCTGTTAAAATATAGCGTTCAGAAATATTATGCGACAATTCATTGTGCAATATGCAACAATTTGTCGGTATTTTGTTGACGATTTATCCAAAAAACTATTGCATTTGAGCTTTAATTGTGATATGCTTTTGATTGTGGGAAACACATACCGTTTTTGCAAAAACCGAAACATATCAACCAATTAACAGATACATAGGAGGAATCATCATGACAAACAAGATCAAAATACTAATCGGCGACGACTCTGCACAATACGGTGTATTCTGCGCCTCTTCACTTCGTTCAATGGGTTTTTTCGTAATAACAAGGACAAAAGACGGAATGGTCATCTACGATGCCATCAGAAACGAGCTTCCCGACATAGTTATGATAGATGCGGTCATGCCTAATCTTGACGCTATCGAGCTTATCAAGAAGGTCAATGCATCAGACTGCAAAAAGCCGCTTTTCATCGTCACCAGCGCCTACGAGAACTCTTTTATCGAAGGACAAGTCATGAATGCGGGAGCTTCCTACTTTATGCTCAAACCGTTTGACGTAAAGATGCTCGGCGACAGGATCAAAGCAATGCTCGATATCGACACCGACATCAATTCGGATAACCCGTCCATACATAAAAAAGGCAGCCCCAACCTTGAGATAATCGTGACCGACATAATCCACCAGATAGGCGTTCCTGCGCATATAAAGGGCTATCACTATCTGCGTGAGGCGATAATGGCTTCGGTCAACGACAAGGAGATGCTCGAAAGTGTCACAAAGCTGCTTTATCCCGCCGTTGCAAAGAAATTCTCCACCACGCCTTCAAGAGTCGAAAGAGCGATCCGTCACGCTATCGAGATAGCATGGGACAGAGGCGATGTTGACACGCTCAACAGCTTTTTCGGCTATACCATAAACGTCGGAAAGGGCAAACCCACAAACAGCGAGTTCATTGCCCTCATAACCGACAAGATCTGCCTCAGATACAAGTCGCTCGTGGCTTGCTGAACAACGCTCTCCCCCAATTTTCTTATCCCTTGTGCGTATCGCCGTCTTCCCCTGTTCGGCGGTACGCACTTTTTTAGAGGTAAGATGTAAGAGGTAAGAGATAAGAGGTAAGAGATAAGAGGTAAGAAGAAAGAATAATAAGAGAAATGATAGCAGTTCTGTTGTCGAATTATCTAAAATCTTCGGCTGTACCTTTATATTTCCGTTATCTTTAACATTGAAAGCTTTCCTTTTTTATGGTACAATATAGTTATCTAAGAAAGAGAAAGGATGTAAAATGAATGAAAAAATTACTCACACTTATCGCAGCAGCTGTGCTGTCACTTTCATGTCTTGCAGGCTGCGGCGATGACAGCTCATCAAGCAAGGCTTCTTCAAGCTCAAAGGTCGAAAGCTCGTCTTCCGTTGCTGACAGCAGCACCGCCGAGGGCACTTCAAGTGCTTCCGATGAAAGCTCAGCTGCCGATTCTTCCGCTGCCGGATCGTCTTCTGCCGATGGATCATCTTCCGCTGCTGAATCATCATCTGCTGCCGAGGAAAGCTCCTCACAGCCTGATGCTCAGAATAAGGTCACTCTCACTATCGACGTAAGCGACATCAACGCAAACTACGATAGCCTTGACAAGGCTCTTCAGAGCGAGGAATTCGTTCCTAAGAGCGGAAAGATCTTCGACGCTGAGGCTGAGTTCACAGACGGTCAGACTGCACTTGACGTTCTCAAGAAAGTCACCACCGACAACAACATCAAGCTTGATGTCAAGACAACAGACTACGGTCCGTATATCTCAGGCATCAACAGCATCTACGAAGGCTCCTGCGGCAAAAGCTCAGGCTGGATGTTCAAAGTGAACGGCAAAACACCCGATGTCGGCGCAGACCAGTGCAAGCTCAACGCAGGCGACAAGGTCGAGTTCTTCTATATCTGCGACTATAATGCATATTTCGCTGCTCACTCGGATTCTTCCGCAGCAGATTCTTCAGCAGCCGAAGCACAGACAACTCAGGCAGCCGCATAATGTGCTACCTTAAAACATTTGATCCCACAGTGCCCATGATGTACTTTTTGTGCGTCATGAGCATTTGTGTATTTACATCAAATCCCTATCTGCAAGCCTGCTCGCTTGTGGGCGGTGTTGTTATGCTCATATTGCTCAAGGGCAGAAAAAGCATAAAGCTGCTTTTAATGTGCCTTGCAGTCATCACGGTAATGGGGCTGACAAATCCGCTGTTCGTCCACCGAGGGCTTACAGAGCTTTTTTATATAGGCGAAGCTCCGTATACGCTTGAAGCACTGCTTTACGGGATCAGTCTGGGCAGCTCGATAGCAAGCCTGCTGATCTGGTTCAGCGTGTTCAATGCAGTTGTATCACAGGACGATATTCTTGCGGTTTTTGGCAAACGTCTGCCGAAGACCGCACTTGTTATATCTATGATACTTGGCTTCATACCCAAGCTCAGAAAGCAGTACACCGAGCTTAAACACGCACAGTACGCAAACAGCGCTGCCGGAACGAAACGCCTTCACCGCACCGCAGCATTGTTCACCGCCTGCCTGTCAGCGCAGGCTGAAAGCGTCATAGATATATCCATGTCGATGAAAGCCCGTGGCTACGGTCTGAAAACACGCACCTACGCCCGCAGACGCAGTTTCCGCAGGACCGATGGCGCAGCGATAGGCATTGTGCTTGCTCTGTGCATGATCTGTTACGTCTATATAGGCTCGGGAAAGCTTGACTACTGGTACTACCCAAGACTTTCACCCGGCGGTTTTGAGCCTGCCGCATCAGGCTGTTATCTGCTGCTTTGCATAATGCCCGTATTCTTTATCATCAAGGAGAAGTTTTTATGGAGATCCTGTCCTGCAAAAACCTGAGTTTTCGCTATAATTCAAGCACGCACGATACCCTTTCAGATATCACCTTCAGCCTTGAAAGCTCCGGGATAATGCTCGTCGTCGGAAAAACCGGCAGCGGTAAATCCACGCTTTTAAGACTGCTCAAAAAAGAGATCGCCCCGGCTGGAAAACTCAGCGGAAGCATCAGGATCTTCGGTAAGGATCACAGCGAGCTTTCCCTCACCGAAAGCACCTGCTCCATAGCCTGCGTCTCACAGAATCCCGATACGCAGACCGTCACCCATAAGGTCAGCGCTGAGCTTGCATTTGCTTTGGAAAACCTGGGTATAAAGCCCTCTCAGATACTCAGCAGAGTTGGCGAAATGTCAGCCTATTTCGGCATCGAGGACATCTACGATAAACCCATAGACCAGCTATCCGGCGGTGAAAAACAGCTTTGCTGCCTGTGCGCCGCAACCGTGCTCTCACCTCGTATACTTATTCTCGATGAACCCGTGGCACAGCTTGACCCGATCGGCTCGGGAAAGTTTTTTGCCGCACTCAGACGTCTTAACAGCGAGCTTGGCACAACTATGCTGATCGCCGAGCACGATCCCGACGAGGTCTTTGAGTTCTGCGACAGCGTGCTTGTGCTGGATAACGGCAGATCTGTTTATTACAGCGACCGGGAAAGCTTTGTTGCCGCCGCCCGGAACGACCCCCTGCTGCGTGGCTGGCTGCCTGCGCAGACAAGAGCCGCACTTAAACTCGGAAAGACCGTGTTCACAGTAAAGCAGGCAAAAAACCTGCTGGAGGAAAGATTCCCCCAAGCAGATATCCCACAAGCTCCCGCAAAGCCCCGCAGCAAAGCCAAAGCCTCCCTCAAAGCCGAAAATGTCTATTTCCGTTACGAACGAAGCGGCAAAGATGTCGTCAGCTGCCTCGATCTTGACGTTTACAGCGGTGAGGTGTTTGCAGCAGTCGGCTCAAACGGCAGCGGAAAGACCACCATGCTCAAACTTCTCAGCGGTATCCTCAGACCCTGGCAGGGCAGGATAAGCATCAACGGCAAGGCTGTAAAAAGCCACGCCTCAGGCAGCGCAGCATATATGCCGCAGGATCCCTACCACCTGTTCATCTGCGATACCGTAAGGCACGAGCTTGAAAGGACTTCCTCCGATAAGCAGCTCATTCATCAGCTGTGCACCGACCTTGGCGTGGATCACCTGCTTGAAATGCACCCATATGACCTCAGCGGCGGCGAGGTGCAAAAATGCGCCCTTGTAAAGCTGCTGCTCACCCAGCCCGATATCCTTCTGCTTGACGAGCCCAGCAAGGGACTTGATCCGCAGGCAAAAGCTATCGTTGGTAAAACGCTCAGAGAGCTCGCCTCACAGGGTAAAGCCATCTGCATTGCGACCCACGACCTCGAATTTGCCGCACGGTTTGCAGACCGCTGCGGACTATATTTCAACGGCTGTATTCATTCCGCCGCCCCCTGCAAGGAGTTCTTCTCGCAAAACAGATTCTATACCACCGCTTCAAGCCGTATCGCAAGGAACGTCTTTGCAGATGTCGTGACAGCCGACGAGCTTGAAAAGCGTATCGCAGGCGGTGATAGCCTATGAAAGCACGCATAGTCAGCTTGTGCATTTTCCTGCTTTGCATTCCTGCAATTTGCGTGGCAGGCGTGGTGTTTTTCAGGGACAGAGCCGTCAGCTTTGCAAGCACAGGCGTTGTGCTGCTGATGCTCGCAGGCTACTTCTACGTCTACGAAAAGAAAAACTCCCAGGCGTGGGAGCTTGTGATAGTTGCACTTATGAGCGCACTTTCGGTGCTTGGCAGGATCGTTTTCGCCTTTCTGCCATCCCTCAAGCCCTGCTCGGCAATAATAATCCTCACCGCCGTGTATTACGGCAGAGAAACCGGCTTTATGGTCGGCGCCTTCACAGCGCTCGTGTCCAACTTCTATTTCGGACAGGGCGGCTGGACACCCTTTCAGATGCTTGCCTGGGGGCTTACCGGCTACTTTGCGGGAATGCTCGGCAAATGGCTCAGCAAAAACAAGATCCTGCTGCTGATCTATTCCGCGCTGATAGGCGTTTTCTTCTCGCTTCTTATGGATATCTACACCTGCCTGTGGATGGACGGCAAGGTCATTGTTTCACGCTACATCGTGCAGGTGTCCTCTGCCGCAAGAGTCACCGTGAGCTATGCAGTGTCAAACATCATCTTTACCGGACTCTTTATGCAGCCATTCGGTAGAGTTTTCAAGCGTCTGTGCATAAAATACGGTATCGGTACATATACCACGGAAGCTGCGGCTTCGGAAAGGACTGAGGTAAAATGACACAGCTTTTTGTAAGACTATTTGTTAAAAACAGCGATGATCTCAAAGACCCAGCTGTGCGTATACGCATCGGCTACCTCGGCTCGATAACCGGGATAGTCCTCAACGTACTGCTTTTCGCGGGTAAATTCATCGCAGGCTTGATATCCGGAGCTATCTCCGTAACAGCGGACGCCTTCAATAACCTCTCTGATGCAGGCTCGTCAATAATGTCGCTTGTCGGCTTCAGAATGGCAGCCCAGCCCGCCGACGAGGAACACCCTTTCGGGCACGGCAGAATGGAGTATGTCTCGGGACTGGTCATCTCATTCCTGATAATGCTCATGGGGTTTGAACTTGCCAAAAGCTCAGTAGAAAAGATGATACACCCCGAGGATATGACTTTCTCGTGGCTTACGCTCATCATACTCATCGTTTCCGTGCTCGTGAAGCTGTGGATGGGACTTTTCAACCATAAGCTCGGCAAAATGATAAACTCTGCCTCGATGAAAGCGACCGCCGTGGATTCTATCTCCGACTGTATCTCCACCTCTGCGGTAATCGCAGCCCTGCTTGTGCTCTACTTCTTTGACGTTAATATTGACAGCTATATCGGACTTGCAGTTGCCCTGTTCATTCTTTACAGCGGTATCAATACTTTCAAAGAAAGCCTGACTCCGCTTCTTGGCACAAAGCCCGATAAGGAGTTCGTTGCTGAAATAACCCAAAAGGTCGAAAGCTACGAAGGCATCGTCGGAACGCACGATATGATAGTCCACGACTACGGCGTGGGCAACCTCATCATCTCCATGCACGCAGAAGTCCCCATGGAAATGAACTTCAACGACGCACACGAGCTTATCGACAAGATAGAGGACGACCTCAAAATACAGTATAAGTGTCTCGTCACCATTCATATGGATCCCGTTGCAGTCAACGACGAAAAGGCAATGGCACTCAAAGCACAGATCGCAGATATCGTCAGACAGATCGACAGCCGTATGTCTGTGCACGATTTCAGAATGACCGACGGCAAGGACAGAGAAAATCTCATCTTTGATGTCGTCGTCCCGTTCGGACTTAAAATGACCGATGCCGAGGTGCGTGAAGCCATCAGCGAGAGAGTATCGCAGATAGATAAAGCTTATCAGTGCGTAATAAATATTGATAAGGACTATGCTTGATTTGTCAAAAAAGCTCGTTCATTTTTGTGCAACATTTACACAATCTTTGCTTGACAAATACTACATCTTGTGTTATTATAGATTTACATTCACAAAATGTACCGAGAATTTTGGAGAGAGGTTGTTGAAAATGGTAAATGTTAATGTGATAAACGGTGAGCTTTCAAAGGCAGAGATCAATGCATATATAAACAGAGCGCATGAACTCTACCCTGAAAAGACTATTGAGTCTATCGACCTGAAGCTTGACGGTGATTTCGTTGATGTTGACTATCACTTTGCTGATGTTCCGTTCCAGAGGATCAGAAGGATCACAGGATATCTTGTAGGAACTCTGGACAGATTCAACAATGCAAAGAGAGCTGAGGTTGAAGATAGAGTCAAGCATGGCATTGTTGATAATAAGATCAAGCAGACTGTTACAAGAGCCAGCTGATATTAATTGGAGTTATGAAAAAAAGAAGGTATCTGTTTATGATACCTTCTTTTTTTGTGCCTGTATGCTTTTTGCCTATGCATATGATGTGCAAAAAAACAGAGCCGCCGAAAAACCGGCAGCTCTTTGATGTAGACTTTAAAAATTAAAGCTCAACCTTGAAGTCCTCAGCGCCCTTGCCTGCTACGGTGTAGTAAGCGGTGTTCTCCTCAGGCTTAACATAAACAACAACGTTGTTAACAGTCTTGTGACCCTTAGCCTTGTAGTCAGCCTTGCAAGCCTCAACAACAGCCTTCATCTCGATGTCCTTGCCGTTGTACTGCAAAACAACCTTGTCACCTGTTTCCTTCTTAGCTGCTGCCTTAGCAGGTGCCTTCTTAGCTGCTGCCTTAGCAGGAGCCTTCTTAGCTGCTGCCTTCTTAGCAGGAGCTTTCTTTTCAGCTGTTTCCTTAACAGCCTCTGTCTTTTCAACCTTAGCTGCATCTGCAGCTGCATTCTTCTTAACTGCCATTTCAATACACTCCTTATCTGAATTGTGATATAAGATTACTTGTTTACGATATCCTTGAGAGCCTTACCAGCCTTGAAAGCAGGAACCTTCTTAGCGTCGATGTGGATCTTCTTCTTTGTCTGAGGATTGATCGAATCCTTAGCAGCTCTCTGTCTTACCTCAAAAGCGCCGAAGCCTGAGATAGAAACCTTTTCACCCTTAGCAAGTGTGTCTGTTACTGTGCCGATAACTGCGTCAAGAGCCTTCTCAGCATCTTTCTTTGTATAGCCGCCCTTCTTAGCTATAGCACTGAGCAATTCTGCCTTTGTCATTTTCATTACCTCCATTGTTTTATTGGTTGATTTTCCTTCAACTACGGTAGTATTATAACCTATTTACGCCGTTTTGTCAAACATTACTGACATATTTGTAGCTTTACATAAAAACTTGCACAAGTTTCAGCAATTTATTTGTGCTTATTCACAGAATATTTATACAAATTCATAGTCAAAATTGACCACGTTAGTATTTTTTCCGCCTATTTTCCCGACACGGCGGCTATTTCATCGTGAAAAAAAGTGTTGAAAACCTGTGCGTATCTGTTCATTTTTATTCATTTGAAATTTACAAAAGCAAAAAGTCTTCCGAAACTGATCGGAAGACTCTGATCTTTCAAATTCGTCAGGCTCATATAATGAACTTCTTGGCCTTGTTGACAATGCTCCTGTCATTTTCATAAGCAAGCACCTTGCCTGCAAGACCTATCTCCACCCACTTGATCTCAGCGATCTCGTCCTCCTGCGGACGATAATCGGTATTCTTGGCTCTGCCAATAAAATACACAACATTTTTCTGAGTATCCTTTTTCGGGGAATAGGTCACTATCTCTCTGAAAGTGGTGTCCAGATTGACGTCGATACCTGTTTCCTCCATTATCTCACGCTTAGCTGTCTCCTCCTCTGTCTCGCCTTCCTCAACGTGACCCTTCGGAAACGACCAGTGACCGCTGTTGATATGCTTGATAAGCAGTATTTCCGTGTTGCCGTGATATTTCCTGTAAACAATGGCACCACAGGATTTTTCGTGCATCATATTTATAACTGTCCTTTCGCATTCTGATTTATTGATACAATTATAGCACACTTTCTTTATTTTGTCTACCAATTAGACAAAATATCTTTGATCTTTTTATTCAATAGTGCGATGCGACATTTTTGATGTTTTCACAGATCACCGGACAGGCTTCTTGCATTTTACATTTTGCCAATAATAAGAAAAAGTCTCCCGACATCTCGGGAGACCGTACCTTTTCTTATTCCTCTGTCTTGGACTCGATGTACTTAACGATGTCACCAACAGTCTTGATGTTCTCAACATCTTCATCAGGGATCTCGATATCGAAGCTCTCTTCGATGCTCATAACAAGATCCACAACGTCCAGAGAATCTGCACCGAGATCGTCCTGGATATTAGCGTCCATTGTTACATCATTCTCGTCAGCGTCGAGCTGCTCAACGATGATGCTCTTGATCTTATCAAATACCATTTTAATTTCCTCCGTTTCATATTTCATACGGCAAAGGTCAGACCTTTATCCTATTTATCAGATCGTGGGTCTTCATTGAATTCTCCCACAATTCTAAACTTATTATAACGTTCATTTACCAATTCGTCAAGCCCTTTTTTTAATTTTCTTTCAAGAGCCTTGGAAATATAGCTGCTTATGTTGTTTGCAGTCTGTTCGGGGCTGTTGTGAGCGCCTCCCGGAGCTTCGGGTATGATATAGTCGCAAACGCCGAGATCATAGAGATCCGAAGCAGTTATCTTCATCAGATCGCACGCCTCACGTTCCCTTGCAGCGTCCTTCCACAGGATACTTGCGAAACCTCTCGGAGAGATCACCGAATAAAGTGCGTTTTCCAGCATAGCCAGCTCATCGCACACCGCCAGAGCCAACGCACCGCCAGAGCCGCCTTCACCCAGCACGATAGAGATTATCGGAGTCCTGAGTGTCATAAACTCCATAAGGTTCTTGGCGATAGCCTCGCCCTGACCTCTCTTTTCTGCATCAACGCCGCAGAATGCGCCCGCAGTGTCCACAAGGCAGATAACGGGTCTATGGAACTTCTCAGCCTGTTTGGCAAGTCTCAGAGCCTTTCTGTACCCCTCAGGGTGCGGCATTCCGAAATTGCACTTCTGATTTTCCGCAAGATCTCTGCCCTTGACCTGAGCTATCACCGTGACCGGAGTGCCCTTGAAATAAGCGATACCACCCATTATCGCACCGTCATCACCGAAAAGCCTGTCTCCGTGCATTTCCATGAACCTGTCAAACAGCATCGGGATATAGTCGTTCACAGTCGGTCTGCCCTTGTGTCTGATTATATCAAGGCGCTGGCTTGCAGTCAGCTCGCTCATTTGCTCTGCACCTCCCCCGTGTAATTATGCATTCTGAGGATATGCGAGAGCACTCTTTTCATTCTCACTCTGTCAACTATCATATCTACAAATCCGTTTTGCAGCATAAATTCTGCCGACTGGAAGTCGTCCGGCAGCTTCTGCTTGATAGTACCCTCGATAACACGTCTGCCCGCAAAGCCGATAAGCACTTTTGGCTCGGCGATTATTATATCGCCAAGTGATGCGAACGAAGCCGTCACACCGCCCGTTGTCGGGTCGGTCATGACCGAGATATAGAGCTGTCCCGCCTCGCTGTGCCTTGCGACAGCGCCGCTTGTCTTAGCCATCTGCATAAGCGAAACGATGCCCTCCTGCATTCTCGCACCGCCCGAAGCGGTAAAAGCAATGACGGGGAGCTTGTTTCTTGTGGCATACTCAAACGCCCTTGTTATCTTCTCACCCACAACGCTTCCCATAGAAGCCATCATGAAGTTTGAATCCATTACTATTATAACGGTATCCTTGCCATATATCTTAGCCCTTCCCGTAACAACAGCATCTTTAAGACCTGTCTTTTCACGCAGAGCGATCTGTTTTTGCTCATAATCGGGGAAATCTATCGGGTTCTTTGAGATCATGTTCTTGTCAAACTCTCTGAAAGTACCCCTGTCAACAGTGATATCGAGTCTTTCCTTTGCGCTCAGGCGTGAATGATAATTACAGTTGGGGCATACCTTGCCACGCTTGTTGAACTCATCAGCAAGTGTAACATTTCTGCATCTCGGACACTTGAACAGCAATCCCTTGGGGATATCGGTCTTTTTCCTGTTGTCCTCGGTCTGGTCTGCATTGAACCTGACCTTGACCATTGAGAACAGATCCTCAAGCATCAGCCATTACTCCTCTCCTGATTTAGTATATCAACTCTGTTTAAGAACGCATTGTCATAGTTTCCGTCGATAAATTCGGGCCTTCTTATCAGCTTCAGCTGGAAATCGACATTTGTGGAAACGCCCTCAACGATGAACTCGCTCAGCGCCCAGGTCATCTTGGCGATAGCTTCCTGTCTGTCCTTTCCGTGAACTATCAGCTTGCCTATCATCGAATCATAGTAAGGCGGTATCTCGTAGCCCTGATAAACAGCCGTGTCCACTCTCACGCCGAATCCGCCCGGTATGAACAGCGAACGTATCGTTCCCGGCGACGGTCTGAAGCCCTGCTCGGGATTTTCGGCATTTATACGGCACTCGATAGCGTGACCGGTTATCTTCACGTCCTCCTGCCTGATGCTCAGATGCTCGCCCTGAGCGATAAGCAGCTGCTGCTTCACGAGGTCGATTCCCGTCACCTGTTCGGTTATCGGGTGCTCGACCTGTATTCTTGTATTCATCTCCATAAAGTAGAAATCGCCGTTTTTGTCCACAAGGAACTCGATCGTTCCTGCGTTTCGGTAGCCGCAGACCTTTGCAGCCGTGCAGGCAGCCTTGCCCATTCTCTCACGAAGCTCGGGCGTCATAAAGCTTGCAGGCGACGGAGCCTCCTCCAGCACCTTCTGATTTCTCCTTTGCATCGAGCAGTCACGCTCGCCAAGATATATCACATCTCCGTAGTTGTCCGCAAGTATCTGTATCTCGATATGCTTAGGGTCAACGATGAACTTTTCCATATAGACCTCATCGTTGCCGAAGCAGGCAAGAGCCTCCTGTCGTGCAGCGGTCATCTGCTTTTCAAGCTCACTGTCGTCATTGACTATCCTTATACCACGACCTCCGCCGCCTGCGGAAGCCTTTATCAGAACGGGATACCCAAGCTCGTTTGCGAGCGTGTGAGCCGCATGGATATTTGATATAGCACCGTCAGAGCCCATAATAACGGGAACTCCGTTTTCCTTCATCGTTTCCTTAGCCTGAGCCTTGTCGCCCAGCATCTCTATCGACCTCGCACGAGGTCCTATAAAGGTTATGCCGCACTTTTCACAGGTGCGTGCAAATGAGGCGTTTTCCGACAAAAAGCCAAAGCCCGGGTGTACAGCGTCTGCGCCGGTTATCTCACAGGCGGAGATTATCGCACGCATATTAAGGTAGCTGTCCTTGCTCGGAGCAGGACCTATGCAGACCGCCTCGTCTGCTATCATCGTGTGCAGAGCGTTCTTGTCGGCAGTCGAATAGACAGCGACCGTCTGAATGCCAAGCTCACGGCAGGCACGGATTATTCTAACAGCTATTTCGCCTCTGTTGGCGATAAGGACTTTCTTGAACATCTTCATACTCCCTGAAAATCATTCTTTTATTTCTTTGATATAATAGTGACCGGTATTGAAATAATAATTGATATGACGCTAAATAACAGCATCCAGCAAACTGCTATCAGCAATCCCAGTCCACTCTTTTGCATTCCCTGCATTACCAAATACGCAAGTGGTATAGTTATGACTGCATTAAGCCATATCCACACAAGTATCTGAAGCAGTATCTTTTTTGAACAGCTGCTGCCGAACTCAAAACGAGCATTGAATATCAGATATACCAAAACGGGTATCACCCATGCGGATAAACCGAAATACAATGTCAAAGCCCGCTGATCCAGCTTGAACCAGAACAGCCACATCAGCACATCGCAAAACACGATGCAGCAGATACAGGCGATCACGAATGAGATAAAACCGTGTTTTTTCTCCATCTTAGCCTCCTGTTATTTGATAGCGAAGGACTTTCTTAAACATCATTCTTCTCCTTGAAGTTTGATTCTGTATTTCTCTCCATTATTTCTTTTATCATCCGGTCGTTTTCACTTTTATTTATTCTTTTCTTTATGCCTATGAATATCAGCGACAAAAAGAAAAATACAGCCCAGATACACAGTCCGATCTGGAGCGTTGTACCCATGGATTGTTGACCTTCAGGGAAGCGTTCCAAATAGGAGTTATAAAAAAGAGCATAACTTAACGCAAAACAAGTCATATCAAGCCCAAGCCATATCGCTAAATGGACAAGTGCCGATATAAAGCGCCGACCACAGAAAACAAGTTTATCATAAAACGCCGCATACATAACGGCAGAAATTGCCATAGGCAGTATATAAATAATACCGCATAAAAAACACAAAGCTCTGCTGATGACAGCAATCATTAAAACTACAAATAGTTTTTTCGCTTTGCTCATTTTATCACCTTACTTTATCGCAAAGGACATTTAAGCGTTAGTATCGTGCCGTTATCCTTGTTATAAAATAAGCTTTATCACAGCATACTCGCTGAACAGCTGAGGATAGTTCTTCTGAAAAGAATTCTCTCTGAACTCTTTTAGGCATCTCTCAGTCATTTTTATATATCGGGGACTTGTTCCCGATATATAAAAATCATTAAAAGGTTTCTGAAAGGGAGTTTGATAAGCGACCTCTGGTCGCTTGCGAGGATACTCGTTGAGTATCCTCGGGGGAAACAGAGTAACCGTTACCACGGTTACTCCCGAAAAAATGCTTCGCATTTTTTGCTCCTCCAAAAGAGTTGTCCCCAACTATTCACCGAGCACGCTGCGGCAGAACTTACTTTATGGCAAAGGTTATCTCCGCTGAAACGGCTTTCTTTCCGCCGACGGTGGCTATTGCCTTGCCAACGCCGATAGGTCCTTTGACCTTGAGTATCTCTACCTCTATTTCAAGAGTGTCACCGGGAAGCACCTGCTGTCTGAACTTGCAGTTGTTTATGCCGCCGAAAAAGCCTATCTTTCCCTTGTTCTCGGGCAGTGACAGCAGAGCCACCGCACCTGCCTGTGCGCACATCTCAACCATAAGCACACCCGGTGTGACGGGGTACTGCGGAAAATGTCCCTTGAACCAGAAATCGTCAGCCTTTATGTACTTTGTAGCCTTTACACGCTTGCCCACCTCAAGCTCGTTTATCTCGTCAATCAGCAGAAACGGGTCACGGTGAGGTATGACCTGCATGATCTGCTCTTTATTCATCACTACTGCCATTATCGCTTTCCTCTTTTTCTGTTTTTATCTTTTTTAATTTCGGCTGCTTTCTGAGCTTGACCTGTCTGACATATTCCCCAAGCCCTGCAAGCATCATAATTCCGCAAAGCACCGCAGGCAGGAACAGAACATATCTCCAGACCTCAAACTCCAGGAAAATTATCCAGTATATCACCGTCGGAACGTAGATCAATGCGTACACCATACTGATAATGTACAGCGCACTGATCTTTTTTCTGCCTATCAGCCATATAACAGCTGTTATCGCCGTTTCAAGTCCGAGGCATATCCAGCCCGACAAATGATAATCCCTTTGCTCGTCCCTGACAGCGATCATCAGCGGACTAAGAAACGACAGTATCGACGACGGACTAAGCAGCATTATCCACTTTATCACCACAAATGCCGCCCACAGCAGCAAACAGGTGTTCAGTCTTTTTTTAACTTCGGTCTTCATTATCCGATTACCATAAGTGTCTGGTCAAAATCAACGGGATCTCCGCTGTTGACAAGTATCTTCTTTACCTCGCCGTCAAACTCGCTTTGTACCTCGCTCATCACCTTCATAGACTCGATGATAAAGATAGTGTCACCTTTTTTCACCTTCGATCCGACCTTAACAAACGGTTCGGAATCAGGTGACGGCGCAGCATAGAATGTGCCGACGATAGGTGCCTTGACCTCATTGCCTGCGGTCTCAGCCTTTGTCTGCTCGTCCTGTGCGGCAGCTGCCTGCACCGGCGCAGCCGGCTGGACCTGAACAGGTGCAGTCTGTGCGACATTCACCTTTCCTTTTATGGTTATTTTTTTATCTCCGTCAGCGACAACGGTTATCTCTCCGAGATCGTTGTCTTTGACAAGCTTGACCAGTTCTCTGACCGTGTCAAGATAAAATGACTTGTCGCTCATAGATTTATTCTCCTTTAGATGTAAGATGTGAGAGGTAAGAGGTAAGAACTGTGCTTGCCTCATTTGTTTTTTGTATCAGCCCTCGTATTTCTTTATGCAGATCGTTGCGTTATGTCCGCCGAATCCCAGAGAATTTGACAGTGCACCCTTTATATCAACATTTCTGTTGCCCTCAACAGCGTAGTCAAGATCGCACTCGGGGTCAGGTGTCGTATAGCCCAGCGTTCTGTGAACAAAGCCTTCCTTTACTGAAAGCGCCGTAACAACAGCTTCCATACCGCCTGCTGCACCCAGAAGGTGTCCGGTCATCGACTTAGTCGAGTTGATGACAGTCTTTCTTGCAGCCTCCTCGCCCAGAGCCAGCTTTATAGCGGTAGTTTCGTACTTGTCGTTAAGACCTGTTGATGTACCGTGAGCATTGATGTAGTTTACCTCCTGCGGCTTCAGTCCTGCCTCCTCATAAGCCATTCTCATAGCTCTTGCAGCAGCTTCTCCCGTAGGTGACGGACTTGTCATATGGTAAGCATCGCCCGTTGCGCCATAGCCTGCGATCTCGGCAATGATATTCGCACCTCTGTTCTTTGCGTGCTCATATTCTTCAAGGCAAAGCATTCCGCAGCCCTCGCCGAGCACGAAGCCCTGCCTGTTGAGGTCAAACGGCGTAGAAGCCTTTTCAAGCTCAGTCGCTCTTGAAAGTGCGTGCATATTATTGAATGACGATAAGCAGAAGCGTGAGATACAAGCCTCTGAACCTCCGCAGACAGCAGCGTCAAGATAGCCGTCCTTGATCTTTCTGAAAGCCTCGCCGATAGCGTGAGTACCCGAAGAGCAAGCTGTGGTCGTGCAGAAGTTATCGCCCTTGAAACCTGTTCTCATTGCGACCGTGCCTGCTGCCATATTTGCTATCATCATCGGGATAAAGAAAACTGAAACCTTATCTGGCTTGACCTCAAACTTTCTCACCTCTGCCTCTGTCAGAAGCAGTCCGCCGATGCCCACACCGATTATAACGCCAACTCTGAACGGATCAAGGTCTTTGAGGTCTGTGCCTGCCATTTTAAGAGCCTGCATAGACGAGCACACAGCGAACTGTGTGAATCTGTCCATTCTCTTAGCTTCTTTTTTGTCGATAAACTCGCTCGGATCAAAGTTTCTGACTGTGCCTGCGAATTTAACATCAAAGTCCGTCGTATCGAACTGATCTATCTCCGAGATCCCGATCTTGTTAGCTTTTATGTTAGACCAGAACTCCTCAACATTGTTTCCCAGTGGGTTTACTGTACCAAGTCCGGTGATTACAACTCTTCTCATTTGCCTTCCCTACCTTTATCACATCATGATACCGCCGGAGATCTCGATGACCTGACCGGTAACATATCTTGAATCCTCCGAAGCAAGGAACGAGATAACGCCTGCAATATCGGAAACCTCGCCGAAACGCTTCATAGCTATCTGTCCCAGCATCATATTCTTCTGCTCATCTGTCAGCTTGTCGGTCATAGGTGTCTTGATAAATCCCGGAGCCACAGCGTTGCAGGTTATCCCCCTTGAGCCAAGCTCCTTTGCCACGGTCTTAGTCATTGCGATTATCGCACCCTTTGAAGCGGAATAGTTTATCTGTCCGGGATTGCCATAAACGCCTGCTACCGAAGCAAGATTGATGATCCTGCCCGACTTCTGTCTCATCATAATGTTTCCAACGAACTTGCACATATTGAAAACGCTCTTCTGGTTGACAGCGATGACCATATCGTACTGCTGCTCGCTCATTCTTGCCATAAGACCGTCACGGGTGATGCCTGCGTTGTTCACCAGCACGTCGATAGTGCCAAAGCGTTCCTTTATCTGCTTGACGGTGTTTTCGACCTGCTCAAAGCTCGAAACGTCGCAGATGAACTTTTCGCACTCCACACCCAGAGCCTTTATATCATCTATTATAGTATTGTTTTCAAACATTTCCTCGCTTATATCGTTCAATGCGATGTTGTAGCCGTCCTTTGCGAGTCTGAGGGCTACCGCTGCACCTATACCCCTTGCTGAACCTGTTATCAGTGCTGTTGCCATTTAGATTTCCTCCCGTTTAGATGTAAGATGTAAGAAGTAAGAAGTAAGAGTTTTATAAGGATAAATCGTCCGTTAAAATTCAGTTTCTTGCTTCTTGTTTCTGAAAGCGAAGCGTTCCTGCCTCCAGCAACGGAAAGCCCCCAACAGAGAGCGCATCGCCGCCGCTAAACCCGAACATTACGCAAAAGAATTATTTGCCCAGCAGTTTATCTGCCTGTGCAAACATTTCCTCTATAATTTCCTTTGCAGGCTTGACCTCTGTTATCATTCCTGCGATAGCGCCGCACAGGAACGAGCCTTCCTCAAGATTTCCGTCCTGAACAGCCTTTCTGAGCGAACCAAGCGTCAGCTGCTCAAACTCGTCCGGCGTAAGGCTTCCGTCCCTTTCGCCGGAGGCAAGCTTCTTTGTGAACTTTGTCCTCACATTTCTGCACGGATGACCCGTGTATCTTCCGGTAACAATGCTGTCTGTATCCTTTGCCTTTACAACAAGCTCCTTGTATGTCGGGTGTATCTGGCACTCCTCAGCTGCAAGGAACCTTGTTCCCACCTGAACGCCCTGCGCACCCAGCATAAACGACGCTGCAACACCTCTGCCGTCAGCGATCCCGCCTGCTGCTATGACCGGGATATCCACCGCATCAACGACCTGCGGAACAAGACACATCGTCGTGTTCTCACCGATATGACCGCCCGACTCTGTACCCTCAGCTATAACTGCGTCCGCACCCGCTCTTTGCATTCTCACAGCAAGTCCGACCGACGGGATAACAGGTATCACCTTGACGCCCGCTTCCTTCCATGCAGCCATGAATTTTCCGGGATTGCCCGCACCTGTGGTCACCACAGGCACCTTTTCATCTATCACCAGCTGAGCAAGTTCCTCAGCGTTTGGTGACATAAGCATTATGTTGACGCCGAACGGCTTGTCTGTCAGCGACTTGCATCTTCTTATCTGCTCTCTGAGATAGTCTATCGGAGCAGAACCGCCTGCGATTATTCCAAGTCCGCCTGCGTTTGAAACAGCCGCCGCAAGGGTGGATTCAGCTATCCACGCCATACCGCCCTGAAATATAGGGTATTCAATACCCAGAAGCTCTGTTATCGCACTTTTCATAGTTGTTTCTCCTTAATACTCAAATATTACCGCACCGTAGGTCAGTCCGCCGCCGAATCCCACAAGGCAGATCTTGTCGCCCTTGCAGATCCTTCCTTCCTTGACCGCCTCGCAGAATGCGATAGGTATAGATGCGGAAGATGTGTTGCCGTATCTGTCTATATACATCGGGAACTTTGCAATGTCTACATTAAGATTTTTCGCAGCCGTTTCGATTATCCTGATGTTTGCCTGATGCGGAACGATAGCGTCAAGCTCGTCAGGCTCCATCTGAAGCTTGTCACAAGCCTTCTGCACAGCCTCCGGGAGCGCTTTGACAGCGAACTTGTATACCTCCTTGCCGTTCTGGTACAGATAGTGCGCCTTTGTGTCAGGCATATTCATATCGAATTCTTCCTCATTTATCCTGAAAGCATTCTCAGCTCTCAGTCCTCTTGCTGCAAGGAATTCCGCGCCGTTTCCGTCAGCGCCGAGGAAGCTGGAGTATATCGTGTCCTCACTTCTTCTGATAACAAACGCCGCAGCACCGTCGCCGAACAGCACGCAGGTCGTCCTGTCGGTGTAATCAACGAACTTTGAAAGCTCCTCCGAAGCGACCAGCAGAACATATCTCAGATCGTGGTCAGTCTGAAGATATCTCTTTGCCATATCAAAGCCGTAAACAAAGCCTGCACACGCACAGTTCACGTCCATAGCCATACAGCCCGATGCACCTATCTCCCTCTGGATAAGGCAGGCAAGTGAAGGCGTGTAGTAATCAGCCGTTACTGTCGTGGCGATTATAAGTCCTATGTCCTCCGGCTTGATACCTGCGTCCTGGATAGCCTTTTGCGCAGCCTTTGCGCCTATATAATATGTAGGTTCTCCGTTTGTGATATGTCTTTGCTTGATACCGGTCCTCTGAGTTATCCACTCATCGCTTGTCTCCACTATCTTTGCGAAATCATCATTTGTAGCAATGATAGGCGGAACGTGCATACCTATGCCTGTTACTCTTACACCCGTCGTTCTGTTCTCAGTCAATTTTAACTTACCTCCGTTTTTTTGCAAATATCTATTGTGAAATTGATAATAATGTGCTATACTATATCTGTTGCTGCGGGGATATGCGGCTGCTTCTCATGCGATCGTGAAAGGCAGTCTTCGTGAAATATCACTTTATGTTAAATGAAGTTATCAATTCACCGCATACACTTTAAATACTTAAAATCTACACCCGCCAATACAAATAATTATACTCCTTTTTGAATTTTCAATCAATAACAAATTATGAACAACGATATGCGTTTTTAAACATTTGGGGAATTTTACACAAGAAATCCGCAGATAATTAACGAAATATGACTGAATTTGAAAATCAAAAGCAAAAGTTAAATTATTTACTTATAGTTAGTATTACTGCCGGCGGCAGAACAAATAAAATGCAAGGAGAGTTTTGAAATGTCAGGAAAAATGTTGTTGTTTTCGGGACAAGGCTCGCAGTATGTGGGCATGGGAAAAGAGCTTTATGACGGCAGTGAAGGTGCAAAAGCCGTTGCAAAGACCGCCTGCGAGGTGCTCGGACGTGACATATGCAAAATAATGTTTGAAGGTCCCGAGCAGGAGCTGAACAAGACGGTGAACTCACAGCCGGCGATAATGCTTTGCTCGCTTATGGCTTACGAGGCTGCAAAGGAAAAGGGACTGGGGTTTGACGGCGTTGCAGGTCATTCTCTCGGCGAGTATGCCGCAATGGTCGTTTCAGGCGTTGTCAGCGTCAGCGACGGCTTTGAGCTTATCAAAGCAAGGGCAGAGGCTATGCAGAAAGCTGCCGAACAAAACAGCGGCGCAATGTTTGCTATAATAGGACCTACACCGCAGGAAATAGAAAAGGCTTGCGAGGATACCGATGGATATGTAGTCCCTGTGAATTACAACTCCCCCGTACAGACCGTTATCGCAGGCGAGTGCGAAGCTGTACAGGCAGCCGCAAAGCTCATCGCTGAAACAAGTACCGCAAAGCGTGTAAAGACAGTACCGCTCAAGGTCGCAAGCGCATTCCACTCAAAGCTGATGCAGTCAGCAGCAGATGAGTTTCTTGCAAAGGCTGAAGCGATCTCGTTTTCAGCTGCACAAAAAGAATTCTATTCAAACGTTCTCGGCGAAAAGCTCACAGATTTCTCGGCTATGCCGCAGCTGCTTGCAAAGCACATCGTTTCGCCCGTTAAGTTCACAAGCGAGCTTGCAGCGATGCAGCAGGCAGGCTACACCGACTACATCGAGCTGGGACCTGGCAAGGTGCTGACGGGGCTTGTAAAGAAAACTCTTGACGGCGTGAATGCTGTGAACATCGAGAACGCCGAAACGCTTGAAAAGGCGTTTGCGCAGGAGTGACAAAAAACAAAAATGAAAATAAAGATAGCATTTATCCAGCTGGTCGGCTGCAAAGAGCTTGAAAAGCAGTACCAAAACGGACAGGCGGCTTGCAGGAAGGCTAAGCAAATGGGTGCAGACATTGCGCTGTTCCCTGAAATGTGGAGCAGCGGCTATTATCTGCCGCAGGACGAATATGAGCTGAGAGCTTTGTCGATAGCCAAGCAAAGCAGCTTTGTTCAGGGCTTTAAGGCTCTTGCAAAAGAGCTTGATATGGCAATAGCGATAACATTTCTCGAACGCAACGATCCAAAGCCGCTCAACTCGGTGGTGCTTTTTGACAGAAACGGCAGCGAGGTGCTGCACTACTCAAAAGTACATACCTGTGCTTTTGATCTTGAAAAAGTGCTGTCGGCAGGTGAGGAGTTTCGTACAGCAAAGCTTGAAACTGCAAATGGCAGCATAACGGTCGGTGCAATGATTTGCTACGACAGAGAGTTCCCCGAAAGTGCAAGGATACTTATGCTGAAAGGCGCAGAACTGATACTTGCGCCAAACGCCTGTCCAATGGAGATAAACCGCCTGTGTGCGCTTCGGACAAGGGCTTATGAGAATATGACGGCTGTGGCGACCTGCAACTATGCGCAGGGGCAGCCCGACTGCAACGGACACTCAACTCTCTTTGACGGTGTGGCTTGGCTGCGTGAAGAAGAGGGCGTGCGTGATATGTGTATCCTTGAAGCACCCGAAGCTGAGGGCATCTATTTAACGGAGCTTGATGTGGACAAGCTGCGCAGTTACAGAGAATGCGAGGTAATGGGAGATAAATTCAGACGCCCCGGAATGTACGGGGAGCTGGTGAAAAAACAGTAAAGCGAGGTGAAACGGTATGCCGCACATCGAGATAAAATGCTACCCCGGGCGCAGCGACGAGCAGAAAAGGCTTTGCGCAGAAAAGGTCGCACAGGCTGCTGCTGAGGCGCTGGGGCTGAGCACCTCTACCGTGTCAGTGGCAATAAAGGAGATCGAAAAGGAAAACTGGAAAAAGGACGTATGGGACAAGCAGATAGTCCCCGACGAAAAATACCTTTACAAAAAACCTGAGTACAAAATGTGACTGAAAATGGCGTTCAGAGGTTAGAGGTAAGCAATAAGATGTAAGAGTGCCGGCGAACTATTCTTATCTCTTGCATCTTGCATCTGATAAGGAGGTAAACTATGAAAAGAACAGACTACATTTCCTGGGACGAGTATTTCATGGGCGTGTCGATGCTGGCAGCGCAGCGCAGCAAGGATCCCAACACGCAGGTCGGAGCCTGCATAGTTTCACAGGACAACAAGATCCTTTCGGTCGGCTACAACGGTATGCCCTCGGGCTGCAGCGACGACGAGATGCCGTGGGAGCGTCAGGGCGAGATGCTTGAAACAAAGTACCCATTCGTCTGCCACGCCGAGCTGAACGCTATCCTCAACCGTGGTGAAGCCTCTCTCAAAGGCGCAAAGCTCTACGTTTCGCTTTTCCCCTGCAACGAGTGTGCCAAAGCGATAATCCAGTGCGGCATCACCGAGGTCATCTACTGCGAGAACAAGTATGCCGGCACCGACGGCGTGAAAGCAAGCATGAAGATGTTTGATATGGCAGGCGTAAAAATGACACAATATAAGCCAAGCGGCAGAACTATTACAATAGAGGTATGATTATTATGCAAAGAAAATACGCACTTTTGGGCGGAAAGCTCGGTCACACCCTCTCTCCCCCGATACACCAGAGATTGTTTGAGCTTAAAAACAGAGAGTTTGAATACAGCCTTATCGAAGCCTCTGCACAGGAGCTGGAAAGCAAAAAAGCAGAGCTTTCACAGCTTGCAGGCTACAATGTCACCATTCCGCATAAGCAAGCGATAATCTCTCAGCTTGACCGCCTCGGCGAGTCCGCAAAGCGTTATGGCGCAGTAAACTGCGTTGATAATAAAAACGGCGTTCTCACAGGCTACAATACCGACTGCGACGGCTTTTTGCGTTCGATAAAAGCAAGCGGCGGAAGCCTGAGCGGGAACGTGCTGCTGCTGGGCGCAGGCGGAGTCGGCAGAATGATGGCGATAGAGACCGCTCTTGCTGGCGGAACGCTGACCATGGCAGTTCTGGAAAACTTTATACCCCAGACCGAAAAGGTCGCTGAGGATATCCTTGCCCGAACCCCCGATGCAAACGTCAGCATAGTCACCCTCAGCGATATCCCCGACGCACACTTTGACACTCTGATCAACGCCACCCCGGTCGGGATGTATCCGAACTGCGATGCCTGCGTTGTTTCAGACAGCACCATCGCTAACGCCGACCTCGTGTTCGACGCTATCTATAACCCCAGGGAAACGCTGCTTATCCAAAAAGCAAAGTCCATGGGCAAGACCGCAGTCGGCGGAATGGCAATGCTTGTGTGGCAGGCAGTTTCAGCCCACGAGATCTGGGACGGCGACAGCTATACCGACGAGCAGGTACAAGCGATAATCAGCGAAATGTATGAGAGAGTCGAGAGGGATTTCAAATGAAAAAAGCTGTTTTTCTCTGTGGATTTATGGGCTGCGGAAAGACTACCGTCGGCAAGGTTGCGGCAAGTATGCTGGGTACGCCGTTTATCGACCTTGACGAGTTCATTGAACAGCAGGAGGCAATGTCTATCCCCGTGATCTTCAGTACCAAAGGTGAGAACTACTTTCGTGACTGCGAAACCAAAGCAATACAGCAGTTTGAGGGTAAGCCCGCTGTCATCGCAACGGGCGGCGGAGCAATGCTCCGTGAGCAAAATGCCGCTGCCGCACAAAACGCAGGAACGGTCATTTTCATAGATACCTGTTTTGAGACCTGCTACGAACGCATCAAAGATGACCCGCACAGACCCATAGCATATAATTCTACAAAGCAGCAGCTGAAAGAACGCTTTGAACAGCGCAGACCGCTTTATCAGGCGCACTCGCAGTATACGCTCGATGGTTCGCTCTCTCCTGCGCTGATGGCAAAACAGATAAAAGATATAGCTTTAAAAAAATAAGATTTTTCCTTCATCAATGCCGGCTCGTTTTACGACCGGCTATTTTTATTAGGATAGCAACAAAAAACCGGCTGCGTGAAACAGTCGGTTTTTTTATGTCTGTGTATTATTTTTTATCCTTGTCTGTGCCAAGCTTGATAACGCCGTCCTCGATCAGTTCAAGCGCTATCTCAACGATCTCGGGATCAAACTGAGTACCGGAATTGCCTTTAAGCTCTTTTTTGATAAACTCCGGTGAGAGGTGAGGACGATAGCATCTGTCGCTGTTCATAGCGTCAAGCGAATCGGCAACGCAGATTATCCTTGCGTACAGCGGTATCTCGTCGCCCTTCAGCTTCTGCGGATACCCCTTTCCGTCGTATCTTTCGTGGTGATACAAAGCACCCTCAACAATACCGTTTATCGCAGTAAAGTCCTTCAATGCCTCGCCGCCGTATGTCGTGTGACCCTGCATCGTCTTGTATTCCTCATCGGTCAGCTTGGCCGGCTTTGTAAGTATATCATCCGGAATACCGATCTTTCCGCAGTCGTGCATAAGCGCTATATACCCGAGATTTTTGATCTCGCTTTCGTGAAGTCCCATAGCCTCTGCGATCCTCTGCGTGTAGAACGACACTCTCGTTGAGTGTCCCCTCGTGTACGGATCCTTAGCGTCGATAAGATTAGCAAACGTGTTCATCGACTGCGAGATAAGGTCGTCCATGTCCTTTCTGTACTGATCAAAGCGTCTTTCACGAAGCCTGTAAAAAATGTACGCCACGACCGATGTACACCAGACGATGAACAGCACCAGTATGCCCCAGAACGTGTAGTATTGCGTGATCGGCTTGTCTGTGCACCCTGTCAGCTCGTATTCCTCAAATTTCATCATGCCCTTGGAAATAATGATCGCACCAAAGGAAGCATCAAGCCCTTTGCGGATAGGGTCTACCTTCTCCCCCGCCGTAAAGATTATCTTTCCGTCCTTGAATTCATAAAGGCCGTTCCAGTAGCTGTCGATCTTTATCTCGTCCTTTGTGGGGACATCAATAACGATCTTCCAGTCAGTTATATCATAATCCGAGTTGTTGCGTATCGTACAGTCATACTGTGCGCCATAGGTCTGATAGTCCTTGCCTTCGTCGTTGATCCAGTACTTTGAAATGATCGTGTTGACAATATAATCGTTGGACTTCTGACCCTCAGAGGTATTGATATGCACTGTGAACGGCGTGTCCGAATCGTGCTGAACTTTCAGTGTCAGCAGCACAAATGCGACCGCAAGTGTCAGCAGCGTCAACAGCAGAACAAAAACGCCATAGTGGCGTGTGCCGGACTTTTTATGCTTTTTACCGTGCGTATGCATATACGACCTCTCCTTTCCTTTAGATACTATTATATAGTATATCACATATCGCAGATGAGTCTGTTAAATATTCATTAATTCTAACAAAAGGGTCTTTGCTGTAAATGCGTCTAAAAAATGGAGAAGCCTCTCTCAGCTTCCCCATTGCGTACTTTCAGAATTGTTGCTAAATCAAATCAGAATTTGCCGCCGCTGCGGCGCGCGTGTCCGTCGCATATCAGTATGAGATGACAACCGCCTTTGTGCCGCTCCGGGCTTTCATTTTGTTAGT
>CADAHS010000026.1 GCA_902787825.1 uncultured Ruminococcus sp. | reverse complement strand
TTCTTTCTGAACTCTCTTAAAACCCTTAGTCATTTTTCGTTATTGGGGTCGTAGACCCCAATGGCGAAAAATCATTAAAAAGTTTCTGAGGGGGGCTCGTGGGGAACTCTTTCCAAAGAGTTCCAGCCCGATTACTCACCGAATGTACTACGGCAAATTCTGATTTATACATTTATGTCTTTAAGGATCGTCACTTTATTTGAATGGGAGACTATTATTTTCTCGCTGTTCAGCTTTTTAAGCTCTCGCATCATTGCGCTGCGATCCGCTGAAATATAGTCCGCAAGATCAGACAGCGATAGCGGCAGAACAAAACTTGCGCTGCCCCGTGAACGTGAGATATGATAAAAAAACGACATCAGCTTGCCTCTGATACTGCGTTTACCCAGCACCTCGACGTGCAGCTGGGCACGTCTTGCCATCGTCAGGATCATTGAATCTATCAGCCTGATATGCTTTTTGCAGCATTTTTCACAGCAGGTTATCACCCTGTCGTAATCAACAAGCTGTACGGTACATCTGGTCTTTGCCATTACAAGATACGGATCGACCTGTGTGCAGGGTGAAAAGCGTTTACCAAAAATGTTTCCGGGTTCAAAATAGTCGATTATCGTTTTTGTTCCGTCAAACGTGGTCGTTACAAGGTGCGCAGTGCCTGAACGCAGCAACCCGACATAGCCGTTGTCCTCGTCAAGCCGCATTATTATCTCTCCCCTGCTGAACGTCTTTTGTATCGGGTGGAAGCAGCTTTCAAAATCATCAAGCTCTGTTTTGTTAAACGAGCTTAACGGATATAGCGTTTTCATAGAAAATCACACTCCAATTTGTGCATTGTTACAAAGTTATGTACTATATATTGTATTATACCACGAATTTGTTGCAAATGCAACAGACTTTTTGATAAAAGTATAGTAAACTTATTTTTGCACACTTAAAGAGAATGTGGCAAAAGTACATAATAATGTGCTTGAAACACAGATAGACCACAATATGTTGTGCTTTGATAAAAACAGATATAGAGAGAACCTGACTATACTTTGAGAAAAAATTATAATGAGGAGAAGACCTATGAAGATAATCAAAAGAAACGGTTCGGAAGAGATATTTGACATCTCAAAGATCGTAAATGCAATTTCAAAAGCCAACGAGGCAGATCACAAAAACGACCTTACTCCCGAGCAGATCAAGGATATTGCCGAGTATGTTGAGTACAAGTGCAACAAAATGGGAAGGGCTGTTTCGGTCGAGGAGATACAGGATATGGTCGAGAACCAGATCATGTCCAAGGGAGCTTTTGATCTTGCAAGGCGTTATGTAAAATACCGCTACACACGTTATCTTGTCAGAAGATCTAACACGACCGACAACAAGATACTTACCCTCATCGAGTGCAACAACGAGGAGGTCAAGCAGGAAAACTCAAACAAGAACCCGACTGTCAACAGTGTACAGCGTGACTATATGGCAGGTGAGGTCAGCCGTGACATAACCAATCGTATACTGCTTCCGGCGGACATTGTTGAGGCGCATAAAAAGGGAATTATCCATTTTCATGACAGTGATTATTTTGCACAGCATATGCACAACTGTGACCTTGTGAACCTTGAAGATATGCTGCAAAACGGAACTGTCATCAGCGACACTCTGATAGAAAAGCCTCACAGCTTCTCCACTGCCTGCAATATCGCAACACAGATAATCGCACAGGTAGCCAGCAATCAGTACGGCGGACAGAGCATCAGCCTTACACACCTTGCACCGTTTGTGCAGATAAGCCGTGAGAAGATCAAAAAAGAGCTTATCGAGGAGGTCAGGGCACTTGGCGTTGAGGCTGATCCGGACAAGATCGACGATGTGACTGAGAAACGACTGCGTGATGAGATAACAAGGGGCGTTCAGACGATACAGTATCAGGTCGTAACGCTGCTGACCACCAACGGACAGGCTCCGTTCGTAACAGTATTTATGTACCTCAACGAGGCACGCAGCGAGCAGGAAAAAGCTGATCTTGCAATGATAATCGAGGAAGTGCTCAAGCAGCGTATACTTGGCGTTAAAAACGAGGACGGTGTGTGGATAACACCTGCTTTCCCTAAGCTCATTTATGTGCTTGAAGAGGACAACATCGACCCGGGCACGCCATACTACTATCTTACCGAGCTTGCTGCGAAGTGCACCGCTAAGAGAATGGTGCCTGATTACATAAGTGAGAAAAAGATGCTTGAACTGAAGGTGGATAAAAACGGTGAGGGACACTGCTACACCTGCATGGGCTGCCGCAGCTTCCTGACACCTTACGTTGACGAGAACGGCAAGCCGAAATACTACGGCAGATTCAACCAGGGCGTTGTTACGCTCAATCTTGTGGACATCGCACTTTCCTCCGGCAAGGATAAGAGCAGGTTCTGGCAGATATTTGACGAGCGGCTGGATCTTTGCTACCGTGCGCTGATGGAGCGTCACAACAGGCTCAAGGGCACTCTGTCAGATGCTGCACCGATACTGTGGCAATACGGTGCACTGGCAAGGCTCAAAAAGGGCGAAACTATCGACAAGCTGCTTTACGGCGGCTATTCGACTATATCACTTGGTTATGCGGGACTTTACGAATGTGTGAAGTATATGACCGGCAAGAGCCACACCGATCCCGAAGCCGAGCCGTTTGCGCTTGAGATCATGCAGTACATGAATGATGCCTGCAAGCGCTGGAAGGCAAAGGAGAACATAGATTTCTCTATTTACGGCACACCGCTGGAAAGCACGACCTACAAGTTCGCAAAGTGCCTGCAAAAGCGTTTTGGCAAGATCGAAGGCATTACTGACAAAAACTATATCACCAACAGCTATCACGTTCACGTTACCGAGAAGATAGATGCGTTCACCAAGCTCAAATTCGAGTCCAAGTTCCAGCATCTTTCACCGGGAGGCGCTATCAGCTACGTTGAGGTGCCGAATATGCAGAACAATATCCCTGCGGTGCTCAAAGTCATCAGGTTTATCTACGACAATATAATGTACGCTGAGCTGAACACCAAGAGCGATTACTGTCAGGTCTGCGGCTACGACGGAGAGATACAGATAGTCAACGACGACGGAAAGCTCGTTTGGGAATGTCCAAAGTGCCATAACCGTGACCAGTCGAAGATGAATGTCGCAAGACGTACCTGCGGCTATATCGGTACACAGTTCTGGAATCAGGGCAGAACACAGGAAATTCGGGATAGAGTTATGCATTTGTGACAGGATAATTGAGGGGAACTCTTTCAGAGAAGAGTTCCCCTCAAACTCCCCTCAGAAGAAATCCCCAACCACTGTGTCACAAACAATAGCGTATCCCTGTATTCTCTCGGGTGATAAGCCCTTTTGTCTATATTAAGGAACGAGGTGGACAACTATGAACTACGGTGAGATAAAAAACTATGATATTGCTAACGGTCTGGGGGTGCGGGTGAGCCTGTTCGTTTCGGGCTGCACACATCACTGCAAAGGCTGTTTCAACCCGATGACATGGGATTTCAACTACGGAAAACCGTTCACAGAGCAGGTGATGAAGGACATTATAGATATGCTTGCGCCTTCATACATTGACGGACTTACTCTGCTTGGCGGAGAACCGATGGAGCCTGACAATCAGCGTGGGATCCTGCCGCTTGTCAAGCAATGCAAGCTGCGCTATCCCGACAAGAACATCTGGTGCTACACGGGATATCTGCTTGACGAGGAGCTTCTCAAAGAAAGCCGTGCAAGATGTGAGGTGACAGACGAGCTTTTATCGTACATCGACGTGCTTGTTGACGGCGAGTTCGTAGAAGAAAAAAAGAACATCTCGCTATCTTTCAGAGGCTCGGAAAATCAGCGTCTTATCGACCTTCCGATAACGCTTGCAACCGGCAGGATACATCTGATAAACGAAAAATTCGGACTGAGATAATAAAACCGGGGAAACTCTTTGAGAAAAGAGCTTCCCCTTTATTCATAATATCAGGCTTTCAGCATGAGCAGCCAATAGACTAAAAATCCGGCATTGCACAGCCCCATAAGCACAGTGCCGGCAACAACGATCACAACGCTGTGGCGGTCAAAAACGAGCTGCTTGCTGCCGAGCTTTGAGATCCTCACTGTGCACTGACCTTGTGAATATATCCTGCCTGTCATTATCGCTTCAGCCGGGAACCAGTTTGAGAGCTTATTCCCGTCAACGATATACTGAGCAAATTTAATGCCTTGCTTATTTTCAGTCTGATCGCTCTTGTTCTCATCACTCTTTTCCTTCTGCCTTGCTTCAAGTCCGGCAAACTCGGCGCCGTATTTTTTTGAGCGAAGCAGAACGAACACACAAAAGAGGAAAAACAGCAGCGTCAGAAATGTGAACGCATTCAGAACTATCTGCACCACAGCTGCGATCGTGCCTATCTCAACGCCAAGCAGGAACATCAGTCCCAGCACGGCAGCCGCACCGATGATAAGCTCCATAAGATCTCCCCTTTCACGTTCAGTATACCACAAACGATATGTCAAGTCAACGGTTGACAGAAAATCAAAGTGGTGGTATCATATTATTATAAACAATAGAGAGAGTGATATTTTTGGAGCTTGTAAAGATATTCAGCGGTGATGAACGGCTGAAAAAGATAGATGAGATCTATACCGAGGCTTTTCCGCCGCAGGAACGTTTCGGGCTTGACATGATCATGAAGCTTGCCGACGATGGAATACTTGACGTATACGCAGTGATGCATGAAAACAAGACGGCAGGAATGTTCATTATGTGCAACGGTGACAACACGGCGTATGTATGCTATTTTGCAATAGACAAGGCTTTGCGTGGCAGGGGTCTTGGCAGCGAGACGATAAAGCGGATCTGTAAGCTTTACCCGGACAAACAGATCGTACTGGAAATAGAAGTGCTGGACTGCTCCGCTGAAAATTATGCTCAGCGCAAGCGGCGCGAGGAGTTCTATCTGCGTGCGGGGTTTCGCCACACAAACAGGTACATACGCTATGAAGGCGTGACCTACGAGATAATGTTCAGCGGAAAACCCGAGTTTGACAAGAGTGGTTTTGACAGGATCATGGACAGCCGCAGAAGCAAGGATTTTCAGCCTGTACTGTTTGATGCAAAGGCGTACTCTACCTATATTTTTGATCTTGACGGAACGCTTCTTGACACGCTCACAGACCTCACCAACAGTACCAACTTTGCAGTACAGAGCCTTGGCTTTGAGCCGCACACAAGAGAGCAGGTTTGCAGCTTTGTCGGCAACGGGATAAAAAAGCTGATGCAGCGTGCCCTTGCAGATGACGTTTCGCAAGAGGACTTCGCCAAAGCCTTCGAGACCTTCAAAGTTCATTACAAGCAGCATTGCAGTGACAACACCAAGCCATATGACGGGATCATTGATATGCTCAAAACGCTGCGCAAATGCGGCAAAAAGATCGCAGTTGTTTCCAACAAGGCTGATTTTGCCGTGAGGGAGCTTTGCAAGGATTATTTCGGCGGGCTTATTGATATATGTATCGGCGAAAAAGAGGGGGTACGCAAAAAGCCTGCGCCTGACACGGTCATATCTGCCATGGACGCTTTGGGTTCAAAGCCGCAGGAGTGTGTCTACATAGGCGATTCAGATGTAGATATCCAGACCGCAGCAAACTCAGGGCTTGACTGTATCAGCGTTCTTTGGGGATTTCGTTCGGAGGAATTTCTCTGCGGGCACGGCGCAAAGGTCTACGCACAAACGCCACGGGAGATATGCCTGCTGACATTTGCTCAATAGCTCAAAATAAGCACAAATGTCTATAACAGATACAAAAAAACGGAGAGGTCGGAACTGACTTCTCCGTTTTAATTTCTTACATAAGCTCTTCCCGGATCTATCCGAGTGATCTTTTCTGACCGTCCTTGCTTATAACAGCATTTTTGAACAGCGATCTCAATTTCTTTTCGTATATTCTCGGTTCGGGCATTGCAGGGCTGTAATGGGTCAGCCAAAGCTCCTTTGAGCCTGAACGTGATGCAATATCAGCACTTTGAGAGAACACCATATGCCCCTTTTCACGCACCTTGTCCATCATCTCGTCGTCGCCGTACATACCCTCGCACACCAAAAGATCGGAATCCTTCGCAAAATCAGCCATAGCGTCAAATGCAATAGTATCGGTCATATACGTTATCTTTATCGGTTTTCTAGCCTCGTCGGTGACCATATCGGTAGTTATCTCTTTTCCGTTTACGATAACATTCTCACCGCTGTGGAGCTGTCTCCAGTATTTCACATCGACGCCCAGAGCCTCAGCCTTCTGCGGATTGAACACGGGCTTTCTGTCAAGCTTGAACGAATACCCCATACACGGGATACCGTGACGCAGCGGGATAGTTGAAACTGTCATATCGTTCCACTGGATACGATTGTACTGCCTGCTGTCAAGCTCAACGATGTCGATGCCGTATGGAAGCAGAGGACAGATACAGCAAAGATTCTTGATTATCCTTGCAAGACCGTTGCAGCCATAGATCGTCAAAAGTCCGGTCTTTCCGGTATTTCCGATAGAAAGCAGCAGCCCGGACAGGCCCGAAATGTGATCGGCATGGAAATGAGTGATAAAGATAGCATCGAGCTTGCTAAGCTTACAGCCGTACTTAGTGACCGCTATCTGTGTACCCTCGCCGCAATCGACGAGCGCTGCTTTTCCGTTGTATTCTATCCAGAAGCTTGTCAGCCACCTGTTTGGCAGCGGCATCATACCGCCGGTGCCTGCAAGACAAACATCTATCATTACACTTCACCCTCATTCCGTCCGCAAAAAATACAAATTCTAACTAATATTATGAAACAAACTGTGAGATTTGTCAAGATACAAAATGTTAAAATGCATAAAACAATAGCCGACAGCTGCTAACGACTTACAGATCATATAGTTTTTGAGGGGACCATCATCTGAAGGGTCCCCTCGATCACAGATCATATCATTTTGCCTTTGTGTCGATCTCCTCGTAAAGCTTTGCAAGCATATCATCAGCTGCAACGCCGCTTTGCTCGCCTGTCTTTCTTGAACGGACGGACAGCGTATTGCTCTGGACTTCCTTATCTCCGATTATGAACATATACGGGATCCTTTCAAGGCGGGATTTCTTTATCTTCGTTCCGATATTGATATCGTCTTCATCTATCGTAACTCTCATTCCCCTTGCAGTCATCTTCTCAGCAAGCTTGCGAGCGTATTCGACGTGAGCCTCGCCGATCGGCAGCAGTCTTACCTGCTCCGGAGCGAGCCACAGCGGCATTACACCGTTAAAGTGCTCGATCATATAAGCAAGTGTTCTCTCAAAGCAGCCAAGTGATGTTCTGTGAATGATGTAAGGCAGCTTTTTCTGACCGTCCTTGTCGATATAGTACATACCGAACCTTTCAGCCAGCAGCATATCTATCTGGATCGTGACAAGCGTATCCTCCTTGCCGTAAACGTTCTTATACTGGATATCCAGCTTAGGACCGTAGAACGCAGCCTCGTCGATGCCGACCTCATATTCAAGGCCGAGGTCGTCAAGGATAGTCTTCATTGCAGCCTGAGCGTACTCCCACTGCTCAGCAGTGCCCTCATACTTATTCTTGGGGTTAGCCGGATCCCACTGTGAGAATCTGAACGTGCAGTCACCAAGCAGTCCGACCGTATCAAGGAAGTATTTTGCAAGGTCAAGGCAGAACTTGAACTCCTGCTCAAGCTGGTCGGGTCTGATGATGAAATGTCCCTCTGAGATCGTGAACTGACGAACTCTGATAAGGCCGTGCATTTCGCCCGAGTCCTCGTTTCTGAAAAGCGTAGATGTCTCTGTCAGTCTCATCGGCAGATCACGGTATGAACGCTGCCTGTTGAGGAACACCTGATACTGGAACGGACAGGTCATCGGACGCAGTGCAAAGCACTCTTTTTCCTCATCGTCCGGATCACCCATAATGAACATACCGTCACGGTAATGATCCCAGTGTCCCGAGATCTTGTAAAGGTCTCTTTTTGCAAAGTACGGAGTCTTTGTGAGCTGACAGCCTCTTGCCTGCTCAACGTCCTCTACCCATCTCTGAAGCAGCTGGACAACTCTTGCACCCTTTGGCAGAAGTATCGGCAGACCCTGTCCGATATAATCGACAGTTGTAAAGTATTCAAGCTCACGTCCGAGCTTGTTGTGGTCACGAAGCTTTGCTTCCTCAAGCATTTTCAGGTGCTCATCAAGCATAGAAGCCTTCGGGAAGGACACGCCGTAGACTCTGCAAAGCTGCTTGTTTTCCGAAGCATCGCCCCAGTATGCGCCCGTGCAGGAGAGAAGCTTTGTAGCCTTGATCGCCGAAACGTTCATGATATGCGGACCTGCGCACAGATCGACGAAATCTCCCTGCTTGTAGAAGCTGAGCTTTTCGCCCCTGTCATCGTGCTTATGGATAAGCTCGACTTTATAGTCCTCATTTCTGTCCTGCATCAGCTTTACAGCCTCGTCCACAGGCAGCTCAAAGCGTTCAAGCTCAAAGCCCTGCTTTGCAAGCTTTTTCATCTCAGCCTCTATCTTGTCAAGGTCAGCCTGTGTGAACGGCTTTTGCACGCCAAAATCGTAATAATAGCCCGAATCCGTAGCAGGACCTCTTGCAAGCTTTGCATCGGGGTAAAGGTTCTTGACTGCCTGAGCCATAAGGTGAGAGGCGGTGTGCCAGAAGGTCTCTTTACCCGCCTTGGAGTCAAATGTCATTACCTCAAATTCACAGTCGTGGTCAACGACCGTTCTCATATCAAAGACCTCTCCATCGAGCTTTACGCAGCAGGCAGCCTTGTAAAGTCCCATTCCGATATCCTTGATTATTTCGCTTGCGGGCATTGCCTTTTCGATCTCACGGACCGAGCCGTCTTTTAAAGTAAGTTTTATCATTTTTATACCTCCATTTATACTTTCACGTTGTTTGGTTACTAAAGATTTGTTTAGTCAGCTATAAGAGAGTACTTAACGCCTCTTGACTCTAATTTGAGGTCAGCTGCGTGTTCTTCTCGACCATAAGGATATGTGTGATATAGAAATATGCCCAGACTGCCACGAGCAGGATACCCATATAAAACACGATGTTATTGAGTATCTTTTTCGTTTTATAGCTGATTATGCATTTTTTTGAACCGTCGGGAAGCTTCATTTCAAGCACCTGAGAGAAAAACGTCCCGAACCAGTAGCCCACTATCCACACCGGCAGGAATATCATAACGCCAAGATAGTAGGAAATGTTCTGCGTGAGCGCAAGGTACACCAGCAGGAAAGACACACAGTGACTGAGCATTGCAAGTGTGAAAAATACCGCAGCAAGCCTCTTTCGCCGCCTCAGCACCCTTGGGTCAAAGTAGTAAGTCCTGCTCTGATCCGCTGTCTTTTCAACGCCGTAAGTTCGGTTAGATCCCATATTGTTCGCACCCAATGCTCACACCTCCTTGCAGATGTCAGAATTAAGACAGATGATTTTGCGGTAAGAGTTTTTTCTTACCTCTTATTTCTAAAAATTCTAAAAAACAAAAAAGTCCTGCGATATGTTCGCAGGACGCTGTAATTGCGTGGTTCCACCCGTGTTTCAGAGAATTATCCTCGCTAACTCTCCCTCGTGACCCTCTAACGCTGGTCAGACGTTGCAGATTAATGCACGCTCGCAAGGCGGTATCCTCGATGACGGAGCTGTCCCCCTTCACACCATTCGGAGAACTCTCTGAAAGCTCTTTATTCATCCCGGCTTCCTTGGTCAACACTTTGATTATTTACCACAACTATTTTATCACTATTGCACGCTCGTGTCAAGGAAACTGAAAAAATATTTTATTTTTTCGTGCGTTCAGACAAAAAATGCCTTGACAATTAGGTGATTTTGTATTACAATATTACTATGCATTATAATTTTTTAAATTGGGTAGGTGTGACTTGCCTTTTTTATATAAAATGATTTTGCTGACTTGTATCTTTACAATTTAATATGGTGATGCGGGTATCATGCATATATTCATCGAATATACACTGATATTCACATCATACTTCAAGAAGGAGGAAAAACTATACAATGAGTACAGGAATCGTTATCTTGTTATGTGTAGTTGCTCTTGTTCTTGGTGCCGGGATAAGTGGAGTTATTTGCTTTAAACAGGGCATAAGTTACCGTAAGAAAACAGCTGAGGCTGCTGTCGGTTCTGCTGAGAAGGAGGCAGAAAGGATAGTGGATGATGCTAAGAAGACTGCGGAAACTCTGAAAAAGGAAGCTTTGGTGGAAGCAAAGGACGAGATACATAAATCCCGCCAGGAAACAGAAAAAGAGCTCAAAGAAAGAAGGATCGAGGTTTCAAGACAGGAACGCAGGATCCAGCAGAAGGAAGAATCCATTGATAAGAAGCTGGACAATCTCGAAAAGAAAGAAGAAACACTCCAGGGCAAGTTGAAATCAGCCGATGAGAAAATGGCAGAGGCTGACAGGATCAAGAAATCGCAGCTTGATATGCTGGAAAAGATCTCTCAGTTCACTGTCGATCAGGCGAAGGAATATCTCCTTTCAAAGCTTGATGAAGATCTGGTACACGAAAAGGCAGTTCGTGTGACTAACTATGAAACTCAAGTCAAGGAAGAATGTGACGCAAAGGCAAGGCAGTATGTATCGCTTGCCATTGCAAGATGTGCGGCAGAACAGGTATCAGAAACTGCCGTATCGGTGGTTCCCCTTCCAAATGACGATATGAAGGGAAGGATCATCGGACGTGAGGGCAGAAACATCAGAACGATCGAGACCCTTACAGGCGTAGACCTTATAATCGACGACACTCCTGAAGCAATCACGATCTCATGCTTTGATCAGGTTAGAAGAGAGATCGCAAGGATCGCACTTGAAAAGCTTATACAGGACGGACGTATACACCCGACAAGAATTGAAGAAATGGTCGATAAGGCAAGACGTGAGGTCGAGCTGAAGATCAAGCAGGAGGGTGAAAGGGCTGTTCTTGAGACAAATGTTCACGGTCTTAACCATGAGCTTGTCAAGCTGCTGGGACGTCTGAGGTTCAGAACGAGCTACAGACAAAACGTCCTCAACCATTCCATCGAGGTAGCGCACCTTGCGGGAATGATGGCAAGCGAGCTTGGTGTAGATGCAAACCTTGCAAGGAGAGCAGGATTGCTTCATGATATAGGAAAAGCTCTGAGCTATGAGATCGAAGGATCTCACGTTCAGATCGGCGTAGATGTATGTAAAAAGTACAAAGAAAACGCAGATGTAATACACGCTATTGAAGCTCACCACGGCGATGTTGAAACACGCACTGTGGTTGCGGCACTTGTACAGGCTGCTGACGCAATATCCGCAGCAAGACCGGGTGCAAGAAGTGAAAATTATGAAAACTATATCAAACGACTTCAGAAGCTTGAGGAGATCTGCACCTCTTATGACGGCGTAGAAAAATCCTTTGCAATTCAGGCGGGCAGAGAAGTCAGAATAATGATCCAGCCTGAAAAGATCAATGATGAAAAAATGGTACTGGTCGCTCGTGAGATAGCTAAGCGTATCGAAGACGAAATGGATTATCCGGGACAGATAAAGGTAAATCTTATTCGTGAGAGCAGAGTAGTAGAGTATGCAAAGTAAAAAACAAAGGCGGACAAATTCTTTTGTCCGCTTTTTTAGCATTAATTAAAAGATACATATTTTTGTGTATGGCTTAATAGCAAAGCGCTGCAAAAATAAACAAGACAGTTTTGCTGAAAACTCAGACGAAAAAACTAAATTGGGGGTCTGTTATATGGCAGAGCGTAAGATCGAGGAGAGAAAACATCTCTTCGGAACTACGGAAAAATCGGATTTTATCCTGAATATGACTCCGCAGGGAACTCACAAGCTTTGCGGACTTTACAGCATCATAGCCATAGCTGTGCTGCTGGCAGTCAATATCCCGTATTATATCGCCTCGCATGAATTCAATTATGCCGAGGACGGTATCAGGCATTACAGCGACGACCTGTTTGCAGACTATATCGGTATCCTCGTTATCGGCGTGGGTCTGATAGGCTTCTGGTTCTTTCTCGTGGGAAGAATGAAAAAAGAGATCGTGCTCAAGGATAACAGAGCACTGCTGATACCTGTGTTCATTATTGCAGTTTCAGCCTGGTCGATGTTCGCATCGGGCGCAATAAGCACAGCGTTTCTGGGATACCTCGACAGGAATGAGGGTCTGCTCACTATCCTCGCCTACTGGGGATTTTTCGCAGGCGGCATGGCTCTGACCGACGACGGCTGGAGAAAAAGGTTTACCGATTTCGTTATCGCTGTCGGTCTGTTCAACGCAGTAGTCGGCATTCTTCAGGCTATCCCGGCAATGTACAATATTATCCCCAACAAGTTCAAGGACCTGTTCGTAAGATTCGGCTCGACTGCAACTGACGGCGAGTTCACGACCAACGAGGGCGTGTTTGAAAAAAGTTACGCTGCAACAGGATTTCTTGTTACACCGTTCGCTATGGCTGCTGTTATGACTATCATATTCGGTCTTGCAGCTGCAGGTCTGGCTTTTGAAAAATCAGGCAAGAAAAAGCTTTTCTACGGCGTTTCCGCTGTTGCCTGCACGGCTGCTGCGGTGCTGACCAAAACTATCGTGGGTATAATCGGGATCAGCGCTGCGAGCGTAACTCTGCTCGTTGTTTCTGCTGTCAAGGCAGGCGCTAAAAAGCAGAAAGCTCCGCTGATAATCTCGCTTTGTACGGTCATTGTCCTGAGTGCAGGCGTTGCCGGAGTCATCGTTTCAGACGCTGTGGAATCAAAGGACGAGCAGATAATCTACACCGATACATTCTACCGTATGTCCATGGGACTTCCCCGCCAGAACAAGGAAAAATGGATCTATCCGTATCTGTGGAACGACGGCGGCTATATCCTTGAACACAACCTGCTCACGGGTGTCGGACCGGATAACTGGTATGAACTGTATGCGGGCGGCTGCTCAACGGACAGAAGCTACAACGAGTATCTCGATGTCGGTATGCAAAGAGGTATCATCTGTATGGCTCTTTATATCGGCTTCCTGCTCGTGACGCTGGCTAAGCTTATCCGTGCACTCAAACAGCATTTCCAAAATGATGAACAGACAAGCTGGGTGGCTGTCGGACTGATGTGCGCAGTCGTCGGATATCTCGTGCAAGCGTTCTTCAACAGCGGCTCAAACTATTCGTCACCGTATTTCTGGCTGACAATGGGTATCTGCTGGAGCTATTTCGCAGCAAAGAAAGCCAAGGCAAAGTCGAAGGAATAATAACTAAGGCGGTATCGGCAGCTTTCCCGGTGCCGCTTTTTCAACAAGTTATCAACAAGTTATCAACAAGTTGTATTGGTAAAGTGCACTAAAAAAGTGTGAGTTATAGGTGATAAATGCACAATTAGATTTTTAAATTAACATATTTTTAAGTCAATCCTACAAAATTGTCCAAATAGCCTTGACATTACTTTATAATATATGCTATACTCACATACGATCAGAAGATCAAAACGGTCAACAAAGTCGGGAAGAACGCAAATACGGCTTTCCGAGCGATGATGAAAGGAAAGAAACACTATGAAAAAGATTCTTGCAGCAATTTTAGCAGTAACAATGGTAATGTCATTTGCAGCTTGCGGCGACAGCTCAAGCAGCAAGGCTGATTCTTCATCTAAGACAAGCTCCAGCAGCAAGGCTGATTCTTCAGCAGCTGACAGCTCCGCAGCAGACAGCTCAGCAGCAGACAGCTCAGCAGCAGACAGCTCAGCAGCAGACAGCTCAGCTACAGAGGCAGCTTCAGTTGTAGGTGCATGGACAGTTTCCGGCGGCAAAAAGACGGCTGACGGCACTGAGCTTACGTTGGAACAGCTCGCAGAAGCTAACGGATCAACTGTTGAGTCTATGAAGGCCACAACTGTATTCAACGAGGACGGCACTTGCAATGGATATTCCGAGGGCAAGAGCACTACCGGCACATACACTATTGAAGGCAACACAATTACAATAAAGGAAAACGACGGCGACACATCCGTTATTACTATTGACGGCGACAAGCTGTATATGAAAATTGACGAGAGCAGCCAGCTGATAATGACAAAGGATCCTTCATTCACACCACCTGCAGCTAATGGTGATGCACAGCAGGGTGATGCTCAGCAGGGCGATGCTCAGCAGGGTGATGCACAGCAGGGTGATGCTCAGCAGACCGATGCTCAGCAGGGCGACGCTGCACAGGAGCAGGCAGCTGAGTAATTGCCGGATAGGTAAAAGCCATAATTTTTTGAATATATCTGATGCGGTATCGGGAATTCTCCCGGTGCCGCATTTTTGCTTCAACGAAAAAATGTCTTTGATCGTCGATCTTCCGAAGCGTATATATCCGCCCGAAGACCTATATACATATACAGTGACCGGGTTTTTACGCTTTTTCTATCTTGATTACAAAAAACTCCCCTTTTGGTGCAGTTTCTTTGTAAACTGTTCAATATTGACAAGTCGCTGCAGCGGTGATATAATTTAATGTGTGTTTATTATTATGATAAGGAGGCAATGCTTGTCGCTGCAAGCATATCACGCTAATGAGATTTGTAGTGATCGGTTCAGGTAAAATAGGCGGTACCCTTTCAGAACAGCTTGTCGAGGAAGGTCATGACGTCATAGCCGTTGACAGCAATCCCGAGGCAGTCAAAAAGCTGCTCAATTCACAGGATATAATGTGCATTGAGGGCAATGGCGCAACTGCCGATGTTCAGCTCCAGGCAGGCGTAAAGGGCGCAGATCTGCTCATTGCCACCACAGCTCACGATGAGCTGAATATGGTGTGCTGTATGCTGGCAAGACAGCTGGGTGCAAAAAAGACTATATGCCGTATCAGAAACCCTGAATATTATGACCAGCTGGACATAATCAAAAATAATCTCGGACTTGCTCTTATAATCAACCCCGAGCTTACCACGGCACGGGAGATCGCCAACGGACTGGTGTTCCCTACCGCTGCAAAGCTTGAAGTTTTCGGTAAGGGCAGAGTCGAAATGGTCGAATTAAGGATCTCCGAAGGCTCACCGCTTATCGGGCTGACACTTGCTGAGATATACAAAAGACTGAAAATCAAGTTCCTTATCTGTGCCGTTCAGCGTGAATCGGGCGTTTTTATCCCAAGCGGTGATTTTGTGCTGCATAAGGACGACAGGATCAATATTGCCGCCTCTCATTCGGATATTGAAAGATTTTTCCGTGAGAACGGTCTGGTCAAGAACAGGATACGTTCGGTAATAATCGTTGGCGGCGGAAAGATCGGCTTTTACCTTGCAAAGATACTCTCCTCAATGGGTATGAGGGTGAAGGTGATCGAAAAGGACTACAACCGGTGTACCGAGCTTTGCGATGAGGTGCCCAAGGCAACAATAATCCACGGCGACGGTACCGATCAGGAGCTGCTTCTGGACGAGGGCATCAAGGAAGTTGACGCTTTTGTGAGCCTTTCGGGACTGGACGAGGAAAACATAATAATGTCACTGTATGCAAAGAACAACTCCAAGGCAAAGACAGTGACCAAAATAAACAGATCCTCATATGTTGATATGGCGAAGATGCTGGGACTTGACAGCATCGTTACACCAAAGCTTCTCACAACAGGAACTATACTCAGTTACGTCAGATCGCTTGAGAACGTTTCCTCAGAAAGCCGTATAGAGTCGCTTTATCACATTATCGGCAACAAGGTCGAGGCAATAGAATTCAACATCAAGGATCCTATCCCACACCTTACAGGTATCCCGCTGAAGGATATCAGGATCAAAAAGAATATCCTGATCTGTGCGATAATCAGAAAACGCCAGGTCATTATCCCCAACGGAAGTGATACGATGGAGCTTGACGACTCGGTCATAATAGTTACCAAGGATCAGCGTTTTTCGGAACTCAGAGATATTCTTGAATAGGAGATAGTTTTCATTGAACAAAAAGATCGTACTTCACTCGCTTGCACAGATAGCTCTTCTGGAAGCAGCGATGATGCTCCTGCCCACAGCGGTAGCCCTTTACTACCACGAAGCTGATACGGTAAAGGTGTTTTTGATCGTTGCAGCCTGTATAGCAGCGCTGCAAATACCGATCCTTCTGCTGACAAGGAGCAAGAATGCGGATATGAACTTCCGTGACGGTGTTGCGATTGCCGCAATGGGCTGGCTGGTAATATCCTTCTTCGGTGCGCTGCCGTTTTACATCAGCGGTGAGATACCAAACTTCTGCAACGCTTTCTTTGAGAGCATTTCAGGCTTTACTACCACCGGCTCGTCGATACTCACAGACTGCGAAGCACTTACAAAGGGAATGCAGTTCTGGAGATGCTTCACCCACTGGGTAGGCGGTATGGGCGTTCTGGTGCTGACAGTTGCAATACTTCCGTCAGACAAGAAATCCTCAAGTCTTCAGCTGATGAGAGCTGAATGCCCGGGACCGACAGTTGAAAAACTTGTTCCAAAGGGAAAATCCTCAGCTCTGATACTCTATGTGATCTACACTGTGCTGACACTGATAATGATCCTTTTCCTCGTTGTCGGCGGTATGCCGCTTTACGACAGCATCTGCACGACCTTCGGAACAGCGGGAACCGGCGGCTTTGGCATAAAGAACGCAGGACTTGGCTTTTACAACTCAGCCTATATCGAAGGCGTTGTGACAGTATTTATGATACTGTTCGGCATTAATTTCAACATCTACTATTTCATCGTTATCAAACGTTTCTCGGACATTTTCAAAAACTCCGAGCTTAAAGTCTACCTTGGCATAATCGCCACATCTATCGGTCTTATCATCGCAAACCTTATGGCTTATGGCGTGTACAACAGCTTCTCAAAGGCTTTCAGGTACACCTCCTTCCAGGTCGGTTCGATAATGACCTCGACGGGCTTTGCCACTGCGGATTTCGACCAATGGCCCGAGTTCGCAAAAACAATTCTTGTTATGCTGATGTTCATTGGTGCGTGTGCCGGTTCAACAGGCGGTGGATTCAAGGTCTCACGAGTGATAATCCTTGTGCGGACAGCTAAACGAAATCTCCGCAAGCTGATGCACCCCAAGTCGGTCAACGTGGTTAAATCAGACGATAAGTCGCTGAATATGGAGACTGTGCATGGTGTCAGCTGCTATCTCATCATCTATCTGCTGATATTCATTGCATCGCTGCTGATAATATCGCTGAACAATCTCGATTTCACAACATCGTTCACCTCGGTGACGACCTGTTTCAACAACATCGGACCAGGGCTTAACAAAGTCGGACCGATGTGCAACTTCTCCGAGCTTTCAGATCTTTCAAAGTATGTGCTGAGTCTGGATATGCTTCTGGGAAGGCTTGAATGTATCCCCGTTCTGATGATGCTTGCACCGTCGATGTGGATCAAAAAGCTTTACTGATAACAAAAGAATCCCGAACTTTTTACGGTTCGGGATTTTTTATTGACTATTTTTGTCCGCTCATTCCACCGAGGATCCTCTCAAGATCCTCTGCGCTTGGAAGTACGACCTCGTCCATTGAGCCTGAAGATGTCGGTCCCTCGTCATCTTCCGGCTTAGGCGGCTTCACGCCCGGAGCAGGTCTTACTCCCGGTGCCGGTCTTACATTCGGAGCAGGTCTTACATTTGCAGCAGGTCTTGCTGCTGCAGGCTGACCCTGCGGCATTGGAGCACCCTGCGGTCTTGGCTGTCCCTGCGGTCTTGGCTGTCCCTGAGGCATCGGTGCACCCTGCGGTCTTGGCTGACCCTGAGGCATTGGAGCACCCTGCGGTCTTGGCTGTCCCTGCGGCATCGGTGCACCCTGCGGTCTTGGCTGTCCCTGAGGCATCGGTGCGCCCTGCGGTCTTGGCTGTCCCTGCGGCATCGGTGCGCCCTGTGGTCTTGGCTGTCCCTGAGGCATCGGTGCGCCTTGCGGTCTTGGCTGACCCTGCGGCATCGGTGCACCCTGCGGTCTTGGCTGTCCCTGCGGAGCCGGTGCCTTAGGTGGTACAGGAGGTTTATTGAACTGCTCAAAGAAAGCGTCCGGATCAACAGGTGTGCTTCCCAGAGTCTTTGACGATGAAACAACGCTCGGGCTTACCATGCCCTTGTTTATCATAGCTCCCCACATATACATACCGCCAAGCAGTACGCTGGAGTAGGTTATAACGTGTTTGAACGGCCACAACGATATCAGATCGAACGTGAAATCGTAACCCGAGGATTTCGGTATTAATCCAAGGACCATATCCATAAGTGCCTGTGCTGCATCGTATTCCTTCTTATACATCGCAAACGGATAAATGATAACGGCAAGTGCTCCGACAAGCATTATTCCGCCAAAGCCGACCAGAAGCATTGCGCTTTCGGTCTTTTCTGCCATAAGAAAACCTATAATACCGAAAATGATATGCAGCGCCGATACAGCTACCATTATCATAGCATACGTCTTAGCCCTGCCGACCCACTCTCTCATAGGCGCATATGCAGCATCTCTGCTTGATACCGTCAGTCCGCTGCCTGCCCTTTGCTGTGAGTTTGCCAGCTTTTGTATCTCGTTGAGCGTATCAGATGTCTTGTTAGCATTTGAATATGCCATTATACCTATTATAAGTGTTACGATACCGCACAACAGCAGAAAAATGCCGGTCAGCTTCAATATCCTTTTGCCGTCTTGTCCCATACTGCTTCCCCTCCGTGATCTCATTTTTGGTGTCTTTAAAACGATCGAGATCTATACATTGATATTATATCACAGTCGTTTGTATTTTTCAACTATTTGCTTGACTTAACATTAGTTTTTAGACATATTTAATATTATTTGCATTCAATATTTGTTTGATTTTACAACAACATTTCTCACAGGTCAGGCGGATAAATTCTTAAATTTCTGTTATTGGTTGCAAAAACGGCGTATTTGTGTTATAATAACAAAGTATGTTGAATTGAAAGAAAAAGTTGGAGGAATGAGCTTGAAAACTCTGCAAGAAGAAATCAAAAGGCGGCGTACATTCGCTATTATTTCCCACCCTGATGCAGGTAAAACGACACTTACCGAAAAATTCCTGCTCTACGGCGGCGCTATCGCTCAGGCGGGTGCGGTAAAGGGCAAAAAGAACTCCAGACACGCAGTTTCAGACTGGATGGAGATAGAAAAGCAAAGAGGTATTTCCGTCACATCATCGGTAATGCAGTTTCAGTACAAGGACTATTGCATCAATATCCTTGACACTCCGGGACACCAGGACTTTTCAGAGGACACCTACCGCACGCTTATGGCGGCTGACTCCGCAGTAATGGTGATCGACGCATCAAAGGGCGTTGAGGCGCAGACAAGAAAGCTGTTCAAGGTCTGTGTTATGCGCCATATCCCGATATTTACATTTATAAACAAGATGGACAGAGAGGCAAGAAACCCGTTTGACCTTGTCGATCAGATCGAGAACGAGCTTGGCATAAAGACCTACCCTGTCAACTGGCCTATCGGCTGCGGAAAGGAATTCAAGGGCGTTTACGACAGAGATAAGCGCCACATCATTTCCTTTGAGGAGAACGGCGGCAAGCATCAGGTCGCTGCGACAGAGGTGGACCTCTCCGACCCGTCGCTTGACGAGCTTATCACTCCGTGGCTGCACGAAACGCTTTCAGACGACATCGAGCTGCTTGACGGTGCAAGCTACGAGTTTGACATTGACGCTGTGCGCAAGGGTGAGCTTTCGCCCGTGTTCTTCGGCTCGGCGCTGACAAACTTCGGTGTAGAGCCTTTCCTTGAAAACTTCCTTGAAATGACGACCTCACCGACACCGAGAATGTCATCTGAGGGCATTGTTGACCCGTTCGACCCGACCTTCTCGGCATTCGTGTTCAAAATTCAGGCGAATATGAACAAGGCGCACCGTGACAGGATAACTTTCCTGCGTGTCTGCTCGGGCAAGTTTGACAAGGAAATGGACGTTCTGCACGTTCAGGGCAACAAAAAGATGCGTCTTTCGCAGCCGCAGCAGATCATGGCACAGGAGCGAGAGATAATCGACGAGGCATACGCAGGTGACATCATCGGCGTGTTTGACCCGGGAATTTTCGCTATCGGCGACACGATCTGCGACCCCAAGAAAAAGTTCGAGTTTGAGCCGATACCGACCTTTGCCCCGGAGCACTTTATGAGAGTTCGCCAGAAGGATACTCTAAAAAGAAAGCAGTTCGTAAAGGGCGCAACACAGATAGCGCAGGAGGGTGCGATACAGATCTTCCACGAGCCTGATACAGGTATGGAGGAGGTCATAGTCGGCGTTGTCGGCGTGCTTCAGCTGGAGGTCTTTGAGTACAGAATGAAAAACGAATACAACGTTGATCTTCTCAAGGAAAGCCTTTCCTACTCGTATATACGCTGGATAGACAACAAGGATCTTGACCCAAAAACTCTAAAGCTCTCAAGCGACACAAAGCTTGTCAAGGACTTTAAGGACAACTACCTTCTGCTTTTCACAAGCGAGTGGAATATCCGCTGGGCGCTTGAAAAGAACGAAGGGCTGGAGCTTTCGGAGTTCAACCGAGGCGAATTGCAGTAATAAACAAAACTCTCCTAATTTGATAGGAGAGTTTTTTTGTTTACTATTTTGATTGGTCGGGATGAGAAACAGACAGGATACAATTATTATATCCCTGCTGAGTCCACAGATCTTTTCCCCAGCAAAGCCACACTTTACCCGTTGACGGGATATCCCACTCCACCCAATAATACTTGCTGTAATCGCTCTTTTCGCCGCCCGATTCTGCTTTTTCGATACTATTAGTCGGCTCACCGTACTTAGCTTTAAACTGCTTATACAGTGTATTGTAAGCTGACTTTACCTGAGCGATCGGTGAACCTTTGTCATCGTTCTTGCCCAGATAGAAGGTGATTATACCGCATTTTGACCTGTTTGGGTTGGATTTGAAGCCCTCTACATACAGAGTGGACATTGATATGCCCATAACATTCATCTTGCTTGAACTCTGGTCGTATTGCTGAAAATTATTATTGTTATCACTTTCAAAGAGCATAGGTTTTGCAAGAGTTACATTCAGGCATTTCGCTATCGTGTTTCCTGCTGTATCAAAATCTTTGTAATAAACGCTGTTTGCGAGGCTTATAAGGTCTGCGGCTGATTTTACGCCGTTGGGTGTTTTTGGTAAGGCAGCTGTGGTGGTCTGCTGCGATGACGAACCTTCGCCATAAATAGGGATATTAAAAGAAATCTCACTGCGCTGGTTATTTTCCGAATCCCATGCTGAATATGCTGCTATCAGGCTGGCTTTTGCGGTCTCGTCGTGGTATTCGCCGTTCGGGCTGTTGGGCGTGAAGTTTTCGGCGTGTATCAGCACGATGGGTATTTTCCCCGTTGTGTTTTTGGTCATTTTCGGATTAACACGCAAGCCGCCCAGAAAATACTTATCAGAGTTTGAATAATAGGTCTTTGATCCCATAGGCATCAGCGTTCCGCCAAGCTCAGCCATTTCACTGCCTTCGGGTGTCCACATAAATTTCAATTCGGGAGACACAGATCTGTCGGAGGTAATATCAAAATTCTCCGTAGCGTTCTTTATCTGGATCGTGCCAAAGCTGTAATACCAGTCGTTTGCGTGGGCGTGGAATCCTACGCCACGGGTCAGCCTTTCACTGACAGATATCTGACCTTTGTACAGATTGTCCGAATATGCGGTAACTCCAAATGATTGTATTCCCGGAAGTTTATCGACTCCGATGCTTTTCATAGCGGCATCTATCTCATCGGAATACTTGGACTGGAGCATCCACGGCGTAAATGAGACGTCAGCTGTAAACTTATATCCGTCATTATTCTTGAAATTGACCGTTATGGTCGTGTTTTTCACCTCTGCCTTTGGCGGTTCAGGCTCAGTTTCCTCGGTAGTTTGCTCAGTCTCCACGGTCGTGGTCGTCGCCTCGGTCTGTGTTGTGGTTGTCGTGGTAGTCGATGAGGTCGTGGTCGTTGTTTCATTTTCAAATGGTCGTTCGCTGTCAACGCCCTGCTCTGTGCAGGCACTCAGCGCAAGCATTGCGCCTGCTAATAAAACGGCAAGTGTCTTTTTTATCTTCATTTTTATCCTCCCAAATCAGTAGGCTTTTATTTCATTATATTATAGCACCACTGTTGAAAAAAATCAAGCTTTGGGAGAATTTTGCGTCAGCTACTCTTTTGGCATCGTCAGCAGATATTCCTGCGCACCGGTAAGTATAGTAAATGCAACTTTCTTCTGGTAATCAGGACTTTCAAGCAGCTTTGCTTCATCGGGATTTGAAAGAAAGCCGCATTCGACCATGACCGCCGGGCTTTTAGAATTGTGGATAAGATACATCTCGCTGCCCACCGGCTTTGTTTCACGGGTGTTATCAGGCTGCAAAAGCGTAACGAACTGCTTTTTCATGCACTCAGCAAGCCTCCGGCTGTCTGCATTATCCTTTGCGTAAAACATCTGCGCACCACTGTAACGCTCATCAACGAACTGGTTCTGGTGTACGCTCAGTACCACTGCGTTATCGTAACGATTGATAATGTCAAGCCGGTTGTTCATATCAGATATTTTCTGCTTCGCAATACCCTCAACACCGCTGTCGTGTATAGAACGGTCGTCCTCACGGGTGCAGACAACATCAAAGCCCAGTATCTCAAGGCTGTCACGCAAGGTCTGTACGATAGACAGATTTATCCCCTTTTCAGCAACGCCGTTCACCGATACACAGCCGCCGTCTATTCCCCCGTGCCCCGCATCAAGAACTATCACCTGCCTGTTGAATGCAGATCTCACCTCGCCCGATGCAGGCAGACTCACAGCAAGGCTCCCCGTATAGTACCAAACCACCGTGAAAAGCCCTATCATCAGCAAACAGATCGCAGTCTGTATCTTTTTCATTATCGAACTCATCTCCTTTTTGTACAATCTATGCGCACAAAAGTCCGATAATGCCTCTGAATCTGCGGCTGCGGCTGCTGAATTGTGCAGTTTAAAACGCAGCAAAGTACTGCTTATAGGTTGTTTTGTGCAGTCCTCACAAAAAACAGGCAGGAAATTTGTTATCAGTTTATTCTTTTATTGTTCTTTTTTTGTTGACATAATAACTGATTTAAGGTATAATATATATTAGTCTATTATAGAAAATCTCCCGAACGTTCGGGACAAGGGGTATATTACATAACGAAAGGTTGAAATCCAAATGGCAAGGAAGCAAGAAACAATTCCGGAACAGGTCGTTAGATTGTATAAGGAAGGACAAAGTCTGGACAGCATCGCAAACATCATGCAGATGAATAAGGGTGGTGCTCGTGCTATTCTTGAAAAGCATATGCCTGACTTTGAGGAGTATCAGCAGCCGGTCGTTCCTCAGATGGACGCTCCTGTTGAAAAGCGCGGCAAGGTCAAGAACCCTGTTGCACTTTTCAAGAAGAAGAAAAAAGAGGAGCATTCTGTCAATCCGGGCGATGTTTCGATCAATCTCACCGTTGACGAAACAGGCTTTGTTGATAAACATACCGAATCTATCGCAAAGATGATCCGCAGAGGCGACTCTGACAAGAAGATCGCAGAGTTCTTCAACTGCACTATCAACGATGTCAGAGCTGTAAAGGCTGTGCTTGACCAACAGACATTTGCAAAGCCCGCAGAACCGGCAGTTGACAACAGCGCTGCTGCTGAGGAAGAATTCAATCCGTTCCTTGCCGATAAGAAAAAGCGTGACAATAATCTCACAAAGATCGCAGAGGAAAAAGCTGCGGAGCGTCAGCAGGAGGAATACAGCGGATACGATCCATATGGACCAAACGCTGTTGCAGACCCATATGCAGTTGAGTTTGACGCTTCTCAGATCGAGCCTAACAATGCCGCGGCGCAAACAGCAGAAGCTGAGCCTGCTGCACAGGCACCTGTTGAGCAGGAGTATCAGATGGATTCTATTGAGTACGTTCCGGATATCTCGTTTGAGGACGAAGGGCTCGGAGAGATGCCTTCTATCTCAACGGACAATCTTGTGTTTGATGAAGCGCCGAGCGCTCCTACAACAGATACGATCGACGAGATAACCGCTGAGGATATCAAATTTGATATGGATTCCATAGACAGTGTTGACGTTTCAAACACTGAAGAACAAATTTCATTTGAATTGAAAGAGAGTGACGCAGATATGACAGCCAGTGAAAAGATGAAGATGTTTGCTAAACAGCAGATAGAAGAGAACAACACCAAGCTCGAAAGCCTGAACAACGAAAAGGACAGAGCTGCAAGAGAGCTTGCTGATTCAGAGGCAGCGCTTGCTTCCACAAAATCAAATATTGATGATTGCGAAGCACAGATCTCTCAGCTCAATATTCAGCTCAGTGAGATCAATGCAAAGCTTACCGACCTTCAGTCAAAGCTTTCAGAGTATCAGCTGAACGAGAACAAGCTGCTTGACAACACAGTAAGAAACAGAGCAGCTGCTCAGGATCTTGAAAATTCTATCGCAGAGATACTCAAGGAAAATGCAGAATACGAAGCATTCCTCAACTAATCAGGTTAATTCCCTCATTATAACAATGGGGAAATTATCAAATAATGAATGGAGGTTAAAACTATGTTTTTAACAACGACCGAAACGATCCCGGGTAAAAATTACGAAATAATCGGAGTAGCTATGGGTTCAACGATCCAGGCAAAGCACGTCGGAAAAGATATCGGCGCAGGTCTGAGAAATCTTGTCGGCGGTGAGGTAAAGGCTTACGTTGAGATGATGAACGAGGCTCGTGACATTGCTACACAAAGAATGATGCAAAACGCACAGCAGATGGGCGCTGATGCGATCGTTGCAATGAGATACAGCACATCAGCTGTTATGGCAAGCGCTGCCGAGGTAATGGCTTACGGCACAGCAGTTAAGTTCAAATAAAAAAATTAAGACCGTCGCAGATGCGGCGGTTTTTTACTATACGGAGGTTCGCCATGATACGAGAGGCAAATCAGAACGATCTTTATCAGCTGCTGGAGCTGTACCTGTATCTTCACGAGGACAGCATACCAAACACAGACGAGCACCTGATAAATACCTGGGAACAGATGATCGGTGACAAAAACCACCACATTATCGTCTGCGAGCAGGACGGGAAGATCGTTTCATCATGCGTGTGTGTGATAATCCCGAACCTGACAAGGAATGTCAGACCGTATGCGTTTGTTGAGAATGTCGTGACCCATGCAGATTTCAGAGGCAAAGGCTGCGCAACCCGGTGCCTTGACTTTGCAAGACAGATAGCTGTCAAAGAGAATTGCTACAAAATGATGCTGCTGACAGGATCGAAAAGCGATAAGACGCTGGACTTCTACAAACACGCAGGTTACAACAGCGCTGACAAAACCGCATTTATTCAATGGCTGTAAGCTAAAAAAGCAAAGGCTGTATGCATTTTTTCATCTTGCATACAGCCTGTTTTTATTTTTCACAGTACTCATACTGCCTGCTGATACGCTTTTCAGGGTCTTTGTCAAACAGGTAAAGAGTAAACAGGAACGCCCATTCCGGCGGTTTCATAAGATAATACACAATATCTGCACGAAAAGGCGTAGTTATGTGCTTTGACACGGGATAACCGTACTTGTCATAACCCCCGCGAACGACCTTGTGAAAACGTGGGAGCTTCTCTTTGATAAGCTCCTCAAACGCATTGGCAACACAAAGCTGTCGGTTCACAATTATCGTTGCACCAAGCCTTGTCCCGTAGCGAAGCGGCTTTACGACTTTTGAGTGACCGCTTGCAGCGACCGTACAAAGATAGTGCCCGTGGTACTCCTTCGGAGGCGGCGGAGTCTGCTTTGAAAATGTCCAGTCGGCAGTATCGGTAAACGCCTTTATCGGCGCATCAAAGCCCTGTCCGCAAAGCACAAATATGATTTCAAGAATTGCGATAAGAATAAACAGTGCAACAAAAACGATCAGCGTGTAATGTGAAACAGTTGTCATTTTTGAATATATCCAGCGATATTTTACGTTGTCGCTCTCGTCCATGCCCTTATTTTTCGCAACAATGAGCATCTCACGGATATGCTTTCGCACAGTGGTCGCTGAAATGAGAATAAGATTTGCATGGTAGACATAAAAAAGAAGAAACATTTCACCCGGCACATGACCTCCTTTGATAAATACTGAATTGGAGATCTGTATCGCATGAGCTATATGCAGCACGTTGATCATTATCACTGCCGCCACGGAAAACACTGAAACAAGCGGGGGAAGCTTCTCCGCCGACCCGAACAGCAGCGTAAAATAGCCGACAAGCCCGACAAGTGCAAGAATTATCAGCGTCGGCATATAGTCGGTCGAAACGCTGTAATGTGTCTGAAATGTATAGACCTGCTCATACCAGTCCCCACCCGGGTCAAAACCAACACCGTAAAGCATAAGATAAAGAAATCCACCAACAAAGACCGTAAGTGTAGAAGATGCCCTGTAAAACCTCGGCGTCACCTTATTGCTGCAAAAGCAGATTATATTCATAATAGAAAGAACGACCGGTGCCCCCAAAGCAATTATCAATAAGATCATTTTCACCAAACCTTTCAAATTCTGGCTGAACCATACATATTATAACACGTCAAAGAAAACATTGCAATAATTCTGCATTCATATATATAACGATCCAAAGCCGGAAAGTTGTGCATTGATTAATAAAAACCAGCAGTTTATACAAATCAGCACTTCAAAAACTATGCAGAACGCAAAGAAAACCGTCCCCAAGTTGAATCTTCGATCGTGCTCTTGACTATCAAACACAGATATGCTATGATAATCAAAGTACAATTTGTACAAAAAACGACAAAGATAAAAACGCAAAGAGAAGCACAAAGGTCACTGATAGTTCTTCATTTGCAAAAAAATCAAAACCACCCGTTAAACGGGTGGTTTGCGAAAGCCCTATAAGGGCTTAATACGGACGCTACCCCTCAAGGGGTCGGGAATTGTCTGCCAACCGCATTTCATTCCCGTGCCACCCCTTAAGGGGTTCTTTGTGCGTTAATTCTAGTTTTTCTTATACTTTTCTCCTGTAAAGGGATCTACTGTCTCAAACAAACTTATCTGGTCGCACGCTATGTCCTCTTGCAGTTGGTTGCGTATATATTCTTCTATGCGCTTTTTGTTCTTTCCCACCGTATCAACATAGTAACCTCTGCACCAAAAGTGCCTGTTTCCATACTTGTACTTTAGGTTTGCGTGTCGGTCAAATATCATCAGACTGCTTTTCCCTTTCAGGTAGCCCATTATCTGTGCAACACTATACTTGGGCGGAATTGACAGCAGCATATGTATATGGTCAGGGCAAGCCTCTGCCTCTATTATTTCAACGCCCTTCTGCTCACATAGTTTCCTTAGTATTTTACCTATATCGGCTTTTATTTGGTTGTATATCACCATTCTCCGATATTTTGGTGCAAACACTATGTGATACTTGCAATTCCACTTGGAATGTGCTAAACTACTTATATCGTCTCTTGTCATGACGATGCCTCCTTTGATTCTTAAGTTTCGGTTAGCAGACCTATCCTTATTCTATCATAGGAGGCTTTGTTTTTCTACTCATAGCTAAAGCTTTTTTGAACCCCCAGCATAGCTGGGGGTTTTCGTTGCACAATAAAGTCCGCAGAGAATTATCTGCGGACTTTTTTTGGCAGGGGCAGAAGGTTTCGAACCCTCGGCACGCGGTTTTGGAGACCGCTGCTCTACCAGCTGAGCTATACCCCTGAATATGATGGACCATC
>CADAHS010000025.1 GCA_902787825.1 uncultured Ruminococcus sp. | reverse complement strand
TAACAAAATGAAAGCCCGGAGCGGCACAAAGGCGGTTGTCATCTCATACTGATATGCGACGGACACGCGCGCCGCAGCGGCGGCAAATTCTGATTTATAATAGAAAGGAATTATATGGACGCAAGATTACTGACCTGCGCAAGGTTATGCAGCGGTGATGTACTATGTGACATAGGAACAGACCATGGCTATCTGCCGTGCTATATGATAGAAAACAAGCTTTGCAAAAAAGCCTACGCTTGTGACATTGCGCAAGGACCGTTAAGCTCGGCTGTACAGCACATCAGCGAACGTGGGCTTAGCGGACAGATAAAAACGATAGTTTCTGACGGGCTTGACAGCGTTGAAAAGGGCGATATCACCGACGTTGTTATAGCAGGTATGGGCGGTGAGCTTATTGCTGATATAATCTCACGCTGCGTCTGGCTCAAAGAGGGCATCAACCTTGTTTTGCAGCCGATGACCAAGCCCGAACTGCTCAGGAAATGGCTTTACGAAAACGGCTTTTGTGTCAAGCGTGAGCTTGCCTGCATTTCAGGCAGGTTTGTTTACTCTGTTATGCAGGTCAGATACGAAAAGCCCGGCCACCAGCTCACCGACGAATATTTACACTACGGCTTTGTCGCCCCCGACACCGATGAGGGCAGGCGTTATCTGAAAGACCGTTCAAACAAGCTCCGCACCGCAGCTGAAGGAATGATAAAGGGCGGAAAGAAAACTGATCTTGGGCAGCGGCTTCTGGAACTTAGCCGTCTTTACGAATGAGATTCAAGCACAAAAAAAGAGCCGTCACATGACGACTCTTTTGTTTTTGATATTAGTACTGCTGCTCCTTCATCTTTGCGAAGCACTCGCTGCAATAAACAGGTCTGTCCTCTCTTGGCTTGAAAGGAATAACTGCCTCGCCGCCGCATGATGCGCAGGTAGCAGTATAGGTCTGTCTTTCAGCCTTGCTTGCCTGCTTTCTTGCATCTCTGCAAGCCTTGCATCTCTGAGGCTCATTGGTAAAGCCCTTTTCAGCATAAAACTCCTGCTCGCCTGCTGTGAAAACGAACTCGTTTCCGCAATCCTTGCATACTAATGTCTTGTCCTCGTACATAATCCTATACCTCGATATAAAAAAATTTGCCTCGTCGGACTTGCACCGACACCTTTGATAAACAACGCTCTGCAATTAAGCTATTCGGCCATATAAAGATGCTTTGAGCATCTTTTTCTCATTTCAGCACGGATTTCAATTTTCTCCTGACCCTTTGCATTGCATTGTCTACCGACTTTACAGTCACGCCCAAGTTTAATGCCATTTGATTATAAGCCATACCGGTTAAAAATAATTGAAATACCTTCCACTCCTGCTCTGAAAGGGCAGATGTGATCTTTTCATACACCTCGTCCATCTGTTCATTTTCAATGAAGATGCTCTCAGGATCGCCCTCACCGGCTTCAAACAGCTCATCAGCCATTTCGTCGGTAAACTCTACCCCGTTGATAAGGCTATTCTTCTTCAGCGACGAAACTATCTTGTTTCTCACGCACACATTTGCATATGTGGAAAACTTCACATTCTCATCATGTCTGTAAGTGTTCACTGCCTTGAGCAGCCCCACAAAGCCCTCCTGCACCAGATCATCATAAATATCGCTGCTGTATCTGCCTGCAAGGAACTGCACCGTTCTAAGGTAACGCACGATAAGTTCCGAAACGGCTTTTTTATCATTTTTTGCACGAATCACAAGCTCCTCGTCGGAGAGGTCATTATACTTCAAACGTGCATTATCCATAAGCAAACCGCCTCTTCACAATGTAAATATATGATACCATTTTCATATTGGAAAGTCAAGCAAAACGTTAAAAATAAATTTACAATTAAAAATCTTTGTAACAAATTACACATTTACCGCCTTCAAACTTAGCACTTTGAACAAACCCTGCCGGTATTTTAACAATTTCAATCATCAAAAAAGCAGCTGAAAACTCAGCTGCTTTTGATGTTTTACAATGTGCAGAATTCCTGTCTGCCTTTTTTGAAGATATCGTTTCCCTGACAATCATCTGCGACCACCAAAGGAAAGTCCTCAACATACAGTTTTTTGACCGATTCGCAGCCAAGATCCTCAAACGCAACGACCTCGCAGGACTTTATACAGTTGCACGCCAAAGCACCTGCTCCGCCGATAGCGCACAGATAGATCGCCTTGTTTCTGACGATAGCGTCAACGACCTCCTGCGATCTTTCGCCCTTTCCGATCATACCGCCCAGACCGAGGTCAAGCAGTCTCGGAGCAAATCTATCCATACGTCCCGAAGTAGTGGGTCCGCACGAACCGATCGGTCTTCCCTGCGGTGCAGGAGTAGGACCTGCATAATAGATCACCGCATTTTCAATAGGGATAGGGAGCTGCTTACCCTCATCAAGAAGGGCAGCAAATCTCTTGTGAGCCGCATCTCTTGCAGTATACACATACCCTGTCAGCAGTATCTTATCGCCGCAGTGGAACTCACTGCTTCTGGCTTTAAGCTCTCCCGAGTCAACTCTTGCGAATTCAGGCATTACTGATTCTTTTCCTGCTCCTCAACAAGTGCAAGACCATCGTCGATAAGGTCTCTTGCATTGTTTACAGAGCCGATGCTTGTTCCATACAGATCGTTGAGTGTAGTAACGAGCTTCTGAACATTATCGCTAAGAGCAGTGAACTGCTCCTTAACAGACTTTCTGATATCTGCTGACTGTGCTTTGATAGTAACAGCACTTTCCTGAGCTTCTCTGATCGTCTTATCAGCCTGAGCTCTTGCCTCTGAGGTAACTCTGTGAGCTTCTGCATTAGCTTCGCTTCTTACCTTCTCAGCCTCAGCGTTAGCGGTAGATGTTGTCTGTGCAGCCTCAGCCTTTGCCTCAGCAACCATATTTGCAGCATTCTGCTTAGCGCTGGTGAGTGTAGAATCAGCCTCAGCCTGAGCAGATGTAACGAGCTTTTCAGCCTGAGCGTTGGCATCGTCAAGGATCTGGTTCTGAAGGTTCTGAGCCTCTTCTTCCATAGCCTTTGCGTTTGCCTTTGCCTCAGCAACGAGCTTGTTAGCGGTGTTCTGAGCCTCGATAAATACGTTACCGAGCTCAAGAGCCGCATTGTTATTTCCGCCGCTGCTTGCATTCTTCTCAGCCTGCTCGAGCTTTTCCTTCAGCTCTTCGATCTCATTTTTCTGTCTTTCGATCTCAGCATCCTTCTCGCCGATCTGCTGCTCATAGTCAGCGATCCTTACCTTCATTGTATCGGTAGAAGCCATAAGCTCAGCTACCTTGTTCTTAGCGTCCTCGACCTTCTTTTCGAGTTCTTTTTTGCCCTCGAAGTCCTGCTTCTGGGCACTGCCTGCTGATTTTTCGAGTCTTTCGATAGTTTCGTTCTGATCGTTCACCTGAGCTTCCAGGGTATAGATCTTAGAGGTAAGGTCGTCAACATAAGCAAGAACGTCCTGCTTATCAAATCCACCAACTCTAACTGTTCTCAAAAATCCATTGCTTGCCATAATATTCCCTCCAAAATTCAGATTATCCTTAATAATTATACTATATGTCAAAGGTCATTTCAATAGCTTGCACGTTATTTTGGGAAATTCATTATTAGTGACAAATTTCAGTCACATTTTTAGTTATTTTGATAATCACAAAAGTCCCAGCTGTACAACGCAACGACCTTATATACATTATACCAAAATCGCAACGAAAATTCAAGTGTTTTTATGAAAAACTTTCGATAAAACCTTATATTTGCAGACTTTGTCTATATGTAGTCCCAAAATGGCAAATATGAAACTACAGCTTGATATATGTTATTAGTTTAGATAAGGCAAATCAAGAACTGATTTGCCTTATCTGTAAATTTTCATTTGTTTTGCGAGATTACTTCTTGAAGATATTGAAGATATCGTCGTAGTAATTCGGGTTATCAGCAGCCTTAACTCCTGCTTTCTGCATTGCCTCAGCATCAGCCTTTGCATCTGCCTTGGCTTCAGTATTGGTCTTAGGAGCGAACTTTGCAAACGGGTTTGCAGGCTTCGGAGCTTCCTGCTGCGCTTCAGCTGCGTTGTCTGTAAAGTCAGCAGCGATAACAGTTACGTCCATCGTATCCTTAGCGTTCTCGTCGGTGCCGTTACCGAAGATGATATCTGCGCCTTCGTCAGCAGCATTTGAAATAGCCTCGGTAAGCTCAGCCATATCAAGCACAGTGAGGTCAGGTGACATTGTGATATTAACGATAAGTCTTCTTGCGCCTGTGATAGATGTTTCAAGCAGCTTTGATGTAACGACCTGGTTGAGGATATCCTGAACCTTGTCCTTGCCCTCGCCGTGACCGATAGCGATGTGAGCCTGACCTGCATTTGTCAGGATAGTTGTAACATCGGCAAAGTCAACGTTGATCTCATCATGTCTTGTGATGATCTCAGCGATAGCGATAACATCAGTCTTGAGAACGTTATCTGAAATAGCGTAAGCCTGAGCCATTGTCAGGTTTTTCATATCTGTGTCGATAAGGTTCTGGTTAGGGATAACGATAAGAGCGTCAACGTTCTTTTTCAGCTCTGTGATACCCTTCTCAGCTCTTTCCATCTTCTTGATGCCCTCAAATTTGAAAGGCTTTGTAACAACGCCGATGGTGAGCTTGTTGAGCTCTCTTGCGATCTCAGCGATAACAGGAGCTGCACCTGTACCTGTGCCGCCGCCCATGCCGGCTGTGATGAACACCATATCAGCGTCCTTGATCTTCTCAGCGATCTCGTCCTTGCTTTCCTGAGCTGATGACTCACCGATCTCAGGCTTTGCACCTGCGCCGAGTCCCTTGGTAAGCTTTCTTCCGATCTGGATAGTGTTCTCCGCATCAAACTTCTTGAGAGCCTGAGCGTCTGTATTTACAGCGATATACTCAACATTACCTCTGATACCCTGAGCGATGATGCCGTTAAGTGCATTTCCGCCGCCGCCGCCGACACCGATGACCTTTATTTTTGCGCCTGCTACCGGCTCGTCTACGATTTCGTAACCCATATTTCTGATCCTCCTATATTATGATTGAATCCCCGATAATAACGATCTGAATTCCGACGCATCGTCATTTTGACACAATACGCCCTTATTGCACATTATTAGATAGTACTATATTATCACATTCCGACAAAAATGTAAAGCGGTTTGATGCCGATATTTTAAAAATTTTATTAAAAAACAATTAATCGGTCTATTTCCCCTCGAAAATTGTACATACTAAACAAATTATCATGGTTGATAATAGAATTGATAATTGTTACCGTCGGCATTGGGATCATAATTCCAATCATTGCCGCCGTTGTTGTAGTCATTTCCGCCGTTATTATAATTAGTTCCGGCGTTGTTGTCATAGCCTGCTATCCCACCGTTGTCGGCATTATTGCCGCCCTGCTGGTTCTGCTGGTTCTGCTGATTTTGCATATAACCATAGTTTTCAACGCCATCGGGTATCTGACCGTTATTGGCATTGTCAGCGTCATTGGCATTGTTTGCGTTATTGGCATTGTCAGCGTTATTGGCATTGTTTGCGTTATTAGCTGGGTTAGTATTGGCATCACCGTTGTTTGCAGCATTTGCGTCATCAGCGTTATCAGTCTTTTGCGTTTTATCGTCAGGCTGATCGTTCTGATCGTTCTGATCGTCCTGATCGTCCTTGCTGTAATCGTTCTTGGTGTCCGCACCGTCAGGTATCGCAGATATTCCGCTGTCAGCGCCGTTATACACGAGTCTGCCCTTGAATCCTCCGGTAAGCTTGTTGTCGATGACCGCCTTGAAATAGTTGAGCTTGTAGTCCAGATCGACCGAGCTTCCAAGCTCCAGAGAGATCCTGTTGTCGTAAACCATCGTTATCCCCGAGCGGTTGCTGAGATCTATCTGAACGATTTTTTCAAAGTCTATGGCATTGATGATCCTCATTATCTCGTTATAGATCCTGAGCTTGTTTTTATCCTTGCTTTCAAGCTCGCCTCCCGCCTTTTCCGTGGAAAGCTCAAAGCCCTTCACTACGGGTATATCTCCCGTCTGGGCGGCATTTGAAAGCTCCAGCACTCTGCCCGATGTTGACACCGTACAGAATTTGCCGTTATCAAGCATGATATCCGCAGCCTTAACAGCCTCTGTCACATTGATTATAAGCGTTGATGGATACTTTTTCTCCACCTCAGCGGTCTCGATGAAAACGAGATTATCTTTGAGTCTTTGCTCGATAAGCTTAGTATCCGTCCGCACAAGGTTGCTGTTATTTACAACTCCGCCAACACCGACGATCTGATCCTCACGGTAAAGCGTCAGCCCGTTGACCTCAACGTTTTTGACCTTAAAAAACACCGTCAGGCACAAAACGACCCCGACAAGAGAAACAAATACGAACGCAACAGCACAGTATCCTGCGATACCGCCCTCACGTCCGTTTCTGGTCTTACGCTGGACCGCTTTGGACTCCCTTGATCCGTTTTTTACAACATCTTTCATTTTACTCTTTCCTTAAAACTCTTACTCTGTTACCCTGTAAATGTCCGCACCCACATCACGCAGACATTTTTCTATATTCTCATATCCACGGTCGATATAGCAGATGTTCTCGACCTCAGTTTCGCCCTGTGCCGCAAGTCCTGCGAGCACGAGTGCTGCACCGCCTCTGAGGTCACCTGCACGCACCCTGGCGCCGTAAAGCCTTTTCACGCCTTCCACTACTGCGACTTTTCCTTCGGTTTTTATATCCGCACCCATTCTCACCAGCTCATCGACATGGCGATAGCGGCTGCAAAATATATTCTCAACGATAACACTGGTACCCCTTGCCCTTGTCAGAGCTGCCATAACGACCGCCTGAGCGTCCGTCGGAAAGCCCGGGTATGGCATCGTTCGTATAGTTGTCACTGCTTTCAGTGGTTTTTTGCAATTCAGATATATCCTGTCGTCGTAAGTAAACACCTGACAGCCCATCTGTTCAAACACAGGTATCACTGCCTGCATATCGCACACACGGGCATTTCTCAGGTCAAGCTCGCCCGATGTCAGCGCTGCTGCTGCCATATACGTTGCCGCAACGATCCTGTCCGGCATGACCTCATACTCACAGCCATGCAGATGATCCACACCGCTTATGACGATAGTAGATGTCCCATGTCCTGAGATCCGTGCGCCGCAGCAGTTCAGGAAACTGCCGAGATCAGCGATCTCAGGCTCTCTCGCAGCGTTGTATATCACAGTTTCGCCCTTTGCCAGCACCGCAGCAAGCATTATATTCTCTGTTGCGCCGACCGACGGAAAGCTCAGGCTTATCTTTGCGCCGTGAAGTCCGTGCGGACATTTACAGCACAAAACGCCGAACTCCTCATTTATCTGCACGCCCATCTGTTCGAGGGCACTCAGATGCATATCTATCGGTCTCGGACCAAGTTCACAGCCGCCCGGGAAGGAAAGCTCACACTCTCCTATTCTGCCCAGCACAGCACCCAGAAACACTATCGAGGAACGCATTTCCCTCATCAGATCCTCCGGTACTGCACACTCGCTGACCGAAGATGCGTTGACATATACGCATCTGTCACGCAAGCGGCTTTTACAGCCAAGGCAGTTAAGTATCCTGCACGATGCAAAGACATCGCTCAGTGACGGGCAGTTTTTCAAAGTGACCTCGTCCCTGCACAGCACGCAGCCTGCCAGAAGCGGCAGCGCACTGTTTTTTGCTCCCTGGACGGTCATCTCGCCGTAAAGTCGCTTTTCTCCTCTTATAACAAGCTTTTGCACAAGCGTCACTCCCTTTTATAAAGGTCTGACTTATCTTATGCAAAGTCCGCTTCACAGGTGAAAGCTTATTTATCCAGACTCAGCGACATATTATCTGAAACAAATATAAAGTAAGGTATGCACGGGATCTTCATTCCAAAAACGTTCTTTGTCATTCCCTTTGTTGAAAGAATGAGTGACGAGATAGCCTCGTTGAACTGTCTTTCGTCGATCTCAGCCACATTCACCAGCACCTCGACCTCTATCTTCTTTGAGCCGAAAGCCGGCACCGTCAGTGGAACATCGTTGCCGTTGCTATCCACCGTACCTGTGCTGACGTAAGCGATGTTGTCCTCATATCTCGGATCGACCTTAGTTACTACGAACTTTGGTATCTCCACAGTGAACGGCGAGAGATTTCTTGCGGTGAATGCGAGCTTTACGACACGGTAATTCTCTGCTTTTTCCGAAGAGAACGCCTTCTCGCTGTTTACATAGTAATGTGCCGATGCGTATGCCTTCAGCTCGGTCATACCCATTTTTTCAAACACATTTTTATTATACAGCACCTCGCTGTTGTCGGTATCGTCTGCAATTATTGGTGGAAAAGCGAACATCATGAACAAAAGGAATGTCACTGCCACAACGATCCAGATAACAATGGTCTTTTTCCTGACATACTGATTGCCAAGCTTTACGCCACGGTTCAGACCTGTCGCCTTAGGGATCGCCTTTGCAGCAAACTCGGTGATGTCCTCCTCTTCCTCCTCTTGCTCATCTTCAGGAACAAGCGTCATATTCCTGCCGGGGTCTTCATATTGTATAGCTCTTTCAAAAGAGCCTTGATATCTGCTTTTATCATTTGAAAACAACGACTCTGCGTACTGGTTCATCGCAGTGCCTCTGTGCTTGGGCGTATTCAGAGCATATATATCCTTTTTATCGGGCAGTCTTATGCTATCCATATCACCCGAGCCATCGGTGATCTTCTTTTTCTTCTTAGCCATTTACCATTCCCCTTACAACCTTCATTCAGTCCTTGATAAGCAGTTTATCCAACGCCTGCATTATCCTTTCACGGGTATCCTTGATATGCAGCTTTGAAGCATTCTCAGCGGAATCCTCAAGCTTTTTCCTGTCGTTTATGTAGTCCATCACGGTTGAGATAAAAAGCTCATCCGTAAGCTCCTTTTCCTCTATAACCACTCCTGCTCCCGCATTTTGCAGGACCATTCCGTTATAGTACTGGTGGTTTTCAGCGACCATCGGCGACGGTATCATGACCGCCGGTCTGCCCATAGCCTCTATCTCTGTGAGTGCACAGGCGCCGCAGCGAGTTATTACAAGGTCGCACGCAGCCATAGCCACAGGCATATTCACATAGCTGTCAACTATCCTGTGCGGATCATTTTTAACGTCAACGCCGCTGTCCTCCAGTTTTTTTACATAGTCCTTATAATCACTGTACGTTCCGTATGAATGGATATGGTTGACTTTAACGCCATTATCCTGATAGTATTTGAGCAGCTTAGCAACGCAGTTATTTATCGTCATCGAACCAAGGCTGCCTCCTGCGGAGAGCACACACACGGTATCCATATCAAATCCGAGCTGTTTTCTTGCTTCCTCCTTTGACAGCTTTGCAAATGCCTTTCTCACGGGAAGTCCTGTAACTACGACCTTTTTTGCCTTCTCAAAATACTTTTTCGCTTCCTTCACACTAAGCATGACCACATCAGCGTGCTTTGAAAGGATCTTGTTCGTCACGCCCGCATAAGCGTTCTGCTCGTGCACGGCTGTCTTGATGCCCATTTTTGCGGCTGCCCTGACCACAGGTCCGGAAACATATCCTCCTGTGCCGACAACGAGATCGGGCTTAAAGTCCTTGATTATATTCTTACAGGTCCTGCCGGACTTCATCAGATAGCCCACTGCCTTGAAATTCCTCTTGATATTCTGAGGATTTATCTTTCTCTGAAAGCCCTCTATCTTTACCGGCTCAAAGCGGTACCCTGCTTTTTTGACAAGCTCCGCCTCGATCTTATCCGGATTTCCCGCAAAGCAGAATTCCGTATCCGGATATTTGTCCTTGATGATCTCCGCAATGGCGAGCGCAGGGTTGACATGACCTGCTGTACCGCCGCCAGCGAGCAACACTCTGTACATACTGAGCAACTCCGATCAATAGTGATTATTTCAAATAGATCATTTTCTTATATTTGCCTGACGTGAGATATTCAACAATATCCCCACCTCAACAAGCTGTATCAGCAGCGATGTACCGCCGTAGCTGAAAAACGGCAGCGAGATACCCGTGTTCGGGAACGCATTGCAGGCAACCATTATATTCAGAAATGCCTGCGAACCTATGTGCATCGAGATGCCTGCTGCAACGAGCATACCGAATCTGTCCTTTGCGTGTGTTGCGATATAAAAGCCTCTGCTAACGAACATCACGAACAGCAGCACTACCACCATAGCGCCGACAAACCCCAGCTCCTCGCAAACTATCGAGAACACGAAGTCGTTCTGTGACATCGGCAGGTACAGGAATTTCTGTCTTGACTCGCCAAATCCCAATCCTGTCCATCCGCCCGAGCCGATAGCCAGAAGTGACTGATAGGTCTGCCATGTTGAGCCCTGAGGATCTCCCTCCGGGTTACGCCAGCTCTGGATCCTTTCGGAGATGTAGGAAAATCCCGAGCCTCCGAAAAACAGCTTTGCGCCCACAAAGATAAGTCCGACGATTACAATGAACGCAATGAATTTCCAGAATGTCCCTCTCGGCATTCCGCTTACGAACATCATTCCCACGCCTATCATTCCCACAAGCAGCACCGCAGACATATGTCTTTGCAGCACCAGCACTCCGCCGACCATTCCCAGAATGATCACAAACGGCAGCACACAGTAACGCCAGTCCTTGAACTTAGGGAAATTGACCGCCATTATATACGCAAATATCAATATAAATGCAACCTTAAGCAGCTCTGAAGGCTGGAACTGGATAAAGCCGAAATCTATCCATCTTCTTGCATCAGCCGTTTCGGTACCGATGAACAGCGTGGCGATACACACCGCATACACCAGTACAAAGCCCAGATACACTACCTTCGTGTTCTGAAAAAAGTGATAGTCCACCATTGACAGAATAAGCATCAGCACTATGCCCAATCCACCTGCGAATGCCTGTCTTTTGAGGTAATAGGTACCGTCTCCCGATGTTGAAAGGCTCCACGCATACGAAGCCGAGAACATCATTACCAGTCCGAACACCATAAGAGCCATGACCAGCACGAAGAACGGTTTATCTATCTCTGTGAATATAAGCCTGAGATTCAGCTTTTTTCTCGCCTGAGCAACAGGCTGACGAACAGGGACATCGTCATAATAATTGACGTTGTGCTGTTCGGTTGATCTGCTTGCCAAAATTCTTCCTCCCTGCAAAATTCCTACATCAAAAAACGCATCTGACTTATCTATCTAATAAAGATGCTGTCGCCGTAGCTGATATATGCAAACTCACCGGCGGCGCCCACAAGCGTGGATATAGCAAAAACTATCATTATCTTATAATCGCCCCAGCCTCTGTTTTTCAGATGACCGTGAAGGGTCAGCCCCCTGAACAAAAGCCGTTTTGTCCGTCTGAACACGATATGTCCCGTGAGCGTGACCACTGCGTCAGCGATAAACACTATCCCCGAGCAGACAAACGCAAGCGGAACATTTGTGGTGACTGTTATCATTGCCGTCATTATCCCAAGCAGCATACTTCCCGACTGTCCAAGGTACATCTTTGAAGGGCTTATTCCCCAATAGAGGAACGCACCGCACGCACCAGCCGTCACAAGTGACAGCATTTGCGGGATCTCCAGCCATTTATACGGGGCACAGCAAAACGCCGCAGCCAGCGAGAACATCATCACCGTCAGACCGCACGACCCGTCACAGCCATATTCGGTGACACCTCCGGGGCAATCGTGCAGTTGTACTAAGTTTATTATAACAGTCATAAGCACCGCTGTCAATGGATAAAATATAAATCCGAGTTCAATATTTCCAAGATGGAACGGCAGGAGCAATTTTGTGTCAATCACGCCATATTTTTTTGCTATAAATGAAAATCCAAGGCACACGACAAATTCGATGAATACGATCCATCGTTTTTTAAGTCCTATGCCTCGTTTAGTTTCCTTATTATAATCCTCCAGCATACCCAGTGAAGTTACCAGCAAAGCTGCTGCCGCACACACGATGTACACCGAATTATCCTTTGTAAAGTCCTCAGAGCGCTGTGAAACAACGTTCTGAGCGATCAGTCCCACTGTAAGTCCCACCGCAGCCGTGATCGCCATGACCACACCTGCAAACTTGGGTTCAGAGCCGTCTTTTCTGAACCTGTCGCCGATGTAAAGGTCTAACCTTCCTGTTTTGATGCGTCTGAAAAACGGTATAAACAGTCTGAACATCACTATCCCGACCGCCAGCTCTGTGACCATTACAACGCTTTGAACCTTCCAGTCCATAGATCGCACTTCCTTGCTAAAGAGTCTTAAAGTGCCTTGAATACCTCTTCCAGAGCCATTCCCCTGCTTCCCTTCAGAAGCACCGAATCTCCGTTGACGAGCTTCCTTTTAAGGTAATCTGCCAGCTCATCTCTGTCTGAGAAATGCATACAGCGGCTTTTCTCGAACCCATTTTCGACAGCACCGACTATGTAGTTTCTTGACAGCTCGCCGTAGCAGTATAGCCTGTCAGCACGAGAGCCTGCAACGTACTTTCCGACCTTCTTGTGATACTCTACGCTCTTTTCGCCCAGCTCCAGCATATCAGCCAGGATACAGTATCTCATTCCATTTGTTTCGACCTGATCCAGCATCGAAAGGCTTGATCTCATTGAATCCGGCGCTGCATTATAGCAGTCCACCACGAAATTCACGCCGTTTTTGCGGGTGATATTCTGCCTGAGTCCCTCCGGGTGGAAGCTTTCGATACCGTTAAGAATATCGTCCACCGGCACATCAAGCGCAAGCCCCACGCAGAAAGCTGCAAGCGCATTTTTAACGTTGTGCACACCAATACAGTTCAGTCTTGCGCTAACTATGCCCTTATCATAGCATATATCAAAATCAATACCGTTATTCCTGCTTATTATATTTTTTGCATAAACATCACAGTTCTTATTTTTAACGCTGTAATAGTAGACCTTTCTCAGCCCGTGCACCTCGGCATTTGCGAGAAATTTGTCGTCCATATTCAGCACCAGCGGAGCAGACTGCTTTGCGCCGTCGAGTATCTCCAGCTTTGCCGCAAGGATATTCTCCTGACTGCCCAGCTTTTCGATATGTGAAACTCCTATATTTGTGATAACACACACCGTTGGCTTGCAGCTCATAGACATTCTGGATATCTCTCCTCTTGCGCTCATACCCATTTCGATAACAGCTGCCTGCGTATCCTTATCAATACCAAAAAGCGTCTTTGGCATACCTATCTCGTTGTTGAGATTTCCCTGTGTTTTGAGTGTTTTATACTTCTGTGATACCACCAGTGCGATCATATCCTTGGTAGTCGTCTTTCCAACGCTTCCCGTAACACCCACCAGCGGTATATCGAATTTATCCCTGTAATAGCCCGCAACGTCAAGCAGCGCCCTTGCAGTCGAATCAACGATAATGCACTTTGCGCCCTCAACGGCTCTTTCGGTTATCACAGCCTCCGCACCAAGCTCCATAGCCTTTGCGGCAAAGTCGTGACCGTCAAACTTAGCGCCCTTGAGCGCCAGGAACACCGAGCCTTTGGTTATCGTTCTTGTGTCAGTGGAGATATTATCTATCATAATATCCGCAGGATAGCCATAGCTGCCCTTGACTGCATTTATTATTTCCGACAGTCTTATCTGTTCCATTCAGGGATCAACTCCTAACTCATTGTTGTTCTCTTTACCTGTCCTATCTGCCCTCTGCGGCAAGCTCCTGCAAAGCCTCAGCGACTACCTCACGCTCGTCAAAGTGTATCTTCACACCGCCTGCGAGTATCTGATAGTCCTCATGACCCTTGCCTGCAAGCACGATAATATCGTCCTTTTCAGCATTCTTCACTGCCCAGTGGATCGCCTCACGCCTGTCACATATCTTTATATACGGCGTATTTTTGCCTTCAAGTCCCACAAGGATATCTTTGATGATGTCCTCCGGATCCTCATTTCTCGGGTTATCTGATGTAACTATAAGAAAATCCGAATTGTCCGCCGCAGCCGCAGCCATAAGCGGCCTTTTCGTAGCATCTCTGTTTCCGCCGCAGCCGAACAGGCACTTGACCTTTCCGACCGAGCACTCTTTTATCGCTTTGAGCACGTTCACCAAGGCATCAGGTGTGTGTGCATAGTCGCATATCACCGTAAAATCCCTATTTGTTGGAACTATCTCAGCACGTCCTCTGACTCCGCCGGCTCCTGCAAGGGCTTTTATCGTCTGCTCGACATCATATCCGAGCGTTTCCATGCAGGCAATAACTGCAAGCGAGTTTGAAACGTTGAAAAGTCCAGGCATCGGGAATGTAACATTGTGCTTTCTGCTTGAATCAGAGAAAACATATTTTACTCCGCTTGCGCACAAAAGCACATCATCAGCCATAAAATCAGCTTCTCCGCCAACGGAATATGTTCTGACAGGGCAGGTGACTTCCTTTATATATCTTCTGCCGTACTCATCGTCGCAGTTGATTATTGCCGTATCAGACAGATCAAAAAGTATCTTCTTTGCCTGATAATAATTCTCCATCGTGCCGTGCACATCGAGGTGATCCTGGGTGAGGTTCGTGAAAATACCGACCTTGTATCTGCACGCATTCACACGCTTTTGCTCCAGTCCCTGAGAGGATACCTCCATTACTGCATAATCGCAGTCTGCCTCGACCATTTTGCTGAAAAGCTCGTACAGATCGTAAGGCTCCGGAGTAGTTCTTGATGTGGGGTAGATGCTGTCGCCGATCTCATTCTGGCAGGTGCCGATAAGCCCCACCTTTTTACCCATTGATGTAAGAACTTTCTTTATCATCGTTGTGATGGTAGTCTTACCGTTAGTGCCGGTAACACCGATAAGGGTGAGCTTTTTCTGCGGATCGCCGAACCATGCTGCGCAGATCATCGGGTAAAGTCCCCTTGTATCATCTACAATGATCTGCTTGTCGCCAAGTCCGAGATCACGCTCGCAAACGACCACGCTGCAGCCCTTGTCAAGCATCTGCTGAGCCGCATCGTGTCCATCGAATGTACCGCCCTTGATACATACAAACATTGTCCCCGGTTTTATTTCGCTTCTTGTATCGCTGGTAACTCCCGTTATCTCACGGTCAGAGATCTCCGGCTTTGCGATATTTTTCATTAAATCATACAGTTTCATCTTATCATTTCCCCTGATTGGATTTTTTCAGGCAATTCCGCACGTCAGAAGTGCGTCATAAACGCAGTCAGATCATTTGTCAGGGCTTGTGATCGCCACGACGCAGAATATACAGGTTTATAACATACAAACACTATTGACTGTGTTTGTGCGGCGCTGCCTTTACTGTGACTGAACGGTCGTACTTGTGAATGTAACGCTTATAGCTGTTCCCACAGGAACTCTCCTGCCTGCGATAGCCTGCTGATCTCCCTGAGCAACAGTGCCTTCCTCGCTTGCGCCGGAGCCTTGTGCGGTAAGGTTAAGCCCGTAGCCTGCAAGCAGATCCTTTGCCTGCTGCCTTGTAAGTCCGAGAAGACTTGGTACCGTTACAGTCTGCGGCTTGGTATCGTCCGTACAAAGCACGACATTTCCGCCGTTTTCTATCGAAACGCCTGTCGGGTACTGCTTAACTACATTCTTTCCGCTGCCGATGATCGTGACCTTCAAGGAGAGATTTTCAAGCGTCTGTCTTGCGCTTTCAACCGTATAGGTCTGAACGTTTGGAACAGATACCTGAAGGGTCTTTCTTTCCTCCTCGGTGTACTGCGGGAATATTTCCAGATACGGCAGCATCTCTGTCATTACCTGAACGCAGACCGGTGAAGCCACCTGGCTTCCGTAGAATTTTTCGCCTGTCGGCTCGTCTACCAGCACGAGCATTATCACCTGCGGGTCATCGACCGGTGCAAACGCACAGTATGACGATACATAGGTCGTACCTGCGGGATTTTCGTCCAGCTTCTGTGATGTTCCCGACTTTCCGCCGATGCGGTAGCCCTGGATATAGCAGTTTGAACTCTTTTCGCCCTTGACAACGCCTTCGAGTATCTCACGCATCTCGTCCGATGTCTTTTTCGAGATGACCTGACGCTTTTTGACGACTTCGCTTTTCTTTATGATATTTCCGTTTTCATCGGTTATCGAGTTTACCACCTGCGGTGTCAGCAGGTTTCCTCCGTTTACAACAGCCGAGGCAGCGGTTATCATCTGTATCGGTGTGAGCTTGTTTGTCTGTCCGAATGACGATGATGCAAGCTCAACAGGACCTATCCTGTTCTTTGTAATGCAAAGCGACATAGACTCGCCCGGCAGGTCTATCCCCGTAAGGTCGGTAAAGCCAAACGCATCGAGGTAGTCGCAGAATTTCTCTCCGCCAAGCGTCAGACCTATCTGCACGAACGCAGGGTTGCACGAATGCAGCATAGCCTGCTGGAGATCCTGCATACCGTGATCGACGAGCGACCAGCAGTGAAATGTAGTGTCAGCGACCTTGATACTGGTATTGCAGCTGAAAGTGTCCTTCAGCGTTATCGCATTTTCTTCAAGCGCCGAAGCACCCGTGAATATCTTGAATACCGAACCCGGGAAATATATCTCGGATACGGCCTTGTTCTTCCACTGAGTTGACCACGCATCGAGTCTTGCCTTCTTATAATCCTCAGACTTTTCGTCCATTCCCGAAAGCAGCTGCGCCGTAGTTTTGTCACTTATCTCCCCCGGCTCGTTGGGATCATAGCTGTACTCCGTTGCCATCGCCATTACCTGAGCAGTCTTTGGGTTCATGATTATTCCCGCTGCTCTGTACTTGGGTCTGTGCTCCTTCACAGCCTCCTTGAGCGCTTTTTCAAGCATAAACTGGATATTTGAATCTATATTGAGATTGATGTTATAGCCGTTCTGAGCGTTGTACTCCTGCTTGTAACGGTAAGGTATCTCGTTTCCGTCACCGTCCTTGGCAGTGATTATCCTTCCGTCAACGCCAGAAAGCTTGTCGTTGTAGTACGCCTCGATACCGTATATTCCGTCGCCGTCGAACGAGGTGTGTCCGATGACATTTGCCGCAAGCGAGCTTTGGGGGTAAACACGGTTTGTCGTGGGGTCGCATCTCACGCCGTCCACTTTAAGCTCTGTGAGCTTTTTCTCGATCTCGTCTGACACTGAACGTTCGACATCTCTTTTTATGATCTTGTATCTCGTGTCCGTATCGGTAAGAGCCTTTCTCACATCAGCAGTGTCCGTTGTGAGCTTCATCGAAAGAAACTTTGAAAGCTCCTCCAGTATCTGTTCTCCCGTCTGAGCCTTGTCAAGCCTGGTACGGTAGTTGTTGAGCTTATCGTCATTTTTTTCAGTCTTCACAAGCTCCTCAAGCTCTTTCTTGGTCTGATCCTTTTTTTCAAGAAAGCCCTTGAGCATCACCGGGTCGCAGTACACCGTGTAGACCGTCGCACTCTGCGCAAGCACCGAGCCGTTGGAATCGTAGATCGTACCTCTGGAAGCTGAAACAACAGTACTCTGGAGCTGCTGACTGTTCGCAAGAGCTTTCCAGTATCCGCCCTCAATAACTGAAACTTTGAAGATCGAATATATCATGTATATAATTATTGGTGCCATAGGAAACAAGAAAAGATAGTTAAGTCTTTTCCTCATCCTTGCACTTGGTCTGTCTGTCATAAATTTCTCCCTCTTAATAGCCGAAAACGCAAAAAACACCATAACAGCGCCGCTTTCGCAAACGCACGCTGCCGGCTGCAGTATACAACAAGAAAGCTAGACACAAAAATAATTGTCCCTAACTTTCCTTAGTGATATTTTATTCATCACAGTCCGATATATTCCAGTATGGAAACGAACCAGTTCTTTATTCTGACAAAGACACTTCGATCCTTAGTTTCAAGGACTGTTGCCTCCGCCTCGTTTTCAATTTCAACATACTCTATCTGAGATTTTTCAAGCTTGATAAGTCCCAGCTCATTACGGGCATACTCCTCCACCTTGGTCATGCTTGTTTTCTGAGCAAGCTCTGATTCAAGGCTCTGATTGCCGTCCTGAAGCTCAGTCAGCTCACTTTGGAGCTGTGTCTGCTCAGCACAAAGCCCCGAGATCTGTACCTTCTCGTAGATCATCACACAAAGCAGTGTGCACACGAGCGTGCACAGTATCACGAATTTCAGCGAAAAAAATCTTTTCTCCGCCGCCGCATTATTCTTATGTTCAATGTCTCTGGTCACAGCCTCGTCTTCGTCAAACGAGCTGTAATCATAGGCAAGATTATGTACCTTAGCCATTAGTCAAGCACCTCTGAATTTTACACAAGTTTTCTCTCTTTTTTTCAGATTTTCTCTCTTTTTAGGGGGTTTTCTTTCTTTTTATCTCTCTGTATTTTCTGTCTTTTCGATTATTCTCAGCTTTGCGCTGTGACTTCTGTTATTCACAGCCAGCTCCTGCGGACTCGCCTCGATCGGCTTTCCCGTGATAAGTCTGCCTCTTGGCTTTTTGCCGCAGATGCATACCGGGAAATCCGGCGGACAGGTACAGCCTGTGCAAAACGACTTGAAGCGTTGTTTTACAAGTCTGTCCTCCAATGAGTGGAAAGAGATAACGCAAAGTCTTCCGCCAGCTGTCAGACAGTCGAAAGCCTTGTCTAATGCGATGCTCAGATGTTCAAGCTCATTGTTGACCTCGATGCGTATCGCCTGGAAGGTTTTTTTGCAGGGATTTTTCTCTCTTCTGACCCTCTGAGGCACTCCGCTTTTTATTATCTCTGCAAGCTCAAGTGTTGTCTCGATGGGTTTTTGCTCCCTTGCCTTAACTATTCCCGAAGCGATGCTTCTTGCAAACTTCTCTTCACCGTACTCAAATATTATCTTTGAAAGCTGTTCATAGCTGTAATCGTTCACAACGTCCCTTGCGCTGAGTCCCTCACGGCTCATTCGCATATCAAGCGGAGCATCCGTATGATATGAAAAGCCTCTGTCAGCGTTGTCAAGCTGAAATGACGAAACTCCCAGATCAAGCAAAACACCGTTGAGCTTGTCTATACCAAGCTCCTGCAATATCTCATCTATCTGCGAGTAGTTGCCTTTTACCACCTTTGCAGGCAGTCCACGGAGTCTTTCGCCGGCGACCTTTATCGCATCGGGATCTCTGTCTATCGCAACCAGCATACCGCCTTTGTCAGCATCAAGCCTCTTTGCGATCTCTTTTGAATGACCGGCACCACCTGCGGTACCGTCGCAGTAGATCCCGTCCGGCTTGATCGCAAGGCCCTGGATACACTCGTCCAGCAAAACCGAAACATGGTTGAAGTCCATCAGAAATCCAGTCCTTCCAGAGCGTCCAGAAGCTCACTGTCGCCGCTGTTGTTTATCTCGTCCCAGCGTTTTTTATCCCAGATCTCACACCTGTCGCACACTCCTGCGACCACGATCTCCTTATCGAGACCTGCGGCCTCCCTGAGCGACTGCGGTATAAGGATCCTTCCCTGCTTGTCCGGCTCGGCTTCACAAGCCCACGCCATAAAGCTTCTTTGCAAGGCTCTTGCCTTTGACATCGGCAGAGCCTGTATCTTTTCGGCCTTCTGCTCGAAAGTCTGTACGCAGTAAACGAACAGACACCCGTCGATACCCTTGGTAATGATGAACTTCTCGCCCAGCGCTTCTCTCAGTTTTGCGGGAAAACTCATTCTTCCCTTAGCGTCCATCGACTGATTATATGTACCCATCAGCATTGTGTCAAGAATGCTGCATGGCTGATCGCCGCCTGACAAGCCGTCCACCTCCCTGCCGTTTGATACGCTGCGGAGGTTTGGGTGAAATTTTGGGACTGCATACCACAAAATTGCACTTTTCACCACCGTATGTACATTATACAACATTCCGCATCAAATTGCAATCGTAAAAATCCCCAAATATTCAGCAAGTGAGGGATTTTTATCGGACAGCTGTAAACGATCCTGCACTTTTTTCACTGATTTTGTAACTAAAACCGCATTTGATGTAACTGTTCTGTAATCTGTGAACATTTTGTCGGATTTTTCTTATACCATATGCTGTGTCCGGACGAAAAAAATCATCAAACATCTTGCACACTTCCGACAGTTCACATTGATCGCAGCCGATTTACATTTTTGGTTTTCGCTAATATTATACCACCATATATAGTATACGTCAATAGGATTTTTCAAAAAAATTGTATCTAACCTGTTTTTTTCGGCAACAAGATCGCATGATATTTTGCTGGTTTTTGTCAGAGTGCAGCTATAATTAAAATTTGGTAACAAAACTTTAATTATCATATTTAATTATTACAAGCACTTATTGGTGCTGAAATTTCATATTTTTTTCAACAAAACAAAAAAATCAGCTGTTTTTATGTTAAAACAGCTGATTTTTAAAGAAAATCGGCGATATATTCGTCAAATTGCACAAAACTATTTACAATAGAATTCGATATACCTGTCGATACACTTTTCAACGATCTTTATAGCTTCCTCTCTGCTCTGAACATCGTCGATCACCGTTTCCTTGTGCTCAAGGTTCTTATATACCGTAAAAAAGTGCTTCATCTCGTCGAAAATATGCTTAGGCAGCTCAGAGATATCGTTTATCTCATTGTATGTCGGGTCGCTGACGGGAACGCAGATTATTTTTTCGTCGTTTGCGCCATTGTCCAGCATCTTGATAACGCCTATCGGGTAGCAGTCCACAAGTGACATAGACACCAGCTTTTCCGAGCAGATGACCAGCACGTCCAGCGGGTCTCCGTCCTCGGCGAAAGTCCTTGGTATAAAGCCATAGTTAGCGGGATAGTGTGTTGACGTGTGCAGTATTCTGTCCATTTTCAGCAAGCCCGTTGACTTGTCCAGCTCGTACTTGACCTTTGAGCCTTTTGGAATCTCGATCACGGCTGTGAACTTAGATTTAGTTATTGCCTTTGGTGAAATATCATGCCATATATTCATGCCTGTTCCTCCTGATACCTGTACATTCCTGCTTCCTTGAGCTGAACGGGTATGTCATACACCGTTTCTCCGTCAAGCTCCACCGCCGAAAGACAGCCCACATTATCATCGCTCAGCACGTCCCAAAGCGTTTTCACACTTTTGCTGCGCTTCACTCCAAGCTTTTCGAGCTTTGTTGCAAATCCCTGTGTATCCTTCACGAATGCCGAAAAGCCCTGATACTCCTCGAAATACAGCTCCTCGTCCGTTGAATTTGAACCGAATCCGAATCTTGAAAGCCCGTCATTTGAAAGCAATTCTCCGTAGCTTTTGAGCACAGCCATTGCGACCTCTTTGGTGCAGTTGTCCAGATAGTACGTCTCAAACTCCTCCTGAACCTGTGCTGCAAGCTCCACAAAGAAGAACACCGGCTCTGTGACATATTCAATAAACGCCTCTGCCACAGGAATTATCTGCTGTGCACTCAGCACACCTCTTAAATCGTTTCCCTGAACCAGGAAAGCCGGTTTTACGTCCTGAGTACTTCTCAGGCTGACCCCCTGGCACAATACAAATTCATTTTCTTTACTCATAGTGATCCACTCATTTAATGATTAAGGCACCCCGAAAATTGAGGGTGCCTTAATATCACTGACCTTTATCGGTCGTTATTGTGTTCGCAACGAATCAATCGTCGTTCTTCTTCTTTATTACTGCCAGAGCTGCTACTGCTGCAAGAAGTCCTGCAACTGCGACTGTCGAACCGGTATGACCTGTCTGCGGTGTCTTTCCATCGTCATCACCATCAGTATCTCCGCCGCTTGGCTGTGTTGTAGCCTTTGTGGTAGTCGTACTCTTTGTGGTGGTAGTCTTCTTACCGTCGTCATCGCCATCGGTATCGCCGCCGCTTGGGTTGGTCATCTTGGTCGTAGCCTTAGTTGTAGTCTTGGTAGTAGCCTTGGTTACCTTGCTGGAATCATCGTCCTTCTTGCTTGATGAATCGTCGTCCTTCTGGCTTGAAGAATCATCGTCCTTCTGGCTCGATGAATCGTCATCCTTCTGGCTTGAAGAATCATCATCCTTCTGGCTCGATGAATCATTATCCTTCTTGCTGGAGGAATCATCGTCCTTCTGGCTTGATGAATCGTTATCCTTCTTGCTTGAAGAATCATCGTCCTTCTGGCTTGATGAATCATTATCCTTCTGGCTGGAGGAATCTTCGTCCTTCTGGCTTGAAGAATCGTCCTTCTGGCTTGAAGAATCTTCGTCCTTCTGGCTGGAGGAATCTTCGTCCTTCTGGCTTGATGAATCATTATCCTTCTTGCTGGAGGAGTCTTCGTCCTTCTGGCTTGAAGAATCTTCGTCCTTCTGGCTCGAAGAATCATTATCCTTCTTGCTGGAGGAATCTTCGTCCTTCTGGCTTGAGGAATCGTTATCCTTCTTGCTGGAGGAATCATCGTCCTTCTGGCTGGAGGAATCATCGTCCTTCTTGCTTGATGAATCGTTATCCTTCTTACTTGAAGAATCATCGTCCTTCTGGCTGGAGGAATCGTCGTCCTTCTTGCTTGAAGAATCATCGTCTTCCTCAACGGCCTCAGCATCGCAGATAGTGAACTTGTTCTTTCCGTCGAATACTACGCCGCCGTTTGTCTTGTTGACCTTGGAAGTCTTGTCAACGGTTACCTTAGTGGTCTCTGTCACAGTGCCGTTAACGACCTTGAACTTAACCGTGCTTTCTACGATCTTGTAAGTCTTTTTAGTCTTGGAATCTGTGAACTCTGTACCGGTCTCCTCGAGTGTGTACTCGCCGTCCTCAAGTGTGAATTTCTTGGTCTGACCAGCCTTTGAGGTCCAGCTCTCGTTCACACCGTTGCTGCCCTTGAGTTTGAGCTGTGCACCGGTCAGTTCCTTTTCACCTGTGATATCAGTCTTGCTGATCTGAACGACTGTTGTATTTGCAGCGTCACATACTGTGATGTGGTTTGTCTTGTCAAATACAAATCCTGCTTCGCCGAGTTCGGTCTTCTTGCCGGTAGTTACTACCTTGCCGTCCTTGACCTCAAATTCAACTGTGCTGTTAATGATCTTATAAGTCTTACCGTCCTCATCAACAACATTGAGCTTGTTGCCCTTGTCGTCAGTAGCAGCGGACTCTTCAAGAACATACTTTCCGTCAGGGAGCTTAACTGTCCATTCAGAACCCTTGGTCTTACTTGAAACGTTGTGCTCTACTTCCTTGCCTTCATGCTTGTTCTTGCTCTCGTCGTACTCATAGATAGTGAGTCGAGCGTTAGCGATTTCCTTTTCACCTGTTATATCAGTCTTGTTGATCTTGACCTCAGTGGTCGTTACAGTCTTCTTAGCCTTAGCGTCTGAAACAACGATCTCGTTATCAGTTACGATGTAGTAGCCGTGCTCAGAGGACGCATCAGCCTTATCCTTGATATTATCAGCTTCGGATTTTGCCTCAACGATCTTTCCGTCTTTAACAGTGAACTTCAGTACAGAGTCGATAACCTCGTACTCCTCGCCGCCAAGTGTTACAGTATCGCCGTCGCCTGTCTCTTCAAGAACGTAAGTGCCGTCCTCAAGAGTAAGCGTAAGCTTGTTCTTTCCGTCAGATGTCCAGGTCTTACCGATCTGAGCGCCCTTGCCGTCTGTCTTGGAACCATCATACTTGTAAACGTTGAGCTTAGCGCCTGCAAGCTCGTTCTCGCCTGTAATATCAGTCTTGCTGATAGTTACCTTTGTAAATACTTTCTGTGCATCGCATATAACGATCTTATTATTATTATTGTCAACTACAGCATATCCTTCGTCTGCCTTGCCGTCAAATGCGGTCTTTGCGTCAGAAGCCTTGCCGTTGTTGTTAATAACTTTGGAAGAAACGATCTTTCCATTTTCAACTTTGAACTCTACGGTAGAATCCAGAACTTCATACTCATCTGATCCGTCGAAAGTGATCTTCTGTCCGTTAGAAGCTGACTCTTTAAGAGTATATGTGCCGTCGTCAAGCTTTACGGTCCATACAGAATCAGGATCGTTGGACGAAATGTGAGAATCTACCTCTTTACCATTTGAGTTGTAAATGGTGAGCTTAGCATTTGCAAGCTCCTTGTTGCCTGTGATATCGGTCTTGTTGATGTTGACCACAGTCTTCATAGCGTCACGAACATTAATAACGTTTCCGTTAGTGCTGTCAGCTTTAAAGCCTTCGACCTGCTCAACCTCAGTGATCTTACCGTCCTTGCCTACCTTGAACTCGTAAGCGGACTTGATAACGCTGTATTCGTTTCCTTCATCGTCGGTTACAACACTATCTCCATCTTCGTGAAGAACATAGGTCTTGCCCTGTTCAAGCTCAACTTCCCAGATATTTCCGGTAGCGCCTGATGTCCAAGGCTGGATAGTATTTCCGTTAGCGTCCTTAACAGACTTACCATCTTTATCGGTAAGTGTCAGTACAGCATTTTTAAGTTCCTTATCGCCTGTGATATCAGTCTTGTTGATCTTTACCTTGACTGTTCTGATAGCGTCGCAGATAGTGAGCTTGCTGCCGTCAAGAACAGCGCCGCCGTTTTTCTTGTTTACCTTGCTGAAATCGTCAACGATGTTGTCCGAAAGCTTAGTAACGTTGCCCTGCGCATCGATCTTAAATACGACCTCCGATGTGAGGATCTTGTAGGTAAAGCCGTCCTTGTCTGTAATGTTTCCGCCTGACTCGGTGAGCTTATAAACGCCTTCACTCAGAGCGTTCTGAGCGTTTTCCTTGATAGGAACATTCCATGCGTTTCCAATGCCGGAAACATCAGAAAGAGCAGTAAATGTGGTATCTACCGTTTGATCTTTTTCGCTGACAAGCTTTTCGATCTTGAGTGTTGCACCCTTGATCTCCTTCTTGCCTGTGATATCAGTCTTGTCGATAACAAGGTACTTAGCGCCGGTCTCAGCGTCGCTGATAGTATACTTGTTCTCAGCATAGCTTATCGAAGAGTTATCGTTTCTGTTGGAATATGTGCCGTGCTTGTTGATCTTGCCGTTTGTGATCTCAAAATCAACGCTGGAGTCGATAACGCTGTATGTCTTTCCGTCAGTCGTTGACGTAAACGTATCATTGCCGCTTTCTTTAAGAGTATAAGAGCCGTCTCTCAGATTAAGTGTAACAGGCTTAGTACCCGAAACCCACTCAATACCATAAGTAACAGGTCTGCCAATGGAGTAATCAAAGTATCCGAGAGACTTGATGGAATCCTCGATTTCCGGGTTGTCTTTCTTAGCCTGTGCTATGATGCTCCCCCAGACCGAGGTTCCGATATTCTTGCCGCGAACCTTGTCGTATACCTGAATGGTAGCGCCTGCAAGCTCGGTCTCGCCTGTAACAGCCTGCTTTGAAACAGTGAGAGAGGTCTTCTTAGGAGCCTCAAAGTTCTTCATTTTGTGGTACGGGAAGTGCCACTCACCTGCTGTGTTCTCAAAGTAGCCTGCTGTCATTATCCAACCGGAAGATGTACCAGTCATATGCGTAACAGATTTAGCGTTTGGAACAAGGAATATACCTGCTGTATTCTGCATCTCAACGCAAGGTGCATCGTTAGCCTTGAACTCTGCATCAGTATTATAGCAGCTGTTGAAGTTCCAGACGATCTTTCTCATTACCTGCTCGTCGACCTCTGAGCCTTCATTAATAGTCGAAACAATATTTTTGAGTTCACCGTCTTTTTCATAATGAACGTTATACTCTTTTACAAAAATACTCTTGGTATTCTTGACGTTCATAACTATGGTCTGATTTTCTTTCTTGTAGAACTCAACATTGCATTCGTTTTTATTGGCGTACTTATTATAAGTAACTATTTTGTCAGCGTCTACATAAATTGTCGCATCATCAGGATAGTCACGTGAGTCGATAACATACTTTGAACCTGAGAATGTAGGTGTTATGTTTTCTTCCTTTGAAGCAAGGAGATTGGACATTGCCTGCATCTGCTGGATAGTCGGATCAACAACATTGTTTTTGATATCCGCTGCAGGCATGCTGTAATCACCCAGAGTACCAAACCACTTATCTCCGCCGCCTGCGAATTCTACACGGTTTATGTTATTTTCGTCAACGTGCAGAATGCCAGGTTTCTTTGTGTTGCCTATCTTGATCTTTCCATCCGGATTCAGAGCGATATCTGTAGGATCTGTAAGCTTAGCAAAATAAGCTACGTAATGCTCACCCGCAGTAGGCTCTGAAAGGTCACACTCAAAGTTCTGTCCATTTAGTGTATCTCTAAAGTAGTTGACTGCAAGGTTTGTCTGCATATGACCCTTGAGAGCGAATCTGTCAGCCGTGATTCCGAATGAAACACCGCTTCCGAGGATATCCTCGTAATTATAGTTGTCGCCCTCCGGCAGCTTCTTGAATCTAAGAGTCTCCGTATAGTTAGCACCGTCATTTGACTGTGGGAGTATCTCTACCTCAAAATTCTTGGTCTTTGCGCCGTTCTTTATCTCGGTCACGTTTGTATTATTAAGAATGGTAGTAATCGTTGTATCACTTCCGCCCTTATACAGCTTCAGAGTTGTAGAAGGCTCGTTGCCGTGATACTGCTCGTGTGCGTCAACATTTCCGTTGTTGTCCCGCCACTTGTGTGTGGTCTTATCCTGAATGGTATATGTCTGTTTTGTGCCACTCATGATAAGCTCTTCAAGGTAGTAAGTAGGATTTCCGCTCTTGTGGTTGACAGTTACCAGAACATAGTAGTTGTCATCATCTGAGAAATTAATAGTTTCATCAGATTCAACATCAAGCTTGTAGGTAATATCAGCCTTAGTGAACTTAGCATACGTATTGTTATGCTCTGTGTCAGTTTCACCGCCTGGCTTGTATCCCAGAACAGTGTCTGCAGAATTCTCGGTATTACCGTTTTTGTGATCCGGAGCTATCAGGTTTGTCGGCTCGATAATTCCGCCATGCGTAACTGTCCAATTATTCTGACCCCAGTACCTGTATACACGGGATACAAAAACGTGCTTTTCTGCATCAAATGGAACTATGTCATCATTCCTGTCAGAATTGTCGTGGTTAAGGTCGTTCTCATAGAATGGAACCGATGAAAAGTCAGCATCAATAGATGCATTAGTCTTCGGGAAGATCTCCATACAGTTCCACGCAAGCAGCTGTTTCTCATAAGGTGCTGTTGCAGTGATTTTTCTGCCGCTTGCTTCATAATCCGACCTGGAAACAAGAGCACCGAGTACAAAGAATCTGTAATTCTCTGTATCAGCTTCGTCCTGCTGGTATGTCTGTCTGGTAGTGCCATCTTCGGCAAAGAACTCGACCGTAGCAGTCAGAGCACTTTTGTTCGTGGCGCTCGCAAACAGATCATTGAATACCCTGTCGCTGAAGCAGATCGTTGCGGCAAGTGCAGTAGCCACGACGCCACTGAACACTCGTTTGATCAATGATCTTTTTTTCATAAATCGCCTCTCCTTTTCAAATATTTTCCATAAACCCATATTATAACACTTCCCCAACAGGTGACAACACCCGAGTGTAATAATATCTTAACTAATTATACAATATTGTACGAAATGTGTCAACGTTTTCTAAATAAAAAATGTACTGAAATAGCAGTACTTGTTTTGTGCAAAAAGATAGAAAAAGTAAAGCTCCATTAACAAAACAACAGCCGTTTTAAACATAGTTAAAAGGCTGTTGTTGATTGATATTACCAATTCATCGTTTATTCATTTACTGTACTCTGATGTTGTTGATGCTGTTTATGCCGACATCCGAGCAGATAAGCGAGATCGCACCGGTGAACAGCAGATCAGTGCAGCCGACTTTCTTGCAGAAATCCACACCGTTAATGTCAAAGTACCTGTAATCGCACACATAGATCTACCGTTAATGTCAAAGTACCTGTAATCGCACACATAGATCTTTGAGAAGCTGTTTGTCAAAAACGGTATCATCGCATTTCCGTAGCTGTTTTTGTACACCACGAGCACTCTGTTGTTCTTACACGGTGTATTTATCTCCACGATCTCCGCATCGCTTCCGAGAAATGACAGATAGCAGTTGCTTCCTTCCATCGAATCGTAGAACAGACCGCTTTCGTCCGTTCCGTAAGGCTCATACGGATTTGAAAAGCTCGTGTCATAGTATTTACACTTAACGTCCTTGATGTTTTTGGGCTTGAAATAAGTGAATGTATCGGGGTTGTTCTTGATACCCTGATCGTAGTTCGAGTATGTGTAGAACGTACCGAGGAAGCCCTCCTTGGTAAATTTGTCATACTGATCCAAGGACGGATAATCCACCTGCGCAGCCTCAGCGAAAGCCTGAGTTGCGTAATACGCACCAAGCGGCAGCCAGTGGTGGTCAGTCCTTGCGTAAATGTCCTCATTCATATGCTTTGCAAGGTTATTCACGCAGTTGACACCCACAACGCCCTTGAGATTACCGATTATATTTTTGATGTTCTCGTTCTGATCCGTTCCCATGTCCTTCATATTGCTTGGCATATAAAAGGCGCTTGAAAGCGGGTCAGGCATCGCATAAACGTTCACGCCGTCGCCCAGATCCTGCTTCCACTTATTTATCGTTTCAGCAAAGCTCTTGCCCATTTCAAATGTAACAAACGATACCGACAGACCTCTTGTTTCCTTGCCCGTACCGTACACAACGATATCTCCGAGCATCTTGCCTTCATTTGTGTTTTCGGGGATCTCAACGACCTCGTCCTTTTTCTGGTTGGACTTTGTCACCTCAGGCTTTGAGCTTGTGCTGTCCGTCTGAGTAGTTGTCGCAGGAGCCGTGTTTATAGTTACCTTAGTGGTCTCAGCTCCCTTGTCATCGTACTTTTCCTGCTCGACCTTCTTGATCGTTCCGTTTATCTTGACATCAGACATCACCCACCGAGAATCCGAAGCAGTCCGCAAATGCCGAGTTGAAGCTTTTGAACGTTTCTCTTCCGGGGATAGTGTCGGTGAAATATGTCGTGATGCCGTTGGTGAAATCGCCATTAAAAAGCGATGAAAACGAGAATTTCGGGAACTCCGCAAGCTTTCTTTTTTCCGATTCGCTCTCTTTCTCACGCTTGCCCATTATCGTCATCACAAGCAAAACGATTGCGATAAGAAAGATCGTGCCAACGCAGACCGCAGCGTTGAAGAAATCCATCGTGCTGCTGCGCACAGCCGTAATATCCTCTGATCCGGAGCGCTCCCTCTCAGGCTCTCTTGCTATACTTGCCGCAGCAGCGATATTCGGAGAGCTTTCCCGTGTGCCATAGCGGCTCTCACGCTCTGACTGCATATCGTCAAGCATCGCCTCCATACGCCTTAGCTCCTGCTTTTTGGACACCTTCGGCTTTGCGGCAGGCTTAACTCTCTGTGTTATCGGTGAGCGCTTTGAAAGAGGAACGAGCTTGGGTCTTTTTCTGTCGCTCACCTTTGAAATGTGCCTGTGAAGCGGTTCGCCCTCATCGTCAAAAAACCTCTCCCTGCGCAGCTGATGCACCACAGGCTCAGGCTTTTTCTGAACATTTGAATGCATATCTCTTTGCGGCTGCCGTCTCTGCGCAACGTAGTCCACCGCTGCGTTAGCCTTGGGCTTTCTGCTAATATGCCTTCTCTGATCGGGAAGCTTTCTTTCGACTGAATATTCATTGACAAACGGCATTATCACCTTGTCATAATTATCCGGCGTGTTGCCAAAAGCAAGCTTTTCATTTCTTGCGTCCCTTATAAACGGGTTTGGTTCGTAATAATCGGGAGTATAAGTCTTGAAAGGATCATTTTTTGACTGCTCAGCCTGCTTCTCCGGCTCTGTGCGCACGCTGCTTGCAGTGCGAGTCTCAGCCGTCTGCTGCGGCTCACTCTGAGGGGAGTTTTGCTCAAACTCCTCATCGTCATTTATCCATATGCTCTTGTAAGGCTTCAGAAGCGGCTCGTCCGTCCATACAGACCTGCTCATAGCCTTTCTTTTCGCCTTTATCTGTTCAACCATCTTGTCATATTCGCTGCTGTGCGGACTGACATATTCTCCCGTACCTGCGGGATCATTCCAGTTATTATCCATTTTGCTCTCCTGTCAGAATTTGAAATACAAAAACGGGTTGTTTGTCGTGTTTACCAGCATCATGCTGCTGACAAGCAGTATCGCAAGGTTGCAAAGCACGCTGAATGTTCCGAACGCTTTTGCAGAGCCTTCGCTCTTGCAGACGGCCTTTCTGATCTTTGGTATCATCGGTGTGCTGAATGCGCAAGCCGCAAAGAAAAGCCAGATGTTCTGCGTGAAAATGCTGTTCGTCGAAAGATCTGTGAACCCTC
>CADAHS010000024.1:35681-45799 GCA_902787825.1 uncultured Ruminococcus sp. | reverse complement strand
CAAATCTTCATCAGTAGGTCAGGGTGTCCTTTATTCTTCGCTTCAGACAACGGCAGTGACGGGGTGCTGATTTCCCTGCTGCCTGCCGAGTTCTTGCTAACAATGTGCAGTTACAGGGCTTGCGGAGTCGTTTAGGATTGCAGGCTCGGAATACTGTTTTTCAAGGTAGCCTCTTGCGAGGCTACTAAAGAAGTTTGATAAGGCAGATTATGATTTACCGAACTAACCAAATGAAAGCCCGGAGCGGCACAAAGGCGGTTGTCATTTCACTCTGATATGCGACGGACACGCGCGCCGCAGCGGCGGCAAATTCTGATTTATAGTAATGAGGTGAGGTATATGTGTGGTATAGTTGGATTTACAAACAAAATAGCTGATGCGGACAATGTTATCGAAGCGATGATGGACAGGATAAGGCATCGGGGACCTGATGCAAGCGGAAAGTACGTTGACGACAGTGTTGCACTTGGACACCGTCGGCTGAGCATTATTGACGTATCATCGCAGGGTGACCAGCCGATCTACAACGAGGACAAGAGCATTGTGCTGGTGTTCAACGGTGAGATTTACAACTACCGTGACATCAGGGCTGAGCTTATAAAGGCAGGTCACAGCTTCACCACCAACACTGATTCCGAGGTGCTTGTCCATGGTTATGAGCAGTATGGAACGAAGCTTTTAGGCAAGCTTAGGGGAATGTTCTCGTTTGTGATCTGGGACAGCAACAAAAAGCAGCTTTTCGGTGCGAGGGATTACTTTGGCATCAAACCGATGTACTATGCTGTTATGGGCGAAACGTTCATGTTCGGCTCGGAGATAAAGAGCTTTCTTGAACACCCGGATTTCAAAAAGGAGCTTAACGAGTCGGTACTGGAAACATATCTTACGTTTCAGTATTCCCCAACGAAGGAAACATTTTTCAGAAACGTTTACAAGCTGATGCCTGCGCATTACTTTATTTATAAGGACGGTCAGCTTGATATCAAGCGTTACTGGGACATCACCTTTGAAGCGGACAGCAAGCCCGAGCTGAAGGATTGGGTGAACAGCATTTCCGAAACCTTCAAAAACTCGGTGCAGGCTCACAAGATAGCTGATGTTGAGGTCGGATCGTTTCTTTCAAGCGGAGTGGATTCGAGCTATGTTGCCGCAGTTGCAGATGTTGACAAGACATTCACCGTCGGTTTCGGCAGCGATGAAAAGTACAACGAGATAAGCTTTGCCAAGGAGTTTTCAAAGGCTATCGGCAAGGAGAATTACAGCAAGGTGATTACCCCCGAGGAATACTGGTCAAGCCTTGAAATGATACAGTATCATATGGACGAGCCGCTTGCGGATCCGTCGGCAGTTGCATTGTTCTTTGTGTGCAACATCGCATCGCAGAGGCTGAAGGTCGCACTTTCCGGAGAGGGCGCTGACGAGATATTCGGCGGATACAACGTTTACAGCGACCCGGGCGGAACGTTTTACGACAGGCTTCCAAAGGCATTCAGGAGGGGAGTCGGTAAGCTTGCTGCAAAGCTGCCTGCAAAGCGCGGAGTAAACTTTTTCGTGCGAAAGGGCAGGACAGTTGAGGAAAGATTTATCGGCAACGCCTATATGTTCACGCCGCAGGAACGAAAGAAGCTTTTGAAAATAACCACCGATGCTCCCGACCCGACGAGGATAACAAGGCATTACTACAAGCGTGTAAGCAAGCTTGATGATGTCACAAAAATGCAGTACCTTGACCTTCATCTGTGGATGGCGGGCGATATACTGCTCAAGGCTGACAAGATGAGCATGGCTAATTCGCTGGAGGTGAGAGTCCCGTTCCTTGACAGGGAGGTAATGAAGCTTGCTCAGCGTATACCGGTGAAATACAGGGTAACACACAAGAAAAAGACCGAACAGACAAAATACATCACAAAGTATGCTATGCGTCTGGCAGCTAAAAAGGACACTCCGCAGCAGACGGGCAAGACCGCTGAGAAAAAGAAGCTCGGTTTCCCCGTACCGATAAGAGTGTGGCTGAAACAGGATAAGTATTATGCTATTGTAAAAGACGCTTTTGAAAGTGAGAGCGCCGTGAAATTCTTTGACACGCAGATGCTTGTCAAGCTGCTGGAGGATCACAGAGAAGGCAGGGCGGACAACAGCAGAAAGATCTGGACGGTATTCACTTTTCTGATATGGTACAGGGTATACTTTGAACATAACGGTGAATTTGCAAAGAGGTCATAAAATTATCATTGACAAACAGGGTATACGGTTGTATAATAAATAGTCAGAGATATTGCGTCCTTAGTGTCACACATTAGGGACGCTTTTTCAAGGCAGGATATGCGAAAAAGGGATAAAAAGCGGTAAGGAGTGCAGGCAGATGAAATTTGACAGAAAGCTTATTCTGGAGGACGGACAGGAGTTTTACGGCTGCGGTTTCGGAGCGGCGGGCGATAGGGTGTGCGAGATAGTTTTCAATACATCTATGGTCGGATATCAGGAGATAATCTCTGACCCGTCGTACACATATCAGGCGGTGGTCATGACCTATCCGCTGATAGGCAACTACGGAATGGCAGATGACGACTATGAAACCAAAACACCGACTATCGGGGCACTGATAGTTCGTGAGTACAATGACGAGCCGTCGAATTTCAGATGCAGCAAAACTCTCTCGCAGGTAATGAAGGAGTACGATATTCCCGGAATATACGGAGTTGATACCAGAAAGATAAACCGTTCTATCCGTGATCTGGGAAGCAGAAAGGTGCTTATTACAGGCATGGACACCACATTCCAGCAGGGAATGGAGATACTTTCCCGCACAAATATCCCGACAGATGCGGTTTCAAAGGTCAGCTGCAAGGAGCCGTGGCTTTCAAGGACACAGCACGAGAGATTTACCGTTGTGGCTATCGACTGCGGAATGAAGATGAATATAGTGCGTTCACTCAACAAACGTGGCTGCAAGGTAATAATCGTTCCGTGGGACACAACTGCTCAGGAGATCGAAAAGTATAAGCCTGACGGTGTGTTTATTTCAAACGGACCCGGCGACCCGACCGACGTACCGCCTGTCATCGAAACGATAAAGCAGCTGCGTGGAAAGCAGGTCATCTTTGGTATCTGCCTTGGTCACCAGATAATCTCGCTTGCATACGGCGCTAAGACATACAAACTCAAATTCGGACACCGTGGAGGCAATCACCCGGTAAGGAATCTTGAAACGGGAAAGATAGAGATAACCTCTCAGAACCATTCGTATGCGGTGGATCCGGAAAGCCTGAAAAATACCGAGCTTACCGCAACGCACATAAATCTGCTTGACAACACTATCGAGGGTGTTGAGTGCAAAAAGGACAGGGTGTTCAGTGTTCAGTACCACCCGGAAAGCGCACCGGGTCCGCAGGACAGCGCATATCTGTTTGACAAGTTCGTTGAGCTTATGAAGGAGGTGAAGGGCAATGCCTAAGAGAACAGACCTTAAAAAAATTCTCGTTATCGGTTCCGGACCGATCGTCATAGGACAGGCTGCGGAGTTTGACTACGCAGGCACACAGGCTTGCCTTGCACTTAAAGAGGAAGGGTATGAGGTGATTCTTTGCAACTCAAACCCGGCTACGATAATGACCGATACTGCTATTGCCGACAAGGTCTATATGGAACCGCTGACGCTTGAATACTGCGCAAAGATAATCAGATACGAGCGTCCGGATGCGATACTTCCAAATATCGGCGGACAGACAGGTCTTAACATTGCTATGCGTCTTGAAAAGAAGGGAATACTTGCAGAGTGCGGAGTTGAGCTTCTGGGAACAAAGAGCGAGTGCATCGAGCGTGCCGAGGACAGAGAGCTGTTCAAGGAGCTTTGCAACGAGCTTGGCGAGCCTGTGCTTCCGTCTGATATCGCAAACACGATGGAGGAGGGCATAAAGGTCGCAGAAAAGATAGGCTACCCTGTTGTTCTCAGACCGGCATTCACGCTTGGCGGAACGGGCGGCGGATTTGCTGACAACGAGGAAGAGTTCCGCACGGTCATGAAAAATGCACTTGCCCTTTCGCCGGTGCATCAGGTGCTGATCGAAAAGAGCATCAAGGGCTTCAAGGAGATCGAGTATGAGGTAATGCGTGACAGCAATGACACTGCGCTCACTATCTGTAATATGGAAAACCTTGACCCTGTTGGTATCCATACAGGCGACTCGATCGTTGTCTGCCCATCTCAGACGCTTACAAACAAAGAATATCATATGCTGCGTGACAGCGCACTGAAGATAATCAGAGCCTTGCAGGTCAACGGCGGCTGCAACGTGCAGTTTGCGCTTGATCCGGACAGCTTCCAGTATTATCTCATCGAGGTAAACCCCAGAGTTTCACGTTCTTCTGCGCTTGCTTCAAAAGCCAGCGGCTACCCGATAGCAAGAGTTTCCGCAAAGATAGGCGTGGGAATGACGCTTGACGAGATACAGATCGCAAACACACCTGCATCTTTTGAGCCTGCGCTTGACTATGTGGTAACAAAGATGCCTCGTTTCCCGTTTGACAAGTTCGCTGATGCAAACAACTCCCTCAGCACCCAGATGAAGGCTACGGGCGAGGTCATGAGTGTCGGAAGAACGGTCGAGGAGAGTCTGCTCAAGGCTGTTCGTTCGCTGGAGATAGGTCTTTTCCACCTTGAAAACAAGAGATTTGAAATGATGAAAAAAGACGGTCTGATGGACTATATCAAAATTGGCACAGATGACCGTATCTACGCTATCGCACAGCTTCTGAGAATGGGTGTGAGCGTTGACGAGATATCCGACTGCACAAGGATAGACCGCTTCTTTATCAGAAAGCTTCGCAACATTGTGGAAATGGAGCAGACGCTCAAAGCCAATAAGGGCGATAAGGAAGTCCTGTATGATGCAAAACGAATGGGCTTCTCGGACAAGGAGATCGCATTGCTTTGGGATATGCAGGAAAAAGAGGTCTTTGAGCTGAGAAAGAAGCTGGGGATCACTCCTGTTTACAAGATGATAGACACCTGCGCATCGGAGTTTGACAGCTATATCCCGTATTTCTACTCGACCTATGAGCAGGAGAACGAGTCGATCGTTTCAGACAAGAAAAAGATAATCGTGCTCGGCTCGGGTCCTATCCGTATCGGACAGGGCGTTGAATTTGACTATTCGACCGTTCACGCTGTAAAGACCATCAAAGCCGCAGGCTACGAGGCTATAATCATCAACAACAACCCCGAAACAGTTTCGACGGACTATACCTGCTCGGACAAGCTGTACTTTGAGCCGCTGTGCGTTGAGGACGTTATGAACGTCATTGAGCTGGAGCACCCCGAGGGCGTTATCGCAACGCTCGGCGGTCAGACAGCTATCAACCTTGCCGAACCTCTTGCAGATCTGGGAGTAAAGATAATCGGTACCGACTGTGCGGCTATCGACAAGGCTGAAAACAGAGACAGCTTTGAAAAGCTGCTTATTGACCTTAAGATCCCGCAGCCGAAGGGACAGGCTGTTACAAATATCGAAGCAGGCATAAAGGCTGCTGAGGAGATAGGCTATCCTGTGCTTGTGCGCCCAAGCTTTGTGCTCGGCGGAAGAGCGATGCAGATAGTTGCCAAGGAGGAAGCTCTCAGGCATTACCTCAAAACTGCTGTTGAGATAGATGAGGATAAGCCTGTGCTCGTTGACAAATATATCAGGGGCAAGGAGGTCGAGGTGGACGCTATATGTGACGGAAAGCAGGTGTTCGTTCCGGGCATAATGGAGCTTGTTGAGAGAACAGGTGTGCATTCCGGCGACTCGATAAGCGTTTACCCCTCGTTCAGCATATCAAAGAAAGTAAAGGAAACGATACTTGAATACACAAGAAAGCTCGGACTTGGTATCGGCATTATCGGTCTGTTCAATATCCAGTTCATCGTTGACCCACAGGAAAATGTCTACATCATCGAGGTGAACCCACGTTCTTCAAGGACTGTGCCGTTCCTTTCCAAGGCAACGGGATATTCGCTCGCCGACATCGCAACGCTTGTAAACCTCGGAAAGAGCCTTGCAGAGCAGGGGATCACGGAGATATATCCAAAGGAGAAAGAACGCTACTACGTTAAAGTCCCTGCGTTCTCGTTCTCAAAGCTCAGCGGTATGGACGCATATCTCTCGCCTGAGATGAAGTCCACAGGTGAGGCTATCGGTTACGACAAAAAGCTGCACAGGGCGATGTACAAGGCGCTTATTGCCTCGGGCGTACATATGCAGAACTATGGAACGGTCGTTGTTACGCTTGCTGATGAGGACAAGCAGGAGGCTTTGCCGCTGGTAAAGAGGTTCTACAACATGGGCTTCAACATCGAGGCGACTATCGGAACAGCCAACTTCCTCAAAGAGCACGGCATAAAGACCCGTGTGCGCCGCAAGATAAGCGAGGGCAGCAAGGATATTCTGGACTCTATCCGCTCTGGATATGTTAGCTATGTGCTCAACACAAGGGCAATACTTTCGGGAGTGCACTACGAGGACGGCGTGCAGATACGCCGCTGCGCTATACAAAACAACGTGACGATGCTCACATCACTTGACACGGTGAGAGTGCTGCTCGATGTGCTTGAAGAAATGACTATCGGTATTTCTACGATAGACGCTGAATAAAACAAAACCGATGAAAGCATATTGCTTTCATCGGTTTTTTGTTGTTCTGCAAATTATTCTATCTCTTTAACACAAATCGTGCTACTTTAACATTTCCGTCCATTTCAGCAGACACTATATCAAATCCGCATTTTTCTGTATAAAACTTAACATTTTCTTTTTTATCTATGGGTGTGATCAGCGTAAATTTGTCCCAATCCTTGTAGTACGATGTTACAAATTTAATTGCTTGTGTTCCGATCCCTTTACCTTGATACTGCGGAACAACACACAAACAGCCAACCTCATATGTTCCTGCTTCCACCTGTTTACACGAAACGCAGCCAACGGGCTTGTTATCAGATAGAATTATGAACTTAGGATAGTTTATAATGGATCTCTCCATCATTTCTTTGGTTTGTCCATACGCGGGACATTCACCGTATTTGATATAATCACTGTAAAATGCAGAATTATAAATATCTATCAGTAATTCTGCATCAGCTATGTCCGCTTTTCTATATTTGATCTCCATAGATAACAACTACACAGAATTTATGCCTTTACTATTCTGAAAAAGCCGAACACTTCAAAGCCATTATCGGTCGGGACAGCCTCCTGCCAGCCGTCGTCGCCCTCGAGCATCAGCTTGCCGTCCTCCTCTTTCCATTTGCCAACGTGACCGACAACGTACTTGTCGTCGAAAGGCTCGCCATCGTCGCCGACGATCTCTTTAGGCATCAGCTGTTTGAACGTACCGTCCTGCTCGAACAGATAAACGCCCTGCGCCATTACCTTTTGCATCGGGTGGATACTGTCATCGGCAGCGACCTGTTCTTCGGTCTTCCACGTCTGCTTGAAATTTTCGTCCATTACGTTGACTTCTGCGATCTTCCACATACCAAGAATATCCATAGCTACAACTCCTTTTTATTATTACTGCGGGAACAGCGGCAGTTTTTCAAGGAACACGATATCATCGCGCTCTGCGGCTTCGCCCTCTGCAAGCACGGCTGATCTGCAAGCGATGATGCCGCCTGCTTCCTCGCACAGCTTTTCAAGTGCGGTAAGTGATTCGCCTGTACTGATAACGTCATCGGCGATAAGCACCTTTTTTCCTTTGAGCTTTTCGGCGTCCTCTTTTGAGAGATAAAGCGTCTGCACGCCGAGGGTGGTTATAGATTTCACGTTTACGCTGATCGGGTCGGACATATACAGCTTTACGCTTTTTCTGCCGACGACATAGGTCTTTCCGCTTTGTCTTGCAAGCTCGAACGCAAGGGGTATGCCCTTGGATTCTGCGGTGAGGATAACGTCAAAATCGCCCACCTTTTTGAGCAGCTCGCCTGCGCAGGCAACTGTCAGCTCGACATCTGAGAACATTACGAATGCGGCTATGCTGAGGCTCTCGTTGACGGGCAGGATAGGCAGATCCCTTTCAAGACCTGCGACTTTAAGTGTGTATGTTTCCATTTTTATCAGTCCTTTATATTTGATAGTACCATTTTAACATCTGCGTTCAGGTTTGTCAATATCGACTGCGAAATACAGTTTATTGTTGACATTTATCCATATCCGTGGTATACTTTGTAAAGATATGTATTTTAGGTAGGCGATTATGGATATGCAACATAATAGGAAAGATGTACGTCGGTTCCTGTTCTTACTGCCGCTGGCAATTCTGCTGATCCTGATGTTTGTGATATTCAGGTATGTATTTCTTTATGCAGATGATTATTACTACTCTCGTGATGCACGCTACGGTCTGTATACCATACCGAGTGTGATGAAGAATAATTTTGAAACGAACGGCAGAGTGTGGGTACACGTTCTGCTGATGCTTTTTACCAAACACGATGCGTTGGTTTTTCGCATTGTAAACCCATTAGCCATTGCGTTTTCGATGATGCTTATCGCACAAAGCGCAGTGCTTGACGGCAGACAGTCAAAGCAGAAAAACCGGGTATCTGTGTTTGCATTTATTGTATGTGCGTGTTATTTTATAGGATTACACATAAAGATCGCTGACACAACGATCTACTATGCGGCTTGCTCGCTGAACTATCTGTTCCCGGCGGCTGTGAGTCTTTTGTACGGCGTTTTGTATACAAGGCACGTCTTTAAAGACGATATAAACAGGATCAGTCCGCTGCTGCTGGTGACGGCATTTTTTGCGGCATCGTCATCTCAGCAGTGCGGTGCGGCGGCTATCGGATATGCGGTGATGCTGACAGTTTACGCTTGCGCAGTGAAAAAGAAAAAGGTCAATGCGAAGTATTTCATTAACTTTGTACCGCTTATTGCAGGCTTTGCGGTGGTGATATACGGTTCGGTAATGCGATATATCCGTGAGACATCGGGCGGCAAGTCGGGCAGCATGATAACAAACCTTGTCTCTCTTATAAGAATGAATATTTTTTCAAAGCCGTGCATCTTATTCACGATCGTAATGCTTTTGTTTATAATTGCAGGTCTTAGCTGCCTTGCAAAGGTCCACAAGGGCGGAAAGCTTTTCAAGCTGGATATTGTGCTTGCGGCGGTGAACGTATCATTCCTGGCGGAGTATATTCTGATGATGTGCATTCAGGAGTATAGCTTTGCAGACTGTATTTTCCGGGGCAGGATAGTGTGGAGCCTGCATCTGCTGTTTGCACTGTGCTTTACAGCGGTATATCTGCTCTCGGCGGGGTACATTGCGGTTATGATAATGCTGAAAAGAGATGATCCGTTTGTGATATGCAGTGTGGTAAACGCTGTGGGAATGCAGCTTATCATACTTCTTATTGATGCAAAGTACACGTCGCAGTTCAAGATGATCCTGCCGTCACAGATGTTTATGCTTGTATTTGCTGCATATGTTGTCAACGGTATTTTTAATGACTTCAAAAAGGGTGCGATCGTTATATCGGCTGCTGCGGTTACAGGAGTGTTGTGCATTGCGAGTACTTATACATACAGCAAAAACCTCAGCGGCTACCGTGAGGTCAGCAAAAACATAGCATACAATCTCGAAGAGATCGACAGATACATAAAAAACGGGCGGAGCGGAGAGCTTGTGTTCAGGCGGGTGATCGCTAACGAGTACGGCTACAACAACGGCAACTGGAACACGATGCCCTACTTTATGAGGGATTGCTACAAGATAAAAAGAGACACAGTCATTCGCTATGAGAAATAGTTTCAAAAACAGTCTGCTTATGGTCAAACACAAGCAGACTGTTTTTTAATCATCGCTGCTTGCAGCGATACCTTATCTAGCTTCTTGCTTCTGAAAAGCGAAGCGTTCTTGCATCTAAGGGGGCAGGGCTTCCTTGTCTTCCCTTAGGTTTCCCCCTTAGACGAGAGAGCAAGCTATGTACCTTTATAGCATTAGGTTCAACACTCTAACGTCAAGCCATAATGGCTTGAAGGAAAAGAGTTCTACACGGAGCAAGGGGCAGCCCTCTCTTACAGGGCATGCCCCTCTTCAAAAATAGTCCACCGGACTATTTTTGAATTCACCCTATGCGG
>CADAHS010000024.1:0-35610 GCA_902787825.1 uncultured Ruminococcus sp. | reverse complement strand
ACTAACAAAATGAAAGCCCGGAGCGGCACAAAGGCGGTTGTCATCTCATACTGATATGCGACGGACACGCGCGCCGCAGCGGCGGCAAATTCTGATTTAGCTCAGTAACGATCATAATACTTGGCTGCTGCACTAAAGGGACGGATTTTCTTCGTAAGGACGGAATTGACGAAATTGTATATGCAATTTTGTTAAAAATGAGAATTGTTATTATTGTGTGAATATGCTATACTTGTAGGTGATGGCAAGGCGTTCACAGCGCCATGCTTGCAGTTTTTTTACAGGGAGCGGCGATATGATAAGGTATGACACAGCCTACTGCTCTATACTCGGGGCAAGGAAGGATCAGCAGGACAGCTACAAGGTACTGGTCCAGGAGGATATATCATTTGCGGTAGTATGCGACGGGCTTGGCGGTCACAAGGGTGGTGCGCTCGCTTCGGGACTTGCGGTGGATATGCTCACACGAAGCTTCAACGAGCAAAGACCCGAGAATATTGCGCTGTTTCTGGCTGATAACGCCAGGAAGATAAACGAGGCAGTCTATGATCTGCGCTGTGAGGACGGCAGCAGAATGGGTGCGGGAAGCACGATAGTATGCGCAATAATCGAGCACAACAGGCTATACAGACTTTCTATCGGTGACAGCAGGATATATCTTTTCAGAGATTCTCAGCTGATGCAGATAACGGTAGATCACAACTATTTCATGCTGCTTGACCACAGTTTGAAAAGCGGAAGGATAACGCAGGAGGAATATGAACAGGAGTGCTACAAGGGGAACTCGCTGATAAGCGTTCTGGGAATGGAGCAGCCGGGCATGGTGGACATAAACACAAAGCCGCTGGAGCTTCAGGACGGCGACATTGTGATACTTATGTCTGACGGGCTTTACAAGGCTCTGGACGATGAGGAGATCGCGGATTGTTTACAGGGTGATGCGAAAAACTGCTGTGAAAGGATCACAGAGCGTTTGCAGCAGGTCAGCCAGGATAGCCTTGACAACACCACGTTCATAATCGAAAGGATAACAGAGGAAAAGTCAGATGGCTAATGATAATCAAGTTACAGACAAGAAGGGGTACACAAACCTTTTTTCTGCGTTCGGGATAAAACAGGATCGCAAGAACATGGTGAAGATGCTCAACGGCTCCATTTCACTTGATCTTATATTTTCATTTTCTATATTCGGATACATTTCGCTGGAGCCGCTCGCTATGACGACGGTACACATTCCTGTGATACTGGCGGGAATGCTTGCCGGGCCGACCGGCGGTGCGCTGACGGGGCTTGTTTTCGGGCTGACGAGTATGTGGAAAGCCTCGGTAACGGCAACGGCTTACGGAGATCTGATCTTTTCGCCGTTCAAAAGCGGAATGCCTGCACAGAGCCTGATGCTTTCGCTGGGAACGAGAATACTGTTCGGCTGGCTGGCGGGTCTTATGTTCATGATACTTTTCAAAAAGGCGGACAAAAAGTGGTTCGGTGCAGGGGCGATAGTTATATCGGTAGTTTCGACGATGCTGCACAGCTTTCTTGTATCGGCGGCAATGGTGATGTTTTTCCCCGATGCAAAGGCGGATCTGCTGGATTCGATAGCGCCGACGACGAGGCATTTCACGGTATGGGTGCTGACGGCAATACTGGTATACGTTGTTTACAGGCTGTTTTCGATGCCGAGATTTCTTGTACAATACAGAAGGGTGATAGAATACAAGCGTGTTTACAAGACGGGCGGAACCAAGATGCTGATATATCTGATACTGGTATTCGTAATGGTGACGGCTGCGATAGAGATGCACTCGTTTGACAGACTGGCACTCATTGATGTGAGTGACCTCACGCAAAGCAATGCGGAAGCGGTCAACATTGCACTTCAGCAGCTTCTTGCACTTATGAGTACGATATATATTATCGGTATCATATTGCAGTTTATTTACGACAAGGGAAGCATCGCCGACGCAAAGCTCAAACAGAAGGAGCAGGAGGAGATCTATCAGCAGAAGCTTAGAAAGACGCTGGACATAATGGAGGCGTTCACTAAGGACTACGAGATAGTTTTGGGCGTTGACGCTGACACGGACAAGGCGACGCTTTACAGATGCAGCGATCAAATGAGGGAGATCTTTAACGATGAGACTCTGGATAGGCCTTTCCAGGAAGGCGGAGAACGATTCTTTGATATTGTTGCGGCTGAAGATGAAGCCGAAAAGCTCAAGGAACTTACCAGCCGTGAGAAGGTGAGGGGATATCTCAAAAACGATCATGTGTTTGCTCAGGTCTTTAAAAACAAGTCCGGCAGATACTGCGAGACAAAGATAGTTCCGGTAAGCGAGCACGAGTTCGTTTGCGGCTACATTGATGTTGACGATTCGATCCGTGAAAAGATGATTCAGCAGGAAAAGCTGGAAAAGGCGATGCTGGATGCGGAGGCTGCAAACAGAGCGAAATCTTCGTTCCTGCTGAATATGAGCCATGACATCAGGACACCGATGAACGCTATTATCGGATACACGGACATTCTTGCAAAGTACCGCACGGATGAGAAAAATTTCAACAGGTGCACTGAAAACATCAGGGCTTCGGGACAATACCTGCTTGATCTTATCAACAATGTTCTGGAGATGTCGAGGATCGAAAGCGGTGTGGAGGAGCTGAACGAGGCTCCCTGTGATACTCGCAGCATTCTGGAAAGCACATACATCGTATTCAGGGAGGAAGCGCAGAAAAAGGGAATAACATTTACCTATGACAGAAATGTTATGCACGATTATCTGTACGCTGACAAGGTCAAGCTTCAGCAGATACATCTTAACATTATTTCCAATGCGGTGAAGTACACCAATGCAGGGGGAAGCATAAAGATAATCTCTACGGAGCTTGCTGATAAGCGTGAGGGCTGGTGCAGGATACAGACCACGACGACGGACACGGGTGTAGGTATGTCAGAAGAATTTCTGGAGCACATCTACGACGATTTTGCAAGAGAGCGCAACAGTACATCTTCTGGAACGCCGGGCACGGGTCTGGGTATGGGTATTGTAAAAAGGCTTGTTGAGATTATGGGCGGTGAGATATCTATACACAGCAAAAAGGGCGAGGGTACGACGGTTCAGATAATCCTGCCGCACAGGATAGCTCAGGAGTCTGAGGTGGAAAAGTCAGGCATTGCACAGCAGACGGTGGACGACTCGCTGTTCAAGGGGAAGAGGATACTTCTGGCTGAGGATAACGAGCTGAATGCGGAGATCGCTGCGGAGCTGCTGGGTGATGTCGGACTTGAGATCGACAGGGCTGAGGACGGTATTATCTGCATTTCAAAGCTTGAAACGGCTGCGGCAGGTTACTATGATCTTATCCTTATGGACGTTCAGATGCCAAATATGGACGGATATCAGGCGACAAAGATCATTCGCGGGCTCTCAGACAAGAGCAAGGCGGAGATACCGATCATCGCTATGACTGCTAATGCTTTTGAACAGGACAGGAGAGAGGCTCTTGACGCCGGAATGAACGATCATATCAGCAAGCCGGTGAGCATTGCCAAACTGGTATCTGTTATGTCAAGATTTATTTCAAAATAGCAAAACTATTTTGCTTTAGTGTTGCTAATTAGTAATCAGAATTTAGCTTAGGAGTGCTTTTGTAAAGATAAAAAAAGTCCGCAGAGATCTCTGCGGACTTTTTATGCTTATGGTTACTGACCGTTAAAGTTATTATTTCCGTTGCTCTGATACTGACCCTGCTGGGGATAGCCGCTTGGATCATAGAACTGTCCTTGCCGGACAAATCCGTTTTGCTGATAGCCTTGCTGCGGGGCAGTGGGCTGTGTATAGCCGTTTGGGGTATAATAGCCCTGCTGCTGGTATTGCTGTTGGTATTGCTGTTGTTGGTACTGCTGTTGTTGGTACTGCTGTTGTTGATATTGCTGCTGTTGGTACTGCTGCTGTAGATATTGCTGCTGTTGATATTGCTGCTGGGCATAATAGTTATAAGGGTAGTTGGGATACTGCCAGAAGGGGACACCCATACCGGGCAATGCAGCGTCGGTTTTGGAGGACTTATGGATATAGACGATAGCGACTATTGTGATTATCACGACATAGCTCAGGAACAGGGTCATAGCCCACTCGAATTCTTTTTGCAAAGAGATGCAGAAATCGTAGAAGCCGTGGGTGAGCAGGGGGACGAAGAAGGAAAGGAGCATATTCTTTGTTTTTCCGCTGTTGTTTCCACAGCACTGGCAATACTTTGCACGACCGAAGAAAAGTCCCATAAACACGGCATCTATTGCATGGCCGGGTACGGAGAGGACTGCTCTGAGCAGAGCGACCTCGAGGGTGCCGTTATCGGTGACATAAAGAATATTTTCAAGCGTGGCAAATCCGAGTGAGATGACAACGGCGTAGACGATAGCGTCAAAAGTATAGTTGAAATTCTTATTTTTCCACGTCACGGTCCGCAGGATCAGAAACTTTACGCCCTCCTCGCTGAGTGCGACGATGAAGAAATAGGTTATAAAGTTGAAGGCGACGGTGTCTTCCTGCATTGATGAGGAAAGAGCTTTCATAAGAAAATGCTCGGAATATGCGGCGGCAAAGGTCGAAACCACGCCGAGAAAGAATAATCCGAACAGCAGTCCGATGGGCTCTTTTTCGACCTTATCCTTGTAATAGATGAAGCCGAGGATTATAACTGTCGGTATGATCGCAAGAAGGACAAGGACTCCGGTACTTGTCATAAAAATGATCCCCCTTTATTTATTTTTTGAGGCAAGAGGTCAGAAGGCAGGTCCCGGTTGATGATGAAGCGCTCAATTTCTGCGCTGTGCCTTCTGAATATGCATCGGTGCTTAGATTATAGCACAAAAGATCATTTTTTGCAAGACTAAAAAGAAAACATATGCGTTTTACAATACTGATATGCATTGTAGCTTAGGCTACACATTGGTCCGGGGGTGTAGTTTAAGCTACACAACGGGCTTGAATTATCTGTTGAAATTCCCGTAAAACCGTGGTATTATACATACAGAACAAAAGAAAAGACAAACAAAAACACAAAACACAGATTCATTTTTCAAGGAGGACGACGATATGTTTTCAACTATTTTGGGAGTATGCTCACTGATGGTATTTGCAATGATCTCGGTTTACGTTGCAAAAAAGATAGTGTCCAATACAGTCAGATAACAGTCAAAGGACTCTTTGAAAGGACAGATCAACAGATACAGAGATCCCGGGATCAACCGAGGCACTGAAATAAGGAAGGTGATGAAAGATCAGAAAACTATGCAGACGGCGGAATTCCCCGTCACAACAGCAAAAGAATTAGAAGCGAGAACAGTCGATGGTGAACTGCTCTCGCTTTTTTGCGAATGAGCGAACTCGCACCTGAAATCATACAGCTATTTCAATTTTACTGCTGACGTTTACACACATACGGACTTGCAAGCCAAAAGGGAAATGATAGATACCATTTCAGCAGGCTTGACAGCAGATTGATACATACCATTTAAAAGCGATTATTAGAACTGTATTAGAATTTTGCGGGATTGGAGGAAAAACAAAACAAAAAAAGACCTTGCAAACGGCGTGTTTACAAGGCTTTTAGTTGGTTGCGGGAGCAGGATTTGAAGCTACGACCTTCGGGTTATGAGGGCGGGTATATGGCTATATTAAACTCTGGTGATTTCGACCAATCTCGAGTAATTGGCGTTATGCAGAAAAACAATTATGCTAACTTGTGCCGATTTTATGCAGATTTTGGAGAAATAGTGTCCTTTTAGTGCCCTAGGGTGAGATTTTTACCGAGAGTATGCTTCCTAAAATATGAAACTTGAAAATGCTTTCCCCTAAGCCTGTTTTCAAACAACCCGATGGTCGTATGTTATTGCTATATGGTAACAAATCTTTGAACAAAACGCACAGACTGGTATATCACATAATAAAAAGAGAGCCGGACGCATCCGACTCCCTTAGGCTTAGTCCGCAGACATCAGCCGCTTTTCAATAATACATTATACTATATCTTATCTAATAATGCAAGATGTAATACAAGATTTGCAAATGGTTTTTTCAAACTCTGAAATTAACAAAATGCAATAACCGATATGGCTTGGACAAGGGCTGTTTGTGGAAGATTGGAAATGCGTTATCGCTATTCAAAAGATATTGTCTACAACAATTTCCCGTGGTGTTCTCCCACCGCCGAGCAGAAAGCAAAGATAGAACAGACCGCACAGGCTATCCTCGATGCAAGAGCGCTCTATCCCGATTGTTCCCTCGCCGACCTCTACAACGAGACAACTATGCCGCCCGAGCTTCGCAAGGCACATAACGCCAACGACAAGGCGGTCATGCAGGCTTACGGCTTCAAACCCGATATGCCCGAAAGCGACATCGTCGCCGAACTGATGAAGATGTACCAGCAGCTGACAAGCCAATAAAAACTATAAGCCGTGTCCTTTGTAACAAGGGTACACGGCTTGTTTAACTATTTGTTGCAATTGACGAAAAATCACTTCCGATATTGACAGCTGATGATTTATAGGTTATAATGTACTGCTTGTTTTAAGGATACTTGTATCCTTTGAATCGTGTCCACATGGTGTTGGTAGCACTGTGTGGACTTTTTTCATTAGTTATCAGTGATATCAATTGGAGTGCTTTCGTCAAGCCAGGCAAGCTCCTTTTCAGCCTCCCAAAAGGATTTTTCATCATAAATGGCAGACTCAAGAAATTGCTTCTTTATCATTTGCCTGCGCTTCATGCCAATAAATATACCCGTTGTAATAAAGTGTTGCTTCAGAATACCAGCCAGTATCGAGAAATTGCTCTGCATATCCGTTTATCATAAGCCATACTCCTTTAAGTATTTTTGGTATTTTTTATAGATTTCCGAGTTTTCTGTTTCAGATATTCGTCCTCTCATAACTCTTTCAAGATTTGCTTTGAAAGTATGATAATGCAATACATATTCATGTCTATTCCCTGTTAGGGTTTGCTCGGGGTGATAACCGATTTCGAGCAAAGTGACTTATCTTTTCGGCAGCGACGTTAGGATCATTGATGCCGACGATCTCATCGGTTTTATCTGCTATACCAAATATATAAGCGTTCCGCCCAATCCGTTTGCAAAGGCACTAACGCTCTTGAGCCAGCTTCGAGGTTCTTTCTCCTCGAGCTTTTCTTTTTTTATCATATTCGGTCGATTCGCCGATCAATTGCTTGATATCCACAGGAACACCCCTTTTCTCCGGTTCAAATAATATGATGTGTTATTCGTATTATACCACAGCTTGATTACATTTACAAGTATAAAATATATTGGCATAAGAGTTTTGTTAGCAGCTTAGTATGGCATAAAAATAAACTGTACCAAGAAACAATTTGTATTAGTACATTCAGAATGTGTAGTTTTCTTTACTTGAGATAAATTTGAAATAATCCACCCTGTGAACATTTGCTTCATTGTTTGCATACGCCATATGGCTGAAAGTGCCGCAGAAAGCAAGTCGATTTTCTTCGAGCAACGAAATGATATCCCACGGCTCGCCGATATGCTCTGTGGGCAGGTGTTCGCCGAAGCGAAAGTCCTCGTTCTCGGCTCGGGTGAGAAAAGCATCGTACTCCTGCTGGCTGTGAAAGCTCAGATAGATGTGTCCCTCATGGCTTTTCCTAAGATCGGTAAGTGTTCTGTTCATAATAATACCTCCGTAAAAACATTATTTACAGAGTGCGGTAAGGCAAAAAAAGAACCCATCGTCACCGACAGGAACACTCAAAAGTATCAACCTATCGGTCAAGCATTAGCACCTTACCTTTGCGGGCAGGTTGCTGTGCGGTCATAGGGCTTGTCCCTCACGCACTCTGTATAGGTGTCTTTCGACAACTATATTATAACAGAGTATAAATCAACTGTCAACATATTTTTTTAGACTATTATCCTCTAATTATTGCAAAGTGAGTGATGCAAGTATAGATTAGAAAAGGCCAAAACATTTCTGATGGTTCAAATATATGGATCTAACTATGTTATAAGTTGTAAAATCAAGCGAAATCGTTTAAGTTCGCAAAAACAATAATGCATTTGCACGAGACTCGTTTAAGAAATCATCAAATTGGCTCTTGATTTTTCAGATATGGTATGTTATAATGAATTTATCTAAAAATGTACACATTTAGCAAGGCTTTGTCAGGGAGGTACCTAATGCAAGTCAGTTATAGAAAACTATGGATATTATGTGCTGAGAAAGAGATCAGCAAAGGAGAATTAAGAAAACGAGCAGGCGTATCGTCAGCTACATTTACAAAGCTAAGGAAAAACCAGGAAGTTGCTTTGTCTGTGCTTCTCAAAATCGCAGAGGTTATGGACTGCAATGCTGGAGATATGATGGATTTTGTAAAAAACGAGGATCCATCGGTGCAGGATATTAATACTGATGAGGTTTGGTAGAGTTTTCATATTTTTTTGAAAGACGGTGAAATATTGTGGAACTAAAAGATTATATTAATAAGAACCCGTCTTTGCTCTTTTCAGAAAAAAGACTTCATTCATTGTTAAGTGATATTTACAGAAACGATCAGTTGAGTATTAATCTAATGATGAATGCTTTTAGCATTGGAATCATTTCCGAGATGAGAGAAAGCTTTCCTGTTGAATCATTTACTATTACGAAATGGTCAAAGAAACTTGTTGCTGATTTTGGTGTGAATGCAGATAATGCTAAGTGGGCAATTGATACTTGGATTTCTATTATTGATTCCGAATTGCTTAAAAAACTTGATGCTGCTGAAGAACTGTCAAGAATAGATCAAGAAGAACTAAAAAAGAAACAGGAAGAAGAAGCGAGGATACTGGCAGAAAAAGAAAAGCAACGCATAGAAGCTGAAGAGCAAGCCCGTGAAGAGGCTCGGCGCTCAATGCCGGACTCTCGCTTGAAAACACGTGAAGATTATGATGATTATTATATTAACCCATCAATTATAGAGTCTGAAGATCGTGTTTATATTCCTTGTGGTTTTGGTCAGGGTGACAATGGATTTTTTATTTGCGGAATAAAAAAAGAACTCGTTTGTACTCATAAAGATGCCAATATATACGCTTTGGTATATAATTATCTTGTACGCAGTTCTACTATAAGTGAAGATGATATTCCTCGTTGCATCCAAAGTATTGAGACAGTTTATGAAATAGATTACAAATCAGTTTACAGGCTTTCTATTACAATTCTTCAGATGATTCGCCATAACTATGTTCATGATACGCTGGAGCTTGATTATAGTGATGAAAGGGAGAGCTTAAAATATGCTGTTTTTATGATAAACCATTATGCAGCTTTGTTTTGCAGATTGATAGGGATCCAGGAAATAAAGCTTGATTTAAAAATCAGCAAAAAAGGTGTTCCATTATCTCTTTATGGTAAAAAAGGAATTCATATAGTTGATAATACGGAGATTGTTTCCAATGCCAGAGAACTGTGGTATGGCAGAAAAATATATTATCATTTAAACAAATCTAATCTGCCTGATCTAGAATACATTCTTCGTGAAATCTCGGACTTTGATGGGTTTAAGGAAGGACAGTTTTCTGCCCTTCGTGATATGTTATCATGTAAAAAGCATTCGGTGTGTATAATGCCAACTGGAAGCGGTAAATCGTTGATATTCTATATGGCATCTCTGTTACAGCCATTGCCTATGTTTGTGGTCTCGCCAACGGATATTCTCATTCAGGATCAGATCCGAAATTTAAAAGAGTTTCACAGAATTGATAATGCTGCTCATTTAAGGTTAACTGAGGAAAACAGTTTTGCTGATTGGGAAATATGCAATAGCTTGAATTATATTACGCCGATGACCTTTCAGAACCGGCATTTGTTAGTCAAATTCAGATATCTGAATGATGGTACTCGGTTGGTTGACAAGAGGACGGAGCGTATAGCTCAAGGATCTCTGGTATCCTACATAGTTTTAGATGAGGTACACTGCCTTTCAAATTGGGGGCATGATTTCCGTCCGGAGTATCTGATGCTGTCAAAGTATTTAATCAAATTCTTTGACCATATATCATTCTGGGGATTTACTGCTACTGCAAACTATACTGTGGTGGAAGATGTTCAGAAGCAATTGAACATACCGCAGGATAATTTTTTCTCTCCTATTGCCTTTGAGCATTATAATATTAGCTATGATTTCAGGGCTTTTCATACCGAAAAAGAAATGCTTAATGAGATCGCCGCTATCACAGCTCCTATGATCAGACGAAATGAGCGTACAATTGTCTTTACTAAGAACGAAAGCGTTTCTGAACGAGTTGCCGACGCAATAGGGTGGGAGGCTGATGTCTTCTCGAATGATAATCCATCAGCGTACTATCATTTTGCACAAGGAAAAAGCAAGATCCTTGTTGCTAGTGATGAGCTTGGAATAGGAATCAATCTGCCGAATATAAGAAATGTTATTCATTTTGGTTTGCCGCTTTCAAAGAACGAGTATGTCCAGGAAATCGGGCGTGCCGGTCGTGCAAATGAAAATGTGAGATCTTATGTTCTTTATCTTGATACATCACCGGAAAATGTTCCCGATGGTCTGTTAAAGCGAAATACGCCGATCAATAAGCTGCCATCGTTGATGGAGGGATATAACAACGATTATACATTTGTTTATCAAAAACTCAGTAATGGTGCAATAAGTGATGAAAGAATGTATGAGGATCTTATTAAAATGTATAGATACTTTGTGGATGGTGACCGTGCAATGTATGTTGAATCTTATCCACGTGACATTCTGAGTGAAACAAAGCAGAAGCTATATATGCTTTATCTGACAGGCTTTGTTAATGATTGGTACTCTTATTCTCAAACGAAAGACGGCAGTGGTGTTGACATATTGGTTGACATTTGTTCGACGGATGCTGATAAATATCGAAAATCACCCGCTGTAATGTTAAATCGTATGAAGGAACGTATGCGTTCCTACTTTGAGTATATGGGAAATAACCGTGAGGCTATAGTAAAAGCCGAACGATCAAAGACCCCGGAAGAAATAATACTTGTTTATGTAAAATGGTATTATGAGCGCTATTTGTACCATCATAACGAACAATTCCTTGATTTTTTTGATTTCCTGACTGAGAATTTGTCGAGTGACAATGATAAGATAACAGAGGAAATCAAAGATTACTTTGTTCTTCCGTTTGCGAAACTAAAGAGCGATGAGGCACTTTATAATGAGCTTTCAATAAAGGAGATAATATCTAAAACAACAGCAGGTGTAGGAAAGAATACACTCATAAATCTTGAGAGGATCAATAGTAATCGATACTCTGTTAATTTGGATCTGGCATTACTTTGCGGAAACTTAAGGATGAACGGTATGTTTGATGAGAGCCGATTGGAGCGTATTCTTTTCGATGTACCCAAAGAAGAGATTCCGTTTCTGTCAAATGCATTGTGTTACCTTTATTCGTTTGGAAAAACCGAAAGCAAAATACATATGCTCAATTATGTGGAGAGAGCAGGCAGATCATTAAAAATCTCATATATAGATTTCTTAGAAAAGATTTATAGTAATGGGATCAAGGATGAGATATACTATGGGATCGTTGCAAATATGCTCAATAAACACTTTGTCAAAATGAGGAGGGAATGTCATGTTTGAAGATATTGCTCAAATGGAAAAAGAAATTGAGGAGTTCAGGAGTAACATTATAGCTTCTTCTGAGCTGGTCAAGGGAATAGAAGATCTTACGGAATCGATAAAGCAGCAAAAAGAGTCTTTCTCTGCTTCTTCCAATTCGCTTGTAAAAAAGCTGGATGCATGTATAGAACAATTCAGATTCGATCATAATGCTTCATTACAGGAGCTCAATAATAGTAATTCGGCTTCAATTGTATCATTAAGGCAAGGGATCTCAAATGATATGCAGCAATGGCTTGAAAAGCTGGAGGATGTTAAGAATGCTATCGTTTCTTGTGAGACACAAACTACTCAAAAGAACGAAGAACAGATAAAGCACATCACTGCTGAGGGAGATCGCATAGTTTCTTCAGCAGAGCAATATGTTGCAGAAATGAAAAAGACGGTATCCGCTCAACAAGAAGCTTTCGCCGAAAGGCTGCATCAGACGGAGGTTGTTATACAGGCATATCAGTCTGAGGCTGAGGCAAAGTATAACAGCTTTGTACAAAAGCTAGAATCAACAAACATGGATCAAATATATAAGGAGATTCAGGATTTAAAAAAATCGATCCAAACAAAATTTGTAGTTTTAATGCTTGGCATTGGTATAACTATTGCAGTGATAATTCTTTCAATCATAATAAAATAGTTGTATTTTCTTGACTTTTTTCGGTTGGAAGATGGGTTTTTCTACATATAGAGTAATCAGCGTATGAGTGAATAATAGACGAGGCGGTGATAAAATGGGATTGTTAGATTTGTTTCAACCAAAGCCATCTGTTCCAACAGTTTCAAGCATTCTTCCCGGTATTGCAAAACAGGAAATTATGTGCGGACGGCTGCCAATACTGAATACAGATAAAATCTTTTTGAAATCAGCAGAGCAATGTCATTATATAGACAAAGCCATATATGAAAAAAGAAAGGTCAATAGGCGGTATGTTCGTCGAGGTAACAGGTATTCCATGCCCGGACTGTTTAAGGGTACTCGGATCAGTGCAGGAGGCGGTCATACAGATGTAGTTGATAATGTACAGTATGAAGTGATCCGTGGTATTCTGTATATTACGAACCAACGCATAATCTTTGTCGGTGCCACAGAAGGCTTTGATAAAAGAGTAAGTGATCTTATTGCCATCACGCCGTACATTAACTGCATAGAACTTCAGTTTTCAAAAGTGATCTATAAGCTGTTTGTGCCAGACGGTAATGTGGCAAATGCGGCATTGCAGCAAATCAGGAAGACACGGAGGTAAAAATGGAAGGACAATTAAAAATCGGAACATCTTTGGTGTCAGAGAGTTCAAACAAGTATGAAGTTAAATCCTTACTTGGAGCAGGAGGTCAGGGAGAGGTCTACGATGTTCAATGCAATGGAAAGCATTACGCTCTTAAATGGTATTTCAAACATATGGCTACCAAAGAGCAAAAAGACATTCTGGACAATCTGATAAAAAGAGGAGCACCAGATCCGTCTTTCCTCTGGCCGCAGGATCTAGTGTTCAGTTCTTTAGGTGAGCCGTTTGGGTATATTATGCCTTTAAGACCAAAAAACTATAAAAGTATAGTTGATATGATGAAACGCAGAGCAGAGCCTTCTTTTTATGCACTTAGCCGTGCCGCCTTCAATCTTACCAAAGGATATGAAAAACTGCATAGCATGGGTTACAGCTATCGGGATATTTCTTTTGGAAACCTGTTCTTTGACCCGGATACGGGAGATGTGCTTATTTGTGACAATGACAATGTATCTGCAAATGGGATAAATAATAGCTCGGTATACGGTACTCCAAGATTTATGGCTCCTGAAATAGTTGTTGGGAAGGCAAAGCCTTCAAGGAATACAGACCTTTTTTCTCTTTCTGTATTATTATTCTATATGTTTATGATGGGACATCCTCTTGAAGGAAAACTTGAGGCTGATATAAAATGTATGGATATCCATGCAATGAACAAGCTTTACGGAACTGATCCGGTGTTCGTTTATGATCCTAACAACAAGACAAACCGTCCTGTCCCCGGATACCAGGATAATGTTCGGATCTATTGGGACTTATATCCGCAAAGCATCAGAGACCTGTTTACTCAATCCTTTACGGTCGGATTAGCAAACCCGGCTAAACGAGTAACAGAGAAAAAGTGGATGGAGGCATTTTGCAATCTTATCACCGGTATCACAAAGTGTTCCTGTGGAGCAGAGATATTCTTTGATGAGGCAAAGATCTCTAAACAAGTTGCTCATACCTGCTGGAATTGCGGAAAGACTGTCAGTTTCCCGGCATCACTTGTTGCAGGCAAGAGCCGAGTGATACTGTTAAAGGATTCAAAAATCTATTCTCATTCTATTACCGGAGATTATGATATGAACACTGTCGTTGGAACGGTTGTTCAGAACCCCAATAATCCAAGCTTGTGGGGAATACGAAACGAAAGCTCGAACAACTGGACCTACATAAAATCAGATGGACAGCAAATACCAGTCGCAAATGGGAAAACGGCTGCTATTGCCAAGGGTGTTAAAATAGACTTTGGTCAGGTGATCGGTGAATTCCAGTAATACTTTTCGGGGAGGTGTTACATTTTGGATGAGACACAAAATCAATTGTCTGGATTGTTGAAAGCCATTCCGGGATGCACAAGCAGCAGGCAAAAGCTAAAGGCTGCACTGATGGATCTTCTTGTGTCGAAAAGAAGAGAAGTAAATCTGCTTTTATGTGCATACGATGACAATATCATCGAAAAACTGGAACAGACAACAGATCCGACACTTTATGCGTTGCGTATGATCAAGAGTTTGTCTGATGATTATGGATTAACAACAGATGCAGCAAAGTGGGCAATCTCAACCTGGTGTATAATACTTGGCAAGACTGAAATCGCTAATGCATTAGAAGAAATACCGACGGCAACCAGTGCGAGTGCTCCAGTTGCAAACAATACCTACACAATTGGTATAGGTACATACAGAGCCGGCTTCGACTTCAAAGCCGGAGATATATCGCTCAAGCATATTACCAATAGTACTCATGCACCTGGTATGACAAGGGGCGTTACTGTTTTACATGGTGGTACAATAGATTGTTATATCAACTCGTCTCCTTCAAGAAAAGGAGCAAAAAAACTATGCTCATTTAATATGTGTTGTCATTTGGAAATTGAAAACGGGCAATATTTGATTATAACAACAAGTAGTGAATTTGCAGATAGAGATATGATCAGAATCGAACTTTCAGAGTGTAATTAAAAATCTATTTAGGAGGAATTAGTTATGGCAGAATTGAAAAGACCGGGAGGAGAACTTGCCAGCAGACCGCTTCACTTTTTTTGGGTAGTTGATTGTTCCGGCTCTATGTACGGCGAAAAGATAGGTGCGGTGAATCATGCTATCCAGTCAACCATTCCGGATATGGTTGATGCAGCAAATGATAATCCTAATGCTCAGCTGCTTGTCAGGACACTAAGGTTTGCGACCGGAGCATCTTGGGTAACATCAAATCCTGTGAATATTGAGGATTTCACATGGGAAGATCTTGATGCAGGCGGCGTAACTGATCTGGGTAAGGCGTTTGATATGCTTGCTGCCCAACTTACTATCCCGCCTATGACGGATCGTGCTTTGCCGCCGGTTATCGTGCTCCTTTCGGATGGTCAGCCTACAGATGACTTTAAAAAATCATTGGATAAACTGCTTCACTTACCATGGGGCAAAAAGGCAGTCCGTATTGCTATTTCAATAGGGCAAGATGCTGATGACGATGTACTGACTGCTTTTACAGGTAACAGAGAACTTGTGCTTCAGGCTAATAATCCCCAGGCACTTGTAAAGATGATAAAGTGGGCTTCAACGGCAGCATCAATGGTTTCTGCACCTGCAAGTCGTATCCATGATGAAGCATCATCTCCGCTTGCCGGTAATACCGAACCGAGTTCAACAAATGCACCGCTGATCCTTGATATGAATAATATTCCGGATCCCTCAGATGTCGGTGCAAATGATGTTTGGTAAACTAACAGCGATTAAGGAGGCTTGCAGTGAAACGAATCGTATTCGGAACAAGTGTGCAAGGCGCATCTCATATACGCTCGGGAGTGGAATGTCAGGATAGCAGCAAAAAAATCATCTGCGATGATGGCACGATCATTATGGCTGTTGCTGACGGACATGGCAGCAAGAGCTGTCCGTTCAGTAAGACCGGCTCGAGCATAGCTGTTAATTCGTTCTGCAAAATAATGTCGGAATATGTTAAGAGTTTTTCCGATTCACCGGAATACCTTTTGACCTTTCTGAACCGTGAAGGCGATACCAAGGTGGCTCAGCAGATAGATTCAGAGTGGAAAAGTCGAGTTGAAAAAGTTCACCGAAATAACAAACGGGATATACCGGTCAACGAAGACGGAGAACAAGATAAACCAGCTGTTTATTCGCAATATGGCACAACGCTTCTGGGACTTGTTTTGGCAAAAAATTTTTTATTTGCTCTTCAGATTGGTGACGGTGACATTGTGTTTGTTTCTGAAGATAGTGTTGTTCCCGTTATCAACGGCGATAAGATATTAGGTGTTGAGACACATTCTTTGAGCAAGATCAATGCTTGGAAAAAAGCGATCACGGTAGCCAGAAGGATGGATTTTGAAGAAAAGAAGCCTTTTATGTTTCTTATGTCTACCGATGGTTTTGCTAACAGTTATAAAAACGAAGAAGAATTTCATAAAACGTGTTCAGAGTACCTGGATATGATCAATCAGCATGGCGTGAAAGCAATAAACGAGAATCTGAAGGACTGGCTTTCGGAAACAAGCTCATTGGGATGCGGAGACGATATTACTGTATTAATTGCTTATTTTGATGATGAGATCAAGCAAAATGATTCAGAGGTGAACGACAATGGAAAAGAAGAAGTCAACCGGATTACCTGATTCGATTCTAATATGCAGAAATTGGAGAAAAGAGGCTTCGCTTGGCATTAAGAACATATCGTATTATGTGTATAAGCCAAGAGAATCTTGGTTAAGAATAGTCGGACAAGTATTTGCAGGGGATAAGATCACTAAAGAGTTTTGTTTGAAAATGGTCATATATGATCGGGACGGAGATGTCATGATCTCGGAAGTATGTGAGGCATACGGCGATGGATTGGTCTCGAGTATGATCAGACCTAAAAGCTATTTTAATGGTTTCCCGTATGTGTTTAATTGCTATGATGTAAGATGGAAAGAGATATCCAGGATTGATATCATACCGGCAAATGATTATTGATGGAGAGATATAAATGAAAAGTGATAATCCTTTTCTTCATTGTGTTGATGTGCTTGATGACCGAAAGAGAGTCAGGGCTGTTCTTCTGGATTGCTTTCCGACAGAAAGGGTGAAAGCCAATGTGTTGGTCATTGCATATGATTCAGGTATTATAAGTGCGATCAAGGACAGCGAAATAATAGACGATGCTTTGATAAACAGGCTTGAAAAAAGACTGATCACCGACTATGCTATTAATAGTGATATGGCACAGTGGGCTGTTCGCTTCTGGGTCGAAATGTATGGAGCGGAGATCCTGAGAAAGACTACGATTGCAACGACAGATTATTCTCAGGGCAACGATGACCCTATCGAGGTTCGACCCGATAAAGCTCTATACAAACAGAATAAGACTAATAATACTGCTTCTGTCCCTAAAACCGATGGAGGACTGTTTCCGAACCAACAAATGATAAGGGAAGCATCTGTTGATATTGAGCCTTTGAATGAAGGAGACAAGCTTCCTAAAAGCATTATTGATATAAATATGAAGTCTTTTAACAATCTTGGGATAAGAAACATCACCTGCGTAGTAAGAAAAGACTATACAAATGAAATGGAATGTACTCTGAAGATCACGGGTGAATATAAAGGCAAAGTATCAAAGCGCATAATGCTGGTCTTCATGTGTTTTAATCCTCAGAATGAGCTGATAGGAACTCAATTTAATGAAACGATAGATGATACTTTTAATGGCTCTGATACTTATTCAACATATATGGAAGTACCTAGATGGGAAACGATTGAAAGAATAGAACTGAGAGCTGTTCTTCATCTGCCTATGGGCTGATAGAAAGGGGAAAAGATGAAACAAACAAATGAAGCTGTAATAGTTTTATGCAAATGCGGCGAGGCTCACAAGACCTTTGGGATCCGTGCGGAAAGAACTGCTCAGAACGAGTGGACATTTACCTGGGCATTTCCAATAAAAGAAGCATCAGTAAAACGAGAGGGATATGATCACACCTCAATAAAGGGCGATTTGCTGTTTGCAGAGGAGTATCCGGGCTGCCCATACTGTGGCAGTAGCAATTATACACTTTGTTCTGATTGCGGTCATTTGAACTGTACAGTAACGAAGAATAACCTATTTACTTGTGAGTGGTGCGGAAACAAAGGTACGGTTGGTCGGTATAACGGAGAAAATATCTCCGCCGGAATGGATCTGTGATTTGCTGATCGGATTGTCGGACGCATGGCTATCCGAAAAGTTTACAAATCAGCCTTAAAAGATCACAAAACCAGTGCCGAAAATGTGCATTTCGCTTGATCTGGCTTGATTCTATCAGACTTGCGGATTTTATCTGTTTGACTTTTCAAAAATAATAGTTTCAGAATGAATAATTGATAAGTGGAGTAACTTGCGAGAGTGCAGTGTCCAAGTTTTTTCTGCATCAAGTAGTTTTTATACCCTAATATATGTAGAGGACAGAATCCAGCGTCTATCTCAAAATTCCGCCGAACGAGCAAACAGGTGTGTGTAAACCACGCAGCTGTGGTGTAATCTCTGTTTGCCGGTTGTTTGCTGGTGTTTGCTTGTTTGCTCAAAATATTGATGTGAGCATTGCTAGATTAAAAATGTCCACGCAAACGGTTTTTAAATGTCCTGCAAAACTATACACTTTGAATATTTTTACCCATAATAGAATCAGAGAGCATCCAAAAGGGTGCTCTTTTTCGTTGGTGCACATTACTATCTGTATAGTAACTCAGATCACATATATTTTTGAAAGCGGCGAGTTTACAGAGTTTGTGCGGCACGGCTGCGGTTAAAAGCTGTTCTAAGTGACACGGGTGACGGTAACCTACCTTGTGCAGTTTTACCGTCACTACCGTCACCCACGCTATGAAAAACCTTTGCCTGCGTTGTTTTCAGGATGATGGTAACTGTGACGGGTGACGGTAACTCTCACACTGTGAGCCGATTTGTGAGCGCCTTGTTTGCGCCGACAAGTTACCGAGCTGTTTCCCGAAAACGCCGTACAGGGCATCGTGGCGCAAGTGTGAGCACAAGTGCAGGGTATATCTCCAATTTCGCCGAACAACCGAACAAAGCAGTTAAAACCCAGTAGATATGCTGTTTGCGTTGTTCGTTTTCTGTTCGATCATGTTCGTCACTGTTCGTTGTGTGTTCGTTTTGGTAATCGTTTTGAAAGCTTGCAAATGCGCTGAATACTGCGCTTGTTCGTTGTGTTCGGCGAAAAACAGAGATACACCCTGACCTGCAAGATCAATCAAAAAATGTGGTCGGAGGAGTTTTTAAATGTGGTCAAATTCTATACACTCGGTGTTTTACTTCCCATAATATATATAGGAGCATCCGAAAGGGTGCTCTTTTTGTTTTTCATCAAAGCGCCGCACTAGATCCTTGTGATCGACGCGCACGAGCGCTACTATCATCTGTTGTGATTGTCAACAAGTCAAAGTTCGGTTTGTTGTGCAAGGCTACAAGAAATATTACAATTTTCAAATTTACCCCTCTCAAAGCACCTTGCTCACTGCCTCTATATTAGAGGCACAAATTAAAAACTCATCGTGTTTTTCACTAAAAGAAAGTTTAGTTTTCCGTGCAAGTCTACAAAACAAATTGCAAACATTATTTTTGGGTGTGCAAAATCATGTTCTCTGTCTCTTTATTATAGAGGGCAAAAATTCATAGCATCTTGACAAATCATAGTTTTGTTTGTTGTGTAGTGGTGCAAATATATTTGTGAATTTCAATTTTGGGTGTGCAAATATTCTTTCTCACTGCCTCTATATTAGAGGGCTATGTTTCACAGCATCTTGAAAAATGAATAACGAAGGAGTGAGTCCGATGTGAAATTCAAATGCAGAACGAGAGTGCAATTCTCTCTTTTCTGCGAATGATAGCGAAGAAATAAAGGGTCAATTTGAGGGGTGCAAACGGCAGTCCGAAAACCGCAGGTATTCTGTCAATGCCAGCATCGCAGGCGGCAGTCCACAACCCAGCAAGCTGGCTCCCCCGCATTGCTGGCTCGGGGAGAACCCCGGACCCCCGCATAACAAAAAAGAAAAAGGAGTGATGAAATGAGAACAAGAGATGTGACCATCACAGTCAGATGCACCAGGGACGAGCGCGACAGGATAAGAGAGCGAGCCTCAAGCAGAGGGCTTAAGCTGTCCGACTTTGTTCTCCGCTCAGCGCTGGGAAAGAAAATCGTTGTGGCAGACGGCTTCTGGGAAATGGGAAAGCAGCTCAAAGCTGTCGGCAACAATCTCAACCAGCTGACCAGGCTTTGCAACGAGGGCAGGGTGAAAGTCGCCGAGCTGAAAGAGTGCAGAGGTCTGCTTATGGACATCTACGGACGGCTGGGCGAGATGCTTCGGGAGGTGAAATGATGCCGATAATCCATTTTGCAAACAGTAAGAATAAGACAACAGGCGGCTTGAAAAAGCTGCTTGGGTATGTAGGTAAGGAGAAGAAAACCAAGCTGGAGGACAAACGGTTTGTCTCGGGAATCAACTGTTCACCCGAGAGTGCCTACGAAGAAATGCTTCTTACCAAACAGGCAAACGGAAAAACTGACGGCAGACTGTACTATCATCTGGTGCAGAGCTTCCCCAAAGGCTACGAAATATCTCCTGAGCTTGCTCACAAGATAGCACTTGAGTTCACCGAGAGAGCGTTCAAAGATTACGAATGTGTGGTAGCAACTCACATTGACAGGGAGCATATCCATTCACATATCGTGTTCAACTCGGTGAGCTTTCAGACGGGGAACAAGTATCATTCAAACCTAAACGATGTCAAACAGCTGATGAAACTGTCAGATGAGATTTGCAAGCGGCATGGAGTGGCTGTTCTGGACAAGCCTGACTTTAAAAAGAACGGGCAGAAAGAGATACTCGGCGACAAGGAGTACCGCAGCGCTGTTCGAGGTGAGAGCTTCAAGTTCGCTTTAATGAATGTTATCACCGACTGTATGAAGCAAGCGAAATCAAAGAAACAGTTCATAGCCTTGATGAAACGCAAAGGCTATCAAGTTAGGTGGGAAGAACAGCGCAAGTACATCACCTACACCACGCCCAAAGGAAAGAAATGCAGATGCAACAAGCTGCACGACAAGAAATTTTTAAAGGAGATGATGGAATATGAATTCGAAATACGATATGCAATCTTTAATGGAACTGAACAAGACGAACCTGAACGAAGCAGCCGAGACACAGCCTATGGTGGTCGTTCAGGAGCAGAACTGGACGGCGGTGCTGAAGATATTGAGTTCGATATGTCAGTCGCAGGACGAGGTCAGAGAAGAATTAAAAGAGCTGCCAACCTCGAAACAGATGACGAGGTACGAGCAGAACCAGTCGGTGCTGCTTGGCAGGTACCAGCAGGAGAGCGAACAGAATCGTCAGCAGATACATCAGGAGATGAAAGAGATGAGCAGCGAACTGCTGAAACAGGTTGGGAGCATGAGCGCAGAATACTCATCTCGGCTGAAAGAGCAAGAGAACTGGCGGCAGAAAGTAAGCTCAAGGCTGTTCAAAATTCTGATAGCATCACAAGCGCTGCAATTGATACTGTGGGCGATATTGCTGCGCTGGTTACGCTGATAGAGGACAGCGATGAGGGCGAGGACAAGCACTACGCTCACCTTGACCGCAAGCGGCTCGAGGAAGAATGGGAGAAGAAAGAGTCGCTGGGGATGCATATGGGGTAGATTTATGGAATTATGAAAGGGAAGATTTATATGAAAGATATTACAATTACAAACAAACCAACAATGCTGACGATCAAGGAAGCCGCAGCACTGGTCGATGGTCTTACCGAGTACAGAGTAAGGGAGCTGTGCAAATCGGGCGAGCTGCCGTGCATAATGGCCGGTAAAAAGTATCTGATAAACAAGGAAGTGCTGCTTCGATATCTTCGGGGTGATGCCGATGCGGGCTGATAACTTTCTGTGTTGTAAGTGGAAACTCTTTGAGTTTGGTCTGGATACCGGGATACCTTTGTGGTATCCTGGTGTGTAAAACGGAGGTGATAGAATGGCATATATCGAGCCAAGAAAGAATAAGAAAGGCGAAATAATCGCATACAGGATCAGAGTCAACAAGGGCTATGATGCAAACGGCAAAAAGCTCAATCCCTATCAGATGACATTCAAGCCCGACCCTGACAAGTCCGACAGACAAAACGCAAAGGCTCTCAACGAAACAGCTGTTGAGTTTGAGAAAAAGTGCAAGCAAGGATATGTTGCCGACAGCAAACAGACCTTCAGAGCATACTCGGAGTATGCGATGAGAATGAAAGAGCGAGCAGGCGTCAAGCACTCAACGCTGGTAAGGTATGAGGCAATGCTCAAGGACATCAATACCGAGATAGGACACCTGCGACTGACTGAGATCAGACCGCAGACGCTCAATGTGTTCTACGAGAGCCTTGAAAAGACAGGTGTACGCAAAACAGCCGAGCGGGCAGCGGTAAGGGTAGATTTCAAGGAATTTCTTAAATCAAAGAAAATCACCCAGGAGGAACTGCATAAAAAGTCTGTCGTGGGCATGATGACAATACGCTCGGCGATAAACGGCGGCAATATACTTCTTGAAAAGGCACAACGGCTGTGCGATACTCTCGGCGTTCCGCTGACAAAGCTGTTCATAAAGGTAAGAGACAAGAGCGTGCTTTCCAACAAGACGATAAGGGAGTATCACAGACTCATATCAAGCATTCTTGCCCTTGCAGACAAGGAGATGATAATACCGTTCAATCCTGCGGCAAAGGCTACACCTCCCAAGACGAAAAGACCAAAGGTCAACTACTTTGAGTTTGAGGAGATAGAAAGGATCATCAAATGCCTTGAAAACGAACCGCTGAAATGGAAAACGCTGATAAACCTGCTCATAATCACAGGCGCACGGCGGGGAGAGATAATGGGGCTAAAATGGGACGCTGTTGACTGGGAGAAAAGCAGGATACACATACATCTCAATCTGCTGTACACATCTGACAGAGGCATATACGAGGATACCACCAAGACCGAGGAGTCGGAAAGGTACATTACTTTGCCGCAGGAAACGATGCAGCTTTTGAGAGAATACCGCAAATGGTACATCACCACAAGCACAGCATACGGATCACGCTGGCATAACACAGGCTTCCTGTTCTTCCAGGAGAGGTCGGGTTACGAGGGAATGCCTATGAATCCCGACTCGGTGAACATCTGGCTGAGGTCATTTTCCAAAAGGCATGAGCTGGGGCATATAAACCCGCATGCATTCAGGCATACAATGGCGAGCCTGCTGCTGCACGGCAATATGGACATAGCTGCGATAAGCAAAAGGCTCGGTCACGCCAAGATAACCACAACTGTCACCGTTCCAAATAGTAACACGAAAACCCATGCAGTACCTACCGATAGAATAATTCAAATAATATAAGTGCTTCTCAGATAATGGGAAGCATTTTTTTCGCAATAGTAGAATAATGTTCGATTTCTAATTGACTATTTGCACAAAATATGATATAATAAAAAGATAAATAGCGAATGATTGTAAATATAATAATTAATTATTTTCACCTTTGAAAGAGGTGCTATATGGGAAAAGAGTATACGAAACAGCATATTGTTCCATCTTGTTATATTGCTAACTTCGGAGCAAATGGTAACGAGGGTAGAAAGAGCAGTATCTATTACTATTTAAAAGAAAAAGGAATTTCAGGATGCGGTTGTGCAGGAGACTTTCCAGTTGAAGGCAATTATTATGATATACCGGAATTAGGTGAAAACAAGAAAATCCTTGAGCTGCTTTTTCAGAAAATTGAAACTGATTTATCGGATTTGTTGAAAGAGCTAATATGTTCTATAACATTTGAGAAAAAAGATCGTAAGGGATGTTATGTTGATTATCCTCTTTCAAAGCGACAGGCATTAAGTGCCCAATTTGCGATGCAAATACAGCGCACTAATTTATTACGTAAGCAGTTTGAGTACATATATGATCAATTAAAAGCCCATGTTCCTTGTGGTTCTATTCCTGATTACGACAAGGCAGACTTTAAGAGGTTGCAGAATACTCAAATCTTATCTTTTGACTTAGCTCATTTTTATGCCAATATGTTCAATGACAAAAAATGGGTTATTATAGTCAATCACACAGAACTACCGTTCCTTACATCTGATAACCCGTTAATAGCAATAAATCACGGTAAGAATGTCCATGTTTCGGCTGCATCTGATGATCTCACATATTACATTCCGATTTCGCCGTTATTTGCTATTGAGATGTATCCTAAATCTGTTAAATGGAACGATTTATTTTGCTTTGATGAGTACGATATTAAAAATATAGCTCTTTACAATATGTATATTGAACGTGAATGCACAAGAATGCTTTTCTCTAATAAGGACTTTGGCTTCATTAAAGAGCTTTTGGACAAAGAATTATCTTGAAAGGATTAACTATGGGATTAACGTTTATAAATCACACAGGTAATTTATCTGTTCTAAAGCACAGAACTCTTCCTATGATTATGACAGGTGAGTTCGATTTTTTTAGATGTATCGAATTTGATCCAAGTATGTATGGCAAGACTGTGAGTGAACTTCATGCAGGAAATCTTCGCCTTAGCAGAACTGATAATCGTTATTCAAATTTATTTCCGGGGCAGAAACTCTCATATTGGGCTGATAGCCCTGAAACAAGCCGAGCTGAAATCAAACGATGGGGATCAGGGAATAATATTATAACATTTTGGGCTTATGATGATGGAAGCAGTTTTATTCCAACGGTTTATCCACGTAAGGAGTTACAAATAATTGATGGTACTCAATTGGAGTTCAATATAATACTGAAGAAACTCGAAAAACACGAGCGCATAACAAAAGGTGAAAGAGAGCTTATAGATGAGATTGCTTATCAGGAGCCAGATTGTTTAGCATATGAATCAGAGGCTCGCAAAGGAAGTATGAATTTTCTTTTCTTTGAACACGGCTTCAAGAAATTATCATTAAGAGAAGTAAGGTTACGTCTTGGAAATGAAAAGGGAAAGAATCATAACAGGATCGTATGTGCCGATACAAGCGACTATTCTCCAAAACTGTATTCCTATGGAGATATGTTCCTTCCCATTGCTCGTATAGGTAAAGATGAGCAATACAATGAGACTGATGAGTTTAAATTGCGGTTACAGGTGTATATGGACGAGCTACAACGTATAGTAGATGAGCGTCCCCAAAAACAACAATAATACATTCACATGAGGTGGAATTATGGCAAAGAAAAATGTTTCAAGTATAGAAGAACAGATTGAAGATTGGGCAAAACAATACTTTAACTCAGTAAAAATACCTTATCTCACCAAAACTGAAGCTATGGATTCTGAAATTGATGACGCATTAAAGATTGAAGAATCCAAGAAAGGCGGAAAAGGTGGGAATTATCCTGATATCAAGCTCTTCATAGACTTGGAATCATCGAAAGTCCCAGTAATGATTGAGTGTAAAGGCTCAAAGGGGGATTTATGCAAAGTTGACGAAAATGGTATCCCTGCAAACAAAGCAAAAGATGGTTCAAACAATTTGAAGAATATAAGCAAATATGCTGTCAATGGTGCAGTGCATTATGCTACAGCTATATTCAAGTATGCAGATAGTTATAGCCGTATAATTGCGGTAGGCGTAAACGGATATAAAAACGGTGATGATATTGTTTATGAAATATCTGCTTGGCTTATTTCAAAAAAGAACTTTGGTGTTCCAAAAAAAATCGGAGATTACACAGATCTGAGCTTTCTTACAGCATCTAACAGACCAGCACTTGCGTTAAAGTTAAAGGATATTCTCTTGACGGATGCTGAAAGAGAACGAATGGCATTCGAGTTTGAAAATACTATTGAAGCCAATTTAAAAACACTAAATCAGACCATGCATGATGATCTGCATATTGCCGTCGGTGATAGGGTTGAACTGATAGCTGCCATGATCATGGCTGGACTTGGAGTAAAAGACGAGGACGGGAATGTTATTGTCAGCGGTTTAGTGACCTCTGACCTTAAAGGTGATAAAGGTAGGAAAACACATGATGGATATGCTATTTACAATAGAGTAGCAGAATTTCTTGATGCCAAAAATCTGCCTGCTGATAAACGTGAAAGCATAAAGAACACTCTTGAAAGAGTTCTCCTGCACTCTATGCTTGAAGAACCAAGAACAGTTAAGGATACAAGCAGAGTAGAGAGCAGACTGAAAACAGTATATAGAGAAGTTGAGCAAAACATAATGCCTACTTTTCTTTCTGCTGAACACCTTGATTTTACAGGAAAGCTTTTTAATGTTCTCAATGAATGGGTAGATATTCCTGACGGTGAACGTAATGATGTTGTTCTTACTCCACGTTATGTTACTGAGTTTATGGCAAAGCTTGCAGAAGTCAATATGAACAGCTATGTTTGGGACTATGCAGCAGGCTCCGGCGGATTTTTGATTTCGGCAATGAAGTTGATGCTGAAAGATGCGGAACAGCAATATAAAACAAGTCCTGAGAAATATGCAGATAAAGTAAACGATATAAAGAAGTTCCAACTTTTAGGCTGTGAAATACGTCCTGACATATATTTGCTTGCCGTTCTGAATATGATTTTAATGAAAGACGGCTCGGCAACCATCCTGAATGTTGATAGTCTTGAAAAATTTAGCGGTACATATGAGCAAGGAGAGAGAAAGGGACAGGCTTTTCCCGCTGATGTTTTCCTACTCAATCCTCCGTATTCTGCTTTAGGAAAGGGCTTTGTTTTTGTCGAAAAGGCATTGAGTCGTATGAAATGCGGTAAAGCCTGTGTACTCATACAGGAAAATGCAGGCAGTGGAAATGGCTTGCCATATACGAAACGTTTGTTGGAAAAGAATACTCTGCTCGCAAGTATACATATGGCTGATATTTTCAGAGGTAAGGCAAGCGTACAAACAGCCGTTTATCTGTTCGAGGTCGGTAAACCTCATGATGTAAACAAATATGTCAAGTTTGTTGACTTCTCTGATGATGGGTATACTCGACAGAATAGAAAAAAGTCAAGCCAAGATGTGAATTTGCGTGATACTGGTAATGCTCTTGAACGTTATCAGGAGGTAGTTGACTTAATCCTTGACAGGAAAAAACTGAAAGACTGCACATACATTACTGAAGAAATATTCATCGAGGATAAAATAACGGATAATGGTGATGATTGGACGTTTAAACAGCACAAGGTCATTGATCTTACTCCAACGGAAGATGACTTCAAAAAAGTTGTTGCTGACTTCCTTGCTTGGAAAATTAGTGCGATGATACGAGGTGAAATCAACTAATGGCTATATATAAAGATTTCATTATCGGTGAGATGTTTGAGATTGCTACTGGAAGAGATTTAATTATTGGAAATACAGTCACAGGAAATGTTCCCTTAGTAAGTCATCAGAATACTAATAATGGTATTGTAAAATATATAAATCCCGTACCTGATAGGCGCATTTTTGATCATCGAAAAACAATTGCATTAGCTGATAGAGGTGTTTTCTTTGCAACTGTACAAAGTCAAGATTTTCATATTGGTACTCGTGTTAAAGCGCTTACTTTGAACGGTGATATTCAGCCCCAAGAAGTTCTTATGTTCCTTGCGGCAGCAATAAATAAACTACAAATACAATTTACAGAATATCTTGTAAACGCTACAGATAAGCTACCATTGTTATCCATTAAGTTGCCTGTATGTGTAGATGCTAACGGATTGATTATTAAAGATGATAAAAAGACATACAACAAAGAAGGCCTGATCCCTGACTTTCGATTTATGAAGGAACGGATAGAGATGCTGGAGCAAGAGCGGATATCGGCACTTGAGCAGTATCTAATTACAGCTGGACTTAATAATTCTATACTTGATGATGAAATGAATACTTTGACATTAAAAAAACTCACAAAAGAATTTACCGTGGATGATTTATTTGATATAGTAACACCTAAAAAACGAATTAACGCAAATACTGTCAAAATATTCAATTTTAAAAGATGGTATCCATATGTTGTTAGAACAAGCCAAAATAATGGAATTCGAGGGTTTATTGAATATGATCAACTATATTTAAACACAGGAAACACCATTACGTTTGGTCAAGATACAGCTACGATGTTTTATCAAGAAACCCCTTATTTTACAGGTGATAAAATTAAAATTTTCGTTTTAAGGCATAAAGAATTAAATGCAGAAATTGCAAGCTATTTGATTACTTGTATTCATAAGGCTTTTATGATGTTTTCATGGGGACAATCAAAATTTGAGGAATCTATTTTAAAATCTGTTACATTCAACTTACCAGTCCTATCAGGCGATGGTGTTGCAATAATAGATCCCGAACACAGATACCATAAAGATGGCTATATTCCTGATTTTGAATATATGGAAAAATACATACGGGCAATACAGAAAAAAAGCGAATACTAAGTAAGTTGTATAGAATAGTTTCACTCCCCCAATAGAAGCATTAAAGGGACTGCTGTTTCCCATTGAACAGCAGTCCCTTTACTATAACTTATTCGTCCTCGTCCGAACACTCCTCCAGCCCGTGCAAGAGCTGTATGAAAACACACTCCGCACGTTCATGCTCCTCGCCCTCGGTAGTCATCATAAGTTCAAGGAAATATGCTTTTGCTTCTTCATAGTCGTTCCAGACCTCACATCTGCCGTTGCAGACAGTAGTAACCTTACGTGTTCTCGGCATTGCCAATTCAGGTGTTTTCAACATAACTGTTACCTCCAAATCAATATTGTAGATACAGTATATACCATAATTCTTTCGGAGTCCAGCTCTGCGGAGTGATTGTAACCATTTTTGTGAAGTGCGCAGCAATTTCAAAAGTCTTTCCGGTACATTGCGCACATATCGTATTTCATCGTCGTCGGGAATTATCCTGACGGCGATTTTCATATTCTGCTCAATGCTTTAGCTGAGCCACCTTTGTTTGCAGAAACATCAGCGGACGCCAGAGCTTATCGCCAAGCTCCTTGATATCCTCAATATCTTCCTTGTAAACCTTGTTCGTGACATTTGCACGGTGGGCAATTTGGTTGATATTGTTTGCGATATTATTCGCAAGTACAGTGAGCCGTTTTAGCTCGTTCTCGTCGATATGGACGATGTACCCCTCGAAGATCATGGCTCTCACAAATGTACTGAGACTGCTCATCCCGCTGTTCTCAAACTTCTTCTTGATAGCTGCCATTTCTTCGGGGCTGACACGGACTTTCAAGTACAGTGTACGTTTCTTTTCGTCTTTCATTTCTCTTGTTCTCCTTTTCTATTTTTATCAATTCGGGGTCGTAGGGGCAGCGCCCTCTGCCAAGCCTTGTACTATGTGTGAAGTCGCAATTTGCGCCCACATAGTACCGTGCTTGCTGGTAGAGTTTCGCCCCTGTGGGGCGAATGTCATTTCCGAGCCTTTCGACTCAGTCTTTTTTTCTCGATTCCGAGAATTGGAGCTGTGCGACTTTTTCTATATCGTCGCTCCCCATAATCAATATAGCGCACTTTCCCGATCACGTCAATAATAAATTTCAGATTTTTTATGTTCGCTCAAAATCGCTTCGTCAAAATGCCCGGATAGCGTAAACGGCGTAATAGCGTGATTTCATTTTTTTGAATCGCAAAATTCCCCGGACATTTGTTGACAAAGTATGAACAAAAGTTTGTGCGCAATGCGGCTTGTATTTCAAATGAAGAGCGCGCTATAATTGGATCATGGCAGGTGAGCTTCGGTCACTCGGCTCTGCCTGCTGAGAACAAAAAATGAAAGGTTGTGATTTTTCTATGGGCATCTATACAGAGAAAAGAGATCAGCTCATCGAGAAGATCAAAGGTTTGGAAAAGCGTATCGCAAGCGATACTGCGAAAAAGAAAACTCTGGAGGACAAGCTGAAAGAAGTTTCTCGTCTGGCAATGGCGGAGGAGTACAACTGCAAGCCCCGTGAGCTTGATGAGATTATCACCTCGGAGCATTCGCTGTTGCAGAAACTCCGTGCAAGCGGGCTGTCTGATGAGGAGCTGCTGAAACTGGTCGGAGGCGGAAAAGCTGAGAATGAGAAAACCGATACCTCCGATCTCGCCGCTGACTTCGGACAGCAAATGAGCTTTACGGATAAAGCGAATCCCTATGAGGGTTAAAACTATCCGATAAACAAAAAATGTAGCCGTAAAATACTCAGTCGGCTCAAAACACTGAGCCGACCTTACGGCTATTATGAGGGTGAGAGATAGAAAGCGATGCCCTCAGCTCTAAAGCATAGAGATAGAGAAGCTAAAGGAGTAAAATTCGCTATGAATAAAAATGATACTGTCGTAGAAAGAGAAAAGGCAGGAAAGATGTTTGAGCTGAACGAGAAGTACAAGGATTTCCCTGAGCGTGTCTCGGAATATGAGATCGACGGGAAGAAGTACATCGTTCACAGCCGCTTCATCGGAGAGAAAAATATCGACGAAGTGATTGGCAGGCTCGCCTTTGAAAGAGCCGTAAAAGAAACACTGGCGTAATTTTGTCGGCAAGGCATTGACTATACCGACATTTTGCGCTATACTGAAGGTGTCGGTATGGTACTGCTTTGATTTGAAAGGAGTTACTATGGCAAAGCAGACCATTTACAATGCAGGGATCTATGTTCGCCTCTCGCAGGAGGATATGAGAGCCGGCGAATCCCTGTCAATAGAAAACCAGAAACTTATCCTCACCAAGTATGTCAAGGAGCAAGGTTGGAATCTCGTCGATACCTACGTCGATGATGGTTGGAGCGGTACGGACTTCGACAGACCTGCGGTGCAGAGATTGCTGTCCGATGCTCAGTCGGGGAAGATCAACCTTATCATCTGCAAAGACCTCTCACGCTTCGGTCGTAATTACATCGAAGTCGGCAGATATGTGGACTACATTTTTCCGAGTTATAATATCCGCTTCATCGCACTTAATGATAATGTGGATACCGCAAGCAAGGATACCTCAGCACTTGATATGATGCCGATCGTGAATTTGTTCAATGAGTGGCACGCCGCTTCGACTTCCAAGAAGATCAAGGCGGTCATCGAAGCAAACGCAAAGGCTGGCAAGTATCGCACGACCTGCGCTCCGTTCGGTTACACGAAAGGTGATGATCCGAATCATTTGCCTGTAATCGATCCCGATGCCGCACCTATCGTCCGCAATATCTTTGAAATGCGGGCAAGCGGTATCAGTCCACACCACATTGCTGATAAGCTCAATGAGGACGGTGTGCCGATCCCCTCGGACTATTACTATGCAAAGCTCGGCAAGCCAAATCCTCGCCGCACAAGGCATATGTGGAGTCCGGAAACTGTCAGGCAGATACTTCACAACTACACCTACCTCGGACACCTTGTTCAGCTCCGCACCAGAACGGTCAGCTATAAGAATCATAAGGTCATCAAAAATGACGAGGAAGATATGATCGTTGTGAAGAATACGCACGAGCCGATTGTCTCTCAGGAGCTTTGGGACAGAGTGCGTGAGATGGAGCAGTCGGTGTCGCAGGGCAAGCGTAACAGCAGTGGATATGTTGCAAATCTCAGCGGACTCATTTACTGTCAGGACTGCGGAAACAAAGTCCGCCTTGCGTGGAATAATACCACGAATGGCAGTAAGAAAAAGCCGAGAAAGTATCTTCGCCACAATTACAACTGCACTTCCTACATGAAGTTTGGAAAGAGATACTGTCCCAGCCACTACATCAAAATGCAGGATATGGACGCTATCGTGCTTGAAGATATTCGCAGTCTCGCACAGCTTGTTGTAGAGGACGAGGAAAAGGCAAAAGCGGAATTTCTTGCACGCAAGGCGAAGCATCATGAGGAGCAGTATTCAGTGGATACCAAGAAGCTCACAGAGGGGAAATTTCGCTTGCAGGAGCTTGACACACTGATCCAGAACATCTACGAGGACAAAGTTCTTGGCAAGGTATCAGAGGACGTAGCGATGAAGCTGATAGCGAAATATGAAGCAGAGCAGAAAGAGCTGTCGGCAGAAGTTGCTGACCTTGAAGAAAAGTTCTCCACGATCAGGCAGGACGAGGAAGATGTAGCCATGTTCATGGAGCGTCTGAGAAAGTACACCGATGTGCAGGAGCTTACCCGTGAGATGTGTTTGGAGCTGATCGAGTATATCACACTTGATGCCTACGTTGAGGGGCAGCCCCGTGAGATCTACATATACTACAAGCTGCTCGATGAACCTCTGAAAGACAAAAGAAGCCTGTTTTAAGGCGTATTTACGTTGTTTACACACCATACGAAAGTGTGTTACTATTTGGCAAGGGGACTACGCTTGACATCTATTCTCACATAATGAAAGAGTCCGACAGCGAGTCGGCGGAAACGATAGCCGATATCGTACTAAGAAAGCAAATGGCATAGAGAACACAAAAGCAGCCGCATAGCTGAATTAGCTGTGCAGCTGCTTGATATTGTTTACTGATAGCATAGAACGTTGACAAAACGATATAATAATGATATAATATGTACAGAATAAATCGAGGAGGTGGCTTGTATGATGATAAAGCCTTCAACAAGTTTGCGAAACGAATATAACGAAATATCCTCATACTGCAAGCAGAATAAACAGCCTGTTTTCCTTACCAAAAACGGCGAGGGTGACCTTGTTGTTATGAGTATGGAAGCATATTCATACCGTGAAGAAATGCTCAATCTGCGTGAAAAGCTCCTCGAAGCCGAGGCGCAGAGACTCAGCGGCGCAAGGACGTACTCTGTCGATGAGGTCGATAAGATGATGGAGGATCTGATAAATGGCGCTGAATGAAAACTATAAGATCGAGTATCTGCTGATAGCAGTGCAGGATATGAACGAGATAGTCTCATCTTTTTTGATGATGGGCAGCAAGAACGGCGCAATAAGGATCAAGGATAAAATGAAGCAGGCGGCGCAGCGGCTCGGGACTTTTCCACGAATGTCAATAACTGTTCCCGATGAAGCTCTTGCAAAAATCGGTTACAGAATGACAGTCATCGAGGATTATCTGATGTTCTACCGTGTCTTTGATGATGAAAAAAAGATCATCATATATCGTGTGCTCAACGGAAAGATGGATTATCCGTCAATACTGAAAAGGCTCACAGAACAAATATAAAATGAAAAGCAGCCGGGCTGAAAAAGTCCGGCTGTTGCTATATGAAAATATGAAACTAAAATCTGAGGAGATATACAGGGCTTTCCGACCATATGAAAGCGAGGTTTTCCCCAATAGTGCCCTAATAGTGCCCTAAAGTGCGATTTCGGGCAAAAAATACGCCGCTTGAGTTGCCTCAAACAGCGTATCTGCGTGGTTGCGGGAGCAGGATTTGAACCTACGACCTTCGGGTTATGAGCCCGACGAGCTACCGAGCTGCTCCATCCCGCGATATTCCTTTGAATTGGTACTTGACTATTATATCACAACACACCTCGCTTGTCAAGCTTTTTTTCTAATTTTACTTTCAGTTTTTTTTGATCCGCTTTTTATGCTTGCTTCAGCCGATGCTATGATGCCTTCCCTTTGTGCTATTGCTTGCTTTTTCGCACGCAGGCGTTTGGTCGGTACAAACTGCTGTGCCGCAGCCCGGAGTCGATAACAGGCTCTTTTAATGTTTGCGCAGGTTCCTTGTCCGTGTCATTCTGATACCAATAAAGCCGGAAAGCTAAGCCGGACGGCAAGGCTTATTCTCGTGCTGTGGTGTGAAAAATACACGGAAAGTACCTGGGTTATTTGTTAAAAAAGCACATTGACATCCTTTTACTAATAATGTATACTATATAATGCTTTATTGGGTAAAAGCATAAAAGCATTAAACCGATAAAGGGTTTTTTATTTATCGGGAATGCATATGATCTTGTGATACATTATTACATTATAAGATATGTGCATTTACGGACAAATATGCACGCAAAGTGCAATTATGACAGGAGTGTTTGATTTTGGCGTTAAGGTGGATCGTACTTGTGGTATATCTTCTGCTGATGATAGGCATTGGAGTTTACTACAAGAAAAAATCTGAGAGTGTTAATGATTTTGTTCTTGGCGGACGAACGATCGGACCATGGTTCACGGCGTTTGCGTATGGAACGTCGTATTTTTCTGCGGTTATATTTGTAGGATACGCAGGAAAGTTCGGCTGGAGCTACGGTGTTGCGGCGACGTGGGTCGGCATAGGAAATGCGATCATTGGCTCGCTGCTGGCTTGGGTCGTTCTTGGAAAACGCACGAGGATAATGACCAAGCATATCGAAGCCAAGACGATGCCGGAATTTTTTGAGAAACGTTACAATTCAAAGGGGCTGAAGGTATTTTCAGCTATCATTGTATTTGTATTTCTGATCCCATACACCGCATCTGTTTACAACGGACTTTCGAGACTTTTTGAAAAAGGATTCGGGATACCGTACAAATACTGCATTCTGGGAATGGCTGTATTTACGGCGATATATGTAATACTCGGAGGATACAAGGCTACGGCGCTGAACGATTTCATTCAGGGAATCATAATGCTGGTAGGGATCGCTGCGGTGGTTCTTGCGGTGCTTGACGAAAACGGCGGACTTTCAAAATCGCTGGAGCTTATGGGACAGCAGCCTGATGCAAAGGGCAATACGCAAACGCTCAATTCGCTGTTCGGACCCGATCCGATCAATCTTGTGGGAGTGGTTATACTCACATCTTTGGGAACGTGGGGACTTCCGCAGATGGTACAGAAATTCTACGCTATCAAGGACGACAAGGCTATCAAAACGGGAACGGTCGTATCGACGGTGTTTGCCATTGTGGTAGCAGGCGGATGCTATTTCCTCGGAGGCTTCGGAAAGCTGTTTATGGACGCTGACCCCAAGACCGGCAACCCGGTAGAGGGCTTTGATGCTATCGTACCACATATGATGGAAAAGCTCCCAACGCTTCTGTTTGGTGTAGTTATCGTACTGGTGCTTTCGGCATCTATGTCAACGCTGTCGTCGCTGGTGCTGACATCAAGCTCGTCGCTGACGATAGATCTTATCAAGCCGTTATCCAAGAACATGGACGAGAAAAAAGAGCTGAAAACGATGAGGGCGCTCATTGCTATGTTCCTTATAATCTCGGTCGTGCTTGCGGTAATAACACTGGAAAATCCGCAGACGGTCATCTCAACGCTGATGTCGATTTCGTGGGGTGCGCTGGCCGGTGCTTTCCTTGCCCCGTTCATGTACGGACTGTTCTGGAAGGGCGTAACAAAGGCGGCGGTCGTTACAAGCTTTATCTGCGGCATTGGCATCACAACAGTACATATGTGCCTCTACACGCTCAAGTGGGGCAACCTTGATCTTCCGCAGTCTATCGGTGGACTAAGTCTTGCTTCGCCGATCAATGCAGGTGCGTTCGCTATGATATTCGGACTTATCATCGTTCCGGTCGTTTCGATCTTTACAAGGCAGAAGCCCGAGGACAAGGAGCTCACCGAGAAGGTGTTTGAGTGCTACGGCAAAGAGGAAAGTGCATCTGCACTTTCAAGCGAGGAATAAATCAGAATTTGCCGCCGCAAATTCGGTAAATAATTGGAGAAAACTCTTTTGGAGAAGAGTTTTCCCCAAACCCCTTTCAGAAACCTTTTAATGATT
>CADAHS010000023.1 GCA_902787825.1 uncultured Ruminococcus sp. | reverse complement strand
GAGGGTTGCTAAGGGGGAAACACAGAGGGGAGAAAAGTCCGCTCACCCACGCCATAAAGGCGAGGCGTCCTGTTCTCCCTTATGGGTTTCCCCCTTAGAAAAGAGAGCAAGTTTGTTACCTTTATAGCATTAGGTTCAACGCTCGAACGTCAAGCCATAATGGCTTGAAGAAAAAGAGTTCTACACGGGGCAAGGGGCAGCCCTCTCGTGCAGGGCTTAGCACGGCAAAGCCGTGGTAAACCTCATTTCAAAAACAGTCCACCAGACTATTTTCAAGCGAACAGCTTGCTGGTCGGTTGTTCACGACCTATGCGGAGCGCACGATGCAAGGGGCTTTCGCTCTCTGCGGAGAGCGACAAGGAGGGCGCCGCCCTTGACCCGCAAGCCTTTTTTACGAGAAAAGGCTTGACCGAAAAACCTGTTATTATTATACCATACTAACAAAATGAAAGCCCGGAGCCAGACAAAGCAACAGCTCTCGCAAAGCTGTGGGCGAAGGAATTGCGCGCCGCAGCGGCGGCAAATTCTGATTTAGATCAGAGAGATAGAGAGATAAAGACAAAGATAAATCACCGGGGAGACAAAAATGAAAAAAATAAAAATGGATATGTTCACGGCGATAATACGCATTATCGTCGGGCTTATGCTGACAGGATTCAGCGTATGGGCGCTCGCAGCAGATATCTCACAAAAAAACAGGTGCAGTCAGGAAGTCACCGGCACGGTTGTGAACATAGAGAAGCAGCAGTTCCGCAGCCGTACCGAGTACCGCCCTGTTTTTGAATACGAGCACAATGGTCAGAGATACACCTTCACAGGGTACTTTGACAGGAACAACCACTACAATGTGGGACAGACAACAAGGCTGCGGATTAACCCCAACGATCCGACTGATGCATACGAGGCGGACAAAAGCCGCTGGTATGTTTATCCCATACTGATAGCGGGTGTTGGAATGCTGGTGTTCGGCATATATACTATAAAAAAGGCAAATGCAGATAAGCAGTCGGAAATGTATTGAGAAAAGCAGGGAGAATAAATGAAAAGGATCTATGCGTTTGAGCCTTGGTTTTTCCTATTTTTCGGAGTGTTTCACCTACACAGGATATGGGGACTGATCGACAGAGAAGGCTATGCAGACTTCTGGCTTGACACAATGGAAAACAAAGGCTTTGTTTACTTTGCTCTGATGATAATTCTCACATCACTTTGTGTGCTCGGTATTATTGTCTTTTTCAAGAACAAAGAAAACAACTACCTCTGGCGGTGGATATACCTATGCGGCGGCGGATACTTGCTGTTTGACCTGTTTGCGATAGCGGTCGGACTGAAATTCTGGCACAAGCTGATCGTGGCAATGTTTGATACAACAGCCCGGTACTGGAATCTGCTCTGGGGCGGATTTATCGCTTTGGGCGGTGCGGTTTTCGCACTGGGCATATCACTGCTGATAAAAAGAAAAACAACAAAAAAATATATCATAAATCGAAAGGAACTGATGAAAAATGAAGTTTGAAACACAATGTCTGCACGAGGGCTACAAGCCAAAGAACGGTGAGCCGAGGGTAATGCCTATCGTTCAGTCAACGACCTATGTGTACGACAAGACAAGTGATGTTGCGGACGTTTTTGACGATCCCACAAAGAGCCTTATCTACTCACGCTTTGAGAACCCGACGACCGACTGCGTTGAAAAGAAGATCGCTGCACTTGAAGGCGGTGTGGCTGCTATGTGCACATCAAGCGGTCAGGCTGCTTCGCTGCTGAGCCTTCTCAACATTTTGCAGGCAGGTGACAGCTTTATTTCTGCCGCTACGATCTACGGCGGTACGATAAATCTGTTTGCTTACACTCTCAAAAAGCTGGGTATAGAGTGCATTTTCGTTGATGCAGATGCAAGCGAGGAGGAGCTGAGCAAGGCTTTCAAGCCAAACACAAAGGCTGTTTTCGGTGAGACGCTGGCTAACCCTGCGCTGACGGTGCTTGACATTGAAAAGTTCGCAAAGGTCGCACACGATCACGGTGTTCCGCTTATTATTGACAACACGTTTGCTACGCCGTACCTTTGCCGTCCTATCGAGTGGGGCGCTGACATAGTTATCCACTCGACGACAAAGTACATGGACGGTCACGCTGTTCAGGGCGGTGGAGTGATCGTTGACTCGGGCAAGTTCGACTGGACAAACGGAAAGTTCCCTGAGTTCACCGAGCCTGACGAGAGCTACCACGGCACTATCTACACAAAGCTTTACGGAAACGCTGCATACATTGTAAAGGCAAGAATGCAGCTGATGAGAGATTTCGGCTGCTACCCCGCAGGTCACTCCTCTTTCCTGCTCAATCTGGGACTTGAAACTCTTGCTGTGAGAATGGACAGATACTGCGAGAACGCACTCAAGGTTGCAAAGTATTTCAAGGATTCGGGTATGTGCGAGAACGTGAACTACCCTGGACTTGAGGGCGACAAGTATTATGAGCTTGGCAAAAAGTATATGCCTAAGGGCACAAGCGGTGTTATTTCAATTTCCATCAAGGGCGGCAGAGATGCGGCTGTTAAGTTTATGGACGCTCTGGAGCTTGCTTCAAACGAGGTACACGTTGCGGACATACGCACCTGTGTGCTGCACCCGGCTTCAGCTACACACCGTCAGCTGACTGACGAACAGCTTGCTGCGGCAGGTATTGACGGCGGTCTGGTAAGATTCTCGGTAGGTCTTGAAAATGTAGACGATATTATTGCCGACATTGACAAGGGTTTTGCGGCGATAAGATGACAATTATGTTCCGGCACAAAATAATCCGGACAAAGTTAAGCCGATACTTACTGAAAACAGTAGGTATCGGCTTTGTGTTATAATAGCTATTATTAAGTTTTATTTTTAACCCATTTTCTTTTCTCTCAGCTTTTGCTGCATAGCATGAACACTTTGTTGAAAATTCGGCACATATTCCTTATCGACTGCTACCGTAAGCTGATCACCCGGAACAATAATGCAGAACTTGTTTTCCTCAATCTCCACATTGTTATTATTCATAGTAGAAGTAACAGTTTCTTTTTTTGTTGAGAACGATGTTATATCCTTGTAAAAGTATTCTTCTGTTCCTTCAATTTCTTTTTCCTTTTCCATATTGAAAGTGTTTTCATAAACATATACCTGAGTAGAGCTGAAGAATAACCAAGTTATCTGGTATCTGCTGCTTACCCACTTTCCGCTTTTCTGCTGACGAACATAAGCGTCGCTATAGACAAATCCTTCAAATGTTACAGGGTTAATCTCTCTGACCTGTGATTCGTCCAAGCCTAGCTTTTCAAGCACTCTTTCTTGGTTCATAACGTTCATTCGCTTCTTCCCTAGTAATTCCATATACTGTTCGTCTGTCAGAAAATCTTTTTTTGCTTTTGTTTTTGCAATCCCAATAGACAAAAATACAATAAAAGATACAATGGGTCCATACGCAATCATCTTTGCTGTTATTTCTTGATCAGCAGTGTAATATTTATTGGTACCTCCCATCAGTGCAATTAATGCAATAAACAAACTTAAACCTGCCAAACAAAAACAAAATATTACCAGTCCATCGCTATCTCCTAAAAAATACTTAACTATCCTTTGCTGCTCTGTAAGTTTTTTCATTGCGTTATTCCTCCTAAGATTATTATAGACACTGCGGTCTGTCTACTCCAAGAATTGCAAATAACTGTTCAGCATCGTTCTTAGAATAGCCGATTTTTTTTGCCTCGCTAAGCACTTGTTTATAGTCGGGACTGACATTAAATTTTTTTCTCTCAAAATAATCATATTTTATGTAGGCAAGGAAATAGTAATATATCCCCTTAGGCTCTATCATATTAGCCGCATTGATATACTCAATTATTTTGTCTATGACCTGCCTTTGCTGAAGAAAAGGTTTCTGACCTTTTAGCAGACATATTGCTGCGTAGAAATATGTCTCTGAGTTGTCAAAATCATCTTCGATGGCTTTTTCAAAAGCAGCCAATGCCTGGTCGTATAATTTTAGCTTCAAATAACACATTGCAATCGAGTTATTTATCCGAGTATCATTCGGGCAGCTTTCCAAAACATTTTTATATGTTTTTGCATACTTGTTTACCATTTGCAAAGGCATCGAATATACACTGTTAAAGGTCGATACAATTATTGGCGATCTACACCATTCACATTCGGTCTGATCTGTTCTTACTCTCGCACCACACCCCGGACAAGTCAGTTCAACTATCTGATATGCCATTATTTCACCTCTGTTCTTTTTTGTTGTCTTTCAACAATATTATACCATCGCCTGTTCTGATTGTCAATATTGTGACAAACAGTATATTTACAAAAGATTTGTGCACAATGTATAATAAAAGCGGTGATGCAAATGAATGACGGCAGGATAACCCCCGATTATAACTCCATTGGCGACAAGATACGCAGCCGCAGGGCTAAGCTGGGAATGAGTCAGGAGCAGCTTGCTGACCTGTGCGGAATATCCCCCTCTTATATCGGACATATCGAGCGTGGCTCACGGCAGCTTTCCCTTAACACTGCCATAAGCATTTCGACCGTGCTGGAAATAAGCCTTGATTATCTTCTGCTTGATGCCAAAGACCAGAACAGTGATGCAAATGTTCTGCAAAGCATTTCGGCAGAGCTTAAAAACCATTCACCACAGCAGGTGAGCAAATTTCTCAGCACGATCAGGATCTTAGCGGAGAATATCGACAAAATGTAAAATATCCTCCTACGGTCATTATACCATAGGAGGATCTTTTTGTCTTATGCTGTCAGCATAATTATTATTTCTAACCAAAGTGTGAAAGCACCTCGCCTGCTGAGCCAAAACGCTTATCGGGGCTTATATTTGTAGCCTTAACTATAAACCTGCCAAGCCTGCCTTTGGTATACAGCTTCACCGAGGGGTGTTCGCCTGTAACAAGCTTATTGGCGAGGATACCAAGGGCGTAAATATCGCTTCTGCTGTCGGTCTGCGCAAGTCCGAACTGTTCGGGCGGAGCGTAAGCTGCTGTACCAAGCAGCACGGTATCACGGCTTTTGCCTTGTGTGTAGATCTTAGATATATCAAAGTCAGTCAGCTTCACGATCCCGTTTTCGGTCAGCAGAACGTTATCCTCCTTGACATCACGGTGGACTATGCCGAGTAAATGCAGCACATAAAGCGCCTTTGCAAGCTGCACGATCACCTGCTGCACACCCTGCTGCTTCATAGGAACAAGCTGCGAAAGGGATATGCCCTGTATATATTCTTCAAGAATGTATGTGATATCCTGCTGTGTGACAACATCAAATATCTGCACAAGGTTTTGGTTGCTTATATCTGACAGTCTGCGGTAAACCTCGATGTTGGCTGCGCTTTTCAGCTTGCGCACGACCATATCCCTGCCAAGCTTGTTATTGCGATAGCGGATCAGCTCGCTGCCCTGCTTTGTGCCAAGCACTGACACAAGGGTATATTCGTTTTTTAGTATCTCTGAAAAATTTATACTACCGCCCCCCTTGTAAAATCGAACCAAGCGTGTTATAATCCAGATGTGATGCAAATACCTCAAAAGGAGTAATCATATATGAACAAATCGACCGACGAACTGCTTGAGGAGATAAAATCAGCCAACACTATCGACGAGTATCTCGACGAAAACTCCGGGAGCATCTGTGCAAAAAAAGTATCGCAAATGCTTGAGGCTCTGATCGAACAAAAGGGTCTTAACAAATCAGAGGTGATAGCAAAGTCTGAGATAAGCCAGGTGTATGCCTATCAGATCTTTTCGGGCGTTAAGCAAGCACCGGGCCGTGATAAGATCCTCTCGCTGCTTATTGCAATGGAGCTTGACTTTGACGAGGTGCAGAGCTTTTTAAAGCAGTCGGGCTACCCGTTTTTGTATGCCAGACACAAGCGTGACAGCATTATCATTTTTTGCATACAAAACCGCAAAACTGTCGTCGAAACGAACAATGAGCTATATTCTCACGGTGAAGCAACGCTATGACTTCTGGGCAGAGACAATGTATTCGCTGAAACCAAGCTCGGGCATATTTCTGCTGAGGATCTCAAATAAATAGCCGTTCTCGGAAAACCTGCTGTTTCTGCCGTTGAGATCACAGCCGAACAATATCTCTCCCAGTGCGGAAAGGATCTCTTTGGTGTGAGGGTCGTTTGCATTGAAGGAAACGTGACTGATGCGGATATAGATACCGATGTTCCCGTTTTTATCGGTCCCGATACTTATCTGAGCACCGCTTTTGTCGGTAAAGGACAGCGTTGTAACGTCTGCTTCATGCTCGGTTTTAATGTCTTGAGCTGCGTTGATCCCGAAATACTCAGGACTGTGAGCTGAGCACCAGTCATTTATCTTGTCTGCAAGAATTTGAGGTTCTGACGTGCTTTCAAACGTTTGCTTATTCTGCGGGCTGACCGAGGCAGTGTGTGTTTCAGATGTGATCTGCTGCGAAGCCGCAGTTTCGGTGGACGCTGCGGAAGCCGTAGTTTCGGTGGGAACTGCGGAAGTCGTTGTGCTTGTGGTCATTTGCTTGTTTTGCGAGCTTTCAGACGAACTCTGCGTTTGGGAAACGTCGGCACTTACGGAAGTGTCGGTGTTTTTATTTTGCGGCGAAGTATCATCGCCGCTGCTGTTTTTGGTGAAAATGAAATAACCGCACACTGCCGTAACAGCACACGCACACACAGCTATTACAACAGCATATCGTTTCTTTTTATTCTCAGGCTGTTTTACCTGGACATTTTCAGTCTGCACGAACGATGTCATGCAATGCGGACAAAACCGCATACCCTGTGGGACTTCATCTCCGCAGTGAGGGCAGATGATCGTATTCATAGCACTTTTCCTTCATTGTTAATAGTATATATAACCTGAGCAAGCTGATGAGCGTTCCGGAGATCTCGCTAATAGGATTATACTATATATTTGCAGATATATCAAGATATAAATGTCTTCGCCGGCAAAGGCTTTTGTTATAGGTGTGAACATCAATATTTAGTATGCAAATGCCGTCTGTTATCAATGTATAGCAGACGGTTTTGTCAATTTATACAACAAATACTCCCTCGCATACAATGGTTGTTGTCAAAATAACCAAAATGTCGTGTGAAAATTTGTGAAAGAATTTGCGAAGAAATTATGTACAAAAGCTTTGGAATGTGGTATAATACAAATACAGCAAAAAACCAAAACGGTACGGAAAGGAGCTTGCCATATGGTTTCTGTTATCACTATCAGCCGTGAGTTCGGAAGCGGCGGTCGGGAAATAGGCAAGAAGCTTTCCGAAAAGCTGGGAATACCCTTCTACGACAAGGAGCTTCTGGAGATCGCATCAAAGGAGAGCGGCATATGCCGTGAACTGTTTGATCGAAACGACGAGGCTTATACCAACAGTTTTCTGTATTCTCTGGTGATGGGCAGCTATCCGATGACCGCCGATGGGCGGATCGAACCTGAGATGCCCCTGAACCAGAAGATCTTCCTCGCTCAGTTTGAAACGATAAAGAGCATAGCTAAGCAGGGTCCGTGTGTTATTGTCGGACGGTGTGCTGACTATGTGCTCAAAAACGAGAGAAACGTTATAAACTTTTTCATCACGGGAAACACGGCGGAGAAAAAGAGACGTATCCTTGAACGTTACGACATCGAAAAGAACAAGGTCGAGGATTTCATCAAAAAGACGGACAAGCGCCGTGCTTCGTACTACAATTACTACACTGATATGAAGTGGGGCGAGGCAAGGAACTTTGATATGTGCATAAACACATCAAAGACCGGTATTGACAATGCGGTGGAGATAATGGCTTCGTACATCGCTATCAAGGAGTCCGCACCTGAACAAGACTAATTCCATTTTTAATTCATTTTACTTTCCTTACTACGAAACGGGTCAGCACACGCTGGCCTGTTTTCGTGTATATTGGGTTTTGAAATTCTGAACTTAGCTGTGAAAACGGCGTAGTTTCGTGGGTTTTGAGGTTAGCATGGTACAACAGCGAGGGTAAATGAGTTTTGAAAACTGAACGAAAACAGGCTGTTTCGGGAAATATAAATAGAATTTCTTTATGTTTACAGATTTAGCGTTAAAATGTATGTAAAAATACCATAAAATCGGGTCATTGTTTTATGAAAATAGTAGAATTTAAAAAACCTACAAATTCGGTATGCTGAAAGCATTTGCGAAAATTTCGTTATAAATATGGATTTCGTTTTGAGAACTAAACCCAGAAATTTGAACAGCATGGGTTTTTATTGTGAAAAATGCACTATAAGCAGTCCTTTCGATGCACAAAAATCACAAAATTTAAACCTGCGGTGAACATTTGGCGAAAATCGCTTTTCGACAGCACGCTCCGGGCGGAGAAAGGTGGAAAATCAAGGTTTTCGCTTGCATTTTAAATAGTATTGTTGTATAATCTAAGCATGGCATATTGGGGAGTATCTGCCCCGCTGTGCCATGTTTTGTGCATTTGCTATTTTTTTATTTTACAGCTATGGCAAAAAATTTTGAGGAGGTTATTTTATGTCAGAAAAAACCCTGAACGCATTTAAGGGTACTGCCGAGCAGGAAGCTGCGCTGAAGGAAGTCATCGCTAAGCATCATGACCAGCCGGGCGGACTTATGCCTGTTCTTCAGGAGGCACAGGGCATCTACGGATACCTGCCGCTTGAGGTACAGCAGATGGTCGCAGACGGTCTTGGCATCTCCCTGTCGGAAGTGTATGGAGTGGCTACATTCTACTCACAGTTCTCGCTTACGCCAAAGGGCAAGCACCAGATCAGCGTTTGCCTTGGAACAGCCTGCTATGTTAAAGGCTCTGCAAAGATCCTGGAGGCTGTTGAAAATCAGCTGGGCATCAAGAGCGGCGAGTGTACGCCGGACGGTCTGTTCTCGATAGATTCGTGCAGATGCGTCGGCGCTTGCGGACTTGCACCTGTTATGACTATCGGCGAGGAAGTTTACGGCAGACTCGTTCCGGATCAGGTCAAGAAGATACTTGACTCTTACAAGGCTGAAGGAGGTGCCGATAAATAATGACGATACAGGAACTCAATCAGATAAGAGAAGCTAAAGCTGATCTTATCAAGGTAAGACGTATAATCGCTTCAGAGGCTGAAAAGCTCGCTGAAAAGACCGGCTATCGCAAGCAGGTCCTCGTTTGCGGCGGTACAGGCTGTCAGTCATCGGGAAGCAGGAAGGTGCTTGAGGCACTTGAGGACGAGCTTAAAAATCAGGGTATCGAAAACGAGGTCCTCGTTGTAAGAACAGGCTGCTTCGGTCTTTGCTCGCTCGGTCCTATCATGATCGTTTACCCGGAGGGTACTTTCTATGCTCAGGCTACTCCTGAGGGTGTAAGAAGAGTTGTTAAGGAGCATCTCAAGGAGGGCAATGTCTGCAAGGATCTGCTCTACAAGGAGACTGTTCACGAGGACGGCTCTATCATCTCTCTGGCTGAAACAAACTTCTATAAGAAGCAGAAGAGAATCGCTCTGCGCAACTGCGGCGTTATCGACCCGGAGAACATCGACGAGTACATCGGTACAGATGGTTACCAGGCTCTTTACAAGGCTCTCACATCTATGTCGCAGGACGATGTTATCAAGGAAGTTCTTGATTCGGGCATCAGAGGAAGAGGCGGCGCAGGCTTCCCGACCGGAAGAAAGTGGATGTTCGCAAAGGCTTCTCAGGGCGATGTAAAATACGTTGCCTGCAACGCTGACGAGGGCGACCCGGGTGCATTCATGGACAGATCTATCCTTGAGGGTGACCCGCACGCTATCATCGAGGCTATGGCTATCGCTGCTTACGCTATCGGCGCTCATCAGGGCTTTGTATATGTTCGTGCAGAATACCCTGTTGCTGTTCACAGACTCTCGGTAGCTCTGGGACAGGCAAGAGAAAGGGGTCTGCTCGGAAAGGACATCTTCGGCACCGGCTTTGATTTTGATATTGAGATCAGACTCGGCGCAGGCGCTTTCGTTTGCGGTGAGGAAACTGCTCTTATGACCTCTATCGAGGGTCACAGAGGCGAGCCTCGTCCACGTCCGCCGTTCCCTGCTGTAAAGGGTCTGTTCGGCAAGCCGACTGTTCTTAACAACGTTGAGACGCTGGCTAACATAGCTCAGATAATCCGCAAGGGTGCTGCTTGGTACTCTTCGATGGGTACTGAGGGTTCAAAGGGTACAAAGGTATTCGCTCTGGGCGGAAAGATCACAAACGTTGGTCTTGTTGAGGTACCTATGGGTACTACCCTGCGTGAAGTCGTTGAGGAGATCGGCGGCGGTATCCCTAACGGCAAGAAGTTCAAGGCTGCTCAGACGGGTGGTCCTTCGGGCGGATGTATCCCTGCTAAGTACATTGACACTCCTATCGACTACGATAACCTTGTTGCTCTTGGTTCTATGATGGGTTCAGGCGGACTTATCGTTATGGACGAGGACACCTGTATGGTCGATATCTCCAAGTTCTATCTTGAATTCACAGTTGATGAGTCCTGCGGTAAGTGTACACCTTGCCGTGTTGGTACAAAGAGACTTTTGCAGATACTTGAAAAGATCACTTCGGGTAAGGGCGAGATGGAGGACATCGACAAGCTCGAGGAGCTTGCTAACCACATGAAGAGCTCTTCTCTTTGCGCTCTTGGTCAGTCTGCTCCGAACCCTGTTCTTTCAACTCTCAAGTCGTTCAGAGATGAGTATGAAGCTCATATCAAGGACAAGAAGTGCCCTGCCGGCGTTTGCAAGAGCCTGCTGAGCTTTGAGATCGAGAAGGAAAAGTGCATCGGCTGCGGTCTGTGCGCAAGAAACTGCCCTGTTTCAGCTATCAGCAAGACAGATTATACTGCCCCGGGCAAGAAGCTGCCTGCTATGGCTATAGATCAGAGCAAGTGTATCAAGTGTGGAGTCTGCATGTCGAATTGTAAGTTCGGTGCAGTCATCAAGAAGTAGAGGAGGACTAATTAATGGAAAACGTACAGATGGTACATCTTAAAATAAACGGCATTCCTGCGGAAGTTCCTGCCGGCTCTACTATCCTGCAGGCTGCTAAGAGCGTAGGTGTGGAGATCCCTACACTGTGCTACCTCAAAGACGTAAACTGCATCGGCGCTTGCCGTATCTGCGTTGTTGAGGCTACCGGCGCAAGAGGTCTTGTCGCTGCCTGCGTTTACCCCGTTGCAGAGGGTATGGAGGTTCAGACTAACACTCCTAAGGTAAGAGCTTCAAGAAGGACAACTATCGAGCTGCTGCTTTCAAACCACAAGAAAAAGTGTCTTTCATGCGTAAGAAACAACAACTGTGAGCTTCAGAAGCTTGCTATTGATTACAACGTTGATGAGGACAGATTCTCAGGCGAGGGCGATCCCGAGTTTGAGCTTGACACATCTTCTCCTTACCTCATCAGAGATAACAACAAGTGCGTTAAGTGCATGAGATGTATTGCTGCCTGCAAGGACGTTCAGAGCGTTTCTGTTATCGGCAAGATCGACAGAGGCTTCAAGGTTCGCGTTGACTGTGCTTTTGATAAGAACCTCATGGAGTCACCATGCGTTGGCTGCGGTCAGTGTATCGTTGCCTGCCCTGTTGGCGCTTTGCGTGAAAAGAGCAACGAGGACGAGGTATGGAATGCACTGGCTGACCCGGAGAAGAAGGTCGTATTCTTCACTGCTCCTGCTGTAAGAGCTACTCTGGGCGAAGCTTTCGATATGCCTATGGGCACTAACGTTGAAGGAAAGATGGTCAACGCTATCAGAAGACTCGGCGCTGACGCTGTATTTGATATGAACGTTACTGCTGACCTCACGATCATGGAGGAGGCTAACGAGCTTATCGAGCGTATCAAGGGCGGTAAGACACTTCCTATGTTCACATCATGCTGCCCGGGCTGGATCAAGTTCTGCGAGCACTACTATCCTGAGTTCCTCGATCATCTGTCTACCTGCAAATCACCTCAGCAGATGTTCGGCGCTGTTCTCAAGAGCTACTACTGCCAGAAGAACGGCATTGATCCTAAGAACCTGTTTGTTGTCAGCGTTATTCCTTGTACCGCAAAGAAATTTGAGGTCACAAGAGAAGAACAGAGAACAGGCGATTTTGACGACGTTGATGTTGCTCTCACAACTCGTGAGCTTGGCAGAATGATAAAGTCCGCAGGTATCGACTTTGTTGATCTTGAGGACGAGAAGTTCGATCAGCCGTTTGAGGTCGCTACCGGCGCAGGCGTTATCTTCGGCGCTACCGGCGGTGTTATGGAGGCTGCTCTCAGAACAGCTGCTGCTACTCTTGATGGTACCTGCAAGGCTGTTGAGTTCAAGGAAGTCCGTGGTACTCAGGGCATCAAGGAAGCTACTTATAAGGTTGGCGGAGTTGAGCTCAACGTTGCTGTTGCTTCGGGTCTTGCTAACGCAAGAAAGATCGTTGAACAGGTCAAGAGCGGAGAGAAGAACTACCACTTCGTTGAGATCATGGCTTGCCCGGGCGGCTGTATCAACGGCGGCGGACAGCCTGTTACAAGCGACAGCGTTCGTAACTATGTTGATTTCAAGACGATCAGAGCTTCTGCTCTGTACAACTCAGACGAGGCTAACGAGCTGAGAAGATCCCACGAAAGCCCTGTTATGAAGCTTCTGTACGACGAGTTCTTTGAGGCTCCGGGCAAGGAGAAGGCTCATCACCTGCTGCACACTACCTACGTTAAACGCGGCAAGTAATAGAATATCGTAATTATTATTTGGGGAAAACTCTTTTAGAGAAGAGTTTTCCCCAAATTTCTTTCAGAAGCCTTTTAACGATTTTTGGGGTATAGGGCTTTAATGTCCTATACCCCAAAAATGATCGAGAGATACCCGAGAAGGTTCAGAGAAGATTCTTTTCAGAAGAATTATCCCAACTATTCACCGAGTGTACAACGATAAGTCCTGACCTATCAAGCAAACAACTATGTATTCTCACAAGTGGTGTAGCCGGGGGCGTGAGTTACCCGGCGTTTGATCGATGTTTGCCTACAAATATCTTACTTCTTACATCTTACCTCTTACCTCTGGCAGGCGGCGTTAAAAAAGTTTGTCACAAATTTAGTAATTGTGACAAATCAGACATTTATTTTTGAACAAACACTTGACTTTATAGCGAAAATCAGTATAATTATCATTAGTAATGTGTATAGTTTTATGAAACTATGTAAACATAACTTTTTCAAGGAGAACTGATTTGAAGATACTGGGATATATTTTTCTCGGCGTGATCGGCATTATCCTGCTCGCTGCAATTATTATTTTCTTCTATCTGAGGCGTGGTCTGAAAAGGATCGCTAAGGAAATGTACGGCACGGATAACATTGTTGATGCACTCAATCAGAGTCAGAGAACTGCCGAGGACGAGCACAGATCGGTCAACTCGATGACAAAGACCTATCTTCCGCAGATAATGCGTGATTTCCCCGAATTCAGCTACGAACAGTTCAAGATCAAGGCTGAACACGCTTTGCTGTCTGCGCTGGCGGCTATCTCAAACGATAACACCGGGCTTATGCAGGACGCAAGCGAGGAATTCAAAACCAAGGTCAGGTCGCTTATTGAGATGAATCAAGCCAATGAGTACGATGAGGACTACTCTGACTGCGTGATACATCAGACCGAGATCAATTCGTATACCAAACGAGCAGGTATTTGCAGGATCATTCTGCAAAGCTCTCTTGAATATTACCACACGGTCAAAAGAAAGTCCGACGGGAAGATCATCAAGGGTAAAGCGGACGTTAAAGCACAGGAAAGATACAACGTCGAGCTGATCTACATTCAGGACAAGACCAAGATGGAAAAGATCGGTCACGGCAACGATACCATCGGAAGCCACTGCCCGAACTGCGGCGCACCTGTTACGTCGCTGGGAGCTAAGCATTGTGAATACTGCGGATCGGCGCTTACGCAGATAAATGTACTTGTTTGGTCAATCAATAATTTCACAAAAGTATAGGAGGAATAATCAATGGGACTTATTAAGGCACTCGTTGGAGCAGTCGGCGGCGGACTTGCCGACACCTGGCTTGAAGTCATCGAGCCTTCAAACATGGGTGAGCACACTGTTTGCACACCGGGCGTTCAGGTAAGAAAGGGAGAAAGATCTTCCAACACCAAGGGTACAACAGACGTTATCTCTAACGGATCCATAATCCACGTTTACGACAACCAGGCTATGCTGCTCGTAGACGGCGGTAAGATCGTTGGTTACACTGATGAACCGGGCTACTACAAGGTAGACAACTCCGCTCAGCCGTCAATTTTCAGCGGTCAGGGTGAGATAGGAAAGTCTATCAAGGAATCGTTCGCTCGTTTTAAATACGGCGGAAGCAACCCGACGACCCAGAAGGTCTTCTTTATCAACCTTCAGGAGATCAAGGGCAACAGATTCGGTACAAGAAACCCTGTAAACTACTTTGATACCTTCTACAATGCCGAGCTTGAGATCAGAGCTAACGGTACATATTCTATCAGGATCATTGACCCGATCCTTTTCTATCAGAACGTTGTTCCGAGAAATCAGTCACAGCTTGAGTTTGACTCTATCAGCGAGCAGTTCCTCGATGAGTTCCTTGAGGCTTTCGGCTCTGCTCTGAACCAGATGTCAGCTGACGGCGAGAGGATCTCTTTCGTAAGAAGCAAGGCTGTTGAGCTTGGCAAATACATGAGCAACATTCTCGACGAGGAATGGCGCCAGAACCGTGGTATGGAGATCGTAAGGGCTGCTGTGGGCGATATGTCGTACAGCGAGGAGTCCAAGAAGCTGCTTAATATGCGTAACCAGGGTGCTATGCTCCAGGATGCTACTGTTCGTGAGGGCTACCTCCAGGGCGCTATCGCAAGAGGCTTTGAGGCAGCAGGCTCCAATGAGAACGGCGCTATGAACGCTTTCATGGGCATGGGCATGGCAGGTAATATGGCAGGCGGCCTTGCAGGCGGCTTCAGCCAGAACAACGCTATGCAGATGCAGCAGCAACAGCAGATGCAGCAACAGCAGATGCAGCAGCAGGCTGCTCAGCAGGCAGCTGCACAGCAGCAGGCAGCAGGCTGGACTTGTCCTGAGTGCAATCAGGGCGGAAACACAGGCAACTTCTGTCAGGGCTGCGGAAAGCCTAAGCCGGCTCCACAGGCAGACGGCTGGACCTGTCCTGAGTGCAACCAGAGCGGAAACACAGGCAACTTCTGCCAGGGCTGCGGAAAGCCTAAGCCGGCTGATAACGGCAAGTGGACCTGCTCCTGCGGACAGGAAAATGACGGAAAGTTCTGCGGAAACTGCGGAAATCCAAAGCCATAAGCAAAGTAACGAATAGTCGGTATTTCCCCTGCGCCAAAACAGGGGAAATATTTTGACAAGATAAAACAAGGGGTAATTAATATGCCGGTACTGGAATACAAATGTCCTAACTGCGGCGGCGGACTTGAGCTTAATCCTGTTAATCAGAAGATGAAATGCCCGTTCTGTCTGAGTGAATTTGAACAGGCTGAGATCGAAAGGATATTTGCTGAGCAGGAGAAAAACAAGTTCAACACCGATGGTGCTGAGGAAGAAGAAAAAGCAAGAAAAGATGCCGAATTCGCCGGCTCGACCAACATTTACAGGTGTCAGAGCTGCGGTGCAGAGATCATGGCGGACGACACAACTGCCGCTACGTTCTGTCTGTACTGTCACAACCCTGTTGTGCTTTCGGCAAGGTGCTCGGGTGAACTGCGTCCGAGCAGACTTATACCTTTTATGACAACAAAGGATCAGGCTCTTTCAAACTACAAGGCGTGGTGCGGAAAGAAATGGTTCGTTCCGACTGAGTTCAAGGCTATCGAAACTGCTGAGAAGATCAGCGGTGTTTATATCCCGTTCTGGCTGGCTGACTGCTCGGTGAACGGTTATGTCCACGCTGAGGGTAAAAAGATCAGGACCTGGACCAGCGGTAATTACAGATACACCGAAACGAGGATCTACGATGTTGCCCGTCAGGCAAGGGGCGTGTTCCACGGTATCCCGGCTGACGGTTCAAGCAAGGCTGAGGACGGTCTTATGGACGCTCTGGAGCCGTTTGATTACTCTAACCTCAGAGAGTTCTCGATGAACTATTTATCGGGATTTCTTGCAGAAAAATACGATGTTGACAGGCACGAGGTGTTCCCGAGGATAAAGTCAAGAGTCGATGAAAACACCGAAACGACTATCAGAAACTCGATGAATTACGACTCGGTCAACATTCTGGACAAAAATATCGTTATCGAAAAGACCGACTGGGAATACGTTATGATGCCGGTATGGTTCCTGACATACAAATTCAATGACAAGAACTACTACTTTGCAATGAACGGTGAGACCGGAAAGGTCACAGGTATTCTGCCGCTGAGCAAGAAAAAGCTGCTCATAGGCAGCTGTCTTGTCGGACTGATCGGCTTTATCCTCGGTATCATAGGAGGTGGCATATTCCTATGAGAAAACTTTTCAGAAAACTCTCGGCTGTGATATGCGCAGGCGCTATTGCCTGCACCGCATTTGCTTTCAGCGCATTTGCCGATGACAACGAGGACGGAAGATGCTGGGTCTATGGAAATGCGATTTCCTCATCAGACGAAACAGAATGCGAAAAGAAGCTTGACGAGGCTTCAGATAAATACGGCATAGAATTCTTTGCGGTCTTTATCAACGACAAAACATACTCCGATTCATCGGTTGAAGCTTATGCAAACCAACTGAGCTACAAGTATACAAACTGTGCGGTAATGGTCAACAACTCAGCCACACGCTACACTTATGTTGCACGCACGGGTGACAAGACCAAGAGAGTATCAAGCTCCAAGGCTACGAAGATAACTAAAAACTACATAAACACAGAGCTGAAGGACAACGACTACGTCAGTGCGGTACAGGGCTTTATCAAGGGTATCAGGAGGTACAGCTCCTTCCTTTCGCTCGGAGTTATTCTTATCGGCTGTCTGGGATTTGCGATCTTCTTCCTGATAATGTACTTTGCGGTCAAGGCAAAATACAAGTTCCACGAGAAGCCTAACACGGGAGCTTATCTTGAAGGCGGCGATCTCAGCTACGATGTGATGATGGACACCTTCGTTTCGGAGCACACGACAAGGACTGCTATCAACACAGGTTCCGACGGCGGAGGCGGCGGCGGAAGTCACAGCGGCGGCGGAAGCCATTATTAAGGCACAGGCTATTCAGTAATGGGCAGTGCTGCCCGGTATAATTTCAAACGATCGGGGGACTCTTTCAAGGAAGGGTCCTCCCTTTTGCGTTTCACAGGGATCTCAGGCACCCGGCAGGATAACCTTCGGCGCTTTGCTTGACAATGTCGGAAGGGTATGATAAAATCAAATCAAAGAAACGGAGGCAGATAAAATGAAACTGAAAAACAGGCTGCTTGCGGCTTTACTTGGGCTTTCGCTGCTGCTTTGCTCGTGCGCTGAAAACAGCTCGGCAGGCAACAGCTCAGACTCTTCAAGCCCGGTCACGTCACAGACAACAACGACAACACAAACAACAACTCAGTCAACGCAGCAGACCACCACGACATCGGCTCAGACGAGCACGGTGACGACACAGGACACCTCTGAAAGCGGCAAGTTCACGCAGACATCACCACAGCAGCCGGCAGATAAGGTGCAGGGTGTACCGATGTGGGAGGGCACGGCACCAAACGGCAATAAGATAACTTTTCTGGGAAGTATGCACGCTGCAAGAGATAATTTTTACCCGCTGCCTGAAAAGATCAGGAAAGCTTACGAGCAGGCAGAGATAATTGCGGTGGAATGCGACACGGAAAGTGCGGTCGATGAGAGCCTTCAGTTTGAGTTACAGCAAAAGATGACCTACTCTGACGGGACGCTTCTGAAAGACAAGCTTTCACCTGAGGCTTACAAGGTAATGTGTGATCAGCTGACTGAGCTGGGCAGCTCCGCTGAGACGTTGTCAAATTACAGACCGTGGGCAGCCTACGAGATGCTCAGCACGATGATGATATTGTCAAGCGACATCAAGGTCGCAAACGGTGTAGACTACTACTTTATGAGGCAATCCAAAACTGATGGCAAACAGCTTTATGAGCTGGAAAGCTATCAGGCGCAGGTGGATATGCTGACAAATGAGCCTGACCAGCTTTATGATGCGCTTTTCAGGCTTTCAAAGGATCAGACGAAACAGAGCTATCTCGATGAAACGACGCAGCTTTATGAGGCGTGGCTGAAGGGCGATCTTGAACAGGTCGAGGCGATGTCGGCACTGCCTTCGGACGAGGAGCTTAAAAAGGAAGGCATGAGCGATGAGGATATACGCCTGCTAAAAAACCGAAACAAGGTACAGCTTGATGGCAGAAACGTTGTAATGGCTAACAGGATCAAGGAGCTTTTCACGCAGGGCAAAAAGACTTTTGTGACTGTCGGGATCGGACACTATATTGGTGATAAAGGGCTCATTTCGCTTCTGCAAAAGCAGGGATACACATTCAGGCGTATTTGAGGAACAACAGACAACACAAAACAAAAAGCTCTCTTGCTAAAATGCAAGGGAGCTTTTGTGATATTTTTCGTTAATTGAAATAGAGCTTTCCGCTGACCTGGTAGCCCTCAACGGGTTTGCCTTTGGGGGTGTTGAGCAGAGTATTATAGAAATCACGGTCGTGATCGTTGGTGAGATAAAAGTCAAAGCGGTGGTTTGTCTGATCGTCCATACCGCTTGCAAAGACGGGATAATCGGGATCCTTTTCCCACTTCTGCTTTGACTGGGCAAAGCCGAAATTATCGGCTACACTGACAAAACAGGCTAATTTATCGGGGGTCCACCACTGCTTATCGTTTGGCGGACCTTTGACCTTTTCATTGGCAAGGGGACGGAGCTTATCTTCGATATCGTAAAGGTCGATATAGCAGATCATATCTCTGCCGCTTGCGGTAAAGACCTTGCGGGTAAAGCAGCCAAGCTGGATACGGCTGTCATAACAGCGTGTGAAGATATGGCCGCAGAGTTTATCGCTGCTGAAAAAATTCGGGTCTATCTCAGCTTTGCCCCACTCAAGCACCTCGCCTTTTTCGGTTATTTTATACACCTCGCAGGACAGCGACCAGCTGTCGGGGTGAGCTTCATTTTCGCAAAGGCAGATAATAAGCATATACTCGGGATCGTTCCCATAGCCGTAGACGGGACACATTGCGGCACCGCCTGTACACTCGCACTTTCCCAATCTGAACATATCTGCGCCGTCAGAGAGATAGGGGTAGGTGACAGACTGGTTCTCAAGGCGTGGGTGATGTTTCAAAATGACCTGCTCATAATAGTTTTTCATCACTTTGAGCTTATTTGGGCGCAGCATCTCATACCTGCTCACAAACAGCTCGTCAAGCTCTGCTTTTACCTCAGGATAGTACTTGGGATATTTCATATATCCATGGGCAAAGATACGGCTGTCGTCGTCAAATGAGGCTGAAAGGCTGAACGAGCTGCCATCAAGGACGTTGTTATCAAACTTATTAAAGCCGTCCCACTTTTTGACTCTGTACCTTTCAAGCACTTCTTCAAGGCTTTGGGAGAAGCTTTCATCGACCTCGATGGTCAGGGCATCGTCGTCGCTGACCCTGTCGAGGCGGACGGTGATCGCAGGCTTGTTATCGCCGCAGTTATAGTCGTAGTCAACGCCCGAATACATATACGATCCGTTGGTACTGAAATGGAGTGAGGTTAGCTTTGACACAAAAACGCCCCCTTTGCTCAGGTTCAGCCGCTGTATTTTTTCACTGCACTGATGATAGCTCCACAGTCGATCCTGACTTGTTCGGAAAGGCTGTGTACATCTTCGGAAGGCTCCCCTCCTCTGAGGGCTTCACAAAGGCGGGAGCTTGATTTATAAAGCTTTGTCATTCCAAGTCCGGAGCTTGTCCCTTTGAGGTCGTGGGCTTTGAGAAACGCTGTCTTATAGTCACCGGCTTCAAGTGCGGTGAGCATTGCTGCACAATCGTCAAGCTCGACAAATTTTTTGACAAACCTTTCTATCCGCTCATCGCTCATCAGTCTGAGATAGACATCTTCATAATCTCCGCCAAATTCTTTATAGCAAGCTTTGATATCCATAATGCACCTCTTTATGTTTTATTTTCTGTTATGCTCATTATACATTATTCCTACCCAATAAGTCAACACATTTTATCAGTCTGCGATAAATTCAACAATATGTTAATAGCAGGAACAAATTCTTGTGCAATTTACACAAGAAACACTCACCAAAATGGTGTGATTTATAAAACTTGCACGGAAGCTATTGCTAAAATGGCGCAAAAATGTTATAATGATACTATCGGTAAGTATTACTACAAGCAGAGAGGAGGGTGTATACAATGGTTTATCAATATGATATTTGTTCATTTCTGATATTGTCGCTGATACTTGTATCACTCATCCTCAGAAAGATCTACTACGGAAAGCAGCACAGGATCTTCCTGATCTTTGTGATAGTGCTGCTGCTCAACACGCTGTGCGACATGGCTTCGTCGGCACCGCTTTCGGCGCTAAGCAGCAGTGCGAGGTATGCTGTGCGTGAGGTCGGGACGTTCGTATATTTCATTCTGCACGCTTCTATACTTCCTCTGTTCACGATCTTTATGGGGCTTTCTGCCGGAACGTGGTACAAATACATCGGCACTCACAAGTCTGTGAAGATCCTTTTCTGCCTGCCTTATGCCATCAATATAGCCGCTGTGCTTTCAAACCCGTGGACACACGCAATATACAGGATAGTTGACGGTGAATATCAGCGCGGCGATCTCATTCTTTTAACCTACATAGTTGGATTCATCTATGCTTTACACAGTATCATCTACCTCAAAAAATTCAGGGGCGTTCTGGACAGGACGAGTATTTTTGCATTTGTCAGCATTTACCCGTACACTATTTTGGCGGTAATCTTGCAGTACATATATCCGAACAATATGCTTGAGATGTTTGCATACTCGGTTGCGGTGATGACGATGATGATCTTTGTTATCAGGCCTGAAAAGATGCTCAATCTGGCTGTTGGTTCAAAGACGATGGCTGCATTCTGGGGTGATGTAAAAAACATTTTCTTATCCGAAAGGAATGTGAATTTCTACATCATCAAGGTCAACAGTGACAGCTCGATAATCAAGCTTTACGGCATTAATATGCACGATCTGATAATGCGTGAGCTGGTGGCGAGGATAAATGCAAAGGTGAGAAGCAAGCTCGCAAAGAGTGTGCTCTACGACGTTTACTACCTTAACTACGGGCTTTTCGCTGTTTCGGTGGAAGGCAAATACGCATCGGGCGACATGGCAGATCTGCTTTACGAAGCGGTCAGTGAAAAGATACACACGGATAAATTCGATCTTTCGCTTGAATGTGCGGTGTGCGAAATTGCTGTTCCAAGAGATATGAAGTCGTTTGAAGATGTTATGAACTTTATCGACACGTTTGAAAAGAGCTCGGCTGTGACGGGTGTATTCATCTACGAAAAGCTCACTCAGCAGGAAAAGATAAAGATGAGTTTCGACATTGACCGATACATTCGCAAGGCTATTGAAAACAACAGCTTCCAGATGTACTACCAGCCGATATACAGTGTCAAGGACAATAAATTCGTCACCGCTGAGGCTCTTATAAGGCTCAACGATGACGAGGTAGGATTTATTTCGCCTGCGGATTTTATCCCTGCTGCGGAAAAAAGCGGTGCGATATACGACATAGGCAACTTTGTGATCGACAGTGTATTCAAGTTTATCAACAAGGTCGAAAAGTATGGTGTGCAATACATTGAGATCAACATTTCTGCTATGCAATGCATGAGCGACAGTTTTGTTGAAGAGATAAAGGGAAAGCTTATGCAATACGGTGTTTCAAACAAGTCGGTCAACTTTGAGCTTACCGAATCTGCCTCGGAGATACTTGACGATGTGCTCAGAAGGACGGTCACTTTGCTGCACGCAGAGGGTATCGAATTCTCTATTGACGATTACGGCACGGGCTACTCTAATCTGCACAGGATCATGAGCGAGCCGATCAAGATCATCAAGATAGACAGAAGCCTTATTTGCGGTCTTTCAGACGACAAGGCGAGAGCTGTGCTTGCTGACACGATCAAAATGATAAAGGCTATCGGCATCGAGATCGTTGCAGAGGGTGTAGAGACCAAAGAAACTGCACAGTGGCTCATCGACATGGGCTGCGATTATATCCAAGGATTCTACTATGCTAAGCCGATGCCGGAGGATCAGTATATCGAATTTCTGCAAAAGATCAGCTGAATAATATTGGGGAAAACTCTTTTGGAAAAGAGTTTTCCCCATTTTCTTATCATATAAAAGCGTTCCAGCCTTCGAGGAGCACTTTATGCTTATGGACATATTTTTTACGAAAGGCTGCGGCGGTATCCTTTTCTGCTTGGATGTTGCAGGGATACTCAGACTGTATGGTATGAAATTCCGTTTCGCTGATCTCGGCGGTAGTGATATAATTATCGTTTCTGTTAGGCAGTCCATGCCATGCGTAATACTGTCTTGAGCCGCCTTTCACTAAATACCCGCAGCCGAACATTATCTTATCAGAGATGATACGGTCAAATTTCTTTATCTCGGTCTGCTGCTTTTGCTGATCGCTTTGTTTGAGATCATTTATCATATCCAGAAAACCGAGCGAATCGACATTGATACTGTTGTACTTTCTGGCTGTTGTATAGATATCGGGACCTATCTGAACAAGGTGGAGTTTATCATAGGCGCTGGTATATCTATGCTGCTTATTGCGGTCGGTTATGAAATATCCAAGCACCGCATCATTGCCGTCCTTGACTCCCCTGACGCTCCAGATAGTATTGAGATTATTATGAAAATATGATATATTCTCAAACTGTGCAAGTATTGAGCTGAACTCGGAGCCGTCGCTTGCTTCAAACTCTTTTATCTTTTCTGATGCGTCGTCTTTATAGTAGTGCAAACGGATCACCATTGTTCTCCCCTCCTTCTACACTTATCATTATATCACATTCCGGCTGCTTTTGCAAGCAGTAACGCAATCAAAAGACCGTCCTGTTTTTGCAGGACGGTCTGCGTATCACTCAGGCTTTTTAAACTGTTTTTTGTTTTCGTACATTGCAGCGTCCGCACGTTCAAAAACGCTTTCGACGTTTATATCGGTGCCTCTGCGAAATACTGACACGCCGCAGGCAAGGGTAGCGAGGTGCTTGTTCTTATTACTGGTTATGACCTCGTTAAAAGATCTGATCAATTTTTCTCTGTTTTTGAAATCATTGCCTGTCAGCAGCACGGCAAACTCATCGCCGCCGATACGGAAAACCGGGCTATGCTTGAAGATCGTACAGATGATATGACACGATGCCTTGATATACTCATCACCTGCGTGGTGTCCCTGGGTATCATTTATATGCTTCAAGCCGTTGATATCGAGCACTGCGACTGCAAATTCAAGATCGTCCTTACTGATGATCGCCTCGTCAAGCTCTTTTACAGCCTGTGTATAGGCGTGTTTATTCTTTACCCGGGTAAGGGCATCTCTGTTCGCCATATCCATAGCGTTGCCAAGGGCAGCCCTGAACTCCATTTCCCTTTGCTTGGCTGCGTCGATATTGGACACAGCGACGATAACGTGATGTTTATCGTCGCCCGGACGTATTGCGATCAGTGTAACGTACTGAGGTCTGCCGTCAAGCATCAGGCGGTATGTTATGGAGGTAGAGCCGTTTTGCTCCAGATCGTTTATAAACTGCTTTTTCTCCATCGCCTTTGCCATGATCGGGTAGTCCTCGGGATAGATATCACGCTTCATATTCCTTTGCGTATCACCGAAAAAGTCCTCGCCGACCTCGCCTATTTTCAGCTTGGAGTACTTTTCACTGGAGCTGAACTCCTGATAATGGTCGGTATCAAGATCGACATAGTATATTACCTCGTACTGCTTTGCAAGGGCTTTGATTATCTGACTGTAAGTTTCGCTTTCCTGCTGGGCAGCCTGCTCACGTCTTATCTGGGCATCGATATTCAGAACGCCTATAACTATCCTGTGCGTATCGTTTTTGGGACGCACGACGTTCATTGTAACATACTGCGATCTGCCGTCAAGCAGCTGTTTATATGTAAATGATACCATACCCGTTTGTCTGAGCATTTCAAGCAGGTTGTTCTTATCCATTGCTTTTATGAGTCTGTCACGGTCCTCGGGGTCGATATACTTTTTGATATCATCGATCGCAGTGGCAAAGAAATCATCGCCCTTGGTGCGGATACCAAGCTTTGCATACTCGCTGCTGGAGCTATACTGGGTATAGTTATTGGTCTGGGTATCTATATAATAGATGACCTCATATCTGCTGGCAAGCGCCATAGAGATCTCACCGTAGATCCTGCTTTCAGCTGCTGTGATAAGCTCACGGCGGGTCTGCTCGTCTACGTTTTTTACACCAAGAATGATATATTTACTGTCTATACCCGTGCCTCTGATCGCTTTGAGCTGATAGTATACTATCCTGTTTTCGATCACAAGGCGATAGCCAAGTGAGAACGACTTTCCGTCACTAAGCTTCAGGAGATTCTCCTTTTTCAGGACCTCCAGAAACCTTTGCCTGTCCTCGGGATAAACGAGCTTGGGGACGTTATACCCCATATCGGTGTAAAAGTCAGCACCGGAGGAGAGGATAGTCAGCTGTTTATCGTTGTGTGCAGATGCATACTCATAATAGCTGTCTGTTTCGGTGTTTATATAATATATGCTCTCATAGTCATTGGCGAGTGACAGCGCAAGCCTTGTAAAGGTTACGATCTGTTCGTCCTGCATATTCTTTTCATTTTCCGGTGAAGCCATTTGCTCTCACTCCTTCCTCGAAGCTAAGCTGTGCACGATGTACGGACGGCACAGGATATTAACGTGGTTATATTCATACTTATTATACAATATTATTATAAAAATTTCAACAGCTTAATGAAAAATAACTAAACTTTAGAACATTTGCACTAAAATTTCAGCATTGTTTGTGCAGGTTAAATCAGCAAAATAATAAGTGTCAAAGTGATTGACATAAACGTATAATGGTGGTATAATAAGATTGTTGCAAATGAAGTTATAAGTGAGGTGATCTGAGTGACCAACAGTGATAGTTGCGGGCGATGGCGGCAAAAGGTGCATATGCATTGGGTAAACACGCAGGCGGCAGCTGTTGATCGCTTGGTATGATACCCTTTATCAATATGCGTATTTTCCTGTCATGCCTGTGCTGACGGGATTTTTTTGTCTATTATTGCCAATGACCGTTACTCCGAAAAATGCAGCAAATCACAGAACGGAGGGATACAATGGCTTTGGAAAAGCATGATCTTGAAGATGTTACGCAGTCTGAAGAGATAAAAGAAGTTGAAAAAGAAAATATCGAGCCTAACGAGATGCCTGACTATGAGGGGGATATTATTTCGATAATCAGAAGCGGGATCTCTCCAAAGGCTATGAAAAACAGGCTTGAGGATTACCACGAGAACGATATTGCGGAAGCTTTGCCCAGTCTTACGCAGGAGGAGAGGGTAAAGCTGTGGAGGATCCTTGATGCTGAAATGATCGCAGAGGTATTCGAGCACACCGAAGAGGACGAGGCAAGCACATACATGAACGAGATAACCGTCAAGAAGGCGGCTGACATCGTTTCTCAGCTCGAAACAGACACCGCTGCAAACATTCTCAGGCTTATGTCCAAGGAGAAAAGAGAGCTTCTGGTGGACATGACTGCACCTGATGTTCAAAAGGAGATCAGGCTCATTTCGTCATTTGACGAGGACGAGATCGGAAGCCGTATGACTGCAAACTACATCTGCATCAGAGAGAACATCACTGTTCCGCAGGCAATGCAGGAGCTTGTCAGACAAGCTGCGGACAACGACAACATTTCCACTATTTTTGTGGTCGATGAAAACGATCTGTTTTATGGCGCTATCGACCTCAAGGAGCTTATCATCGCAAGGAAAGATACCAAGCTTGACGATCTGATAGTTACCTCGTTCCCGTATGTTTACGGCAACGAGAGCGTTGAGGACTGTATCGAGAGACTGAAGGACTATTCTGAGAACTCGATACCTGTGCTTGACAATTCAAACAGGCTGCTGGGCGTTATCACATCGCAGAACATCATCGAAGCCGTTGACGACGAGATGGGCGATGACTACGCAAAGCTTGCAGGTCTTACTGCTGAGGAAGATCTCAACGAGACGCTGCCGCAGTCGATCAAAAAGAGAATACCGTGGCTGCTCATTCTGTTATGTCTGGGTATGCTTGTTTCGGGTGTTGTGGGCGTTTATGAAAAGGTCATCTCTCAGCTCACGATCATTATGGCGTTCCAGTCGCTGATACTGGATATGGCAGGTAACGTCGGAACGCAGTCGCTTGCTGTTACGATCAGAGTTCTGATGGACGAGAACCTGACGGGCAAGCAAAAGGTACACCTTGTTGGCAAGGAGATGCGTGTAGGCTTTTGCAACGGGCTTTTGCTGGGACTGCTGTCATTTGTATTCGTAGGTATGTACATCTGGCTGTTCAAGCACAAGACATTCGGATTTTCATACCTCGTTTCCGGCTGTATCGGTACGTCGATGCTGGTGGCTATGCTTATTTCAAGTGCAGTCGGTACGCTTATACCTATGTTCTTCAAGAAGATCAAGGTCGACCCGGCGGTCGCTTCCGGTCCGCTGATCACTACCATCAACGACCTTGTCGCTGTCGTTACCTACTATTCGCTTAGCTGGGTACTGCTTATCCAGGTGTTCGATCTGGCGAACTGATCTGACGCAGGTAGTTTAACTGCGCTTTCTGAACAATATAAAGATAATCAGCCCTATGGAAACTCCACAGGGCTGAATTTTTTAGTGATTTGTGAAACACCGGTGATGCCGGTATTACGGTCAGTCACTTATGAGCATTTCGTAGGTGACGCCATATTTTTCTGCGATATCGTGCGCATAGGACATACCCTCGGGTTTTGCGACAACGACTTTGAACGAACGTTTTCCGCCTTCGCTTTTAACGACAAGTGACGAAACCTTCCCGGGGAGACCCTCGTTATTCAGCTCGTCGGCATCAAAGCCAAGTTTATGCATATGGGTATTATAGATAGTTCTGACGTTCTTTCTGAGCAGGGCTTTGACGGAGTCCTTAGCGATGAAATAGCCTTCCTCAAAAGAGGTCGTGGAGAACGTTTCGTTGAGAAGCATCAGGCTTTTTTGCGTACAATCGGCATAGATCTGCTTGAAGCGGACACACTCCTCGCCGAGTCTTCCAAGGTCGATAGTTTTATCCTCGTCTGCCGGAAAATGAGTGTAGATACAGTCTACGGGGACGTAATCAAAGCTTTGCGCAGGCACTCTTATTCCGCCCTGGGCAAGGGCAAAGAGCAGTCCGACTGCCTGGGTGACGGTGGTTTTTCCTCCCCTGTTGGCACCTGTGAGGATATAGACGGTATTATTCTCATCAAAGTCAAGGTCGTTGGGGACGATATCCTTGGGATCATCAATATTCAGTGCGAGCTTGAGGTTATAAAAGCCTTTTGCCTGCATTGATTTTCCGTCGGCACTGACTGCGTTTGCCTCACAAAGCGGGAAACCCTGTTCGGAAAGCTTTTCGACAAACTGCGCAAACAGGATATAATATGTGAACTCGGGGATAAGTCTTGAAATATTGATGACGGCGACATCGACGTACTTTGACAGGGTATCACGCAGACGTCTGACGAGGGTATCAAGCATTTTGTTCATTACCTTTTCGAGGTAGAAGGTCGAACCGCTCATACTGTCGTCGTCGGGAAGATTGATGATGGTTTCACGGATCTTTGACTCCACAAAGGGGGTGCTTTGCATTGCCATAAAGCCCATTTCCTTTTGGAAAAAAGCCATTGGTCTGCCATTTGCGGCGTGGTCGATCTCGTGGTAATGCATATCGCCGTTCCACTCGGCATCGGCTTTTATCGCATTCTTTGAGGCGATGGCATCTGCAAAATTGCTCACTATTCCCGACTTCTTGAACGGCTTGGCATTGACAGAGACAAGCCCCATTCCCGTAGCCTCAAAACGCTCGTTGACGTTGATGCCAAGGGTGATGCTTTTTATCTCGGAGGATTTGACTTTAAGCTCGCTGATGTCTTTTCGCATCTGGGCAAAGCAGGAGTCCTCGTATATCTGCTCGATATATTTCCTGAACGAGATCAGACCCTCGGACTTTATTTTATCGTTGCTCAGGCAATCCCGCATCGCTTCGACGCATTTTATATAGTCGTCAAGCTCGTCGAGCCTATGCAGAAGATACCAGATGCCAAGCTTTTCGTCGGACTTTTTTGCCATTCCCCCAAAGCTTCGCATAAACTCAAGCTTGTCAAACAGCTCGGTTATCTGCTTCCTGAGCTCGGGCAGGCTGAGAATATCGGAAAAAACCTGCTGCCTGTATTCGGCAACGTACGGGTCGTCAGTCATATTGGATATGATGCTCATTACATATCGCTGCTGCTTTATGTCGTTCGTAAGCGCTTTGCACAGCGTATCAAGTCCAAGATCATGACAGGTGCTTTCAGACATCGGTTTGTACTGTATCTCGTCAAATTTCGGGAAAAGTATGCTGATTCGATTACTTGCCATTTTGTTTCTCCTTTCTGCTAATATAATTCAGAATTTAGCCGCCGCTGCGGCGCGCAATGCCCTCGCCCACAGCTTTGCAAGAGCTGTGGCTTTGTCCGGCTCGGGGCTGAATTAATTTAGTTCAATAAATCAGAGATTAAACTATTATTATCAAATTAATAGTTGTGCACCCGAAGGGGCTCGGGGGCGATCGGAAAGCCCCCGAAAGAGGCTATATTAAATAAGCTCAGGTTCAACACTCGAACGTCAAGCCATAATGGCTTGAGAAAAAAGAGTTCTATACAGGGCAAGGGGCAGCCCTCTCTTACAGGGCATGCCCCTCTTCAAAAATAGTCCACCGGACTATTTTCAAGCGAACAGCTTGCTGGTCGGTTGTTCACGACCTAT
>CADAHS010000022.1 GCA_902787825.1 uncultured Ruminococcus sp. | reverse complement strand
CATTAAGAGGTTTAGGAAGGGGGTCTGGGGGATAACCCTTCTCCAAAAGGGTTTCCCCCGGCTGTCCGGCAGGAACACTGCGGCAAATTCTGATTTAGCGCAAATATGTAAAGGCTTACTCGATAAACGGGTAAGCCTTTGTTTTTACTTTTATGAAAAGCAAAAACATTTATCTATACAAGCCCCAGTCCGCCATATCAAGACGGATATAATAGCCCTGCTCGCCATGGCAGACAGGACAATTCCGGGGAACTTGTGTGCCTTCAAAGATATAGCCGCAGTTGGTGCACACCCACTTTGTGCTCTCATCACTTGAATAGAGCTGACCTTCCTTTTCCAGCCGGGCAAAACGCTCAAAACGCTTTGCGTGCACGTTCTCGATACCTGCAATGTTCTCAAAATCCTGAGCTATCTGCGAAAAGCCCTCCTCACGGGCAGTCCGTGCAAACGACGGATAGACCTCGCTGCTTTCGGCAAGCTCATTGTTTGCGGCACTTTCAAGGATACACACCACATCGCAGCAGTCCTTGTCAACGGGATAGCCCGCCTGTATCTCAACATTGTCCGCACCGCTGCTTTTCAGGTGCTCGAAAAAGATCTCAGCGTGCTCCTTTTCCTGATCTGCGGTAAACCTGAAAAGGTCTGCAAGCACAAATCGTTTTTGTGCGCTCATCTGCTGCTGAGCAAAAGCATAGCGGTTTCTCGCCTGACTTTCACCCGCAAAAGCACGCATAAGATTAACTAATGTCTGTGAGCCTTTAAGTTCCATTTTACATTCTCCTTTTGAAAACTATTTGTAAATACTAAACCGTCAGAGTTCCCGTGGGCGTTTCGATAAGCAGGAGTATCTGCTCTTCCTCACCCGTCTCGGCGTTGATATAGACCAGTACGTTCCTGTCGTTTTTCGCCTTGCACTTGAACTCGTAGCATAGCTTTTCATCAAGTCCGTCAGTGGGTATCACTGCAAGCTGACTTGATACGACCGTTAGCTGCGGCGATACCTTCTGCTGCGCACGAAGCTTTGAAAACAGCTTCTTGGGGTATTCCCTCTTTGTGTGGTTTACAAGAAATCCCCTTGCGTCATAGCCAACGATCTCACCGCTGTCCATTGCGACACTGACCTTGACAAGATCGGTGTATACGCAGGTATCAAGGTCGTTATATGCGTAATTCACCGTCATCACGCCGCCCTGAATGTCGTGATAAGTCTTTTTCATCGAATATATGCCAAGATAATCAAGAAAATCATCAGCATATTTCAGTGCATTTTCACGGGTGAGCTTCTCCTCTCCCGGCTCTGAGCTTTTGAGGAAATACGCAAGATATCCGCCGTTTTTAGTGACCTCACAGCTTATGGTGTGATCCTTGTTTGAAAATCTCCAGCCGGGCATCTTTCCCTCAACTTCCGTCACCTCGGTAAAGTCGTTGGCTGAGGAATTCAGTGCGATACAGCAGCGTTCAAGCGCCTGCTTCTTTGTCACCGGTTCAGCCGCAGCGGTCATCTTCGGCGACTTTTCCATAATATTGTCCGAAAATGGTCCATCATAGATAAGGCTCGGATAATCGTCAAAGCTATCTTCAAAATCCGAGAAGCCGTCCACAACAACAGGCACCTGCTGCGATGCAGCGGAAAGGTCTGCTGCGGTGATCTCGATCTCGCCTGCGCTCAGCGAGCTTTCAAGCTCCCATATATCCTGCGAAAGCTTCTTGGAAAACTCATAAAGCTTGGAGATGTTTTCGTGATCCTTTGCCGAGATCGTTTCATCAGCTTTGAGCTTTTTTGACACCGCAAGCGAGTAGTTGCCTATCTGCGACAGGAACTTGTATGTGTTGCCAAGTCCGAACCTGTCAGCAGGCAGCTGAGAAAGTGCAGCCTTTGCAGCCGAGGCATCATGATAAAGCTTGACAGAAAGCATCTGGTGTGTTTGCGGCGAGTTGGCGTAAAGCTCCTTCTCAAGCGTATCGTTGATGTTGCGGCAGGCATCTGCAAGCTGCTGCACTGCGCTTGAATAGGTGTTTGACAAAGCGAGCTTGCTGTCATGCGCCTCGCTCATCAGGATAAAATTTCTTGCGATAAGCACCACAAGAGCGAATATCCCAAAGCTGAAAAGTCTTATCAGACATCTTCTTGAGCATTTCATTTTCATTCCTCCGTTCGCAATAAGCTTGTGCAGTTTTTCAGCTATTATTCGTGAATTTAAAAAAATCTGAAAGAGAATGTAAAAAAACAGCTTTGCCTTTTGCAAGGTTGAAATGCACAAAAAAATGTGTTATACTGAGTAGTATGTGAGATCTGAAAGGAATGGATATCGTGATATACCTTGATAATGCGGCAACAACAAAGCCGTGCCGTGAAAGCGTTGAAGCCGTGATGAACGGGCTTGAACATTTCGGCAACCCTTCAAGCCTGCACAGCCTCGGACTTGAAGCGGAAATGCTCATAAACGAACAACGACAGACCATCGCCGATGCGATAGGCTGTCAGGCTAAGGAAATATATTTCACCTCTGGTGCGACCGAAAGCAGCAACACTGCGATATTCGGAGCTTATGGCGCAAACAGGAAGAGAAAGCACCGTGTTGTCACCACGACCGTTGAACACCCAAGCGTTGCCAACCCGATAAATCAGCTTGAAAAGCTCGGCTGCGAGGTCGTAAGACTTTCACCTGATGAAAACGGTGATATCACGCCACAAGCAGTGCTTGATTCGGTCAACGAGGATACTTTCCTTGTGAGCATAATGCTGGTCAACAACGAAACGGGTGCGGTGTTTGATGTCGCAAAGATATTCTCTGCTGTAAAGAAAAAGTATCCGCAGGTGCTTACTCACTGCGATTGCGTTCAGGGCTTTATGAAACTGCCGTTCACAGTAAAAAAGCTGTGTGCAGATATGATCTCGCTCAGCGGTCATAAGATATATGCTCCAAAGGGCGTAGGTGCGCTGTATCTCACAAGCAAAGTGCATATCCCCGCTTTTTTGCTCGGCGGCGGTCAGGAAAAAGGCTTTCGTTCGGGAACCGAGAGCGTTGCGCTTATCTGCGGCTTCGGTGCAGCAGTCAGAACGCTTTGCGGCAGGGTTGAAGAAAATCTTGAAAACGCAAAAAAGATCCGGCAGCATCTGGTTGAAAAATGCTCGGAAAACGGCGGTATCACCGTGAATTTCACCGGCGGCTCACCGTACATCACAAGCATTGCGGTGCAAGGGCTGAAATCAGAGGTGCTTTTGCATTTTCTTGAGAAAAAAGATATTTTCGTTTCAAGCGGCTCGGCTTGCTCAAAGGGTAAAAAAAGCTCGGTTATAAAGGAGTTCCGCATACCCGAAAAGCTTTCTGACAGCGTATTGCGCATAAGCATCTCCACCCAAACGACCACCGACGATATCGATGCTTTGATCGGGGCGATAGCTCAGGCGCAGGGCAGCCTTGCAAGGATAAAGAAATGACGGAAAAATATGCTTTGAAGATAGTCCGGGATAACTATTATCTGGATAATGACAGCTTTTTATTCTATCTGCACGAGTGTGATCTGTTCCGTGCGGACAGGTTCAATACTCTGTGCAGGGCAGTAGAAGCACTTGCACACAGCAGGTGCGAGCTGCTTACGCAGCAGATCACTCACTGCTATCAGAACATTCTTAAAGAGTTCATATACCATTTCAACCCCAACGACAGCTCACAGATAACAGATTTCCCGAAAAAATACACGCACTATCTTGAAAAGTTCGACTGTGCGCTGGCAGAGTACTATGCCTGCGGCAGCGATCATAATGAAAAGGAAAGATGAAAATGAAAGAGATAATTCTTTGCAAATACGGCGAGATCGCACTCAAAGGTCTGAACAAGAGCACATTTGAGTCGATGATGATGAAAAGCATTCGCCGCAGACTCAAAAAGTTCGGCGATATAAAGATCACAAAGGCGCAGTCAACCGTCTACGTTGAACCAATGAACGATGACATCGACGTTGACGAGGTCGTGGAGCGGCTGTCAAAGATCTTCGGCATAATCAAGCTTTGCCGCTGCTGCGTGCTTGAAAAATCAATGGACGCTATCGTCAACGACAGCATTGATTATATCCGTGAACAGCTGGCTTGTGCCCGCACCTTCAAGGTAGAGGCAAAGCGAAGCGACAAGAAATTCCCATATAAAAGCCCGGAAATATGCAATGAGCTTGGCGGAAAGATCCTTGAAGAGTTTTCGCATCTGAGCGTAGATGTACACGACCCGGACGTTACCGTAATGGTCGAGGTGCGTGAAAGCAACGCTTATGTCTACGCCGGAAAGCTCGATGGTGCGGGCGGTATACCCGTAGGCTCAAGCGGCAAAGCAATGCTTCTGCTTTCAGGCGGGATAGACTCCCCTGTTGCAGGCTATATGATGGCAAAGCGTGGCGCAGTGATAGACGCCGTGCATTTTGAAGCGCCTCCGTACACCTCCGGCAGAGCAAGAATGAAGGTCGAACGGCTGGCAAAGATCATTACCAACTACTGCGGCGACATCGCCTTTTACTGCGTCCCGTTCACCGAGATCCAGGAAACTCTGCGTGACAAATGCCCCGAGGAATTTTTCACGATCCTTATGAGAAGACTGATGATGGAGATCGCCCAGAGGCTTGCCGAAAAAAACGGCGCACAGGCTCTTGTCACAGGCGAAAGCTTAGGACAGGTCGCAAGCCAGACAATGTACGCAATGGTCTGCACCGACGCAGCCTGCCGGATCCCTGTTTTCAGACCGTGCATCGGGCTTGACAAGACCGAGATAATCCAAACCGCCCGTAAGATCGACACTTTTGAAACATCTATCCTGCCTTACGAGGACTGCTGTACGGTGTTTACGCCAAAACACCCAAAGACTCGTCCGACGCTCGAAGCGGTCGAAAAGGCACAGGCTCTGTACGACTGGGAGGCTATGATCCAACAAGCCGTGGAGAATACTACTGTCAAAATGATAAGACTTGAATGATCTCAGAGGTAAGAGATACAAGGCAGCTCCTATGACTCGGGCTTGCTATCTCTTGCCTCTTGTTTTGATTTTTTTGTGCAGCCTTGCTGCGTGAGTGCATGGACTGTAAATTATATTTGATACAATATAATTTGATACAACATAATTTGATACAATATAATTGGATACAATATAATTGTATACAACATGACCTCGATTTCTGCACCGGCTCTCTGAGACAGTGAGCCTTAATCAATTCACAGGTATATGTGCAAAACGATATAAAAGGAGCGTGATTTTATATGCAAAATCATAAAAATGACAAATCGGTAACAAAAACTATTGACACTGTAACCGAAAATGTAGTAAAATATATGTCAGCACATAACATTTCCCTGAGCACAGCCGAAAGCTGCACGGGAGGAATGGTGAGTGAGCTTATCACCTCGGTCGCAGGCGCATCGGATATATTTCTCGGCGGAGTTTGCAGCTACAGTGAGGAGATAAAGCAAAAGATACTTGGTGTGAAAAAGGAAACTCTTGAAAAGTACACCGTTTATTCGCAGCAGGTCGCAAGCGAGATGAGCCTGGGCGTTCAGAAGCTGTTTGCAAGCGATGCCGCTATCGGTATCACAGGCATTGCCGGTCCGGGCGGAGTCGGCGAAAAGCCTGCGGGAACGGTATATGTGAGTGTAAGATACAAAGACAGGCAAAATGTCAAAGACCTCAGGATCTACGAGCTTTGCGATGACCCCGACAGACAGACGGTCAGGCAGACCGCCTCACAGCTTGCGCTGGAGATGCTGCTGGAGATCTGCAAAGCAGACCAAAAAGGATAGATGATATGTCAGACAACGATTCAAACAGCGTTCTGGACAGCGTTAAAAACTATATGATCCCCAATCGCAGCGACAGCAGGAAGGAAAAGTTCAGAAAGATAGTTTTTCTGTTCTCTATCGTCGTGTTTATCGCTTCGCTGGTACAGCTCGGACTGTTTTTGCGAAGCAAGGGTATTGAGGAGAAATACTCCAGCCAGATGCAGGAGTATGCTCCGCATCTTTCGGACGAGCCAAGCCCGGCAACACCTGCAAAGCCAAGCGACCCCGATACAACCAAAAAGACCGATCCGCAGAAGCCTCAGGCACAGCAGAAACGCACTATCCAGCCCTGGGCAAACAAGCTGATAAACAAAAACAAGGACGTTATCGGCTGGGTGAGCATAAACTCCCACACCGACAAAGACGGCAAGCCTTACATCAATTCTGCCGTCGTTAAGGGCAAAAACAACGACGAATATCTTTATCTGAACCTTGATAAGAAATACAGTATGTCGGGTATCCCATTTGCAGATTCAGCCTGCACTGTCGATGAGAAGGGTCAGTCAGACAACATCACTTTGTACGGACACCACATGGGGTACATCGGCACAGGCTTCACACATATACACGAATACAAGCAGGGTGTGGATTTTCTGAAAAGCAACCCTGTGATAACCTTTAACACGATATATGACAATACCAACCAGAAATATGCTATTGTCGGCTGCTTTATCGCAAACGCCTTCACAAGCGTGGACAACGGCAGCATCTTCAAGTACTGGAATGTCAGGAATTTCTCTGACAAAAGCTCGGACTTTGACAAGTGGATAAGCGAGGTCAGGAAGCGTTCATGGTATTCTTCGGACATCAACTGCACAGACAAGGACAAGTATATCACCCTATCGACCTGCTCGGACGAGTGCTGGGGAATACGCTGGGTGATAGTTGCCAAGAAGCTCACGGACAAGGACGACCTTGACAAGATCGTGCAGTCGTACAAAGCTAAACCGGATAATGATATATATTTCCCTGCGCTGTGGGTCAACAAGCTGGGGAATAAAAAGGTGTATTACGGCTGGGACTACTGATGCATTGCAGATATCGCCGCATTTACGGCGTTTTATACGGGTGATGCTATAACACCCGCAGACAGCGCAAAAAGCTGTCGGAAAGGTAATGTGATTCAAAATGGACAAAAACAAACGCAAAAAGCCTGCCATACGCAGGACCTGCAAGCTGCTGGGTGCAGCGGGACTGCTTGCACTGACGATAGGTACCATCGGGATCTTCGCTGTTTCGGGCGACTCGATACAGACATCTGACGTAAAGCCTGCTGAGGAAAGCAGCGTTACACAGGTGCAGACCACCACCTCGGCAACGACACAGCAGACCTTCACCACAAGCGAACAGATCAGCTGGCGCAAAGCCGGTATCTACGAATACGAGATCGCTGATCCACAGCAGACTACGACTGCGACGACCTCTGCTGCGGCTTCGACGGCTTCTGAACAGCAAGGCTCGCAGCAAACGCAGCAGACCCCGGCTGTGACAACGACCACGGCTGTGACCACACCGCCTGCCACGACGACAACGCCTGCGCCGACAACGACTTCGCCGGCTGTAACTACCACAAGACCCGCAGCGACCACAAGAGCTGTGACTACAACAAAGCGTGTCACCACAACGACCAAGGCTGCCACAAAGGCTCCGGCAGTCAAGACGGTCTACAACTCGCCAAAGATCAAGAGCTACACTAAGGAAGAGTTCGATATGCTTTGCTATGTTGTTCAGGCTGAGGCAGGTTATTGCGCTGAAAAGTACAAGATAGCCGTTGCAAACGTGGTGCTCAACAGAGTAAAATCCCCGCGCTTTGCCAACAACATCAAGGCTGTGCTCTCAGCACCTAACCAGTTCACTGCGATCAGCAACTACTACACCAAGGCAAACAAGCCAAATGCAAGCACTATCAACTGCTGCAAACGTGCCCTCAACGGGGAGGACAACACAAACGGTGCTGTTTATTATTACTCTCCCAGATATGTAGGCGGCGCTGTGGCAGCATGGTTTGAGTCGATGCAGCTGTGCGTTGCATGGGACAGCGCAAGATTCTTCAAACCGTGGTAAAAGACCCCGGAATACAATATACAGTTTGGCGTATGTGTAATGTGTCTGTATATTGGTGCAAAAATTGTTTAAAGTGACGAAAAGTCAGGACGTGTCTTTGATATGTCTTGACTTTTTTTGCTGCGGTGTTTACAATTAAAAGTGTATCAGATCAAGACAGACCCGTGCGGTCTGACATATCACAAGAGGTTAAGGATGAATGGCTTTTCAAAGATAAGAGCACTTTTTTTAAAGTTTGGCAGCAAAGCCGTCTACGCCGCAGCAGCTGTGCTGGTGTGTATCGTTGCAGCCGTCGTTTTTCTTGTCGGAAGACAGGGGCAGCAGGACACCTCGGTAACGGCTCAAAGCGCTGACAGCTCTTCGCAGACTGAAAAAAGCGCAACTCAGACGCAGACACACAAGCTCGGGATCATAAATTTCAAAAAAGCTCAGATCAGCGAGTACGATATGATACAGACTGAAAAGCAAGGCTCGGGAGAGGACAGCGCTGTGAACGATCCCTCGCCGGAGCAGCAGGATCCTTCGGGATTCAAGGTGCAGGCGGTGACTAAGGATTTCAGCTGCTCGGACAGTATGCCTCGTCCTGCGCATTTTACTGCCACGAGAAATACAAGCAGCGAGTTCTTCACAGTGCGTGACATCACAACGGGAAAGATCGTTACGATGAACGCTTACGAGCTTGTTTGCTCTATCGTTTACAACGAAGTTGGCGACGGCTGGGGCTCTGAGGCTATAAAAGCTCAGGCGGTCGCAGCGTATTCCTGCCTGAGATATATGGACAGTATCGGAATGATAGAGACTGTCGGCATCAAAAGAAATTATACCGGCAAGATAGAAAGCTGCGTGAGGGCGGTACAAGGACAGGTCGTGACATATAACGGCGGTATCGCAAACACCCTTTATTCCGCTTCAACAGCAGGCTACACCCTGCCGTCGAACATGGCGATAGTTTCAAGCTATCCGTACCTGAAATGTGTCAGGAGCGCCTATGACTCGGCAGACCCGAACTGGGGCATAAAGTCCTCGTTTTCAAAGGACGAGGTCAGAAGGCTGCTCGAAAAAGAGTACGGCGTAAAGCTTTCGGATAACGTTAAAAACTGGTTCAGACTCACCGACGTAAGGTATGGAAAGTATGTCTTTGGCGTGAGCATTGATGCAAAGAAAAACACCACGGGAAAATCCTTGCAGAAGCTGTTCAAACTAAGATCCAACGCTTTTGAGATCAGTTTTGCAAACGACAGATTTGTTTTCCGATCCTACGGCTGGGGACACGGCGTGGGAATGTCGCAGTGGGGAGCGTGTATGTACGCAAGACACGGATACACCTACGACCAGATACTTGCGCATTATTATGTGAACACAAGAATAAATATTTCTAAAGGAAGCGCCAAGGCAGTCGCAAGAGGCAAAAAATCTCAGCAGGAGCTTGAGCTTGAAGCGCAGACCGCAAGCCAGACGACTACCGCTGCTGCGGTGCCAACAGGCGACGAGACGACCGCTGACACAAAGCAGAGCGAGCGTGCCGCAACTACCACAAAGTCATCAGCTGACGATCAGGACAGCGGTATGCAGGCTTACACGCAGCAAAGCTCACAAAGCGAGCAGACCTCTGCACAGACAACTCAGGCTGACATACAGACCACACCTGAGCAGCCGCAGCAGACAGAGTCCAAAACAACGGGCGCTGCAAACGTGACCAAGTCGGCAGAAGATGCCGAATAAAATAAATTTGAGGTGAATACTATGGGATTTTTTTCAAATGTAAGTCCACAGGAAAAAGCAATAAACACTCAGATCCAGCTGACTCACAGCCAGATCAACGAGCTTTACACCGATCTTGGCAGATATGTCAAGCTCAATCTGAAGGATCAGATCAACGATCAGTATGTACAGAATGCTTCAAAGAATATTGATGACTGCCTTGCAAGGCTCCAGCAGCTCAACAAGGATCTTATCGGCGCAAGGGGCAACAAGCTTTGCGTAAACTGCTCAGCAGAGATTCCTATGGCAGTTTCGTTCTGCCCTTCATGCGGAACTCAGCAGCCACCTGTAATGGGTATGGCAGGCGCTATGCCAATGAACAATGGTATGAACGCAGGTATGCCAATGAACAACGCAAATGCTCAGCCTAACTTCAACCAAAGACCGACATTTACCCCGGGAGGTGCAGGCAACTCTCCGTCAAATCCTAACAGAAATATGGCTCCCGGCGCAAACAACGCCCAGCCTGCTGCACCAGCACCTGCTCAGCCGATGCCTCCGATAAACGATATCCCTGTTGTTCCGCCTGTTCCGGCTGCACCGACAGCACCGGAGGTAACTCAGGCTCCCGAAGCTGCACCGGTTCCCGAGGTAACTCAGGCTCCGACGGCAGAGCCGATCACGGAGACGACCGTGACCAACGAAGCACCCGCTGCGGTAATAAATGAGGCGCCTGCTGCGGCTGCGGCAGAAAGCTTTATTTTCTGCTCACAGTGCGGACACAAGGAAGCTTCCGGCGTGGCGTTCTGCTCACAGTGCGGCTCAAAGCTGTAATAATAAAAATGATGGACAGGCGGTGCTTTCCGCCTGTTTTTATTGGTAACGGCACTTAGCTTTTTTCTTAACTCTTACCTCTTACCTCTTATATCTTACTTCTAAAAAGGACGGTCCTGAAAATGTCATTGACAATACGTGATACACTAAGAGAATATGATGTTATACTTGCATCTTCATCGCCAAGAAGGCGTGAGCTTATCAAGCTCATCTGTTCGGATTTCCGGGTGATACCTCCCGAGTGCGACGAGAAGCTGCCGGCTGACATCTCAACATACGATGCAGCCGAATATCTGTCCGATCTCAAATGCCGCTATATCGCTGATATTTACGACAATAGCGTAGTTATCGGATGCGATACGGTGGTGATATGCGACGGAGCTATCTTCGGTAAGCCCGCAAACGATGAGGACGCTAAAAGAATGCTGCGTGCCCTTTCCGGAAAAGAGCACAGCGTCATCAGCGGCGTAACTATCGGCTATAACAAAAAGTATCTCTCCTTTTCGGTGGATACAAAGGTGACGTTCAGACAGCTCAGCGAAACGGATATAGATGCCTATGTCAGAAGCGGCGAACCGCTCGACAAGGCAGGCGCCTACGGTATACAGGGTGCAGGCTCGCTGCTGGTCGAAAAAATAAACGGGGATTTCTACAACGTTGTGGGACTGCCTGTTTCAGAACTCGCCGTGAAGCTGGAAGGTTTTTTGGAAAATATGTGATGAATAACGGTCTGCACAAAGGCGCAATTTGATTTGCTGCCTTGGTCTTACACCCCGTGGAATTGTATTATTCCACCAGTGCAGTCCGTTTTTTTACGCTTTTTTGTGCAAAGTGTACATTATTGTGAAAAATATTTGCAAAATCAGCAAATAGGCTTGAAAAACAGCTCGGATTGTGGTATCATAATGTTGTATGTGAAGATGTGGATCTAAAAGGAATAATGATATAATGACACCAAAAACAGATAACAACAGTAAGCAGCGTGGACGTGTCCGACTGCATCAGAGCATCTATTCGCTGTGCTGCCTTTTGTGTGTGGTTTTTGCGGTTGGCTGGATAATTCATTCTGCCGGAAAGCGAACAGAGTTTTTCACTTTTTCGTCCTCTGACTCCTCGTCACTCAGTGACAGCAGCTCGCTTACCGCTGCGGACAGCTCTTCGTCAAAAAGCGACAGCAGCTCGGCTGCTTCAATCGACAGCTCCCTCAGCGACAGCTCTCAAAACGATCTGAGCAGCTCACAAACTGATATTTCTCAGCCGGATACGCCGACTGATATGCACCCGTATTCCGTGGCAAAGGATATCAATGATGAGCTTGACGACGCTTTGTTCATAGGAGATTCCAGAACGGTCGGACTTTACAACAACTGCGACAGACCAAAGGCAACATTTTATTGCAGCATCGGTCTGAATATACAGACCTGCTTTGAAACACAGTCGATAAAACTGGACAACGGCAATATGGGAACGGTGCCCGAGGCACTTGCTCAGGGTCACAAGTTCGGACGAGTGTTCATCAACTTCGGCACCAACGAGATGGGCTGGCCATACTACGACAGCTTTATCCAGTACTATGCAAAGCTCGTGCAGACGATACGCCAGTATAGTCCTGACGCTAAGATATATGCACAATCAATACTCCCGGTGACAGCCTCAAGGGGGCTTCAGGGAGATGCTATAAACAATGAGAACGTTAAGACGCTCAACGAGTATATCCAGCGGTTCGCCAACGAAAACGGCTGTGTATACCTTGCGTGCGACAGTGCGGTCATGGACGAAAACGGACAGCTTCCGGAAGAGGCAAGCACCGACGGCGTACATCTTTCCATTGATTATTGCAAGTATTGGTTGAACTATATAATCGACAAAACTTAAATCTTAAAACGGGAAAGGAAAGAGGAAAATGAAATCAAAGAAAATAATATGTGCAGTTATGGCTGCTGCTATGGTCGCTTCTATGGCACTTGCTTCATGCGGCGAGTCATCATCAAGCACTGCTGAGGCAAGCAGCAAGACAAGCAGCTCTTCAAGCAGCACCGACAGCACAACAGCTGTAAAAACTGAGGAAAAGACTACAAGAGATCTCAACGCTGTTGCTGACAAGCTCAAGGATTCACTTGACGATGCTGTTAAGGGCACGATGACAAAGTTTGATGAGACAAGGATCGACAGAATGATCGGCGTTAAGAAGGAGCTTTACAAAGAGGCTGTTTGCTATGTGGACGCTTCCGGCGCAACCGCTCACGAAATCGACTGCTTCGAGGCTAACGATGAGAATGCTGCCAAGGAGATCGAGTCTGCACTCAAGACCCGTATCGAGAATCAGAAGAACGCATTCAAGGATTACGTTCCGGCTGAGATGACCAAGCTCAACGACCCTGTACTTGTTGTTGACGGCTGCTATGTTTTCCTTTGCCTGTCAAACAACAACGACAAGGCTAAAGAGATCATCGGCTAATATTTCGTTTTTATCATCGGTCATGTTCTGCCGTTCACAGCGGCGGAGCATGGCTTGATTTAGTATTCTGACATTTTTATCTTAAAGGTTTGGTGATCCGAACAAATGGTGTTTTCAAGCACGTTCTTCCTATTTGTATTTCTTCCGGCAGTACTGATACTTTATTACATTGCCCCCCGTAAAGTACGAAACCTGATACTCTTTGTCTTCAGCCTGGTCTTTTACGCATGGGGCGAGCCTGTTTATGTATTTCTGATGATCATGTCAACTATCGTGGCATACATCACGGGTCTGCTGGCGGACAAGAATGTCAAAGGGCGAAAGCCGTGGGTCCCGAAATTGTCGCTGCTTATCGCAGTGCTGTGGAACATGGGGCTGCTTTTATTTTTCAAGTACACAAACTTTTTCATTACGACCGCAAACGACTTCTTCGGGCTGAAAATCAACAATCTGGATATAGTAATGCCTATCGGTATCTCGTTTTACAGCTTCCAGACGCTTTCCTACGTTATCGACGTTTACAGAGGCGACGTAGAGGCGCAGAAAAACTATCTGACGCTGGGCACATACGTTGCGCTTTTCCCTCAGCTGATCGCAGGTCCTATCGTCAGATACAAGGACGTTGCACAGCAGCTTGCAAAGAGAAAAGAAACGATGAGCAACTTTGCCTCGGGCGTTCACAGGTTCGCTATCGGACTTGGTAAAAAAGTGCTTCTTGCAAATGCTGTGGGTAAGCTTTTTGATGTTATAAGCAACACGCCGCAGAGCGATATGAGCGTGACGGCTGCGTGGCTTGGCATAATCGCTTACACATTCCAGATATATTTCGATTTCTCGGGATACTCGGATATGGCTATCGGTCTTGGAAAGATGTTCGGATTTGATTTCCTTGAAAACTTCAACTACCCGTACATCTCAGACTCTATCACTGAGTTCTGGAGGCGCTGGCATATGTCGCTTTCAAGCTGGTTCAGAGATTACGTTTATATCCCGCTGGGGGGAAACCGCAAGGGCAAGTTCAGACAGTGTGTGAACATTATGATCGTCTGGTTCCTCACCGGCTTCTGGCACGGCGCAAACTGGAACTTTATGATATGGGGCGTATACTTCGGCGTAATACTGCTTTGCGAAAAGCTGTTCCTGCTCAAGGGACTCAGCAAGCTCCCTAAGATCATCGGACACATCTACGCTCTGATACTTATAGTCATCGGCTGGGGTATTTTCGCATTCGATGATTTCGGCAAGCTTTCACAGAATTTCAGGAATATGTTCGGACTTTCGGGCATTGATCTTATCAACGATCAGGCGGTATCGTGGCTTGGCACCTATGCGATCACATTCGTGATACTTATTGCTGCATCAACACCGCTTATCAGAAAGCTCGGTTCATTCGTTAAAAAAGGCTTCCCTGTTGTATACAGCTGCGTTTTGCAGCCGTTGATGGTAGTGTCGATACTCGTTCTTTCGACTGCATACCTTGCAGGAAGCTCATTCAACCCGTTCCTCTATTTCAGATTTTAGGAGGTGAGCGTGATGAACAAAAAGACAGAAAAGATCTCACAGATCATTATGGTCAGTGTGTTTATACTGTTTATCTTCGGATTTGCAGTATGGAGCCTTCTGCTGAAGGACAGGGAGTTTTCTGAAATGGAAAACAGAAACCTTGCCCAGTTCCCTTCATTCTCGTGGAAAAGCCTTAATGACGGCAGCTTCACAAGCGGGCTTGAAAAGTACGTTTCCGACCAGCTCCCGATGAAGGACGAGCTTGTTACGCTCAAGACAGACGCAGACAGACTGCTTATGCACGACCTCCAAAACGGCGTTTACTTCGGCAAGGACGGATACTATCTTCAGGATTACAAGGAAAACTCCGAGCAGGTCGAAAAGAACGTAGGGTACATCAATGATTTCGTTTCGTTCTGTCCGGACGTGGAGATAGACATGATGCTCGTGCCAAACAGCATAAGCGTGATGAGCGACAAGCTGCCGGCAAGCGCAACAACCCAGGATCAGAACAAGACTATCAGCAAGGTCAAAGAAAAGCTCAGTGACAAGATCAGATTCTACTGTCCTATGGACGAGCTTAAAAAGGCTGTTTCCGACGGAACTCAGGCTTACTACAAGACCGACCACCACTGGACATCTGACGGCGCAAGGGCTGCATTCGATGGGTTTGTGAAATTCCTCGGGGAGGACGAGCTGAAGGCACAGTACAGCTGCAGGGAGCTTGACGGCTTTCTTGGTACGCTTTATTCAAAGGCTCCGTCTGCGTTCAGCGAAAAGGACGTTATGAAGCTTTACACCGACAAGGACAACAAGCTCAGCGTGAATTACGTCGATAAGGACAAGGAAACGGACACTATCTTTGACAGCTCATTTGAGGACAAAAAGGACAAATACTCGACCTTCTTCGGCGGTAATTTCCCGCTTATCGAGATAAAGTCTTCAAATGCGCAGAACAACAAAAAAGTGCTTATTCTCAAAGACAGCTACGCTAACTGCGCTATGCCGTATTTCACAAGTATGTACTCAGACATCTCGATGATAGATCTGAGATACTATCACGATGCGACAAAACCGACAGTTTCGGAATATGTCAAGCAGAATAATATTGATAAGGTGATACTGCTTTATAATGTTGATTTTATCAATTCGGACGATAACTTCACATGGCTGATGTAAAACGATCGGCTCGGTCATAAGGATAGTACCTATATAGAAGTTTTATAAATCATTTTGAGTAACATCTTTTATTGCGAAGGACTTTTTCCCAGCCGCATTTCTTGACCATAACTATTTTTTAACCCCGATGGATTTATCCATCGGGGTTAAAAAATCATTAAGAGTTTTAGGAAAGGGGCTTGGGGAATAACCCTTTTGCAAAAGGGTTTTCCCCAAAAATCATTTATAATACTTCTGTATAAGTACAGCCCATATGACCAAGCCGATCGTTTTTATTGCTTTTTACAGATTATTTTGCTACTGCCTTATGGAATACTTTCTTGCCTTTTTTGATGATGACTGCATTGGAAAGGTCGATCATTGCTTTGGGGTCGGTGAGCTTTTCATCGTTCACGCTCACGCCGCCTTGTGTGACAAGTCTTCTTGCTTCGCCGTTTGACGGGCAGAGTCCGCACTTTACAAGCAGAGTAAGGATTCCGATACTGCCGTTGTCAAGCTCTGCTGCTTCGATCTCGGTAGTAGGCATATCATCGCTGACACCGCCCTTTGCAAATATAGCTTTTGCTGCATCGTCGGCTTTCTTTGCTTCCTCCTCGCCGTGAACGAGCTTGGTAAGCTCAAATGCAAGAAGCTCCTTTGCTTTATTAAGCTCTGCGCCCTGCATCGTCTTTTCCATTTCCTCGATCTGCTCGATCGGAACGAATGTCAGCAGCTTGAGGCACTTGATCACGTCTGCGTCATCGACGTTTCTCCAATACTGATAGAAATCGTAAGGAGAGGTCTTTTCAGGGTCGAGCCAAACTGCGCCGCCTACGGTCTTGCCCATTTTCTGTCCCTCGGAATTGAGAAGCAGGGTGATGGTCATTGCGTGGGCGTCCTTACCGAGCTTCTTTCTGATAAGCTCTGTACCGCCAAGCATATTTGCCCACTGGTCGTCGCCGCCGAACTGCATATTGCAGCCATATTTCTGGAACAGCATATAAAAGTCATATGACTGCATTATCATATAGTTGAACTCAAGGAAGGTGAGTCCTCTTTCCATACGCTGTTTATAGCACTCAAATGAGAGCATTTTATTTACCGAGAAGCAGGCGCCTACCTCACGCAGCACATCGACATAGTTGAGGTCAAGCAGCCAGTCGGCGTTGTTGACAACCATTGCTTTGCCGTCTGAAAAGTCGATAAAGCGGGCCATCTGCTTTTTGAAGCACTCCACATTATGCTCGATAGTTTCCTTGGTGAGCATTTTTCTCATATCGGTCTTGCCGGACGGGTCGCCTATCATTCCGGTACCGCCGCCGATCAGGGCGATAGGCTTATTGCCTGCCATTTGCAGTCTTTTCATCAGGCAAAGAGCCATAAAGTGACCAACGTGAAGGCTGTCCGCTGTGGGGTCAAAGCCGATATAGAAGGTAGCCTTTCCGTTGTTTATCATATCGCTTATCTCTTTTTCGTCTGTGACCTGCGCGATAAGCCCGCGCCTTACAAGTTCTTCGTAACAAGTCATTTTCTTTTCCTCCGTTTTTTATTTGATTTGATTTTTATGTTCAAGATGTATGCCTATATGCCCGATGCCGAGGATAACGGTCGCTATCATCATCGGGATATTTTTGCCGTAGACTCCAAGCACAAAGAACGCAATCACGGGAAGTGTTGCGCCTGCAACGGGGATACCAAGTATTCCCGAATACATATCTGCCATTGTTCTTTCGCTTCTGAAATAGCGTATCCAGTACACTTCGTAGAGTACCATCAGCGCAAATGCTGCCAAAAGCAAAATGCTCCAGGGTGAGATGCTGCCGATATTGAAGTCGCTGAATATAAGGCACAGGGTACTTACCAGCGCCTCGCCTATCCTTTCAAGGGTGAGCAGGACTTTGTTCTCCTTTGCGGCATATTTTTCGTAGTCCTTTGGCTGATTTTTGCTCCAGATGATATTGGGAACAAAGAGCATTATCAGAAACACAAGTCCAACATATGAAAATCCGAAATGCACAGTTATTTCCCCCCGATCATTTTTCATTGACAAGCTTACCTGTCATATGCTCTATTTCAAGCTGCATAACAAGGGTCGCTTTTGCAAACTTTTCGATCTCTTTGTCGATATAGCTTTCATCATTTGTGAACTTATAGCACAGCTGTCTGCAAAGCTGAATAGCCTTGTCATGATCCTCAACTATTTTTATTCTGCCGAAAACGACAACGCTTTTTATGCTTAGCGCCCAGTCGCCTTCTTTTACAAAGCCTTTATCATAAGCTGTGAAACAGACCTTGTCGTGTTTTTTTACGGCATCGACACGGTGTCCTGTCAGACCGCCGTGGAAATAGAGCCTGCCATCGGTTTCATTATAATAGTGATTTATGGGAAAACAGTAGGGGTAATCATCGTCACCTGTAACTGCAAGCACGCCTCTTGTCTGGCTTTTCAAAAGCTCGATACATTCCTCGATGCTGAGCGCCTGCTTTTGCCTTCGCATTTCTCTGAACATATTTTGTCACCTCCACAATAATGGTTTTTTATCAGGTCATAGCAATATATCTTCCCGGCTCGTATCCCATGCACGATCAATGATGCCATTATAAGCAGCAGGCGGTTATCCTGTTATCGTTCTGCTTTTGTGCAGCAAGCGCATTGACAGGGTCTGCGCTGTTTGTATTCTTCATTTTTACTCCCCTTATATGCAAAACAAAAAATCCCTTTGACAAGCGCTATGCTCATCAAAGGGCGAATTATCGCGGTACCACCTTTGTTCGCAGAGGTATCCCCCTGCCTTTTGCGTTATAACGGCACGCCGCCGTACTGCCTTTGCGCAAGGTCTTTCACGCCTTTTCGCTTTCTGGGCAGTCTGCTCAAAGATGTATTCGGTCAAGGTCTGCGTACTGTCTTGCACCATAACGACAGCTCTCTGGACGCATTGCGGTGACTTACTTGTTCTTATCGCTGCATTTCAACTATTAAGGCTAATATAACACACGTTTTTTTGTTTGTCAAGCGGTGTCATTGATTGTTTACAATACAGCTATGCTATACCTCTGCTCACTGCCTCTTAATTCTTATATCTTATATCTTATCTCTTACTTCTCTTATTTCCTATTTCTTACCTCTTACCTCTTACTTCTTACCTCTAAAAGCGTATGCTGCGACTATCTCGCCGATATACTGCACATGATAATCGCCGCCCGAGCACCACTGCTCATCGCAGGACTTGTCGATAAAGCAGTCCTTGCGCATAGGCTGTGCGTACAGCTTTTTGCAGATGAAAACTAACGATGCCTGCTCAAACACGGTCGAACCGTCTATGAACACGGGGACAAGCCCTGTTTCCTTAGCTTTGTCGCAGTCCCTTCCGCTGTGTCCGCCGCAGAATGCAAGCGCATTTTTATATTTCTCATCAAAAAAGCAAATGCTGAAATACTCGTTTTTGTCGATAAACTCCTTTGTGTATCTCTGAGGACGGATGACTGTGCTGATGACATTCTTGCCCCACATAACTCCTGCAAAGCCCCACGATGCAGTCATCGTGTTCCAGCCGTTCTCGCTGCCTGCTGTGACAAGCATCCACTCCTGTCCGATCTTTCTGAACACATTGAGATCAAGTGCAAGAAGCTGCTCTCCGGTGAGCTTTTCAAAGCCAAGCTCATTCATTTTATCGGTCATTTGATATACCGCCTTTCTGTTAAATCATTTAAGTCTCTTTAATTATTATTATGTTTTGATTATACACTAAAAAACTTGAAATTGCAAGCTTTTTGTGTTGCAATTTGCGTTTGAAAGTGGTATAATATATTTGAATGGACTACAATATATTTCCACTTTGCGGCACAATGTTCGCCGCAAAATGTGTAAATGTATATTTTTCTGTATATTTAGTTCGTTTATGCACAAATATGCAGAATATTATGTATAAAATTCAAAAATATTTGCATAACCCCTTGACAACACCGCATAAAAGTGTATAATGATAATTGACAAAACATTCGGGCATATCAATTTATGCTTTTATGCGTTTGATTAATTAATTTTACGGAGGATTTTATTATGGCTAAGGAGATCAAAAAAGTAGTTCTTGCATATTCCGGAGGGCTTGACACTTCAATCATCATCCCATGGCTGAAGGAGAATTACAACAACTGTGAGGTCATCGCTGTTTCGGGTGATGTCGGACAGGGCACTGAGCTTGACGGTCTGGAGGAAAAGGCTATCAAGACAGGTGCATCAAAGCTGTACATCGAGGATCTTACAGAGGAATTCATCGAGGACTATGTGTTCCCTACCGTTCAGGCAGGCGCAGTTTATGAGAACCAGTATCTGCTGGGTACATCTTTTGCAAGACCTATCATCGCTAAGAGGATCGCAGAGATCGCTCTCAAGGAAGGCGCAGATGCTATCTGCCACGGCTGCACAGGCAAGGGCAACGACCAGGTAAGATTTGAGCTTGCGATCAAGGCTTTCGCACCTGATATGCAGATCATTGCTCCGTGGAGGATCTGGGACATCAAATCAAGAGATGAGGAGATCGACTACGCTGAGGCTCACAACATTCCTCTGAAGATAAACAGAGAAACAAACTACTCCAAGGACAAGAACCTGTGGCATCTTTCACACGAGGGTCTGGATCTTGAGGATCCTGCAAACGAGCCGCAGTATGAGAAGCCGGGCTTCCTTGAGATGGGTGTTTCTCCGATAATGGCTCCTGACAAGCCGACCTATGTGACTATCCACTTTGAAAAGGGCGTTCCGACTGAGATCGACGGCGTTAAGATGAACGGCAAGCAGCTGGTTTCCAAACTCAACGAGCTGGGCGGCGCTAACGGAATCGGTCTTGCTGATCTGGTCGAGAACAGACTTGTGGGAATGAAGTCAAGAGGCGTTTACGAGACTCCGGGCGGAGCTATCCTGTACAAGGCTCACGAGGTCCTGGAGACTATCACGCTTGACAAGGAAACATCAAGAGTTAAGCAGTACCTCAGCATCAAGTTTGCTGACATCGTTTACAACGGTCAGTGGTTCACACCGCTGCGTGAGGCTATGAGTGCATTTGTTACCGAGACTCAGAAGACTGTTACCGGTGATGTTAAGCTCAAGCTTTACAAGGGCAATATCATCAACGCAGGCGTTACCTCACCATACACACTTTACGACGAGGAAGTCGCAACATTTGACGAGGACAACGTTTACAACCAGGCTGACTCGGCAGGATTCATCAATCTGTTCGGTCTGCCTATCAAGGTCAGAGCAAAGCTCGAACAGAAAAGAAACAACAAGTGATCAATAATAAAACTTTTTTTCAACAAGGAGGTACAGTTATGTCAGATACAATAAACACCTTTGAGCCGGCACTGGACAAGAAAGTGGAGATCTCATACGACAGTCTGCCGAACTCGACTTTTGAGGACGTTAACCTTGGCAGCGCTACCTTTGAGAACGTAAATCTGAAGGAAGCAACTTTCAGCGATGTGAACATGGACAGCGCAAAGTTTGACGATGCAAGTATGCGTGGAGCTAATTTCACAGATATCTATATGGTCGATTCAAAGTTCCTCGGCGTTAACCTGAGCAACACAAGGTTCGGCTGCTCGATAATGAATAATGTGGAGTTCAAGAATCCCGACCTGAAAAACTCACAGTTTATTCACTGCGATCTTTCTAACGTTGAGATCAACGACTGCAAGATCGAGGGCATGAAGATAAACGGTATCGACATCTCCAAGCTCCTTGAGCAGCACGAAAAGGAATAAACTAAGTTAAATATCAGTACAGGGCAGGACGGCTTGAAACAAGCTGTTTTGCCCGTAGCTTTTTTAGCTGTGTTAAAAATGACAGACTGTATGCAGACCGTTGCAGGTCTTAACAACTCAGCGATCAGAAGCAAGATGAAAACACAAGAAGTTAGTTTTTTTCAGCAAGGGCATATATAAGTCCTCCCTTGCTGATCTGATGGGATACTCTCTTGGGAGTGCTGTCCTCATATCTCTTTTTTAGACTTTCAGTCAAATTCAAGAGGTTCAGGAAAGGGGGTTGGACGGGATAGAGTAACCGTTACCACGTGTTACTTACCCTCATCTCCAAAAGGGTTTCCCCCCAATAAATCCAGCAAAGGCGGTCATGCATATGTCACAGAAAATGTGGGCAGGAAGATTTACAAAAGAGGCAGACGAGAGAGTCAACGATTTCAACTCGTCGATAAAGTTTGATGCGAGAATGTACAAGCAGGATATCACGGGTTCGATCGCTCATGCGACTATGCTCGGTGAGTGCGGTATCATTGAAAAAAGCGAGAGCGAAGCGATAGTCAAGGGTCTTAAAGGCATACTTGAAGATATACAGAGCGGAAAGCTCGCTTTTGACCCGAACGCTGAGGACATTCATATGTTCGTTGAGGCGGAGCTTACTGCAAGGCTCGGCGACACGGGAAAACGTCTGCACACTGCAAGGTCAAGGAACGATCAGGTCGCACTCGATGTCAGAATGACGCTCAAGGACGAGACAGTTGAGATAATCGCTTTGCTCAAAAAGCTGACGCAGACAGTCTGCGATATTGCAAGCAAGCACACACTCACGGTCATGCCGGGCTATACTCACCTGCAAAGAGCGCAGCCGATAACATTCGCTCATCACCTTATGGCATATGCAAATATGTTTTTAAGGGATCTTGGCAGACTTAAAGATGCCTATGACAGAATGAATGCTATGCCGCTGGGAAGCGGTGCACTGGCGGGTACGACCTACCCGATAGACAGACAGATGGTATGCGACCTGCTCGGATTTGATCAGATCACGCAGAATTCACTTGACGGCGTTTCGGACAGAGATTTCTGCTGTGAGCTATGCTCGGCTCTTTCGATACTTATGATGCACCTTTCAAGATTCTCAGAAGAGGTAATTCTGTGGTGCTCATGGGAGTTCAAGTTCGTTGAGCTTGATGATGCTTACGCAACAGGCTCGTCGATAATGCCGCAGAAAAAGAACCCTGATGTCACAGAACTTATCAGGGGAAAGACAGGCAGAGTCTACGGCGACCTTATGACCCTTCTGACAATGATGAAGGGCATTCCGCTTGCTTACAACAAGGATATGCAGGAGGATAAGGAGGCCATTTTTGACGCAATAGATATTGTCAAGCTGTGCCTTGTGACGTTTGACCCGATGCTCGCTACGATGAAGGTCATTCCCGAAAATATGAGAGCAGCTGCTGCAAAGGGCTTTATAAATGCGACAGACTGTGCGGACTACCTCGTTAAAAAGGGTATGCCTTTCAGAGATGCATACAAGATCACCGGAACGCTTGTGCACACCTGCATCGAAAAGGGCTGCACGCTTGAAACGCTGCCGCTTGACGAATACAAGGCTTTGTGCGGCAAGTTCGATACGGACGTTTTTGAAGCGATCAGTCTGGACACCTGTGTTTTGCAGAGAAAAAGTGCGGGCGGACCTGCGCCTGAATCGGTAAAGGAACAGATAGCGTATGTCGAAAAAAACATCGAAAATTACTGATAATATCACTCAGCACCCCGCAAAGTGGGCAGTGCTTTTTATAGCGTTGTGGACGGTCGCAGTCAACGGTCTGTTCCTTCTGACAAACTTTGTGTTCGCCAATGCGCTGATGCTGATGATAAGCTTTATGGTGATATATCCGCTGTTCACGCTGGTGATATGCTTTATCTACGCAAAGAACTGCGGTATCCGCTGGTTTATGCCGTTTCCGATCATAGTGATAACGGTCGCTGAATATATCCTTCTGGAAAATTTCAGGGCGATAGTCCCGGACATTCTTGTGGTAACAGGATTTTGCCTGCTGTTCGGAAGCGGTATCGGCAACATTTTTGTGGACAAGGCTTTTATCGACAAACAGAAAAAGCAGCGTCGTGACAAGAAGCTGCACGAGGATAAAAAGTACAAGAAAATACTTGACGATTAAAATATCGGCAGAAGGGAAAGTTATAAAATGAAAACAAGAGTCTTTATCGACGGCAAGGAAGGTACGACGGGTCTGAAAATATTCGAGCGTTTTGCAAAGCGTGATGATCTGGAGATACTTCTTATTGATGAGGATAAAAGAAAAGACAGCAGCGAACGTGCAAAGATGATAAACTCATCAGACATCACATTTCTGTGTCTGCCTGACGCTGCTTCAAGAGAAGCGGTAAGCCTTTGCACAAACCCTGATGTTAAGATAATAGATGCATCAACAGCTCACAGGACAAATCCCGATTGGGACTACGGCTTTCCCGAGCTGAGCGAGAGGCACAGAGAGAACATCCGCAATTCAAAGAGAGTTGCGGTGCCGGGGTGCTACGCAAGCGGTTTTATCTCACTTTGCTATCCGCTGGTACAGGCAGGCGTTCTGCCGCAGGACTACCCTGTTACTGCTCACGCAGTTTCGGGTTACAGCGGCGGCGGAAAGAAAATGATCGCTGCTATCGAGAGTGAAAACAAGACTGAGGAGATGTGCTCGCCAAGGCAGTACGCTCTGGGTCAGACACACAAGCATCTGCCTGAGATGCAGGCGGTATGCGGACTGAAATATCCGCCGATGTTCAACCCGATCGTTGACGATTATTTTGCAGGAATGGTGGTGACACTTCCGCTGGTGAGCAGGTGTCTGACCAAAAAATACACGCCTGCGGACATTCACGAGATACTGAGTGCGCACTACGCAGGGCAGCACTTTGTAAAGGTGATGGAGCTTGGCGGCAAAGAAACTCTGCCGGACGGTTTTCTGCCTGCGAACACGCTTGCGGGAACCAACAATATGCAGATATTCGTTTGCGGAAATGACGAGCAGATACTGCTTTGCTCACGGTTTGACAATCTTGGAAAGGGTGCAAGCGGTGCGGCAGTGCAGTGCATGAATATTATGCTTGGCATCGACGAGGCAACGGGACTGGAATAACAGCATACCCAAACCCCACCCCTAAAACTTTTATTTATAAGCTATCAGGCATACAGTTATTCCAAAAAGACTATTGTTTCGTCAGCATCAAAAATATACTCACAAAGATAACAATCATAGCAGGGAGACAAAATGATAAAATACAGAATAATGGATATATCCGATTACGAACAGGTTTACAGGCTGTGGCTTTCCTGTGCTGGAATGGGGCTGAATAATTTAGACGATTCAAAGGACGGAATCAAGAGGTTTCTGGACAGAAATCCCGATACCTGCTTTGTTGCGCTGGAGCAGGAAAAGATAATCGGCGTGATAATTGCAGGCAACGACGGCAGACGAGGCTACATTTACCACACGGCTGTTGACCCCGAGCAAAGACATCGGGGAATTGCGACAAGGCTTGTTAACGAGGCTATGGGTGCGCTGAAGGCGCTGGGTATCAACAAGACGGCGCTGGTCGTATTTTCAAAAAACGAGGGCGGAAATGCCTTCTGGGAGAAAAGCGGGTTTACTTCGCGCGACGATTTGGTTTACAGGAACAAGACGATAACGGAAATGGTCAGGATAGACACTTAAAGGATTGATGATGTGAAGATAGTCAGCGGCGAGAGGTACACCAAAGAGATAACCGAGCTGATAGGCGAATACAACAAGGCTCTCGGGCGTGACCTTTCGTTTCAGGGATTTGACGAGGAGATAAAAGATCTTGCTGTGAAATACTCCTACCCCGAGGGGCGTTTGCTGTGTGCAGTGAACGATGACGGAACGGTCATCGGGTGCGTGGCGTATCACAGGCATGATGACCGGCGGTGCGAGATGAAGCGGCTGTTCGTAAAACCCGAGTACCGTGAGCTGCACGCAGGCAGAGAGCTTATTGGGGCGATCATCGAGGCGGCTGAAAAAGACGGCTTTGAGGAAATGGTGCTTGACACGATCACGCCTTTGCAAAGTGCGATACATTTATACAAAAAATACGGTTTTGAACAATGCGAGCCATACTACAATAATCCTATGGACGATGTGGTATACATGAAAAAGTCATTGAGACAGTGCAGATAAAAAATGATCTTTATCAGGGTGAGAAAATGAAAACAAGACTCTTAACAGCCATTATATGTGCAGCTATGATGCTGGTATCCTGCGGCACGACAGAAAACAGCAGTGAGCAGAAGGCGTTAGCCACTTCGGCGCAGACCGCAAGCTCGGCTGACAGCAGGAGTTCCTCTCAGGGTGAAGGCTTGTCACAGGCAGAGGGTACGACTTCGCACGGGACACAAAGCGTCACGGTGCAAAGCGGAACTCCGGACAGCGATCGTCAGGTGTACTCTATGACGATAAATAACGATAAAAAGCCCGAGCTTACAAAGGTGGAGTTTTCAGGCAAATGCGATGGCGACATAGAGCGCAAGGCATCACTTTCGGAAAGCAGACACGTTCTTCACAACAGTGTTGTCGGGCTGGTCGGTTCGCCGATCGAGGTAGAATACAAGGATGTTGATGATCCGCAGATCGCATTTTACTACAACAAAAGCGAGCTCAGGGGTATTCCGGAGAAAAATCTGATACTGCTTTACTGCACGAAAGAAAACGAGCCATACAACACCGTTGAGGGTGCAAAGCCGGATACGGAAAAATGCATGGTTTCGGCTAAGATAAGCGGACAGGGAGTTTATCTGCTTGCTGATGCTTATCAATGGTACAGTGCATGGGGCTATGACGTTTCAGAGTATAAATACGACACCGACAAGACTGATTATATGACCGACTGGGAGCGTGAATTCAACACGGGAAGCATCATGAAGCTCGCTGACAAGGACTGGGCAAAGAAAAATGCTCCGGACTTCCACGTTTCCACGGCGCAGCAGCTGGCATCTGCGGTTTACTATGTGAACGGTATAAATCCCACTTACAACAAAGTCAGCATAACGCTGGAAAACAACATTGACCTGACGGGCTATGACTGGAGACCGATGGGCTGGAACAAGGCTAACAATCATTGTTTCTGCGGGACGGTCAACGGAAAAGGTCATACTATAAAAGGCATGAAAATCAACCTTGGCTACGAGCCGTGCGGATTTATAGGCTACGGCTGGGATATGTCTATGCATGATATAAAATTTGTCGGCGCTGAGGTTTCGGGCACGCACTCCACAGGTATCGCCTGCGGCGAAGCTTACGGAGATGTCACAATAACAAATGTCTCGGTCCAGGGCAAAGTCTCGGGCGGCGGAAACGACTTTGGCGCGATAATAGGCAGAGAAGGCGGACTTGCTTTCAAGGGCTGCTCCGCTAATGTCACAGCAGACGGCAAGCCTTTTAAATATTTCTCTTACAAACAGAAGCAAAAAGCTGAAACAAAGGTCGTTGAATATTTCCACCTGACACGCCTACCGGACGGAGTTATTGTACGAGACCACCACGATGGCTTTGATGGTCTCGGCTGGACCGTGGAGCTTGACGGACAACAGATTCTCAACCGTGATACAACGAACTCGAAAACAGGCGAACAGATGCTTGAACTTGAAACGGAGTATCAATGGTTAAAAGGAACTGATGGAAGGCATACGATTTACCTCACCGCATATATCAACGGCGCCTACGTCAGAGTAAGCAACATCATTGAATATAACGGTACAGGATTATAAATATAATGAGGTGTCAAAAATGAGCAAGGATATCACAAAGACGGAATTTGAAGGTTTTAAGTATATTGAGGGCGGCGTTTGTGCGGCGCAGGGCTTCAAGGCGAACGGTCTTTACTGCGGGATAAAGGATCCGCACGCTGAAAACGACGGAAACGAAAGTCCTGTGAGCAATATGAAAAACGATCTGTGCCTTGTGGTGAGCGATAAGATGTGCAGCGCTGCGGCGGTGTTCACGCAGAACAAGGTCAAGGGCGCACCTGTAACGGTATCGCAGAAAAATCTTGCGGCGACGGGCGGCAAGGCTCAGGCATTCATTCTCAACTCAAAAAACGCCAACACCTGCAACGCAGACGGCGAACAGAAGGCTTACAGAATGTGCGAGCTGGTTGCAGAGCGTATGAACATCAAGCCCGAGGAGGTGCTTGTTGCGCAGACTGGAGTTATCGGACAGATATTCCCGATAAAGCCTGTTGAAAACAAGATAGACGAGCTTTTTGAAGGGCTTGGATATGACAAAAACGTTGAGGCTGCTACGGCGATAATGACGACTGACACGGTGAAAAAAGAGGTCGCTGTTGAGTTTGAGCTTGGCGGCAAAAAGTGCCGTGTCGGCGGTATGGGCAAGGGCAGCGGAATGATCCACCCGAATATGGCGACAACGCTCAACGTGGTGACGACGGACTGTGCGATCAGTGCAGAGATGATAAGAAAGGCTCTGCTTGAAAACGTGAAGATAACATACAACTGTTTATCGGTTGACGGCGACCAGTCCACAAACGACACGCTTGCAGTTATGGCGAACGGACTTTCAGGCAACGCTGAGATAACAGCTGAGGGTGCAGATTTTGAGATCTTCAAAAAGGCACTTTACATAGTTATGATGAACATTACCAGAATGCTTGCAAAGGACGGCGAGGGCGCAACGAAGCTGCTGGAATGCACAGTCAGCGGAGCTAAGGACACGGACACGGCTATTATTATTGCAAAGAGCGTTATATGCTCTCCCCTGTTCAAATGCGCTATGTTCGGTGCAGACGCTAACTGGGGACGGGTGCTGTGTGCGATAGGCTATGCAGATGCGCAATTCGATATAAACAAGGTCGATGTTAAGCTTTGCTCGAAGGCAGGCGAGGTACACGTTTGCGAAAACGGCGCAGGCGTTGAGTTCTCAGAGGAGGTCGCAAAAAAGGTACTGCTTGAGGACGAGATACAGATAATCGTGAGCGTAGGCGACGGACAGGGCAAGGCTACTGCTTACGGGTGCGATCTGACTTACGATTACGTCAAGATCAATGGAGATTACAGAAGTTGACAGATAGCAGGCTTGAGATAAAACACAACGAGCTTGATGCCGGGCAGTTCATCAAGCTGTGGGAAAGCGTCTGGGGCGGCGCTCCGGATATCGAACAGGTGAAGCTGGCGCTTGAAAACACGCTGTTTACGGTGAGTATTCACGACAGCGAAAAGTGCGTTGCTATGGCAAGAATGATTGGTGATATGGGGCTTTGCTATTACGTCAAGGACGTTGTGGTGCACCCGTCATATCAGGGCAATGGTCTTGGCAGGACACTTATAAATGAGCTTTTGAAATTCATAAATGAGCATGGTATAAGTGGGACAAAAGTCTTTGTTGAGCTGGCGGCTATGCCCGACAAGATACCATTCTATGAAAAGCTTGGCTTTGGCGAAAATGAAGCGCACAGGCTAAGAATGATGTATGAGATAAAATAAGCCGCTGCTGCGGCGCGCAATTCCCTCGCCCTCAGTTTTGGGAAAGCTGTGGCTTTGTTTGGCTCGGGGCTGATTTTTTTTGGAGCTATAAATTTAAACTATTACTATCAAATTAATAGTTTTGCACCCGAAGGGGTATGGGGGCGATCGGAAAGCCCCCTTAGATGCGAGAAAACAAGATGTAAGAGGTAAGAAATTTAGCGGTAAGATTGTATGCTAAACTATCAATTATTATTGATACAAAGCTTGCTCTCTCGTCTAAGGGGGAAACCCATAAGGGAGAACAGGACGCCTCGCCTTTATGGCGTGGGTGAGCGGACTTTTCTCCCCT
>CADAHS010000021.1 GCA_902787825.1 uncultured Ruminococcus sp. | reverse complement strand
TCATTAAGAGGTTTAGGAAGGGGGTCTGGGGGAGAACCCTTCTCCAAAAGGGTTTCCCCCAGCTGTCCGGCAGGAACACTGCGGCAAATTCTGATTTATTGCAGTAAAGCTATATAAAAGGGAGGCTGTGACAATGCAGATCGTTTACAGAAGGCTTACCGAGAAAGAGCTTGATACATTTATCTCTATGCGCATAGCTCAGCTTCGAGAGGAGGGCGCAAAGCAGGACATTGACCTCAGACCTGCTCTGGAGGACTACTACAAAAGGCATATGGCTGACGGCACGTTCGTTTCGTGGCTGGCGCTGGACGGTGACAAGATAATCGGGACAAGCGGAATGTCTATCGTGGAAAAGCCGCCGTATTTTGGCTGCCCCAGCGGTCGGATAGGGCTGCTTTCAAGTATGTTCACCGACGGTGAGTACAGGCGCAGAGGCATTGCAAAACAGCTGCTTTCACGGGTGGTCGATGAGGCAAGGCAGCGTGGCTGCGGAACAGTTCAGATAACGGCATCTGATATGGGCGTTTTGCTGTACACGGATTTCGGATTTGTGAAAAACAACAACTTTATGCAGTACAAGCTGTGAGAGCGGTACAAAAGCAGATCTTGTCTGCGGAGGGCGATACGATGGCAGGAAAAAATGAACAAAACAAGAAAAGCATTCACGATGGGCACCGTGCGAGAATGAGAGAACGATTTGCCGCAGATGAAAGGCTGGACGGATTTGCAGAGCATGAGATAATGGAGATGCTTTTGTTCTTTGTTATCCCAAGGGGAGATACGAACGCTGCTGCACACGAGCTTATCAGCCAGTTCGGCTCGGTGAGAGGCGTTGTCAATGCGCCTGTGGACAGACTCAGACAGGTCAGAAGCATTGGTGAGAATGCGGCTGTGATGCTGAAACTGCTCGGCTCGATAAGCGACTACATTGCAAAACAGCGTCACGAGAAGATAGATGTTCGGGATATGGAGAATTTCCCGGAGTATATTAAAAGCCTGTTTTTGCAGGAGACCGCCGAGTGCTTCAGGGTGCTGTGTATCACTGAGAGCATGGGCGTGAGCACGGTATCGGTCGTTTCAAGGGGAAGTGAGTCCTCGACAGAGGTCAATTTCAGAGAGCTTGCAAGGATAGTGCTCAACAGCGGCAGCAGAAATATCATTCTTGCTCATAATCACCCCGATTCGCCCAGCGCACCGTCTCAGGAGGACATCATTCTCACCAGAAAGATAATGCAGTATCTTGCTCCTTTCGATATTACCGTGATAGACCACTTTATTGTCGGCAAAGACAGCGTTCTGAGCATGAGAAGGTGCGGTTTTATCCACGATATGGAATGCTGACGGCGATGCTTCGACTATCGGCGGCGACCCGGCAGTATCGGTTCAAAAACACAATATCTTGTGGCAGGTGCATCAGTGTATGCACCTGTTTTTGTTAAACCGCTGAAAAAATGTGTGCAAAATGTCTAATTATTCGATTGCGTTTTGTGTAAAAGGGTAATTTTGTTTCGATGGTGATAATAATTCTTGACGATGAATGAAAAGGTGTGTTATAATCTACTATGTGGTAATATGATTAATCGTTTGTGACTATTTTGTATAATAGAAACTCTCGGCTGTTATATCATTCTTACGGAAGTTAATTACCGTATCATCGGAACAGGAGGTTTGTGATGGAAAAGCAGATTGACTACGGAAGCTATTCGGCGTATAAGCAGACTATGGAAAACCTTACCGCCGATCTGGAGGAGCTTTTGCAGCTCAGCGACGAGATCTGTCTCGTCAACACGGCGAAATCGTTGGAGGAGACTATCGCCAAGACCAAGGACGAACATTTTGAGGTCGCTATCGTAGGCGAGTTCAAAAGAGGAAAGTCAACACTTATCAATGCGATGCTGGGTCAGGAGGTATTGCCTGCTGACGTTCTGCCTGCGACTGCAACTCTGAACAGGGTTACATACAGCACCGAGCCGTATGTGCAGGTCGAGTATAAAAACGGCAACAGCGAAAGGGTCGATATAGGCAAGCTTGAGGACTATGTTACCAAGCTGACGGCAGAATCTGAGGAGAGAGCGGAGACCGTTAAGGAAGCTACGGTCTACTACGATACTGAATTCTGCAAGAAGAATGTTGATATCATCGACACTCCGGGTCTGAATGATGATGAGCAGATGACCAGCGTTACGCTGTCGATACTGCCCAAGATAGATGCCGCTGTGTTTGTTATCAGCGCAAACTCGCCTTTTTCACAGTTTGAAAAGGAATTTCTTGAAAAGAAGATGATGACCTCTGACGTGGGAAGGATCATCTTTGTTGTCAACTGCTTTGGAACATTCTCACAGGAGGACGAGAACAAGATAGTTGAGACTGTCCGTACGAGAATAGGCAGATATGTTATGGAAAAGGCAAAGAAGGTCATGGGAGAGGATTCCCGTGAGTTTGCCGTTTATAAAAGAAAGATCGGAACTCCGAGAGTTATCGGCGTGTACGCTAAGAAGGCTCTCATTGCAAAGACTACGGGCGATCGGGCAATGCTTGAGGAAAGTAATTTCCCCGAGTTTGAGAACGCCCTTGAAAGTATGCTCACAAAAGAGCGCGGCGTTATATCCCTCCAGATAATCACAAACAAGATCACAAACTCAGGTACCGAGATACTCAGAAACGTCGTAATGCAGGAAAATGCACTTATGATGGCTAACGATGAATTTATGGTGAAGTATGACGCTGCCATAAAGGAGATCGAGGAGATAAGAAATAAGAAGAGAGAGGAATTCGTTAAGATCAATGATTCTGCTAACCAGGTATTCAACAGCCTCCAGCCTATCCTTGACAGCTACTGGGATAAGATAGAGGAAGCTGCTATGCAGGTCATTGATAACTTCCAGATGTCATCTGATGACTTCAAGAAGGATCAGCTCAAGCTCGTTTCGGCTAAGCTGACAGAGAAGATCAGAGAATCTATCGAGGTCAGGGCACAGATAATCTGTGAGCAGATCCAGAACCAGATCAATGTTGCAGTCAGCGGTGAGGCTGAAAGACTTCAGGGCTTTGAGGACGCATTCTTTGAGAGCGTTGCAAGGATACAGGAGATGTTCACTATCTCTAACCGTGTGACGCAAAACGGCGGTGTTGTAGATAAGATCATAGGTGTTGCGATCGGTTCCTACGGCGTGGGAGGTCTGTTCCTCGGATTCAGGGAGTCCGGACTCAAGGGCGCACTGCTTGGCGGTGCAACGGGTCTGACAAGCTTCTATGCTACCTACTATGCTTCGGTAGTGTTTGCAGGATTCTTCGGCATCACCACAGCTCTGCCAGTGACACTTGTGCTTATGGCAGTGGCAGGCATCGCAGGTACCTTCACATCGAACTTTGCGATCGATAAGATACTTGTCAAGGAAAGAATAGAAAAATTCAAATCCAATTTCAAAACTCAGGTCAAAAAGCAGTTCCATGAGATGAAGCTGAACAACGACTTTACCGAAACTGTCCGCCGTCAGGTATTCTCATCGTTTGAGGGACTCAAGAAAAAGATAGAAGAAGAAACAGAGATCATACTCCGTGATACTCAGGAAACACTGGATAACCTCAATGACCTCAAAACTCAGAAGAGCAGTGTTTCCCAGAAGGAAATGGAAAGGCTGCATAACGTCGCTGAAAGCGCCAGCAAGATCGTTCAGGACGCATATGCTGTCAGAAAGGTGCTCACAGAGCAGATGGATGCTTAGTCCGCTTTGTTTGCAGCTGATACCACAATAAAGATCATGGAGGACAAATAATGAATGAAGTATCGCAAACACAAAATCCGCTGTTGAGTATCGACACGGATTTTGAAGCCTACCTCACAGCATATACACGGTCTTTCCAGGGGCATACTGTCAACGGCAATCTTGACTATGCTTACGAGTCTGATTATGCGGTCAGACAGAAGATCATGGGGCTGGGCGGAGCTTCAAAGCTGTTCAAAGCGGTGAATACTCAGGATATTTCTGCCGAGGCAAAGCACCTGTTCATGAAATGCGATCAGGTCGGACCGCTGAAATATCCGGAGATATATGACATCGTCAAAAAGTGCAGCGAAAGACTTGAGCTTGTGGTGCCGATCGTGTTTATCCGTGAGGACATCAACAAGGCTCTGATATATTCAATAGCAAGCGAGATGATAGACCCCTGCATCGTTATCTCAAAAAGCCTCGTGCAGATGTGCAGCGAGGACGAGCTTACGCTTCTTGTGGGCTGTGAGTGCGGCAGGATACAGAACGGACATTGTCAGTTCAATATCGCTTATACATACCTCAATGTAAATAAGGACTGTTACAGACCTGTCACCAGAAGCTATCCGTCACCCGTGAGCAGCCAGCTTTACACGGCTCTTTCGGGCTGGGTGAAATTCGGAGAGCAGACCGCCCTCAGAGCAGGCATAATCTGCCTTGACAAGCCCGGAAGATTTATCGGGATACTCAGCGGACTGTTCAAAAAAGGCTATATGGATTTCTACGGCAGAAAGCAGGAGAACTTCAAAGATCTTGATGTTATTTCAGAACAGATACACGCAATGGATTCAAGAAGCCTCAAGGTCGAGGAAGGACTTACTGAGATCGAAAGAAGCATTCTTGCGGCTAACGAGTTTTTGTATTGCGCTACGCTGTATGACTGGAGAAATGATATCGACGGCAAGGAACTGAAGATCCAGCCTGTTCAGATCTGCGATGTCCGCACCAGTATTATAGTCGGAAACGGAGGGCAGAGCTGATGGGAACAGATAAGAACAATGCCGACAGCTATAATATCTCAAGAATAAGATCCTGCCTTAATTCTGTGATCGACGACCCGCAGATAGCTAATGTGCTGGGTACGGAGTTCGTAAGCGAGCTAAAGGACTGGGACGGTCTTATAGGCAAAAAGATGGACGAGCCGTTCACACTGGTCATACTGGGTGAGTTCAAACGAGGCAAAAGCACAATAATAAACGCTATTCTCGGAAAAGAGCTTACGCCGACAAATGCAACACCCGAAACATACACGATCAACGAGATATCTTTTGGCAATTTCAGAACGGTCACGGCTTTCCTTGAAAACGGAAGAAGAGTGCCGCTGACGATCGACGATATAAAGCGTGAGAAGCTTGAACAGCGTATGAAGCTGTTCCCGTCGAAGATCTCTTATGTTCAGATCAAGGACAATTCACCGATACTTAACGAGATAAAGATCGTGGATACTCCGGGTCTGTCGGATCTTGAAACGCTGGATAAGGAAGTCAGGGATTATATCGTTAATGCGGACGCTATCATGTATGCAGCTTCCTGCCTGATGCCTTTTTCGGAGACTGAGCAGACGTTTCTTGCAACACACGTTCAGCCGCAGAGATTCGGTATGCTGTATATACTTGTAAATATGCTCGACGCGCTGGAAAGCCGCCAGGACGCTCACAGGATACTCAGACGCTTCAAGACCATTGCGGGAAGGATAGTCCCCAATGCGGTCGTTTACGGAATAAGCGGCGCTGATGAGTTCGCAAGGAGAATGGGACTTGAAAGACCCCAGAGCAAGGGGAATTTCAGAGATCTTTACGAAACGCAGTTCCTTCAGTTCGAGCTGTCGCTCAAGCGTGATATAATCATGCAAAAGGATGTTATCCGTTCGCAGAGAGTGCTGACGATGCTCAGCCAGATGTGGGAGGAAACAAAGACCAAGCTTGACCTTATCAGCGAAATGGCAGAACTTGACCAGCAAAAGCTTGCTGAAAAGGTCAGTGCGATAGAATCAAAGGGACAGGAGCTTGAACAGGCTCTTGAAGAAAAGAAGCCGGGTCTGCACCTGTCAATAATAGAAATGCAGCAGGAAGCTGAAAAGTGGATGTATGAGTTTTTCTCAAAGCTCAGGTCAAGCATTCTCGAATGCCGCAGCAAGAACGAGGAAACAGGCGAGGACAAGTTCCCGGCAGAGGACATCGAAAAGTATTTCTACCCTTATCTTATGGAAAAGGTGGGGGAGGCGTACAGAACCTGTATCGAGAATCACAGAGACAGGATAACAGAGCTTGTTGAGAAGATGAGCAGAGAGCTTTCAAATTCTCTTGGTATCGAGGAGTTCAGTGATGAATCAAAGGCTCCGTCGGTGGAGAGAATAATGATGTCGGTGAATAAGAACGTTACCAGAAGTGTTATGGGCGTTAAGCTGTTCGGAACAAGCGAGACCTTCCCGCCGGCAACTATGAGCTCGTTCAGCCTTATTCTCAAAAAGAAAAAGCAGACGGATATCATTGACATTGCTCTTGAAAACTATGACGATATCAGAAACAATATCGTAAAGGATATCAAGACGGTTTATCAGGACCTTGAAACAAAGGCTTTGTCAAGGCTCGAGGGTCTTTATAAGTACCAGATAGGGCTTAACAAGGAGGCTATCTCGCAGACACAGGAGATGATAGGTCAGCTTGACAACAACGAGATCAGGTCAACTATCGCCAAGGCAAGAGAGCTTCTGAAAGAGCCGCAAAGGATACTCAGCGAGTACGGATACGAGGTGTAAAATAAGAGGTTGATGCAGTTAAGGGTAGCACCTATATAGAAGTTATATAAATCATTTTGAGTAATATCTTTTATTGCGAAGGACTGTTTCCCAGCCGCATTTCTTGACCATAACTATTTTTTAACCCCGATGGTTTTAACCATCGGGGTTAAAAAATCATTAAGAGTTTTAGGAAAGGGGCTTGGGGAATAACCCTTTTGCAAAAGGGTTTTCCCCAAAAATCATTTATAATGCTTCTGTATAAGTACAGCACTTATGCACCAGCCTCTTTTTGTTCAGCTTCGTAAAAATTTTTTATAGAACCATCTTGTAAAGAAGGCGGGCATAATGAACAGCAGACCCTGAACGGCACATGGTGCAATGGTATCTTTCAGTCTGCAAAATCCATACTTTCTGAAACGGCGGCGCAGCCTGAAAAACGCTTTTGTACGTTTAAGGCTTTTGCGCTGTTTTATGGTGTTTTCGTCAACACGGTATCTCACCAGCGCTTCGGGGATATTCTGCCCTGTGCAGCCGCTCATCAGCATTTTCACTATCAGATCATAGTCCTCGAACAGCCCGGCATCTTCATATCCGCCGACAGCCTGCGCTGCTCGTTTTTTGAAGGCAACGGTCTGTCTGTTGAATGGGTTTCTTCTTTTGGCGTATCTTACGATGTCCTTGTTCAGAACGGGGACTTTTTTTGTGGAGATGACCTCGTCAGTCGCTGAATCGAACTCCTCAACGAACGTACCGCAGATATCAAGACCGGGCTTGATCGCAAACAGTGTCATCTGCTTGATGCACCTGTTTTCCTTGGAAATGTCGTCGCTGTCCATTCTGACGATGTAGTCATATTTGCAGGCTTCCATTCCCTTGTTGAGGGCTTTGCCAACACTCATTTCGCTGCTTGCGGTGACGATATGAATGATGCCTTTGAACTCGTTCTGAAATGATTTTACGATTATACGCAGCTCGTTGGTCAGCCCCTCACGGCATACCAGCACGAGATCAGAAGGGGGATAGCTTTGCATCAGCATTGATTCAAGGCAAACGTTGAGATGCTCGGGAAGCTCACGGCTGCAAAGCTCCATAAGGACGCTGTAAGGCGAAAGGGTATATTTGCCGACTTTGAAGCTGCCTTTCCCCATATATTCGTCCCCCTTTCGCTGCTAACATACAACATATAGTATAAGTATATCACCAATGCTTAAAAAAGTCAACAAAAAAGACTGCACCCAAAGGTACAGTCTTCAAAAGATCCTTAAAGCTTTGAGTAGCCGAAGCTGTTGATAAGCGCATCGACCTTCTGTCCGGTCTTGCAAAGCGGACATTCGTTAGCGGCAAATGACTGATAATCAGGCAGATCCTTTTCGCTGAACAGAGAGTGCAGCTTGATACCGCCGGTTTCCTTGATGGCGGAGAATATAGCGGCAACGCCAACGAGATGACCGTTATAGTACTGCAAGCAGTCCATAGCCCTTGCGATGCTCTTTCCGGTAGAAGCGGAGGAGATGAACAAAAGCACCTGTTTGCCCCAGATCTTTTTCTGCGTATTGTCACGGAAGATCATCTGATTTACCGCATTCAGCTCAGGAGTAACAACGTTGATGTCAGAGCCGCTGTTGATGCCTGCTTCTGAAAGGCTGCGAGCAAGAAATGCTCCGAGTATCTCTGTACCCTCAAGGCAGATGATCGTGTCAACGTGCGTTGAAGCGTAGGTGGCTGCAAGCTCTTTAGCCGCTTCGTTAGCCATTTTCATACTTGTTTTTATTGAGGTCATATCAACGTAGTAGTTGACGTGTGAGTGGTTTGTAGCATAGTGACCGGGTATAACACCTATGGATACCTTGCTGTTACTACGACATTCGATAGTCTGCATACGATCTTCCATTAAGAAAGCCTCCTTATCGCTTTTTAATTGTAAGATATAGTATACCACATTTTCTGTGCATTTTCAAGTATCTGTTCAAATTTTCTTTTTAAGCCCCGATTTATCAAGCGTAAGCCCGAATGCGATGTAGACAGCGGCGCTTGCGGCGGTCTGAAAAAGATTAGCGGGTGCATCAATGAAGCCTGCGGGCAGTGAGCCGTAGATGAACAGACCGCTGTACAGTCCGTAGCCGCCGACACAGAGTACAACAGCAGGCAGCAGTGCAGTGAGGTTTCTTGGGTTGATGATCCTGCTTTTTGTGCAGGTGAACGCAAGTGCGGTAAGTCCTTTTATAAGCAGTGTTGCAGGCACCCAGATCCAGTAGCCGGAGATCGCATCAGAAAGGCAAGCTCCTATTGCTGCTGAGGCGACTGCATATGGCTTGGGAAGAAGGCTTGCGGCGATGAATACAGCTGCATCACCAATATGGATATAGCCCTTTGCGGTCGGGATATGGATAAAGGCTGTGAGAGCAAAGGTCATTGCGGCGAAAAGCGCTGAAAGAGTTATGAGCTTTGTGTTTGAATTTACGCTCGGGCGGTGTTTTCGTGCTGTGATCATAAGATCATCTCCTCTGATAAACCTGCTTGCGCAGTTGGCTATTTGTATATGAGTATACACTGTTTGTTGATTTTTGTCAAGTGTTTCCGGCAACAAAACGAAGCACCGCATGACCTTTGCCCGATGGCTGTTACAAGCTTCAGATGCATTTTGGTCATACGGTGTTAAGTCATGAATTTGCCTGGACTATCCTTACGATTATTACGATAACCAGTATAGAGAAATAAACTATCAGCATGGGGTTGGTAAGAACTTTGGAGAAGGAAAGCTTTTTATCCTCGCCGTCGGAGGAGGTCTCAAATTTAAGGAACTTAAAGTCGGTGAACCACACGAAAAATCCGAACAGAGCTACACAGATCTCGATGATGCTCAGCACCGTGCGGTTGTAGGGGATACCAAGTGCCCCTGCAAGCTCGGGCGAATTTACGATAAGGTTATTCAGCCCGTGGATAATGACTGTGGGTATGATAGAACCGCATTTGAGTGCGATGACAGCGTAGATCAGACCTGTGCAGAACGCAGATGCTGCCTGTGGGATATTGCCGTGCATCAGACCGAAAGCAAGCGCAGAAACGAGTACAGCTGCACTTTTGCTGTACGGGGCGATGGTCTTGATGATAAGTCCACGGTAGATGATCTCTTCGCAGAGCGGCGCAAGGACGATGACGTATGAAAACTGCATCACAACAGCGATGACTGATGGCTGATGTATGGAGAAATCAGCCGTTGGAACATCAACGCCCATACTGCTGAGAAAGCTTGTGAAGAAAGCGATTATCGTTGAGGATATCATATTGAACACAAAGCTTGGCGGGGTCCATTTCAGGGCAGTGAGAGTGCCTTGCTTTGTGGGCATCATATAGCTCCAGACGGTCATTTTGAAGAAAACTCCCGCTATGAGCAAGGCTATCAGGACGCACGCAACGGTGATGCTGATGTTGGCAAGCATCACAAATGTAGTTGAGTCATTTATCTCGGGTCGGTCCGCAAAGTAGCTGCGCACCTCTTCCCAGCTGCCGGTGAATGTACCGGTGAGTACCCAATAGCTTATATAGTAAAATACATAGCCAAGATATCTGGAAGAAAAGTTGAAAAGTATCAGTATAAAGCTGAGCACGCCGACATCTCTGCCGCACCTTTTCCACTTGTTATCCGTTTGGTTGTGCATTATTTCCAAAGGCTCCACCTCTTTTTTATAGATACATTTTATTATAGCACACTTAGTATAATAATTGCAAGCATAAAAGCAGATTATCTGCGTTTGTTAATTAACGGTAAATAAATCTTGCATATTTTGTGACAGGGGTTGATTTTTCCGGCGGGAGAGCTATAATATAATTAGCACTCTTGAGGTAAGAGTGCTAAACTGTGTATCTTAATTTCAATAGGATAAATATATAAGGACAGAAAGGTGAACTAAAATGAAGACCAAAAAGTTCAAGGCTGAATCGAAAAGACTTCTGGATATGATGATAAACTCTATCTATACCCACAAGGAAATTTTCCTCAGAGAGCTTATCTCAAATGCAAGTGATGCTATCGACAAGCTTTATTTCAAATCTCTCACCGACACATCTGTGGGACTTAACAAATCGGATTTTGCGATCAACCTTGCCATTGACAAGCAAAACCGCACGCTTACGATCTCGGACAATGGTATCGGTATGACCGAGGAGGATCTTGAAAACAACCTTGGAACGATCGCAAACTCGGGATCTTTCGCATTCAAGAAGGAAAATGATCTGGGCGATGATGTTGATATTATCGGACAGTTCGGCGTAGGCTTTTATTCCACATTCATGGTCGCTAAAGAGGTAAGCGTCGTGACAAAGGCTTACGGCAGCGAGCAGGCTTATGAGTGGAGGTCAAACGGAGTTGACGGATACACGGTAGAGCCTTGCGAAAAGCCTGACGGTGTGGGAACGATCATAACGCTGCATCTGAAAGATGACACAGATGATGACAAATACTCCAGATACCTCGATCAGAACCAGATACAGACGCTGGTAAAGAAGTATTCAGACTATATCAGGTTCCCGATCAGAATGGAGATGGAGCACACACATTATCACGAGGACAGCGAAGAGCCGGAGGTACACAAGGCGATAGAAACGCTCAACTCGATGACTCCTATCTGGAAAAAGAACAAGAACGAGCTGACAGAAGAAGATTACAACAATTTCTATGTTGAGAAGTTCTACGATTATGAGCCGCCGATAACGCATATCCATTCAAAGAATGAGGGCGTTGCGACATATGATGCGCTTTTGTATATTCCATCAAAAGCACCTTTTGACTACTATTCAAAGGATTATGAGAAGGGCTTGCAGCTTTATTCCAGCGGTGTTATGATAATGGACAAGTGCGCTGACCTGCTGCCTGACTATTTCAGCTTTGTAAAGGGCGTTGTTGACAGTGAAGATCTTTCGCTGAACATTTCCCGTGAGCTTTTGCAGCACGACAGACAGCTTAAAATCATTGAGAGAAACCTTGAAAAGGCTATCAAGAATGAGCTGAAAAAGCTGATGAAGAACGATCGTGAAAAGTACGAGAAGTTTTACAAGGTGTTTGGCTTGCAGTTCAAGTTCGGCATCTACCAGTCCTACGGCGCAGCAAACGAGATGCTCCAGGATCTTCTGATGTTCCCGTCTTCTTTTGAGGGCAAGAACGTTACGCTTGACGAGTACGTTGAGAGAATGAAGGAGGATCAGAAGAACATTTACTATGCCTGCGGCGAGAGCAAGGAGCGTATCGAGATGCTCCCTCAGCTTGAAAAGGTAAAGGAAAAGGGCTACGAGGTGCTTTACTGCACACAGGACATCGACGAGTTCGCACTCAAGGTGCTGATAAAGTACAAGGACAAGCAGTTCAAGTCGATCTCAGATTCGGATCTTGATCTTGACACCGAGGAGGAAAAGGAAGAAGCCAAGAAGCTTGACGAGCAGAACAAAGATCTGTTTGAATGTATGCAAAAGGCTATTGCTGACAAGGTCAAGACGGTAAGACTTTCAAAGAAGCTCAAAAGTCACCCTGTGTGCCTGTCCTCTGACGGCGGACCGATCACGATAGAGATGGAAAAGGTGCTCAACGCTATGCCGCAGAACAACGGTGAGAAGGTCAAGGCTGAAAAGGCGCTTGAGATCAACCCCGATCACCCGATATTTGAAAAGCTCAAGGAGCTGTATGCAAACGACAAGGACAAGCTTGCTGATTACGCAAAGCTTCTGTACGACCAGGCTTTGCTTATCGAGGGATTGAGCATTGAAGACCCTGTTGAGTTTGCAAACCTTGTATGCGAACTTATGACAAAATAACAGGAAAACAGATAAACAAGAGGTAAGAGTATGATCTTACCTCTTGTTTTTTTTGGTCGTATCTATAAAAAAGAGGCAAGAAAACTCTTACCTCTTATTTCTTAGTATTCTTTCTTTTGAAAAAGAAAAGCAAGAGCCCGGTCTCCCGAGCATCTTGCTTCATGCTTCTAAAATCTTGCTTCTATTACGCCATGCCTGCGGTGATGATAGCCATCTTGTAGACCTCATCAGCTATGCAGCCTCTTGAAAGGTCGTTGATCGGAGCGTTGAGTCCCTGAAGGATAGGTCCGTAAGCTTCAAAGCCGCCGAGTCTTTGTGCGATCTTGTATCCGATGTTGCCTGCTTCGATAAGTGGGAAGATGAAGGTGTTAGCCTGTCCTGCAACCTTGGAATCAGGGCACTTGGTCTTTGCGACCTCAGCAGAAACAGCTGCGTCAAACTGGAACTCTCCGTCGATAACGAGGTTAGGGTCAAGCTGTCTTGCTTCGATAACAGCATCGTGTGAGAGCTGAACTGTACCGCCCTTGCCGGAACCGTAGGTGGAGAAGCTCAGAACGGCTACCTTCGGGTCGATACCGAAGAAATCAGCGGTCCTTGCAGTCTCTACGGCAACCTCAGCGAGCTGTCTTGCAGCTGAAAGAACAACGTTGCCGTCCTTGTCAACTCTGTCGGTGTAGCCAAGGTTGATAGCGCAGTCGCCCATTGCTATCTTCTCTTCCTGTCCGTCCTTTTCTCTGAAAAGTATGAATGAGGAGCTTACAAGGTTTGAGCCTTTCTTTGTCTTGATTATCTGAAGAGCAGGTCTGACTGTATCTGCGGTGGAATAGGTAGCGCCGCCCAACAGAGCGTCAGCCTTGCCTGCCTTAACGAGCATTGTGCCGAAGTAGTTGGATCTTGCAAGCGCAGCTCTGCACTCGTCCTCGGTCATCTTGCCCTTTCTCAGTTCTACCATCTGAGCAACGAGAGCTTCCATTTCAGGATAGGTCGCAGGATCAAGTATCTCAGCCTTTGAAATATCAAATCCGTCCTTTGCAGCGGCAGCATTGACCTCGTCAACGTTTCCGCAAAGCACAACACCCATAAGTTCCTCCTTGAGCAGCTTGTCAGCAGCCCACAGGATACGGGCATCGGTACCCTCTGTGAAAACTATCGTTTTCTTGCTTGCTTTAAGGTTTGCGATAAGCTTATCGAACATTCCCATTGTAGTATACCTCCGTTAATAATTTTGCACTTAATATTATAACACGCTGTTTTATATTTTTCAATAGTGTTAGTGTAACAAATAAAAGAACATCGAAAAAATCGTTGAAACGCTTTTGGAGAGTGCGCCGGAATATGGTTATGAAAGTGATATAAACAGCAAAATTATGATATAAAATGTAACGTATTTGTGTTAAAATACAAACAATATAATTACAGGAGGCGTAGAATATGAAAAAGTTTGACGGATATATGCACGGAATAGATCTCGGCGGCTGGCTTTCACAGTGCGACTATTCGCAGGACAGACTGGAAAACTTCATCACCGAGCAGGATATCATTAAGATCAAAAGCTGGGGACTTGACCATGTCAGAGTTCCTGTTGATTATAATATATTTCAAAATGACGACTCAAGCTTCATTGAGTCGGGCTTTGGGTACGTTCAGAAATGCATCGACTGGTGTGGAAAGCATGGTCTGAATATGATACTTGATCTGCACAAGACCAGAGGCTTCTCATTTGACAAGGGTGAGAACGAGAGAAACTTCTTCAACGACAGCAGTCTTCAGCAGGCGTTTTACGAGTTGTGGGAAGAGTTTGCAAGGAGATATGTTCAGTATAACGACAGGCTGGCATTCGAGCTTCTCAACGAGGTCACTGATCCGGGCTACATCGACAGCTGGAACAGCATCATCAGCAAGACTGTAAGCATCATCAGAAAGTACAGCAAGGATATAAAGATCATTGTCGGAAGCTATTGGAACAACTCTCTTGATGCGATGAAGGATCTTGCTGCACCTGCTGATGAGAACATAGTTTACACCTTCCATTTCTATGATCCGCTCATCTTCACTCATCAGGGTGCTTACTGGATCGATGAGATGCCAAGGGATTTCAGGCTCAGCTATCCTGAAAACATCTCGCTTTATCAGCAAAAGACCAAGGAGATAGGTCTTGATCTCCAGGATTTTGAGCACATATCAGACGGACTGATCGGTGCGAGCTATTTTGAGGAAAGAATGTCCGAGGCAAAGAGAGTATCCGAGGAAAGGGACGTTGCCGTGTACTGCGGAGAATACGGAGTTATAAACCTTGCAGATCCCGGGGACGCACTGAGGTGGTATAAGGATATAAGTGCTGCTTTTGAAAAATACGGTTTTGGCAGGGCTGCGTGGAGCTACAAGGAAATGGACTACGGTCTGAGCGACGAGCATCTGTCAGGAGTTATAGACGAGCTTGTAAAATATCTATGATAGATAAAAGAATGTACGCCGTTTGACGTACATTCTTTTTTTAGTGTCCAAAAATATTCCCGGTTGCAGCGTGCACTCGATAATAGCGCAACTGTCCAAAAAAATTCCCCACATATGTATAATTTGATGATATAATGCAGAAAATGATACAAAGGGAGGAATAATTATGGAACCGACGAATGAGATGCTGAGGAGAAATACACTGGCGAGGAAAAAGGGCTGTATGCACCTTGCGCCGGGCGGAGAGATGATAATGGCTCTGGTTTCGGCGGTGGGCTGGCTGGTATTCCTGTTTGAGTTTGCGATCGTATGAACGGAAAAAAGGAGTTGTCGTTTTGGCGGCAACTCCTTTTGCGTTACTGGTTTGTATTATCAAGTGAACTGAGGTCGATATTCGAGGTGTCGATACCGTCCATATCACCCGAGTTATCAGCTGTCGGCTGCTCGTAAGCCTGCTGCTGTGACTGCTCATAAGCCTGCTGCTGCGGCTGCTCATAAGCCTGCTGCTGTGACTGCTGGTAAGCCTGCTGCTGTGGCTGCTGGTAAGCCTGCTGCTGTGGCTGCGGTTCAGCCTGAGCCTGCTGCTGAGCAAATCTGTTTGTGCCGGGGCAGCCTGCCGGAACGGCATAGTTGAACATTCCGTGCAGGGTCGCAATGTAATCAGCATCGACAAGCACATTCTTGACAATATTTGAGGTAGCTCTCTGGTTGTTTTTTGCGTTGGTTATCCTGATATGATTTATCGAAAGATAGTTCTCGGAATAGTTTCTGCTGTGGCAGTAGGAAACGATATACATTGTGTTGAGCTGTCCCATCTGCGGCATCAGAGGCTGCAGCGAGAACAGGCTGTCGATATCGTTCATAAAGATGGTCTTGAACTGCTTTTCGCCGGAATTGTTGCCGGGATACGGATCAATGAACTTGAACGAGAGCCGCGGCTTGTCGGTGAGAGCCCAGTCGTTATCCTGCTCGATGAACGGAGTAGCTGCCTTGTAATATACGATAGCAGCTGCCGGGATAAACATAAGCAGAAGCTCACCAAACCAGGTTATCCACAGCATGATGCCATTAACGTTATTATTGGTGGTGCTGTTTCTGTTGCTGCTGAATGAAGATCTTGATGAACGCATCGTCCATCTGCCGACCTTGTTGATATCTCTGATATCCTCCCAGAGATCACCCGGGTGTACGAGCAGATATCCGATAGTGTGCTTTGGCTGGTTTCTGTACTCGTAATAGAATGTGTAAGCATTCTTGCCCTTCATGGCTTTGAGTGAAGCGACCGCCTCTTCATTGGTCGTTCCGAGGACTTTGTCAAATTCGTAGAAATCCCACACGGAAACTCCCTTTTTGTAATCGCTTTCCTGCTTTGATGTGAAGTACTCCTTCTCCCTTGAGGTAAAGGTGAGCCTTGTGATGCTGGTATTTTTCAGATAGGCGATTATCGTTTCATATCCGTCAGCTTCGATCTCACTGTCGCTCGCACCGATATAGTAATTCGCTGCATTCTGTGTTTTCATATAGTCATACACGTTCTTGTCGTAATCTCTTGAAACGTATACGCACCAGTGGAAGATGTAGACAAAGAACATTGCTATCAGTGTTGCGGCGATAGCAAGCCCCGGGTGTCTTATCTTATACACCTTTACGAAGAGTGCGCCTATTCCTCCGATCGCTGCACCAAATCCGATGGTGATAAGTATGCAAAGATAGATGAATGGAATGACTGCCTGCAAAACTACATACAGCCACGACAGCAATGCTCCGGATATGAGCATTGATACAAACATCAGGATAAACCCGACAAATGAAAATGTGTTTGAAGGCTTGTATGTCTGAGCCTGTCGCATAGTGGTTCCCCCTATTTATTTATTTGTTTTAACAACGTTTCCATTATAGCACAACACTTTTCTCAAATCAAGTATCTGCGCATAAAAATTAAGAATTTCTACATAAACGAAAACACCCGGCACTGCTTTTGAACAATGTCGGTATGCTTTCGGCTATTATGGTAATGAAAACGATGGTATCATTGGTTGGGGTGCTTGCATAATGCCTGTTGTCAGGGCTTTTTTTCGGTATCAAGTTCAGAGATTATCTGAATAAAGGAATCAACGTCACTGAAGTCTTTATAAACAGAGGCAAATCTGACATAAGCTACATGATCGAGCTTTTTAAGCCCGTGCAGCAGCATATCGCCGATCTCGCTGGTCGTTGTTTCTGTCTGCATTTTATTAGCATATGTATTTTCAATATCGTCCACAAGTGCAGTCATCTGCTCAACGCTTACCGGACGCTTCTTTATCGCTGTCTGCAAGCCTTTGATGAGCTTGGCTCTGTCAAACGGTTCAAACGAGCCGTCTTTCTTATAGACCATAAGCATAGGCTTTTCGACCACTTCATAGGTGGTGAATCTCTTTCCGCAGCTGGTACATTCTCTTCTTCTGCGTTTCTTGCCCTCGCTGGGACGTGAGTCTATGACCTTGGTGTCTTCAAAACCGCAAAAAGGACATTTCATAATTATTACTCCTAACTATCAACTTGTCGGGATCAACTTACAGACACTATTATAACACATCATTTTCAAAATTGCAAGCTATTTGTACAAAAAAATTCTCTTTAATTCAAAAAATATCTCTGCGGATATGCGGTGCTGCTGCGTGAAAATCCGTAAAATGAGCACAATTCTCGTATTTGTAACTAAAATACAAAAAATGAACTGTACAAAAAAATCGCCCTGTACCACCGGCGGATACCTGCAAAATATAAGCAGCCGTACAGAAAAGCCCGTACAGCTGCGTGCAGAAGGTTTTATGTAGTTTTCCCGTGCCGTGAATCACCTGTGGTGCGGCTCATTTCATTGCGGCAGGCAAACGGCTCTGCCTTTCGTATTTATGCTTTGTTGCAAGTCCGCCTCTTATATGTCTTTCACGTTTGTTTTCCTCAAGTATCTCCTTGACCTGTTTGTACAGCTCGGGGGAGACCATTTTCAGCCTTTCGGTCAGATCCTTGTGAACTGTGGATTTGCTCACGCCGAAAACAGTGGCTGTGGCACGAACGGTCGCTTTTTTGCTTATCATATGCTCTGCAAGCTGTATGCACCGTTCCTTCTCCTGGTGATCCATAAATCTCACTCCAATACATTTTGGTGTATTAAAATATATGCAGTGAAATTCAGGATATTACTCTTATTTTGCGGACAAACTGTACAATAACTTGTACAGTTATTCCCCTATATATTCAAATCTTCTGAACACCTTGCCCTCACGCTGTATCTGCTCGTCCCACATTGCTGCCGGACGCACCCAGAGTTCTCCGTCGCCGTAGAGAGCACGGTAAACGACCATTTCTTCGAGCGTTTCGGAGTGTTTTGCGGTGCCGATCACCTCATACATATTTCCCTTGAAATGGCGGTATTTGCCCTTTTTTATCTGCATTGTCCGATCACTCCTGACTTGTAAAAAACTCATAAAGTCTTTGCTTATAATCCGGCGCTTCGTCGTAAGCGGCGTGTCCGTAGCCCTCGTAGATATAAAGCTTTCCGCCCGTTTTTTGTGCGATATCGCAGGACGCCTGCACCCCGAATACTTTGTCCTCGCCTGCACCGATAACGAGCACGGGACAGCTTATCTTTTCAAGCTCGTCGTATATATCAAAATCAATGATCGCTCTTGTCAGCTTTACAAAGCGGTCAATGTCCTGCTGTGAACTTCCGCCAAAGGCCGCAGTTATCGCATCTTTATAGGTCTCAAAGAAGCTCGGTGTATATACGGCTTTGGCAAATTCAAGGTACAAAGCTTGCAAATCGCCGCTTTGGGCAAGCTGGTTGAGCCGGCGGAGCAGCTCTTCGGCTTGGGGAGAAATGCGGCTTGCGGTAGAACTCAGGATCAGCTTTCCGACGAGGTCGGGCCTTTCAACGGCAAGCGTCTGTGCGGTCATTGCCCCCATAGAAACGCCGAATACGCAGGCTGATCTTATGCCAAGCTCGTCGAGGGCTGCGGCGGTGTCACGGGCGGTATCGTAAATGGTATAACCGTCCGGCGGGGAAGTGACGGGATCAAAGCAGTACACTGTAAATCTGTCGGCAAAATCTTTATAGGCGTTTGCGACAGCCGGAGCAAGCGTTGAGACGGGTCTTGTGCTGATCCCCGGGAGCATAACAAAGGGCGTTTTGCCCGAGCCGAAACTGAAATAGGTCATTGCAGATCCATGTGTGGTGACAACAGAGGTTTTAATGTTCATAGGTGTTCTCCATATGTTTGGTGTTTTTGATTTTAACGATCACAATAGCAGCAGCTGCTATCAAAAGCGGTACGACCCATATATATGGCAGATAGGTAAGTAACAGACCAAAATCGTTCGTGCTGTTATCAAACATATCCGGGTCGATCTTGTTCTCTCCAACGTTATATTTTATATCTCCCACAAGATATATGTCGTTTTCATTGAGTTTCACTGTATCGGACAACTGAATGATATGTCCGCTTTTATCAAGAACGGCAATTTTAATATTGTTTCTATTTAAAAACAACCGATGTGTATTTTGATCAATGAACGTTGTTTTACCTTCTTTGATATGCATATCCGTCTTTATGCCATTATAGTGACAAGATACACTTACAAAACCATCTTGATTGGTTATTCCTCGCTTATCGTTATCCGTTAATGCTGTTTAATCAAAATATACCACATTTTACGGGACAAATCAAGAGTTTTGCGAAATTTGGAGATAGTAGACTTTGTGACTAAATTATAAAAATCGAGTTTTTTTGAAAAAACGCTTGACAAACCAATTAGCGTAGTGTATAATAATATAGTCGCTACGGGAAATATGGCGGTATAGCTCAGTTGGCTAGAGCACTTGGTTCATACCCAGGGTGTCACCGGTTCAAATCCAGTTACCGCTACCACATTCCCGTAGCATTTTGGCCCGTTGGTCAAGTGGTTAAGACTCCGCCCTTTCACGGCGGCATCATGGGTTCAAATCCCGTACGGGTCACCATTCAACAGTCTCGGAAACAGCGTAAATACGTTGTTTCCGAGTTTTTCTTTTATAGTGAAAATAGGCTTTGTCCGCTACTTGTCCTTTATTTTGACTTTTCATAACTTTTCGTATCTTTTCAAACCGCATTTACACTGCCTCGGCTTGATATAAGTGTTTGCTTAATATCATGCACTTTTCTTGACAAGTCCACCATTCTTGAAGTTTACCGAGAACACTTTGATAGAGTATTAGGATATTCATTATATCCTTTACAAATTATAATATGCTTCTATTGTATATTTACAGATAAAACAGATTATATCTTTTGGGCTTTGTCTGTAATAATATCTTATTTTCTTCTGTGCATTTTAATAATGTCCAATATGACTAATCATTTAGGCAGAGGTTTTTGGGGGAAATATGCAGATGCGCTAGTGGTTGAAATACTCGATCTAATTATTCAAACAGTTACGACAGTTTTAGCAATGATAATTAAAGCTAAAAATAGAAATAAAGAAAAGCGCTAGTTTTAGATAGCCAGAATAGGTATCACTTGAATCGGTTATCACCAACTTTTGGTTTCATTTTATGCTGCTCTTGGGCGTAGTCGTTTCGGATAATACTACATAGATTAACAAAGAGGCTCATCACGGTCGCCGTGAGAGCCTCTTTGTGTTATCTGATCCTGTCAGACTTTAACGACTGATGCCGCCGTAACGTCTTTAACGATCTTATCCGGAACAGCCACTTTTCCGCCAAAGACATAGATCTTTCTTGGGTTCTTTGACTTGAGATAGCTCTTCTGGTTTGCGCTCAGAGCATTGTCTGCAAGCAGCAGCGGGGAAGCGTTCTTAGCTGCGAACACTCCTCCTGCAAGTGCATCAGGGAAATCAAGTCCCTTGGCAACGCACACGCTCTTTCCTGTAAGAGTGCTTGCAAAAGCCTTGTTTATCAGCAGGCAGGTCTCGTATCTGTTTGCGCCTGCGAATCTTGTGACTTTGCCGTTTGGAAGAGCCTTTTTGATGCTTGTTTCAACTGCTTTGGGGATAGCCACCGTACCGCCGACGATGTAGATGTTCTTGACGCTTTTCTTTACTTTGCTCAGATATGAAAGAGTGTTGCTGTCAAGAGCTTTCTTGTTCGGGTCAACGTACAGTATCGCAGCGCCCTTGATGGCAGCTATCGGTGAAACTGAAAGTGCATCGGCAGCGTTCTTGTTTGTTGTGAAGAACACCGAGTTCGGAGCTGTGGTCTTGTTTTTGGTGTTTTCCTTGATCTTTGACTGCAATGATTCAGCGACCTTCTTAGCGGTCTCAAAGCAGGTCTTTCCGCTGATAATAGTTGGATTATACTTTGACAGAGCCGATGTGACCTTTCTGCTCAGAGCATTGCCTGTGTTAAGGATAATGACCTTCTTTGCTTTCAGACGTTCAAGCTCTGCCTTGGTCTGAGCGGTTATATTGTCAGGGCTTGAAAGCAGCAGGGGAGCGTCATATGCCTTTGCAAGAGGAACTGCGATAAGTGCATCGTGGAAATCCATTCCCGTTGCGATGATGACAGTGCTGTTGGTCTTGTACATTCCGCCCTTGTTCTGGTTGGATATCAAAGCAGCGGTATCATAACGGTTGGAGCCTGCAAAACGCTTGACAGCAACTGCAACAGTATGACTGAAAACATACTTTCCGCATACTGTACACTTGTCCTTGATGACAGATCTGTTGGTCTTCAGGTTAAATGAAACTGTTTTCCACTGGTTAGCGTGCTTGTGAGCAAGCTTGGCGATAGTTTTTGTTTCCTTCTTGCCGCACAGCTTGCAGTATCTTATCTTCTCGCCGGTCTTTGTGCAGGTCGCATTTTCTGTGACGGTCCAATCGCTGAATGTATGCTTATAGGCAGCGGTGTAGTTAGACTTTGTAGTCTTTCCGCAGCGTGTGCAGATAGTGAGCTTGTAGCCCTTTGAATCGCAGGTCGGTGCGATGGTGATGGTTTTCTTTGCGCCTGTGCACTTGCAGCCGTCAACAGCCTCGAACTTGAAGCCGTTATTTTTAGCGTATGTCTGAGCTTCTGTTCCCTTGAAGCCTCTGACTACAAAGCCGCTGACCTTGGTGTTGTAACCTTTGTATCCGACTGCGTCGCTTTTGATCTCCACAACAGTTTTAGGGATAGTTACCGACTTCATCGGAATATTCTTGAAAGCCTCAGCATTGATCGTGACAGCTGTTTTTCCGATGTAAACATAAGAAAGGGCATCACAGTTGATGAAAGCTCCTCCTCCGATGGTGATGATGCCGTAAAGGATATACACGTTTTTAAGAGATTTACAGTTGTAGAACGCATAATATCCTATATCGGTCACGCTTCCCGGAATGATAACCTCCTGCAAAGCTATGCAGTTGCTGAATGCACGGCTGCCGATTTCTGTAACGCTGTTTCCGATAACGATATCTTTCAGTACCGGGCAGTTGCTGAATGCACTGTCTCCGATGCTGGTAACGCTGTTGGGGATCTTTACAGATTTTAATGATGAGCAGTTGCTGAATGCCTCCGAACCTATCGAAGTTACCGTGTTAGGAATGGTTATGCTTGAAAGCGATTCGCAGTTAGAGAACATATTCGAGCTGATCTCAGTGCAGCCGTCTTTGAGGACCACTGTTTTCAGAGAAGAGCAGTTATGGAATGCATAGCTTCCGACATCAGTTACCATTGAAGGGATAGTAATGCTTGTCAGGTTCGAGCAGTTCAAAAAGCTCTGATAGCCAAGCTCGGTAAGGAACTTTCCGAGCGATGCCGATTTAAGACTTGTGCAGTTATAGAATGCATTATCTCCTATCGAGATAACGCTGTCGGGTATCTTGACCGTCTTCAGCGATTTACAGCTGCTGAATGCACGGCTGCCGATCTTGTTTGCGGTGTTGCTTATGTAAACGCTTGAAAGAGCCGTGCAGTTTGAAAACATTTCAGAGCTGACGTAAGCAACGCCGTCCTTGAGTGTAGCTTTTCTCAGAGATGTGCAGGCAGCGAACATATTGTTTCCCACTTCTTCGACTTTTGAAGGCACCGTAACTTCCTGAAGAGAGATACATTTTGCAAAAGCATAGCTGTCGATGCTTGTAACATTGCTGCCGATATTGAGGTTTGAAAGGCTCTTGCAGCCCCAGAAAGCTTCATAACCGATAGATTTGACACCGTTGCCGATAATTGCGGTCCTTAATGCAGTACAGCCGTTGAATGCACATGAGCCTATTGATGTAACATTCTGAGGGATCTTGATCTCCTTGAGTGCGGTGCAGCTGTAAAATGCATAGCTGTCTATGGACTTGACCTGCGAACCTATCGTTACAGACGTAAGTGCTGAACAGGACCTGAACATATCAGCGCCTATCACAGCACTGTTTATTACGGCAGTTTTAAGTGCTGTACAGTACGCAAAAGCACTGGAGCTGATCTGCTTTACCGAGGCAGGTACAGTCACGCTTGTCAGAGAGGTACATTTGCTGAATGCACTGCCTTCGATCGTGGTGACTGTCGATGGTATCGTCAGGCTTCTGATCTTTGTACAGTTGTGGAAAGCGTTGCTGCCAATAACAGTGACCTTTTTGCCTGCGATCTTTGAGGGAATGTTCACAGTTCGGTCAGAACCGGTGTAGTTAATGATCTCGACGGTCTTGTTGTCCAGCACCTTGTATTTGTAATTGCCGCTTACCGATTCACCGTAAGCGCTTGCTGTTATGCTTGTGCTGTCGGTGAAAGCATCCTGCGGCAGTGATGCAGCTGAACCGAACACCAGGCACAGTGCCAACGCCATTGACAGAAATTTCTTCTTCATCCTTGTGATTCCTCCTATTTCCCGTTTATGCGGTTGATCTCACATTTCAGTATACACCTTTGCTTTTTTAAAGTCAACGTCTGCCGTGTTTTTTCAAACGTTTTCGACATATTGCACAAAAAGAATATTCACAATTCATACGATCAAATTGCTTTGATTACAAAGCGAGAATGAAATTTTAAAACCGTGTACAAAAAATAGTGACAAAATCATTATAATATGCTATACTGTTTTCAACCGAAAAATAGATCAAGGGAGGTATCACATGAAGGTTCTTTTTATCGGAGGAACAGGAACGATAAGCATGGCTATCACAAGGCTGCTGGCGCAAAGGGGAGATGAGCTGTATCTGCTCAACAGGGGAAACAGGAACCAGACCCTTCCCGAAAATGTCAGGCTCATCACCGCCGACATCAACGATGAGGCTGAGGTGCACAGCAGGCTTGAAGAAATGTCATTTGACTGCGTTGGTGAGTTCATCGGATTTGTTCCTCAGCAGCTTGAACGTGACTATCGGCTGTTTTCGGGCAGAACAAAACAGTTCATCTACATCAGCTCAGCCTCGGCTTATCAGAAACCGCCGAGCAGCTATGTCATCACCGAACAAACGCCGCTTGAAAACCCGTACTGGGAGTATTCACGCAACAAAAAAGCCTGTGAGGAATACCTGATGCAAAGGTATCTGCACGATGGCTTTCCCGTGACGATCGTCAGACCGAGCCACACCTATGACGAGCGAAGCGTACCGCTGGGCGTTCACGGCAAAAACGGCAGCTGGCAGGTCGTGAAGCGGATAATGCAGGGCAAGCGTGTGCTGATACACGGCGACGGAACATCTCTGTGGACGATAACGCATAACAGCGATTTTGCAAAGGCTTATGCGGGACTTGTCGGAAATCCGAAGGCGATAGGTCAGGCGTTTCACATAACAAGCGACGAGAGCGTGAGCTGGAACACTATCTATCAGGCGATCGCAGATGCGCTTGGTGTTGAGCTGAAGCCTTACTATGTTTCCTCGCAGATGCTTGCCGAACTTGGAAGGGACTACGACTTCACCGGAAGCCTTATCGGCGACAAGGCAAACTCAGTTGTGTTTGATAACACCAAAGTCAAGTCGCTGGTACCGGATTTCAAAGCGGAGATATCTGCCGCTGAGGGAATAAAAATGACAGTGAAAAATATCCTTGCGCACCCGGAGCTTCAGAATGACGATCCGGAGTTTGACAGCTGGTGCGACAGGGTCATAGCGATCTGTGAAAAAGCAAAGGAGGATTTTTACCATGAATGATTTTAATTTTTACAGCCCCACTGAGTTTGTTTTCGGCAAAGGCAGAGAGAATGACTGCGGAAAATATGTCAAAAAATACGGCGGCAGCAAGGTGCTCATACACTATGGCGGACAGTCCGCAATAAAGTCCGGACTGCTGGATCGGGTCAGGACCTCGCTTGAACAAAGCGGTATCGGTTATGCCGAGCTTGGCGGTGTTAAACCAAATCCTCACGACACCCTTGTTTATAAAGGGATCGATCTTTGCAGAAGTGAGAATATAGATTTTATACTTGCCGTCGGCGGCGGCTCGGTGATAGATTCGGCAAAGGCTATCGCTATAGGTGTTCCGTATGAGGGCGATTTCTGGGATTTCTACTGCACAAAGCGCCCCGAAAAGGCTCTGCCGGTGGGAACGGTTCTGACTATCGCAGCGGCGGGCAGCGAAGGCTCGGGTGACTCTGTGATAACCAAGCAGGACGGTATGCTCAAGCGTGCCACCGGCTCAGATGTGCTTCGCCCGAAGTTCTCGATAATGGATCCGCAGCTCACACAGACGCTGCCTGCATATCAGACTGCCTGCGGCGCAACGGACATCATGGCTCACGTTTTTGAAAGATATTTCACCAACACCACCGAGGTCGAGATCACCGACCGACTGTGCGAGGCAGTGCTGCTGACAATGCTGAAAGAAACTCCCAGAGTTATCGCCGACCCTGACAACTATGAGGCAAGAGCGAATATAATGTGGGCAGGAACCGTTGCGCATACCAATATAGTTGGTGTGGGCAGGCAGCAGGACTGGAACAGCCACGGTATCGAGCATGAGCTTTCCGCCCTCTACGACTGTGCACACGGCGCAGGACTTGCGGTTATTATGCCTGCGTGGATGGAGTTTGTCTATAAGCATAACGTAATGAGATTCTGCCAGATGGCAACAAGAGTGTTCGGCTGTGAAATGGATTTTGAAAATCCCGAAAACACTGCACTTGCAGGCATCAGAGCGTTCAGACGCTTCCTGCACGATATAGGTATGCCTATCAACTTTGACGAGCTTGGCGCAAATCAGCAGGACATTCCGAAGCTGGTTGAAAAGTTCGGGCTGGGTGACGGCAGAACAGGCGGCTTTGTCGCACTGTCATCTGACGATGTCGCACAGATCTATCAGATAGCTGCAAATGCAAAGCTGTGATCTGAGTACAAAATAATGATCGGACCGTCTGTATCCTTTCGGGTGCGGCGGTCCTTTGCATCTTAGCGCTGAGCATCGGCAGGAGCAGAGCACAGATGCCTGGCTCCACGATGCAGACAGCAAGCTTTACGAAGGCAAAAGAGACGGTAAAAATAAAGTGGTCATGTAGAACAAAACACCCGCACGGGACTGAAAAGTCCTATGCGAGTGTTTTTTTATATGTCCTGTCTGATAAGCAGCGCCCTGCACGGAGCGCCGTCACAGCCGCCAAGGTGCAGCGGAGCAGCGCTCAGAAAATACCTTCCCTCATCTGCCTCCATCAGCACTATCCCTTCAAGCAGCGCCAACCCTGCACCGAGCAGTATCTCGTGCACCTGCTTCGGAGAATCCTGCGGACCGAACGTCTGACTCTCGTTGCCAAGCAGCAGCAGTCCGGCTTTTGCAAACACCTCGGCAGCCTGTGCAGTCACAGTCGCCCTGCCCTTTATCAGTATCCTCTTGTCAGCTCCGGCAGCCTTTGCTTTTTGTATCATCACTCTTGCATCTTCCTGCGTCACATCGCCGTCGTGCAGTGTCACATAGCACTCACCGACGAACGGTTCAAGCCCCATATCACTAAGCGTCTTGCCGTCATTTATGAAATGAAACGGTGCATCAACGTGGGTGCCGTTGTGAGCACACATCGAAAAGCTCGTAAGATTGCAGATATCACCACGGTCAATGCTCATCTGTCTTTGCATCTGCGGCTGCGGATCTCCCGGGAAAACACAGCAGGAGAATACCTCCTGAGAAATATCAATTATCATTTTTTCACTCCCTTTGTAAAAATATTGTGGTGTAATAAAGCCGGACAGGATCTTTTCTGACCAAACGCCCTTGCATTGTCAGTCTGCTCAGCCGTAGGTTATGCTGCTTATCTGTCCGTCAAAGTAAACAAAATCGCCGTCGTCGTAGTTCCATATCGCCCGGAATCTTTTTGGCTGCCTGATGCCGCTGTCATTGAGCTCATAATCATCGCACCTTGCAGTCCACGGGATATTCTCTGACTTTCCGTCGGTCCCTGTCGCTGCTCTGTCATTAGTCGTGAACGATACCATCTCGTACTGCTCGTTGAAACTGAATACACCGCTGACGGTCTGTCCTTTGTATGTTATCCTGCCTGTAACTTCATACTCGCCGGTCTGCTCAAACGTTACATAATCCTGAGTTAACACTGTCGGGACAAATAAGCTCTCAGCAAGGAAAGTCACCAGACAAGCCCTGTCCATTTCCTCTCCGGTCTCGTTGAACAGTGTTATCAGCTTTGCCAAAACGCCTTTCATTCCGCCTTTTCCGTTTTCGTAGGAGTCATATCCCTGAAACGGAACACCGAACATACTTGCATCATTAAAAGCCATTCTGCACGGCTCTTTCACAAAGTTATACTGCGTGTAATCCATTTTCAGCTTTGCGCCGTTTCTGCCGGTTTTGAAATCCACATCTTTGTATTGCATTTTCAGATATGACATTTTTGGCTTTCCGATGTATCCGCAGTTCTCAACGTATCTGCGGATAGCCTGAGGCAGCTGTTGAAAATCTTTTTCGGTAAAGACCTCTGAGCTTGTTTCAAGCCTGTTTTCCTTGACAAGCCTTTGAGTGTCTTTGTCAAACTGCTTTTTCAGCGGCGAATAAGATATATTGAACCATATCATCAGCGCACCGATGATAACAAGCAATATCCCGATAACAACAAACATCTTTCTTCTCCCGACCTTTCTCATGCGTCCTGTTCCTCCGTGTATTTTTCAACCTTCTCGATGCCTGCGTACAGCTTGCCGTACAGACTGAAAAGCTGTTGGATCTCCTGCTCGGTGAATTCGCAAAACAAAAGCTGCATGGTCTTTAGGTGTTTTTCTCCAATTTGTGCAAAGTATTCTTCAGCCTGTTGTGTAAGCTCGATCTGCAGCGAGTTGTTTCCGCCCGCTGTCAGTTTCACAAAGCCTTTGTTTTCAAGCGCCATGGCAAGCTTTTTGATATTCTGCCTTGAGCAGCCCATAAGTTTGCCCACATTTGTCAGCGTCCTCGGCTCAGGACAGCTTATCGTCATAGCGATCAGAAGCCACTGCTTCATTGAGATCTGCGTCTGGATCTTTTCACACGCAGTCTGCATACGGTTCTGCATTACAAAAATACTTGTGAATATCGCCTTTGCCATGTTTTCGCTGCTTGTGCCAAAGCTTTCATACATCTCGTTCATTTTCATTGTGCTGCCTCCATTCAGATGTAGTAACAAGTTACTGCTTATAGTATAGTAACAAGTTACTGCTTTGTCAAGAGCAAATGGAAATTGTTCAGGATCTGTTCACAGTTACACGGTGATGTTTTGTTGTCAAGCTGCTTGTTTGATCCAATTATAAATGAGTACTTCACCAATGTCAACCTTCAGAGCCTTTTGCAGATAGAAAAAATGGTCATTATCGTATTTGTGCTCAAAAATCCGCTGTGTATATTTGTGCAAAAGTGCCTTTGATTTTTGCCTGCGAAAGTGTTAAAATGAGATAAAGAACGTGTAGCAGTATCTGCGTAAGTCCGGTTGCTTGCTGCACGTTTGATTTTTTTGCGAGGTGAGACTGATGTATAAAGTAAATGACGTTGTGGTGTATGCAACATCCGGTATATGTAAGATTACAGCAATAAAAAAGCTTGATTTTACGGGAAAACAGCAGGAGTACTATATCCTGAAAAATCTTCATTCCGATAAAAGTGTTTTCTATGTGCCTGTGAATAATAAAGCCGCACTCAGCAAGCTTCACACAGTCTGCACAAGAGCAGAGGCTGACGAGCTTATCGCACATATGGATTCCGAGGGAGTGCTGTGGATAGATAATGATGTCAAGCGAAAGGAAGAATACAGCAGGATAATAAGGGACGCCGATAAGCACGAGATAATAAGGCTGATAAAAACGCTGTATCTTCGCCGCAAGGAGCTTTCCGAGATGGGCAGAAAACTGCGTTCATCAGATGAAAACTATCTCAGCATTGCTGAAAATATGCTGTTTGAAGAGTTTGCCTATGCGCTTGAAATAGACCGCAGCGACGTTGTTGATTATATCCATGAGCATATTGCGAGCTGATATGAAAAAACCGATGCCCTTAAGTGCTGTACTTATACAGAAGCATTATAAATAGTTATGGTCAAAAAATGCGGCTGGGAAACAGTCCTTCGCAATAAAAGATATTACTCAAAATGATTTATATAACTTCTATATAGGTACTACCCTTAAAAAGCATCGGTTTTGCTGTTTTATCCGTAATACTATTGTGATATGCACTGAGCGTGAACACCTTCACGTCAGGTGCCTGAAAAGCTTTACCCGGCGAAATGTCAGAGTATGTCGATATATTCGCCTGCAAGAGCTTTGTTCATGCTGCGCACTGCGCAGAACTTTCCGCACATAGAGCAGGTGTCGTCATGCTCGGGCGCACGGCTGTCACGGATAGCCTTTGCAGTCTCCGGGTCTATCGAGCATTCCCACTGCTTTTCCCAGTCGAATGTGCGGCGTGCATCAGCCATCTGATCGTCGATGTCACGAGCGTGAGGTATTTTCTTTGCTATATCAGCGGCATGAGCAGCTATGCGTGAGGCGATGATACCCTGCTTAACGTCGTCAACGTTAGGCAGCGCAAGGTGCTCTGCCGGGGTAACGTAGCACAGGAAAGCCGCACCTGCTGAGGCAGCGATAGCACCTCCGATCGCAGATGTTATGTGGTCATATCCCGGAGCGATGTCTGTAACAAGCGGTCCGAGTACATAGAAAGGCGCACCCATACAGATAGTCTGCTGTATCTTCATATTTGCCTCTATCTGGTCAAGCGGAACGTGTCCCGGTCCCTCGACCATTACCTGAACATCTTTTGCCCAAGCCCTTTTTGTAAGCTCGCCAAGGCGCACGAGCTCCTCTATCTGGCAAACATCACTTGCATCTGCGAGGCAGCCCGGACGGCAGGCATCACCCAGCGAGATCGTCACATCGTACTCACGGCATATGTCAAGTATCTCGTCAAAGTGCTCATAAAACGGGTTTTCCTCGCCGGTCATGCTCATCCACGCAAAAACCAGTGAGCCGCCTCTGGATACGATGTTCATTTTTCTTTTATGCTTTTTGATCTGCTCGATCGTCTTTCTTGTGATACCACAGTGCAGTGTTACAAAGTCAACACCGTCCTGAGCGTGAAGACGAACAACGTCGATAAAGTCCTTTGCACTGAGCGTTGCAAGGTCACGCTGGTAGTGGATAACGCTGTCATAGACAGGTACAGTGCCGATCATCGCTTTGCATTCGCTTGTAAGCTTTTGCCTGAACGGCTGGGTGTTTCCGTGAGAGGAGAGATCCATTATCGCCTCAGCGCCCATATCAACAGCTGCCTGAACTTTTTTCATCTCAATGTCGTAATCCTTGCAGTCACGGGAAACGCCGAGGTTTACATTGATCTTTGTACGCAGCATAGAGCCAACGCCCTCGGGGTCAATGCACTTGTGCAGCTTGTTAGCGCAGATAGCGACCTGCCCCTTTGCAACAAGATCCCTGATCTCCTCCTCGGTGCGGTATTCCTTCTTTGCTACGATCTTCATTTCGGGTGTGATGATGCCCTGCCTTGCAGCGTCCATCTGCGTGGTGTAATTTCTCATTTGCTTTCTTCCTTTCAGCTTTTTTCGTTGGCAAATCTTGATTTCAGGTCGAAATTGTGAGCCATAGGTCCGCTGCCATTGCCCAGATCCAGCATTGCTGCAAGTGCCCCGGAGATAAACTCCTTTGCAAGCCCTACCGACTCGCCAAGAGAAAATCCCTTTGCGAGATTTGAAGCGATCGCACTTGAAAGCGTGCAGCCTGTTCCGTGGGTGTTGGGATTGTCGATCCGCTTGCCCTCAAACCACTCAAAGCCATTTTCCCAGCAAAGCAGATCGCTTGCGTCATTAACGCTGTGTCCACCTTTTAGCAGCACAGCACAGCCGTACTGCGACCTGATAAGCTCTGCGGCTTTTTTCATATCGTCCCTGTTTTTTATATCCAATCCCGAAAGCACTTGCGCCTCGGGAATATTTGGTGTAACAACTGTCGCCATAGGAAGAATTCTATCTGTCAGTGTTTTTATTGCATCGGTCTTTATCAGCGCCGAGCCGCTGGTCGCAACCATTACAGGGTCTGCGACTATATTTTTTGCCTTGTATTCACAAAGCTTGTCGGCAATGACCTGAACAAGTCCGCTTGAAGATACCATACCTATCTTTACGGCATCGGGGAAGATGTCCTCAAAAACAGCATCGAGCTGCTGCGCAAGAAATTCAGGGGAAGCCTCCATTATTGAGCGAACGCCCGTAGTGTTCTGCGCAGTGAGCGCCGTTATCGCACTCATGGCGTAAACGCCGTTCATCGTCATAGTTTTGATGTCAGCCTGTATCCCTGCTCCTCCGCAGCTGTCGCTGCCTGCTATCGTCAACGCTGTTTTCATAGTTCACTTCTCCTGTATATCAGAATTTGCCGCCGCATACCATGCCGCAGCCGAAACTGCCCTTTATATATCCGCCGCTGTTATTTCAGACCGCAGCAGCTGTAATGCTTGTTCAACAGTAATTATCCTTGCGTAACGTTTTCCCCACATAAATTCATTGTAATACCTGTATGCAGTTTCCTTATCAAAATAGGGGTTGTCATAGGTCGAGTTGGTGTATGAAGGAACAAATATGCTGAACCCTTTTTCAAATCCGCTTTTTATTGTTGCGTCCATACAGTAATCTGTCGATACACCGATCGTTATAATATCCTTTTCACCCTTGGAGTGCAGGTATTCTGTTAATCCCGTCATTGGGTGAAAAGCGCTGTTTACGTTCTTTTCAAAACGCCTTTCATCGCTTCTGGGTGCAAATTCATCATATATTTCATAGTTGTCACAAGACTTATCCAGATCAGTCCCGGGACCGTCATCGTGCTGAATATATATGACCTCAACGCCATTCTCGCGCGCTGCGTCGATCAGCTGTCTGATATTCTTCCTGACCGTTTCAAACGCATACAGCCTCTCGTCAAAGCACCCTTTTTGTGTATCTACAACTAACAGTATCATTTATTACTCCCCGATATTTTGTGTTTTATATCCCCAGCTTTGCCTTTACTGCCGCTGAAAGCTCTTTTACCGCATTTTCGGGATCGTCAGCCTTCATTATCGCCGATACTGCGCAGATACCGCTTATCCCGATACCTTTGAGAACGTCGATGTTATCCTTGTTTAGTCCGCCGATAGCGTTTACGGGGATAGGCACAGCCTTGCAGATCTTATCAAGCATCTGTGTTGAGGTCAGCACCGTTTTTACCTTTGTGGTCGTGGGGTAGATAGCGCCCACTCCGAGATAATCCGCACCCTGCTCAAAGGCTTCAAGTGCCTGCTCTACGGTCTTTGCGGTCGCTCCGATGATAAAGTCCTCACCGAGGATTTTCCTCGCAGTCTTTATCGGCATATCGCTCTGTCCGAGATGTACACCCTTTACGCCTGCTGCCATAGCAACGTCGATCCGGTCGTCGATTATCAGCGGCACACCGAACTCTTTTACGATTTCGTTCACCTTTTCGGCAAGCCTGATGTACTCCCTTGTCGTGCGTTGCTTTTCACGCAGCTGAATGAGGCTAACGCCGCCTCTGAGCGCACTGCGTACCCTTGCAAGGAATTCTTCCTCAGTGTAGGGTGTGCTGTCAGTGATAAAATATATTCTTGTATCGAGGTCTTTCATTGCCCTTCCTCCGTAGTGCAGTTCAGTTTTGCTTATCAAAAGTAATATCTGTCAGCCTGTCGATAGTGCCGCCGTCAACCGTTGAAAGCGCATCGAGAAGATTGACCATAAAGCTGCCAGAGCCTTTCTGCGTCTGTGCGAGCTGTCCGCAGATGCCGAACACCACGCTTGCCGCCGCAGCCGCATCAAAACCGTTTGCAGCCGACAAATACGCCGCACAAAGTGCACCCTGCATACAGCCTGTGCCGGTGACCGAGCCGAGCTGTGCGCAGCCGTTGTGTACATAGGCTGTGCTGGTGCCGTCGGTGATGATGTCAGTTTCGCCGCTTGCAAGTATCACCGCTGCAAGCTTTTTTGCAAGCTCACCTGCGCTTTGCGAAACTGCCTGTAAAGTCAGTTTTTTGTCAGCATCAACTCCGGTTGAGCTGTAGCTGTCATCTGCCAGTGCCATTATCTCTGAGTAATTTCCTTTGATAACTGTGGGCAGGGAAGTGTTGATAAGTCTCAGTGCGTATTCTCTTCGTGTCGGCAGACAGGCTGCGCCGCATATATCAAGAATGAACGCAGTACCGCTTTGTTTTGCCTGCGCTGCGCTTATGAGCATTGACTGCTTGCGCACGTCGGTGAGGTTGCCAAGATTGAGCATCACCGCACCGGCTGTTTTAGTTATCTCAGCAGCTTCCTCGGGGTGCTCAGCCATCATTGGTCTTGCACCCGCAGAAAGAATCACGTTTGCGCATTGGTTTATCGAGATAGGGTTTGTAATGCAGTGAATCAGCGGAGCGTTCTGCTTCAGCGCCGAACGAATGTCATTTATCTGCTGCAACCTTATTCCCTCCGAGTTTTTTGATGATAAAGTAAATGAGTGCGATGCAGGCAAACGCTATCAGTGAGCCATAGGCAGCGTACTGAGTCACCTTTGTGCTGAGCTTGAACATTCCCGAAACTACCTCAATGACAACGAAAGCTATCGCACCAAAGGCTGCTATCGTCAGCGAGCTTGAAAGTATGCTGCTGTTGTCTGCAAACGCAGGCGAGCCAAGCATTTTCTGCATCTTTGTAAGATTGCCTGTGTCGGCGAGCTTTCTGAGAAAGAAGTAAGCGATGCTTCCGCCGATGAGCGTTCCTGCGACGAATGATGGTATGTAGAAAACCCAGCCAAGTCCGTCACGTCCCCAGATAAAGCGCATAACAGGGTAGGAAACTACCGCACCGATTATTCCCGTGCCGATGATCTCACCCAGTACCGCACAGATTATCTTTCCCTTTGACACACGGTACAGCACGCCCGACAGGAAAGCGCCGAACACAGCGCCTGTGAGCGCAAGCGGCGGTATCCCCATGAACGCCATACGGATTATTCCGATAAGCGTTGCGCACAAAAGCGAGTACCACGGTCCTAAAAGCACCGAACAAACAATGTTGATCAAATGAGCCATCGGGCACATACCCTCAACTCTGAGTATAGGCGAGATAACAACGCCTAAGGCTATGAGCATGGAGAGCACGACCATTTTAATAAGATTCTTTGAACCTTTCACCTGAATATCCTCTTTTCGCATATAATTTTCGGTCGCAGATCAATTTCTGCCTCTCACCCCGAAACACGGGTTCCCATCGCAAAAATACAAGACACAAGGAGCTCCCCTTCTATCCGCCCGAGCCGTCGGGAACGCTGTTATCGCCGTCCTTTCCGTAATTGTTGATCATAGATGTGATAGATAAGATCTGCCAAGCTGTATCCCGGTCAATGCATCTAAAAAAGAGCTGCTCATTCGGGCAGCTCTGTAAAATGCTTGTTATCTCCAAGTACCTACCGTTGGCATTACCCAAATCAGGTCTACGGTCAAAGGTCACCACCTTTTTCTCAGCCTGTCCGCACAAGCTCCCGTTCAGATGAAATGAAATATATAAGAGATAAGATGTTCGATCCTCGCTCTATCATTTATATTATACACCCAAGTAATGCAAATTGCAAGAACATTCGGTGAATTTTTTGAGTATCAGAATTGAGGGTCAAACGACGGCATCAGCTGCAGCTTGAACAGGTTAAGCTCGTGTTTGCGGTCGATGAGTGCCTTGGTCTTTTCGTCCTCGCACACGCCTGTTCTGATGTACTTATCAAGCACAGCGTAGGTGAAGCCGAGATTGTCCTCGTCAGATCTGCCCGAAAGTCCGTCGCTCGGAACTTTTTCCACAAGCTCCGTCGGCAGCCCGAGCTCTTTGCCTATCAGCTTTACCTCAGTGACCGTGAGGTGTGACAGCGGACTGAAATCTCCTGCGGCATCGCCGTAGCGTGTCGAGTAGCCGACCCAGTCCTCAGACAGGTTGCAGGTGTTTACCACACGCCCGTTGCAGCACTGTCCAACAGCGTAAAGCGTTGACATTCTCAGTCTCGGCGGCAGATTGACCCTTGCCTGCGTCGTGAACTCCAGCTCCTTTGGCATAGCGTTCACCAGACCCTCGAAAGCGTCCTTTATGTTCACCGTATAGCTTTTGATCCCAAGATGTGCAACGAGCTTCTGCGCATCTTCAATGTCGCTTTGCACGCCGTTTGGCATAAGCACACCGATGACCCTGTCCCTGCCCAGCGCCTTGACGCAAAGTGCCGCAGCAACAGAGGAATCCTTTCCGCCGGAAATGCCGACAATGGCGTTGCAGCCCTTGCCGTTTTTCTCAAAGAAATCCACTATCCATTCGCAAGCCTGCCTGATAATGTCCTTAACATCAAATTTTTTCATGCCGATCACCTCGTTAGTGTTCATTTGTTTTCAAGTTTATCTCCGAATATATCATCACCGACAACGGCGTTGTCTGCGCCCTGGATGACAATGCTTTTGTTACAGCCGCAGAATGAGTAGTTATGCACCTTTTTCATATTCCCAAGGAAAGTTACCTTTTTCAGCCGCTTGCAGTCTTTGAACAGAAACGGCGGTGCTGTTTCAACTCCCGCAGGTATCGTCAGCTCCTCAAAGCTGCATCTTGCGAATGCATATGACCACAGCGACGTGAGCGCTTTTGGCAAAGTGATGCTGTGCAGTCCCTCGCAGCCATCGAAAACGAAACTGCCTATATCGGTAATGCAATCCGGTATAGATATGCTTGTGATCTCTTTATGCCCTTTGAACAGCCTGTCATAAAGTATCGTGACCGGTCTGCCAAGGAACACCGCAGGTATGACCACACTTTGCTCATCGCCTTTGTAGCTGCACACGGTATAGCATTCGTCCTGAGTGAGCATATATTCAAATTCCTGCATCTTTTTCCTCCTGCGATATCAGTCCTTGAATCTTGCAAGAAACTGCTTTGTCCTGTCGTTTTGGGTGTTGCCGAACAGTTCATCGGGAGAGCCTTCCTCAACGATATAGCCCTCGTCCATAAAGATAACGTGGTTTGCAACATCTCTTGCAAACGCCATTTCATGCGTGACGATGACCATAGTCATCTTTTCCTTGGCAAGCTCCTTTATTACTTTGAGTATCTCGCCCGTAAGCTCAGGGTCAAGAGCCGAGGTCGGCTCGTCAAAAAACAGTATCTGTGGCTTCAAAGCCAGTGCCCTTGCAATGGAAACTCTCTGCTGCTGTCCGCCTGAAAGCTCGCAGGGATAGGCTTTTTCCTTGCCTGTCAGCCCCATTTTTTCAAGCAGCTCCATTGCCTGCTTTTCAGCATCTTCTTTTGATTTTTTCAGAACGTGCACAGGTGCCTCGGTGATATTGTGCATAACATTGAAGTGCGGGAACAGGTTGAAATTCTGAAACACAAGACCGATCTTCAGCCTTATGTCACGCAGCTCCTGCTTTGATGCGTAAACCACCTTGTTTCTCTCGCTGTCTGTGTAAAACATTCTTGTCCCGTCAACGCATATCTCTCCGCCGTCGGCTTTTTCAAGCTGGTTGATACACCGCAGCAGCGTTGATTTTCCGCTTCCTGACGGTCCGATTATCGCAACCACCTGACCCTGCTCAACATTGAATGAGATATCCTTGAGGACCTGATTTCCGTCAAAGCTTTTGGCGATATTTTTAACTTCAAGAATAGCCAACTTCAAGTCCTCCTTATTTATAGTAGTTGAATTTCTTTTCTATGAGAGAAAAGATCACCGTAACGATCGCATTGAGCACAAAATAGAACAAACCTGCGATGAACAGCGGAATGATAGAACTGTATGTGTTCATCTGCTGCTTTGCCTTCATGGTTATCTCAGCGTAAGCGATAACATTTGCAAGCGAGGTGTCCTTCACCAGCGTGATGACCTCGTTTGCAGTAGCAGGAACGACTCTTTTTGTGACCTGCGGCAGGATTATGCGGATAAACGTCTGCATCTTTGTCATTCCAAGCATTGAAGCCGCCTCATATTGCCCTTTAGGTATCGAGTCAACACCTCCTCTGAATATCTCAGCAAAATACGCCGCATAGTTCAGTACGAACGCAACGCACAAAGCAGTGAACATATAGCTGTCGCTTCGGGTATCAATGCTGTTTACAAAGCTTGCGAAAAAACCGTCCGAGCCTGATGCAAAGTTAGCCTTGAGCATCGGCACAGCGTAGTAGATCGCAATTATCTGAAGCATCAGAGGTGTGCCTCGCATTATCAGAATATAAAGATTCGTCAGCCACGCAACAGGCTTGAACCGGCACTTTTTGAGCATTGTTACCAACATTCCGACCGGTATTGAGAATAAAAGTGTTATCGTAAAAAGCTTCAGGGTGTTCGGAAGATAGTCAAACAAGATCCCCGTTACTTTTTTTATTGCCTCCCAATCCATTTTTACACCACCATAATAAAGTATTAAAGCATTAAGGCAGCACCGCACAGCAGTTGTGTGGTAATGCCTTAGTATTATACTATATTAATATAATATTGTCAAATGCAGCGGAATTTTTTTTCCGCCTCTTACCTCTAAATCTTATTTCTTACTTCTTACCTCTAAAAAAAACGCCACCCACAATGGATGGCGTTGATCTTCTTTTTAGCCGAGCTTCTTAGCAAGCTGTGACTTCTTTCTGGCTGCCTTGTTCTTGTGCATGATTCCCTTTGTGCAAGCCATATCAACCTTCTTGATAGCAGCTCTTACGACCTCAGCCTTGTTCTCGGCATTGTCGTTTACTGCTGCGTCAGCCTTTTTGAGAGCTGTCTTGAGGTCAGACTTGATAGCCTTGTTTCTTGCAGTTCTTGTTGCAATTACCTTAACTCTCTTCTTAGCAGACTTAATGTTTGGCATACCGACACCTCCTGATCCTAATGAATAAATTCGCACTTATTTGGATAAGTTAGCTACAGACTGAGAGGAGATGCAGCTACCCTTAATAAACAAGCCTTGCATTATATTTTAGCACATCTGAGTGCGAATTGCAAGCTTTTTTCGCAAAAAAGATCACAAATTTTGCTATCGCATCTTTCTGCCTTATGGACAGTATGCACGAAAATACATAAAATAACCGTGAAAAGAGGACAACTCAATGAAAATAAGAACAGATATGGCTTCTGAGGTGATAAGCAGCGCAGGGGATATATACTGCGAAGGTGTAGGCTCACGCACAGCAGTGAACGAGCAGGCTAAGCTGGAGATCCAGCGGATACACATTTTCAGCGAGCAAGTCGCAGAAAAGCTTGGAAAGCCCGTGGGCAGATATGTTACAGTCAGAATGACCGATGAGGGGATCGAGAATTACAGCGACGTGATGAAGCTGCGCACGCAGCTTATTGCGCACGAGATACATCTGCTTGCCCCAAACGCACGGGGAGTGCTCGTTGCAGGGCTTGGCAATCAGAGCATAACGCCGGATGCGATCGGACCGCTGTGTGCACAAAGGGTCTTTGCAACACGCCATATCAGACAGCTCGGTAATGAGCTGGATATGGGTGAGCTGACCGAGGTCAGCGTGATACGTCCCGGAGTGCTCGGACAGACGGGCATTGAGGCAAGCGATCTTGTCAAAGCCGCCTGCAGCCGTATCGACGCAGATACGGTCATTGCGGTGGACGCCCTTGCCTGCAGCGAAACACACAATCTCGGCCGGACGATACAGCTCACCGACACGGGTATCTCCCCGGGAAGCGGCGTTGCAAATTCAAGAAAAGAGCTTTCAAGGCGGACTCTCGGCGCAAACTGCATTGCGATAGGTATTCCCACGGTCATTGATTACAGCTCGGCAGACGGTACTATGATGGTCACTCCAAGAGGCGTGGACAGACTTGTTCAAAACGGTGCAGAGTATATCGCTATGGCTATAAATCTTGCCCTTCAGCCTTCGCTTTCCTATGAAGACATCAGCTCTCTTGTCTGACAAAATGCCGTGATATTTCGCACAAGACTTGAAAAATGCGTAAGGCTGTGCTATAATAACTGCTGTAATGTTTTTGAGTATCGGTCTATGACGGCTTACAGGAGAGAATATGTATATTTTTATGAGGTCTTGAGATCGTGTGATGACGGCAGACTGACGCATGAGCTTCTGAAGCTGCGTACCCGTTCGCCGGACATTGAGCACACCGGGAAAGCGATAGACCGCACGGATCTGATCTGACAGGTCACGCTTTGTCAAAAATCATTAAACATTGTTTTGACTATCATAAAACTATCACATTGTACTGTATAATATAAAGTATAACAGGAAAATGCGAAGCAGGAGGAATTGAATATGAACGATTTTAATAATAATTATTATGATTACAATAAAACAAGCCGTTCGGGCAGCACCGACAAGGGCAGCTATTCTTATAATTCCGCAAGCTTCTCCGAGCCGAACAGGGCTTCCGGCGGCTATAATAGTTTTTATGACAACAGCGGATATACAAGGTTCAACCAGTCAGGCAGCTCAAATGAGTTTTACTATTCACCGAAAAAGCCTAAGGCTTCCAAAGGCAAAAAGGTGCTTACCGGTATCGTTGCTATTCTCAGCGTCATAGCTATCGGTACAACATCAGTCGTTGGCTATACGCTTATCACGGGCAGCAACCCTGTCAGCACAAATGCCTCAGGTGCAACCAATTCGGGAAAATCAGACGATAATGACTCCTCCGCAAGCGACAGCTCATCAGAGGTCGACAGATCCAATCTGCCGACAATAGCCCAGCTCTCTACCCCGAAGGACGCAATGTCTATCCCCGATATCGTAACAAAAGTCTCACCGTCTGTTGTAGGCATCTCGTGTATCCTCTCAAACGGAACAGCGACCGGAAGCGGTATCGTAATGAGCAAGGACGGATATATCATCACCAATGCTCACGTTGTCAACGGCGCAAAGTCTGTCTCGGTCCTGCTGCCAAAGACCTATGCAAAGAGCGAAAATGTCAAGGAAGAGGATCTTACTTATAAGGCAACTATCGTTGGAAAGGACAGCCAGACGGATATAGCCGTTCTGAAAATAAGTGCAGGTCAGGATCTTACCGCCTGCGAATTCGGAAAATCCTCTGAGATAAGAGTCGGCGAGGTCTCTATCGTTATCGGAAATCCTCTCGGATTTTCACTTGCAAACTCTGTAACCTCGGGCATTATCTCCGCAAAGGACAGAGTTCTCACCGTCCAGGACAGAACGATGACACTTATCCAGACCGATGCCTCCATAAATAACGGTAACTCGGGCGGACCGCTTATCAATGCTTACGGACAGGTAATAGGCATCACCTCTGCAAAGGTCTCCAATACCTACGGCGAGGGACTCGGATTTGCTATCCCGATAGACGAAGCGATGCCGATAATCAGGAGCCTTATGGAAAACGGCTTTGTCAAAAGACCCAGCCTTGGCGTGGCAGGAAGAAATGTATCTGCGACCTATGCCGAGTACTATAATGTCCCCAGGGGATACCAGGTGACCAGCGTCACCAAAGGCAGTGGCGCCGAAAAGGGCGGCATAAAGAAGAACGATATAATCATAGGTATCAATGATACTGCTATCACATCGCTGTCTGAGCTTAATGCCGTCAAGAATAAGTGCAAGGTCGGAGATACCGTGAAGATCACAGTTTACAGAGATGGGAAAATGGTCGACCTTCAGGTAAAGCTGGACGAGGCAAGCAATGCCGAGGAGGACACCTCCACTAACGACTATGAACAGCAGTACAAAAATTACAGCGACCTGTTCAGAGATTATCTTTACAATTTCTGATGAAATATATATACTATATAAAGAGAACTGCAAGGTGCGGTTCTCTTTTTTTGTCATCATACCCCCGGCGTGCATATAATGAATTGTCCGATACTGCTTCACAGACGGATAAAAAACTAAAGGAGGGTACGCTTTGAAAAAAACGCTCATCACAATGACTTCGATAACCTATGCCATGAAAGCAAAGAAACTGCTCAATGGTCTTGGGATTTTCTGCGAGATAGAAAAAACGCCCAAAAATGCAGGCTCAGGCTGCGGATATTCGCTCAGAGTCAAGGATCCTCCCGAGAGGATCACCGCACAGCTTGACAGGCTGAATATACCATACAGAAGTGTTATACAGATCTGACAGGAGATAATCTATGATAAATTTTGACAACTCAGCCACCAGCTTTCCAAAGCCCGAAAGCGTGGCAAGAGCCGTGTCTGCGGCAGTCAGCCGTTACGGCGGCAATCCCGGCAGGGGAGGGCACAGGCTTTCTGAGGAAGCGGCGCAAAAAGTCTTTGATGTCAGACAGCTTGCGGCTGATTTTTTTCACGCACAGGTCGAAAATGTCGCTTTTACGCAGAATTGTACCTTCGCACTGAATATGGCGATCAAAGGCATCGCTCAGTACGGCGGCCATGTCATAATTTCCGACTATGAGCACAACGCCGTCGCAAGACCTGTCTATGCATTGTGGAAAATGCGAGGGGTCGATTTCTCTGTGGCGCAGGTCACAAATGACGATGATCTGACGCTTGAAAACTTTGAAAAGCTCGTCCGCCATGATACCCGTGCACTGGTGTGTACCGTCGCTTCCAACGTCACCGGCAGAGTGCTGCCGTACCGCAGACTTGCGCAGATGTGCAAACGCCGCGGCATCTGCTTTATCGGCGATGCGGCGCAGGCGGCGGGCGTGCTGGATATAACACTCGACGACGGCTTTGACTTTATCTGTACCGCAGGCCATAAATCGCTCTACGGACCGACAGGAACAGGGCTTCTCGTCACAAACGGAAATTATGCACTTTCCACAATAATCGAGGGCGGGACCGGTGCCACCTCTGCACAGCTGGAGCAGACCGGCTTTCTGCCCGAAAGGCTCGAAAGCGGTACTATCAATACCGTCGGCATCATCGGGCTTGGCGAAGGTCTGCGGTTTGTGCGCAAAAAAACTCCGCAAGCGATCCTGCGCCACGAAAAAAAACTATGCGATCAGTTTGAACAGCTGCTTTCACGGGATAAACGTGTGAAGATCTACGAGCAAAACGTCCCCAGACTCCCTGTGACCGCCTTCAATATCGCAGATGTGCATTCCGAAGAGGTCGCACAAAAGCTCTCGCAGAAGGGATTTGCGCTCAGAGGGGGACTGCAGTGTGCAGCGCTTGCCCACCGCACTCTCGCAACGACCGAACAGGGCGTGGTGAGATTTTCACCGTCCGTATTCAATACCCCCTTGCAGGTCAGCGCACTCGCAAAAGCGATCGGTTCGATCTGAAATCTGTAAAAGAAGCTCGCCTGTCGGGCTTCTTTTTGTGTATAGTGCACATATCGGCGTGATCCGCAGCGTGAGCTGTGCCCCAAATGCCCTCACAGCGGCAGTTTTTGGACCATTTGTTTGACTGTAAGATGTACAGCGTGTAAATATTTTTTGTACGTTTTGCCTTTTTGACAGCTTTAGAAATAATTTTTTGTGATATTTTCAACAAATTTGGTCAAACCTATTGACAAATTGATTTCTATGTTGTATACTATGCATTGTCAACAGGAGAAATGCAGTGAAATGTAACTCAATAGATTACAAATAATTGTTTTTCTTTTGTCAAATGTTCAATTAGTACAATATGTTAAACATTTTGGCGAATATATCCGAACGGAACGTCCGAATTTGTCAATTTGCACAAACTTCAAAAAACTTTGCAAAAAACTATTGACAAATCAGATATTTCGAGTATAATGATAATCAAGCTAAGGAACACAAAGCACTTAGCCGATGACCTTAAAGGTCAGTGATCTATGGAAAGTTCATTGCATATTGGGGTGCAATGCTTTTAATATTAAATTTTATTATGGAGGGATTTTCTATGAGAAAGTCAAACAAGAAGGGCTTCACACTCGTTGAGCTCGTAGTAGTTATCGCAATCATCGGTGTTCTGGCAGCTATCCTCATTCCTACAATGCTTAACTATGTTAAGAAGTCAAGACTGAAGACAGCTAACGCTAACGCTAAGCTCGTTTTCACAACAGTTAACAACAAGGGTGCTGACAAGATCGCTGACGGCGACGAGATCGATGACCTGAATGAGACCACACCTGTTGAGATCAACGGATGGAACGGCGACAGCAATATCCTTAAGGCAGCTGTTTATGATGCACTCAAGGACAACGGCGACGGCGCTGGCTGGTGCGTAGTAGTATGGCAGCAGGCTGATGACGCTACAGGCAACTTTGCTCAGTGGCAGACAAACAGCACAACAACTGGTCAGATCACTGGACAGTTCCCTGATCCTGCTAAGGAAGTTTCTGACGCTGAAGGCTTCACATTCGGTACTAAGGGCTAATCCTTAACGAAATAAGCTTCTTCTAAAGAACATCAAGAACGGTTGCTTCGGCAGCCGTTCTTTTTTGGACTTTTTTCATTAAATATGTAAAATAAATTCGTTACGGCACAAACCTATTGACATTTTTTGATTATCTGTTATAATGTAATTGGAATTATGAGTGTAATTCGTATCTATTGGGGACGCTTCGGCGTTAGATTACGGAGGGAAATTATGAATACTAAGAACCGCAAAGGGTTCACCCTTGTGGAGCTTGTGGTAGTCATTGCCATAATTGGAGTGTTGGCGGCTATCCTGATCCCCACAATGATGAACTATGTCAAGAAGGCAAGGCTTAAAGCTGCCAATGCTAATGCAAAGCTTATCTTCACAACTGCAAAGAGCCAGGCTGCGATCTGTATCGGTGACGGTGAGGACTCGGAAACTTTCTTTACTAAATGGGAAGTCAGCGAGCTAAAGACTAAAGTCACCGGTAACGACTATTCGGCTAAGGTCTGCCACGCTGTTGCTGATGCATTGAAGGACGACGGCGAGGATTCCGGTGCTATCGCACTGAGAATGGACGACGATGGTGCAGTAGGATTTGCACAGTGGGCTCCAAGAAATGACTCGACCGCTGGTCAGATCGTAGGACAGTATCCTAATCCGCCTAAAACTCCTTCTGAAGCTCAGAGCATTTCTTTTGGTACACAGTATGTGCCTGAATGATCTTTAAACACCTGAAAACCTGCGCTGCTGCGTGGGTTTTCTTTTTTGTACAAATAAATGTATTCATATCGAACATATGTTCTTGACAAATCAAAACAAATGTTGTATAATAATATCAGAAACAAGGAAAAGTGTGGAATTTCTGAAGTTTCAGCTGTTGCCCCGACAGCGTGGAAGATTTGTTTGAAACGAACAGGAGGACGCAAATGAGTGCAAAAGAGTTCTTTACAGCAATAGATATGCTTGAAACATATAATAAAATAATGAATATCACCCGGATAAATGAGCAGACAAAGCCGTGTGCAGAGCTTGATACAAGAGAGCTTGGACGCTACAAAAGCTATGTTTACAGAGAAAAACTGCTTAAACGTGAGATCCTCGAGCTGACCCAAAGCGCAATGCGTGTCGAAAAGCTCGCTAAACAGCGTGAGATCCAGCCGGAGCTTATCGACAGGGATTATAAGCGTGGACGCTGCAAAATGATCGACCTGTGGCTGGAACTTTCAAAGGTGATGCTCAGAAAGCGTGAGCTTGAAAAAAGCCTCGAGGAGATCCCCAGCCCTTTCGTCAGAAAAGTCGTCAGACACCGCTATTTTAACGATAACACACAGCGGCTCCACAGCTGGGCGCAGACCGCCAGCGAGCTTGATTTGCCTATGACCGGCGTCCAGCTTCGTGGCGTAATAACAAAAGCTCTCCGTACCGGCATCTTTTAGTTGCAAAATCTACGAAAATGTGGTACAATATAACTATCTAATGCTGGAGGTTGAATGATGATCTATAATAATATTCTGGAATATGTCGGACATACGCCGCTTGTCCGCCTCAGTCGAATGGTCGATGAGGACAGCGCCGACATTCTCGTAAAGTTTGAAGGACTCAATGTCGGTGGTTCGATCAAAACAAGAACCGCCTATAATATGATCCTCGATGCCGAAAAGAACGGACTTGTAAACAGAGATACAATTATCGTCGAGCCGACTTCGGGAAATCAGGGTATCGGTCTTGCGCTTATCGGCGCAGTCAGGGGGTATAAGACTATTATCATTATGCCCGACTCGGTGAGTGAGGAAAGGCGAAAGCTTGTTCGGCACTACGGCGCTGAGGTCATCCTTGTCCACGACGAGGGGAATATCGGCAAATGTATGGACAAGTGCGTGAAAATGGCTGAGGATATGGCTGCCAAGGACCCGAAGGTGTTCGTTCCCCAGCAGTTCTCAAACCCCGCAAACCCGTTGGCTCACAAGTACCATACCGGGGTGGAGATCCTTGAACAGGCTGGCTGCCGCATTGACGGCTTTTGCTCGGGTATCGGAACGGGGGGAACTATCAGCGGCATCGGTCAGGTGCTCAAAGCACAGTACCCCAATATCGAGATCTGGGCAGTCGAGCCGGAAAATGCTGCGATCCTTGCCGGCGGTACGGTCGGAACACACTTGCAAATGGGCATAGGCGACGGAATTATCCCCGACAATCTCGACCTTGGTATATACAGCAATATCTATATTGTTACCGACGACGAAGCTATCAACACCGCAAAAGACCTTGCAAGACTTGAAGGAATAATGTGCGGTATATCCAGCGGAACGAATGTCGCTGCTGCAAAAAAGCTTGCTAAAAAGCTCGGCAAAGGCAAGGTCGTCGTTACCGTGCTTCCCGATACTGCGGAAAGATACTTCTCAACACCGCTTTTTGATGAATGATAAGCTGTTTGGTAAAATAAAAACAGCGTGGACATTAAGTGCTGTACTTATACAGAAGTATTATAAATGATTTTTGGGGAAAACCCTTTTGCAAAAGGGTTATTCCCCAAGCCCTTTTCCTAAAACTCTTAATGATTTT
>CADAHS010000020.1 GCA_902787825.1 uncultured Ruminococcus sp. | reverse complement strand
GGCGAGGGCTCTGCCCTCGACCCGCAAGCCTTTTTTACGAGAAAAGGCTTGACCGAAAAACCTGTTATTATACCATACTAACAAAATGAAAGCCCGGAGTGGCACAAAGGAGGTTGTCATCTCATACTGATATGCGACGGACACGCGCGCCGCAGCGGCGGCAAATTCTGATTTAAAGCTTAGTAGTCAATATGATCGTGCAGGATATGCTTGATATTATGATACAGATATGGTTTAAGAGTTCCGATATCACACGGTTCAGAGTACAGGATAGCCGAGTAGCAGGTCGAGCTGACGAGTTCGATAATCATAAACACCATTATCTCCGGATCCTTGACTGTGTTCGGAGCGTTCTCAATTATCATATTGTAAACATCAGCAAAATCAACATCTTTTTCGTTGGTTTTAGTCGTCAGAGCGTTCTTGAACACGCCCCAGCTGAGATTTTTAGAAATAAAATTGAGCGTAGCCTTGTTTTCAGTCAGCTGATTGATAATGTTGTCGATCACAAAAATAATATCGCCTTCAAAAGAGTGCTGCATATCACTTGACTTCATCTGACTGATCGCCTGCTTGAAAAGCTGCGAGGACTTGTGTGAAATAAGCCTGTTGCGCAGATCGTACTTGTCCTTGAAATACAAATAGAACGTCCCCTTTGCAACACCGGCGTTGCTGACAATTTCCGAGATAGATGTCTTGTTCAGACCCTTTGTGGTGAACAGATTGAATGCTGTGTCCAGCAGCGATGTCTCTTTTTGTTTCTTGTTTGCGTCAAGCTTGCCCATTGCTATCAACTCCTTGTGCATAATAACGCAATTTTTAATGTTAAGTAGATTATAAAACTTAACCAACAGCTTGTCAAGATGTAAAAATGACCAATAGTCATTTTGATTCTGCTTGTATCATTGTTGAAGTATACAAAAATCTGACCATCGGTCAATTTTTTTGTTTTAAGATATTGACTATCGGTCATTTTTGTGCTACAATGTGTACTATGAATTAAATGACCATTGGTCAGATTTTTTAAAATGTTTAACAATGGGCATTTGAAAGGGGTAATGACAAATGTATAAGCTTGGCAAAGCGATAGTCAAGGGCAGATTTGTTATATTGATTTTGTCGATAATCTTGCTCGTACCATCATTGCTGGGAATGCTGGGAACAAGGATAAACTACGATATCCTGTCCTACCTTCCGGGTGACCTTGACACAATGAGGGGTCAGGACATCATGATGGAGAATTTCGGAAAAGGTGGTTTTGCGTTCGTCATGATAGACGGAATGCAGGACAAGGACGTAAAAAAACTTGAACAGAAGTTCAAAGACGTCGATCATGTCTGTGATGTTGTGTGGTACGATTCGATCGCCGACATCAACCTGCCAAAAGAGGTCCTTCCAAAAAAGCTGTATGACTTTTTCAATTCAGATAACGCAACGCTTATGGCGGTATTCTTTGACGAAACGTCCGCAGCCGACGAGAGCCTCAACGCACTCAACGAGATAAAATCCATCGCCGGCAAGCAGTGCTTCGTTGCAGGAATGACCGCAGCAATAAGCGATATAAAAGATCTTACGATAGACGAAACAACAGGCTATGTGATACTTGCTACCTGCCTGACAAGTCTTGTGCTCGCACTCACAATGGATTCGTTCCTTATCCCGCTGTTTTTCATGCTCAGCGTGGGAATGGCAGTCCTTTATAACCTGGGCACAAACTTCTTCCTCGGTGAGATTTCCTTTATTACACAGGCGCTTACCGCAGTCCTCCAGCTCGGAGTTACCATCGACTACTCTATCTTCCTGTGGCACAGCTATAAGGAACAGCAGCAAAATCACCCCGGAGATAACAACGAAGCAATGGCAGTTGCAATATCCAAGACCATCAGCTCCGTTGTCGGAAGCTCAATAACCACCGTTGCAGGCTTCCTCGCACTCTGCTTTATGTCCTACAAACTCGGACTTGATATGGGTATCGTAATGGCAAAGGGCGTTATCATCGGTGTTATCGCCTGCGTAACAGTCCTCCCTGCAATGATACTTATATTTGATAAGGCTCTCACAAAAACAATGCACCGTGACCTTATCCCGAATCTCGATAAGCTCTCAAAGTTCATCATCAAGCATCGTGCAGTGTGCATCACCGCCTTTTTGGTAGTGCTGATCCCCGCAGTCTACGGCTATACTCATACAAATGTCTACTACGACCTGACCGCAACTCTTCCGAAGGATCTTGACAGTATCGTGGCAAACACAAAGCTCGAGGAAGAGTTCCATATGTCCACCACACACATTCTTCTGTGTGATGCCGACCTCAGTCCGAAGAATATGAACAACATGCTCAACGAGATGAATAAGGTCGATGGCGTCAAGTTTTCTCTCGGACTCAGCTCTGTCCTCGGACCCAATATCCCTATGGACGTTATCCCCGAGAAGCTTACCGAGGTACTCAAGTCAAAGAACTGGCAGATGGTCCTGATAGGCAGTGAGTACAAAACCGCATCAGATAATGTAAACAATCAGATAGATACTCTTGAGGATATCCTCAAAAAGTACGATCCTAAAGGAATGATAATCGGCGAAGCACCATGTACAAAGGATCTTATCAACATCACCGACCATGACTTCAAAGTCGTCAGCGCAGTTTCGATCCTTGCAATATTCCTCATAATATTCTTTGTACTGCGTTCCTTCTCGCTGCCGCTGATACTCGTTTCAGTCATCGAGTTTGCGATCTTTGTAAATATGGGTCTTACCTGCTACCTGCATACGACCATACCTTTCATCGCCTCGATAGTCATCGGTACTATCCAGCTCGGTGCAACAGTTGACTATGCGATACTTATGTCCACACGTTACAAATCCGAAAGGATCTCCGGACACAGTAAGACCGATGCCATAACGATCGCACTCAGCACTTCAATAAAGTCTATCATCGTATCTGCGCTTGGCTTTTTCGCAGCGACCTTCGGAGTCGGCGTCTACTCTCGTGTAGATATGATCTCACAGCTTTGCAGTCTCCTTTCAAGAGGTGCGATAATCAGTATGTTCACGGTAATACTTGTTCTTCCGTCAATGCTGATGCTGTTTGACAAAGTAATAATCCACTCGACATTCGGAATGAAAAATGCAAGATCAGCCAAAAAACAGGGGCATGGAATACAGATGCCTTCGTTCAAATAAATAAAGGGTAAAGGAGAGAATCAATCATGAAAACATATTCAAAGGTCATAGCCGGAGCAATGGCAGTTCTGCTCTCAGCAGGCTGCACAGGAATGTATGCTCTTGCAAACGATAAAAAAGACGAAGATAAAGATACAAAGTCCGCAAGCACTCAGACTGAGGATACCACTAAAGCCAAGGACGAAAACGGCAAGAATTATAAAGAAGAAACCGTCTATGTTATGACCAAAGCCAACGGCAGCAAGGATAAGGTCATAGTCAGCAACTGGCTCAAAAACCCCAAGGGGCTTAAAGAGCTTCCCGATGTCTCCAAGCTTTCCGATATCGAAAATACCAAGACCGACGAAAGCTTCGAGCGTTCAGGCAACGATATAAAATGGAAGACCGACGGCGGAGATATCTATTATAAAGGTAACTATACAGGTGATGTTCCTGTGGATATGAAAGTCACATATAAGCTTGACGGACAGGATATCAGCCCCGACGAACTTGCAGGCAAAAGCGGAAAAATAAAGATCAGATACGACTTTACCAACAACGCAAAGCAGACCGTGACCGTAGACGGAAAGCAGCAGGAGGTCAGCGTTCCGTTTGTAATGACCACCGGCTCTATCCTCGATGCAGAGATATTCTCAAATATCGAGATCACCAACGGCAAGATCCTCTCTGACGGCAGCAAGCAGATATTCGTCGGCATAGCGATCCCCGGACTCAAGGACAGTATCGGATTCTCAAAGATCAAGGATGATCTCAAAAAGAATGCACCCGATATCTCCGGAAAGCTTGAAGCTTCCGGCGCAGATATCCCCGAGTATATCGAAATAACTGCCGATGTAAAGAATTTTGAGATGCCGACCGTGCTCACCCTCGCAACGAGCAACCTGCTTTCAAAAGCTGACTTTGATGCGCAGGATATCATCAAAGCAGTCGATGAAAAGCTCAAGGAAGTTTCCGACGGTGCAGAAAAGCTCGCTAACGGCGCTTCACAGCTCCACTCCGGACTCAATACCCTCAACAACGGTACAGCCGCACTCACAGACGGCGTAAATAAGCTCTATACCGGCGCCGGAACACTCAACAACGGTCTTAAAGACGCAAACAGCGGCGCTGCTGCACTTTCAGACGGTGCAAAGACACTGTACTCCTCAACAACACAGCTCACATCCGGTATCGGTGAACTCAAAACAGGAGCAAATACCCTTGCAGCCAAACTCGGCGAAGCTCAAAAAGGCGCAGTCGAGCTTTCAAAGGGCACAAAACAGATCTCCGACGGACTTGCTGAGGTCAATAAGAATATCCCAGCACTCACTACCGGCGTTTCACAGCTTCAAACAGGCGCAAAGCAGCTGACAGACGGCGCAGGTAAGCTTTATACAGGCGCAGGAACACTCAACGGCGGTCTTAAAGATGCAAACAGCGGTGCTTCACAGCTTTCTGCCGGTGCAAAGACCCTTTACGCCTCTACAACACAGCTCACATCAGGCATCGGCGAGCTTAAAACCGGCGCAAATACCCTTGCAGCCAAACTCGGCGAAGCGCAAACAGGTGCCACCGAGCTTTCAAAGGGCACAAAGCAGATCTCCGACGGACTTTCACAGATCAACACCAAGCTCCCCGAGCTTACAACAGGTGCCTCACAGCTTCAGAAGGGAGCGCAGGACGTTTCCAAGGGTGCATCTGATCTTTACAGCGGCTCATCAAAGCTCTCAGCAGGACTTGCGCAGGCTCAGCAAGGCGTAGCAAAGCTCCAGGACGGCGCAGCTCAGCTTTCATCAAGTATGACCCAGCAGCTTGATAAGACCAAGCAAGGTACACTCGCAAACGGCGCAGCTCAGCTCAATGGCGGAGCATCACAGCTTTACGGCGGACTCTCAAAAATGCAATCCCAGCTCAAAGATCTCCCCACACAGCTTCAGACACTCAACGGCGGCTTTGATAAAACAGCTGAAAGCCTTGCCACAACAATAGCTTATAACGAGCAGGTAGTTGCAGGACTCAAAACAGCAATGCAGGCTGCATCAGATGCCACACAAAAGCAGGCTCTTGGAACAGCAGTTGCAACACTTGAAAATACGATCGCAGGTCAGAAGCAGATCCTTGCACAGCTCAAAGCCGGAACAAATGCAGACAGCCCGACTCTGCGTGACGGCGTGAACGCACTTGAAAAAGGCAGCAGCGATATCAAAAATGCTCTTGACGATCATCTTGTTCCCGGCTCAAAACAACTCAGCACAGGCGCAGCTAACCTCAGCGCAGGTGCAGATGATCTGATGAAAAAAGTCAAGGGCGGTGCTGACCAGCTTACAGGCGGACTCGCACAGCTCAACACAAGCTTCACTCAGAAAAACACAGGTATCCTTGACGGCTCAAATGCTCTGACAAACGGTCTGAAGTCCCTCAGTGACGGAAGCACCAAGCTTTCAGACGGCATCAACCAGTTCACCGGCGGCGCATCACAGCTCACCGGCGGTATCAAGCAGCTTTCTGACGGCTCAAAGTCAGCAAACGATGGTGCAGCTAAACTTGCATCCGGTCTTGGACAGCTCAAGGACGGCGCAAATACACTTGCAGGCGGTATCACAAAACTCGATACAGGCGCATCGCAGCTCTCAGGCGGTGCAAAAACGCTAAGCGATAAACTTGCCGAACTCAGCGAAGGAATAAAGAAGCTTTACACAGGCAGCAGTGAGCTTTACAGCGGCATAGGCACACTAAAAACAGGCAGCACTACCCTTTCAAACGGAATAACCCAGCTCAATAACGGTGCCTCAACACTCAGCGGCGGTATCAAACAGCTCGCAGACGGTTCAAAGGCTGCAAACGACGGCGCAGGAAAACTTGCAGGCGGTCTGGGACAGCTAAAGGACGGTGCGCAAACACTTGCAGGCGGTATCACAAAACTTGATGCAGGCGCAGCTCAGTTTGCCGGCGGCGCAAAAACACTTTCCGAAAAGCTTGCCGAGCTCAGCGAAGGAACAAAGAAGCTTTACGCAGGCAGCACAGAGCTTTACAACGGCATAGGCACGCTCAAAAACAGCAGCGTAACTCTTGTTGACGGCGTTTCAAAGCTTGCAGACGGCTCAAAAGAGCTTGACGAGGGCATGGCAAAATTCAAAAAAGAAGCTATCGACAAGATCATGAGCGTCTATGAAAATGACATTAAGGAGCTTATGAACAAGCTTTCTGCCACAGTATCCGCATCTGGCGCATACAACAATTTCTCCGGCATCGCAGACGGAACAGACGGTGAGGTCAAGTTCATCTACGAAACCGAAGGGATCAGCAAAAAGAGCAAATAACACCGTGCTATTGCGATGTATACGGAAAACCCGGACACCCCAAAAGGGGTGTCCGGGTTTTCATTGTAGGGCTGCCCGAAGCTTTTCAAAGAAAAGCAAAGGTGTTTGTGCAAGCACAAACACCAAAGGCGGCTGATAGATCAGCCGCCGCGGGCAGCCCCCGAAAGGAGCAAAGATATAATAAATCAAACGTTGAAACGGAAAAGAACAATGTCACCGTCCTGCATAACGTAATCCTTGCCTTCAAGACGTACAAGTCCCTTTTCCTTGGCACTCACCATGCTTCCACACGCCATGAGATCATCAAACGATACGACCTCAGCCCTGATAAAGCCCTTCTCAAAATCAGTGTGGATCTTTCCTGCCGCCTGCGGTGCCTTGGTACCCTTCTTGATAGTCCACGCACGCACCTCCGGCTCACCTGCGGTAAGGTATGAAATAAGCCCCAGAAGTGAGTATCCCTCCTTGATGATCCTGTCAAGACCCGATGTTTCAAGCCCGAGGTCTGAAAGGAACATCTCCTTGTCCTCATCGTCCATGTCCGATATCTCAGCCTCTATCTGTGCACATATCGGGAATACCGCAGAACCCTCTGCCTGAGCAATGTCGTAAACAGTCTTGTAGTTCGCGTTGTTGTCAATGTTGTTGCGGAAATCGTCCTCGCTCAGATTAGCAGCATATATTACAGGCTTGAGCGACAAAAGCGGCGTGTCTGCAAGCATCGCTTTCTCCTCGTCTGTCATCTGATAAGCCCTTGCAGCCTTTCCTTCCTCAAGATGTGCCTTGAGCTTTTCAAGAAAATCAACTGCCTCACCCAGCGATTTGTCACCCTTCATCGCCTTCTTTGTCCTTTCAAGCTTCCTGTCGATTATCTCGATATCCGAAAAAACAAGCTCCAGATCAATAGTTTCGATGTCCCTTGCAGGGTTCACAGAACCGTCAACATGAACGATATTGTCGTCCTCAAAGCACCTCACAACATGAACGATAGCATCAACCTCTCGTATATCGGCAAGGAACTTGTTTCCCAGTCCTTCACCCTTTGAAGCGCCCTTGACAAGTCCCGCAATGTCCACAAATTCAAGCGTTGCAGGCGTGAACTTTACCGGGTGATACATCTCAGCCAGCTTGTCAAGTCTTTCGTCGGGAACGCTTACCACGCCTACATTTTTCTCGATCGTGCAGAACGGATAATTCGCAGACTCTGCACCTGCATTTGTCAGCGCATTGAACAGCGTTGATTTTCCGACATTCGGAAGTCCTACCATACCAAGTTTCATAAGTTAATTCTCCTCACATTTAATAATCTTCTTACTTAAAAGTATTTTTTATCAAGTGCCTTTATCTCATTGTGCCCAAGTATGACTGTATAGCTCTCGCCCTCGGTAAAGTGGTTATACATATCGCTTCGACATCTCAATGTGCGGTTTTTACCTTTTACAAGGCAATCCACAAAATAGTTTTCACGGTAATAAGGCTCGCCCGTCGGAAAGCTGCGTCCTTCTTCAGCATCGGAGTGTTTGAAAAGGACTTTAATGACAGTTTTCCTGCGTTTGACAACGAGCGCTATCCACACATATAAACAAAGCAAGAGCAGCAAACCGAAAAATACCAATATGAAAATATTAAGTATTGTATCTTCCATTTGAATTCTCCTATTCTACCGATTTCATCGACTCTACCATATCTATTTTCTTTAGCTTGAAATGCAGAGCAAAATTCACGATAAAGGTAAACACCACCGTAAACACTACTCCCAGCAGGTACGCCCACCACACGAGCTGCCGGTTGAAAAGCACGATATCCACCTCTGAGGTGATAACGACAAATCTATGAAGAACGATCCCCACAAATGCACCGACGATCATTCCGAGCACCGCAGTGATGATATTCTCACGGTAAATGTACTTAGAGGTCTCTATATCGTAAAATCCAAGCACCTTTATTGTCGCTATCTCACGCACACGCTCGTTGATATTTATGTTTGCAAGGTTATAAAGCACCACTATCGCAAGCAGTCCTGCACAGACAATCAGCAGGATAACTACTGCGTTCAGACTGTCAAGCGAGTTGAGAAAATCATTTCCCGCTTCACTCATCACCGACACACCATAAAACTCGCTGCAAGCTATGATGTCCTTTTTGAAGTCGCCCTCGTCAGCATTGTCCTTGATATTGACATAAGCGGTATTATACAGCGGTTCATTAGCAAACAGTGCTTTATAGGTATCTGCGGTAATGTAGACATAATGCATCGCATAGTTTTCCGCAATGCCCGATACCTTCAGCTCGACGGTCCTGTCGTCCTGAGTGACCTTGATAACATCACCCTTTTTCAGCTCCAGCAGCATCGACATCTTGCGAGTGATGATACAGCTGTTATCGGTGATGTCAAGCCTGCTTGCATCTTCTGCGTCAGCAAGGCTGAGATAGTTATGTATATTCTTGCTGTCCTGCGGAACGACCATAGAGATATCAACGCTTTTGCCGTTAAACGAAGCTTCGGCATCGTTGTTCTGAATGAGGTCAAACTCCTTGACGCTTTCAAGCGAGGCAAGCTTATCGCTTAACTGTTCACGCTCATAGTTCTGGGTGTTGAGCACTACCACAGCATCATACAGCAAAATATCTCCGAACTGCTTATGCACGATAGTTGATATAGAATTTTTCAGTCCGAAACCGGTGATTATCAGCGCTGTACAGCCTGCGATCCCGACGATGGTCATAAAGAATCTTTTCTTGTAGCGAAGCAGGTTCCTTACAGTGACTTTGCTGAGAAAAGAAAGTCTTTTCCACACAAAGTCCGCCTTTTCAAGCAGCACTCTCCTGCCGTTTTGAGGAGCCTTGGGGCGCATAAGCTCGCTGGGCTGGCTTCTGAGCGCTCTGATGCACGAATACATCACCGCACCGCAGATACACACCACAGCGACCGCACAGCAGCCTGCCATATAAAGCGGCTTGAACGGAGTATTGATCGAGGGGATATTATAAAGGATCTTATAGCAGCTGAAAATGATATAGGGGAATATCTGCAAGCCGATCACCGTACCGACACAGCTTCCCGTAACGGCAGCAAATGCGCCGTAGAAAAGATATTTTGAGGCTATCTTTGCCGGACTGTAACCAAGCGCTTTATACGTCCCGATAGTGATACGGTGCTCATCGACCATTCGAGTCATAGTGGTCAGACAGACAAGGCAGGCTATCAGGATAAAGAACACGGGAAAAACCTTTGAGATAGAGTCTATCTTATTTGCATCACCGCAATAGGAGCTATAATCCGAGCTTGCTTCAAAGCGGTCAAAGCCGTAAAATTTAAGCTCTGGGATATCAGTGATCGCCTTCTCGCCGTCTGTGACAGCTTTATCGAGCTGCTCAAGCTGTGTATTAAGTGCATTTGCCGTATCTGACCTTGAGGCTTTTTTATCTGCTATAAGCCCAAGTACGAGCTTTTTTTGCTCCTGCGCTTTTTCAAGGTCAAGGTCGCTGAACAGTGAATTTTCCTTTTTAAGCTGTTCGATCTGAGCATCGAGCTGTTTATCCAGCTGCACAAGCTCATCGCTGCTCATTGAAAGCAGGGCTTTGATATTTTCAGCCTGCTGTTTTGCAAAGCTGACATCACGCTTTGCCATTGAAAGGGTCTTATCATATCTTTCCCCGACGCTTTGCCTGAATTTTTCAAACGCATCGTTTTTCAGCTCATTTACCTTATCTCTGTACTCATCATCAAACTGGTCGAGGTCGTGGATACCGTTGAAGCGGACATAAAGCTCGGTATAGTACCCGGCTTTGAACTCTGCTTCGGGAAGATACACATTACATATTATCGAGCCGTTGCCGGCTTTGGTGTTATCACGCTTATAACCGATATAAAGCGGTGAAACGCAGATCCCGACTATCTTATACTCGCTGCTGCCAAGGCTTTCGGTGATCTGCTTGCTCTCATCGGTATCGCTGAGTTTTATAGTCTCGCCTATTTTGAAGCTATCCGGTGCTGTGAGCTTTTTTTCTATCAGGCACTCGCCCGGCGCACTCGGGAACTCTCCCTCCAGCAGCACAGGGCGGTTCATCACGTCGTCGCCGCCGTCCTTCACATCGACATATGACAGCGCTTTGAGAACGTAGTTTTGCTGTTTATAGTAATAAAATACCTCTTTTGAATAGGCTGCCATTACGCCCTGAACGTTTTGCGCTTTTCTGACTGCTTCAACGTCCTCTGAACGCACACCGAATGTGGACATCATTTTATAGTCCATCAGCTTATTCTCTTCAAAATAGTCATTCGCAGAATCGACCATATCAGGCATGGTGGCTTTGATGCCTGCAAAGAAACCGCAGCCGAGCGCCACTATTGCAAACAAAGAGAGAAATCTGCCCATAGTGTGTTTTATCTCACGAAAGGTATCTTTGAGCAGAGCTGTTTTCAAACCACCACCCCTTTCTTATCTGTGACTTACTCTGTCAGGGCTTTTTCAGCACGGCGACTGCGCAGGGCACTCTGCCGTCAAACATAGTATACTCGCCGTCTGCATAGCCCTCGTCCTCGAAAAACTGCTTATAGCTTTCAAGGGTGAACTGGCGCTTGAAATCTGCGCCCGCCTTTCCGACTATCCGTGTAAAAAGGTTCTGAATGCCGTTCTCGTCCTTGTTTATGTAGGTCGGTATGATGACAAGTCCTCCCCTTTTGCACACTCTGAACATTTCGCTGACGGCTTTGTGCGCATCATCGAGCAGGTGTATCACGTTGCCTGCGATGACCTTATCAAAGGTTTCGTCCTTGCAGTTGATGTTGGTGATATCGGCTTTTCTCAAAACAACATTTTTAAGTCCGAAGCAGTTTTCCTCTGTCTTTTTGAGCATACCGACCGAGAAATCGGTCGCAACTATCTTTTTGCAGGCGGGTGCAACGCACTTGGTTATCATACCCGTTCCGCAGGCAAGCTCAAGCACTATATCATCGCTTTGCACGCAGGATGCGACCTTGAGGGCGACCTGCCTGTTCACGTCGCCGTTGTATACGTCTTCAAAGACATCGTAAATGCCTGATACATTATCCCAGAACATTTTCTCTCCTTTCGTTATTCGCCGAACATATCCTTTGAAAGCTTTCCGAGGTACTCACAGCCCTTGATTATCTGCTCGTCGGTCGGGGTGGAGAAATTGAGTCTGAACGAAGATGTCTTATCCGACTCGCTTATCATAAATGCATTACCGGGGACAACAGCGACCTTATACTCGCTGACCGCCTTTTTGCAGAACGCCGGCATATCGCAGTCATCGGGCAGCGTACACCAGATGAACAGTCCGCCCTGCGGTACTTCGTACTTTATCTTTGAGGAGAAATCCTTTTTCATCTCATTTATCATCAGCTCACACTTTTTGCGGTAAATTGCCTGCAAGCCCTTGATATGCTTTTCAAAATCAACGTTGTTGAGGAACTTATAGGCAAGCAGCTGTGCCCATATATTTGAATGGACATCTGATACCTGCTTGCAGACGATCATTTTTGCTACGATCTCCTTTGGTGCGCTGATATAGCCGACTCTGATACCGGGTGCAAGCACCTTTGAGAATGTTCTTGAATACATAACTATACCGTCGGTATCCATACTCTTGATAGACTGGATATTCTCGCCGCTTATACGCAGATCGCCATACGGGTTATCCTCAAGGATCATTGCGCCGTATTTCTTTGCAAGCTCATAGATCGCCTTTCTCTTTTCAAGGCTTGTGGTCCTGCCTGTTGGGTTCTGGAAATTTGCGATGACGTATATAAGCTTGACATTTCCGCTTTTGAGCACATTTTCAAGCTCTTGTATATTCATACCGTCCTCATCAAGGGTCACGCCTCTGAGGTCAACGTTATAGGACTTGAACGCATTGAGCGAACCGATAAACGACGGAGCCTCGCAAACGAGTACATCGTGCTCATCGCACAGCACCTTTGCAGCAAGCTCGTTAGCCTGCTGTGCGCCGCTGGTGATGATAAGCTCATCTCTGCCGGGCACGAACTCGCCTTTGTTTTCAAGCTCTTTTTTGAGAAGATCCCTGAGTGGGGTATAACCCTCGGAGATGCTGTACTGCAAAGCCATTATCGGATCCTCTTCAAATATCTCGGCGGAGAGCTTTTTCAGAAGCTCTGTCGGGAAAGCCTCCGGAGCGGGGTTTCCTGCTGCGAACGAGATCACCTCGGGGTCTGATGTAAATTTGAGTATCTCTCTGATAGCCGAAGCCTGAAGATGTGAAACTTTTTGTGAGAACTTATAATCCATGATTATCGCCAAACCTTTCATTTAATCATTTTTCCGGCACACTCTGCCGAAAACATACACAAAATATTATAGCACACAAATGCGCAAAAGTAAAGTTTTTAAAAGCAAAAAGAGAGCACTTTTTCAAGCGCTCTCAACATTGAGCCGGTAAGGATATATAATTATTTTTCCGAAGGGGTCCGGGGGCGACCGGAAAGCCCCCAAGCAGTGTGTACAGCTGTTTATATGCCCGTACAGCGTTTTGGGACATATCACTTATTTGATAAAGTTTGCAAAAGCAAAAGAGAGCACTTTTTCAAGCGCTCTCAAAGTGACTTATCTTTTTGATTCTATCTCAGTGATCCTGTCCTTAACGCCCTTGCTGTCAAGCAATACAGCGAGCTTATCAAGAAGATCCTGATAGCAGCCTGCTGCGAGATGGACTCCGTCGCCTGCGGAATTCTCAGCCGGCGAATAGATACCGTCGGGTCCGACGATAACGGAATACGCATCAAAGAATATAACGTCCGGGTCGTTAAGACCCTCGATCGTTGTTTTCAGCGTTGCGTTAAAGGTACGGATATTATTGATATCGGTAAAATTGCTTGCTGCGGTGATAGGTGTTATCGAGCAGCAGACTATCACGCAGTCGGGAACTCTCTGCTTGACCTTATTGATAAGGTCCTTATATCTTGTTACATAGGTCTGATCGTCGATGAGGTTGACATCGTTCATACCCATAGAGATATAAAGCAGGCTCGGTCTTACAGCTGCGATAGCGTCAAGGAACGAAAGCGGCGTACCTGTTGGGTCGAATGTGAACAGCGAGGTATCGTCATACTGTCTGAGTGCAGTACTTCCCTTTGCGATATTGTGATCGTACTGTACATACCCGTATGCGCAGAAGCCGTATGCGATCGAGTCACCTGCGATAACTACCCTGTCCTGATAGAACTTGACGTTTGCAGACTTGCCGTCAGGGGCAGGTGCGGCGGTAGTGGTCTGGGTGGTAGTCTGCGAGGTGGCGGAGGTTTCGCTCTCTGAGCTGCTGTCTGTCGGTGTGGTCTGCGCAGGCTTTTCGTCCTGTTCACCGGTTATGGTAACATTAGCCTTTCTTGATGCGATATTTCCCGAAGAGTCCTTGGCAAAATAGGTAACGGTATGCGTTCCCACAGCTGCGGTATCGGTATCCTGCTTATCATAGCTGACAGTGAAATCTATCTGCTTATCAAAATTATCTGCGACGCTGACATCTTTTTTCAGATCGACTGTTTCGCCTTTTTTCACGGTGATATCCTTGATACCGCTGAATGTCGGGCTGGTACTGTCGATAGCGTTGACGTTGACCACCCACGTTTCAGTCCCGCCGTCAGGATTTGTGGCATTTACGCTGACAGAGCTCGTACCGATAGTGTTGAATACGACCTCTCCGCCGTTATCGGCAAACTCGAATTTATAGCCTTGTGTACCGCTTATCAGCTCGCCGAGCTTTTGTGCGGTATAATTGACATTGACCTCGGCGGTCACGGTATGAGCTGCAACAGAGGCTTCCACCGCACTGTTGCCATTTTTGACCTCTCTGTCAGAAACATCGCTGCCGCAGCCTGCGAGCGACATTGCCAGCACGCTGAGCAGGGCAAGTATCCTTACTGAACTCTTCCTCATAAACTAACCTCGTTTTCTTATGTCATTGCACTTGTAAGCGGCATCACTGCTGTTTTTTCTTACGTTCCTGCTCATATATCTCGATCCTCTGCTGAGCCATTTCCATATTGAGGCGATTGCTGAGATCCTCAAGAAGTTTTTTATAGGCTGCTGTATTTATATGCAGTCCGTCGCCTCCGTCATACTTCGGATCCATATATCCGTCGTCGCCCAGAAGCGAATTATAGGCGTTGAAATAAACGATATTCTCCTTGCCCAGGCTTGCGATCATTTCTCTGAGCTTTGCATTATATTTCTTTACAGAAGCGTTATTGACCTGCTTATATACGTTTGTTTTACAAACAGGAGTTATGCTCTGCACCACCACAAGGCAGTCAGGTACAACGCTGAGTATGCTCTTGAGCAGGTCGGTATACTGCTTTACTACCTCATCGGCAGATCTGATGTTGACATCGTTCATTCCAAGGCAGAGGTACAAAAGTGTAGGTCTGACCTTTTTAAGAGTCTGCTTATATCCAAGCTTCTGACCTGTGGTCTCAAACTCCCACACGGTAAAGCCGAATGTCGAAAGTCCTCCCTGTGCGATTACTCTTTGCTTTGGAAGAAGTCCGTAATACTGCCAGCCGAACGCTATCGAATCGCCGCCGACGACCATTCTTTCATAATAGTATTTCATATTGTCGGCTTTGAGATAATCTATCGTTGTATCGACCTTTCCGTTATATTCCTGATTAGAGTCGTCGTATGGATTGACGATAGTGTTCTTATCGTCCGGATTGCTTGTATCGGGTTGCTGCTCACTGCTGCTGTCACCGGCTGATATCTGATTTGGCTCGTGACCTTCTATTGAATTTCCGCAGCCTGTGAACACGTTCAATGCAACGGTCAGGCTGAGCAATATCGCAGCTGCTTTCTTTTTCATATGATCCCTCCTGATGCTTACACATACACTTATTAGTGTACCACCAATGTCGCTTTTTGTCAACAAATAAAGGGGAGCACTTTTTACCAAAAATGCTCCCTTAAATCCGATTATTTTAGGTTTTATGCACTCAATCTTTCCTTGACACTATACTGGTCAAGCACGATCGCAAGGCGGTTAAGCAGCTTCTGGTAAACGTGACCTGCGAGGTGTATGCCGTCGCCTGCGCTGTAACCGCTTGCCATATATGTACCGCCGCCCGAAACGACGCTGTAAGCGTCAAAAAGGATAATATTGGGGTCGTTCATAGCCTTGACTGCGGCGTTCATTGCAGCGTTTGCGTTTTTAATGTTATTGATGCCGGTAAAGCTGCTGAACGAAGCTATCGGAGTGATATTTGCCGCAACGATTATACAGTTTGGCACATTAGCCCTGACCTTTTTCAGAAACCCGACATAGTTGTTCGCATATGTCTGTGCAGATGTAAGGTTGACATCGTTCATGCCCATTGAAACATACAGGAGTCTTGGCTGCTTTGCAATAACAGCGTCCATGCACTTGACTGTTCTGCCGTTGACATCAAACTCATTGAACCAGCCTGCATCTGTATAGTTCCTCATTGCGAGGCTTCCCTTTGCGATATTGTGCTCATACGGGATATAGCCGTAGGCGCAGAACCCGTAGGCGATAGAGTCGCCTGCCACATAGACCCTGTCCTGATAGAATTTGACGTTTGAGGAGCTTGCCGCAGGGGGTTTTATGGCAGTCGGTGCGGGAGGAACTGCCGGTTTCGGGGCAGCAGCCTGCTGAGAAGCTTTAGTTGATGCTTTGGTGGAAGATTTGGCGGAAGCGGCAGGCTTTGTTGTAGTCTGCGCAGAGGTCGCTGCTTGCGAAGCTGATGTTGTGGTAGTCGTTTCAAGGCTTCCGGACGCTTCTACGGCTTTTTCGGTAGTTGTGGAAGTTTCGGAAGTGGTAGTTTCGCTTGTTGTAGTAGTTGTTGTAGTCGTGGTAGTTGTAGTAGTTGTTGTCGTCTTGGACGAATCGGTCGAATCAGTCTGAGATGACTCGTTATCGGTGGTCTGCGTCTGAGATGCAGTCTGCTCGGCTCTTGATACGTCCTTATTGCTGTCCACCTCGGTACCGCAGGCGGTGAGGCTGAACGCAGCAAGGCAAAACGCTGTGAGCGCTGCTATTACTTTCCTTTTCAAGGTCATTCCTCATTTCGTATATGATTTGCTATTATACCACCTAAATGTGCAAAAGTCAACAGTAAAACCCCACCAAAAAAGGAGAGCAAAGCTATGCTCTCCTTATAATATCAATTAGGTTTTCCGCTTTCCTTGGCAATGATCTTGTCCTTTGCGCCGTTATTGTCAAGCACGACCGACATTGCACTGAGCAAAACGTCATATGTGAAGCCCTGAAGATGCAGACCGTCGCCTGCTGCATATTTTGCCTGCATATGACTACCGTCATCGCTTACCACGACGTTGTACACATCAAAGTAGATCAGTTTATCGTCCTTCATCGCAGCGACGAGGTTTTTGAGCGCAGCGTTGTGGCTTTTAACGACAGCTGGTGAAACGTGCGGATACTGGTTATAAAGCGCAGTAGGCGTTATTGCACCGACGAGTATGACACTTTGCGGCAATGCTGCACGAAGCTTCTGGACAAACGACTTATAAGCCGCTGCGAAGGAAGCCGTCGAGATGCCCCAGTCGTTCATTCCCATTGAAACGAGCACGAGCGAAGGATTTTTGGCTTTAGCAAGCGGTATCTGATAATCCGCCGAGCGTGAGGACACGTTTACCTTGGCAACACTGTTGTCATATGGTATCCTTCCATAAGCTGCATAGCCGCTTGCGACCGAATCTCCCAGCACAAACAGTCTTTGCTTATAAAAAGCAAGATTTGGTGAATTGCCGGTGATACGCGGGATATTTGCGGTTGTGGCAGGCTTCTGCGAAGCTTGTGTAGGTTTAGTCGTTGCCTTAGTACCGTCTGATACTGACGCTGAAGAAGCGGTCGTTGAGGCAGCCGGAGTAGTCTGCGGTGCAGCAGTGGTCGTTGTTGTGGTCGTGGTAGTAGTTGTTGTAGTTGTAGTGGTTGTGGTGGTAGTAGTTGTTGTGGCGGTAGTAGTGGTAGTTTCAGAAGATGTCTGCGTCCGGCTGTATGTTGACTGAGTCGTCTGCGCAGCCGGTGTAAAGCTGTCCTGATCCGAATTATCAGAGATCTTCTCGCTGCAGGCGGTCATACAGGCGCACGACAGGCATACTGCCGTAAGCACGGCGATCCATTTTCTCATTTTCACACCTCGCTTCAGCTGATGACCTCATAGTTTTCTGCGGCGTTTTCCTTGGTTGCATACTCGCTAACGCCCAGCACCCTGACCTTCAGCGGCTTGCTTCCCATATCAACAGTGATGATATCGTTTATCTTTACATCATACGATGCTCTTGCAGGCTTGTCGTTGACATAGATCCTACCGGCGTCGCACGCTTCGTTTGCAACTGTTCTGCGCTTTATTATCCTTGTGACCTTCAGATATTTATCAAGTCTCATTATTTACTCACCTTACCAAAATTTATAAAAAGAGAACCTGACCGATCAAGGTCAGGCTCAGCTTCTTCAATTACTTCTTTTTCTTAGCAACTGCCTCTTTAAGAGCCTTGCCGGCCTTGAATGCAGGAACCTTCTTAGCAGGGATCTTTACCGGCTGCTTTGTGCTTGGGTTGATACCCTTCTTAGCTGCTCTCTGACGAACCTCAAATGTACCGAAGCCGATGAGTGTTACCTTATCGCCTGCTGTGAGTACGTCTGTGATAGATCCTACTACTGTTGAAAGAGCCTTCTCTGCGTCCTTCTTAGTATAGCCGCCTTTTTCAGCGATCTTGCTTACGAGTTCTGCCTTTGTCATAATTTTTACCTCCTATTATTATTAACAAACAGCCAAAAGCTATTCATCAATTACTTTGTTTTGCTCTCTGCCAATAGGCTTCAAGTTCATCTGCCGTCAGCTTTGTGATGTCCTGCGAGTCCTGAATGGTCAGGTTTTCCACCTTCTCAAAACGTTTGAGGAACTTATCGTTCGCCTGACTCAGCAGTTCCTCAGCGTCAAGTCCGAGCTTTCTTGCGACATTCACGCACGAAAACATCAGATCTCCCAGCTCCTCAGCCGCCTTTTGCTTATCCCCCAGCACCTGCTCAACCTCATCGACCTCGCTTTTAAGCCCTTCAAAAGCCTGTTTTTCGTCAACAAAGTCAAAGCCCGATTTTGCTGCACGCTTTCCAAGCTTCTGCGCTCTCATAAGTGCAGGAAAATTCTTCGGGACGCTTTTGAGCGTATCGGTGAACGTCTGCTGACCCTTGGTATCCATCTTGATGCTGTCCCAGTTCCTCAGCACGTCATCAACGCCGTCAACATTCACATCTCCGAAAACGTGCGGGTGCCTTACGATCAGCTTCCTGCACACGTCATTTGTAACGTCTTCAAGCTCAAAGTGACCCTGCTCTGATTCAAGCACTGTATGGAACACGACCTGAAGCAGGACATCGCCCAGCTCCTCCTGCATCATTTCGGGGCTGTCACAATCAATAGCCTCCATCACCTCATAGGTCTCCTCAAGAAGGTCCTTCTTTATCGTACTGTGAGTCTGCACCTTATCCCACGGACAGCCGTTCTCACTTCTGAGCACTCTGACTATCTGCACAAGATCGCTGACATCATAGCTTGATTTCGCAAGAAGCTCTCTTATGACCTGCTGCATAATCCAATTCACTCCTGAAAACGTTTGCGTACCGATAATAACGCTCTTTGCATTACGGTACTAATTTATAATAACTCACTTTTCCGAAAATTTCAAGTGTTTTTTCGATTTTTTTTACAAAACAATGACTTTAAAACATTTTTCGGCATTTCGCACAACAAAACCATTACAAATAAGTACATAATGACAGAAAAAATAATGCACAAAACGGTGATAATACTACTGCTGAAAGCTTTCGGGAGCTTTGTATGCAGCGCCGAACGCAGCAGGACAGCTGCTGAAACTGACATAACTGCGCCATAGGCGGGCTTGATGAACACATTTCTCCAATCGGGGCGTGAATGCACGAGATGATATGTACAGACCAGTGCTGCTATGCAAATAAATCCTTCGGAGACGACATCAGACAGAGACGGACCGATAACGCTGAGCTTGGGTATGCTTATGAACAGCAGGTTCCCTCCGAGCTTTATGGCGCTGCCGACGAGCATTATGAGCACGGCACTGCGTGATCTGCCAAGGGTCATAAGCAGCGTGAAGCAAGGCAGTGAGAGACTCATCAGCGTCACAGCTGCACCGAGCACACGAAGATTTGGTGCGCCGGCAGCTATCTCAGCGTTTCTGCCTGAAAACAGCAGCCGCAGGATATCCTCCGAGAACAGACTTATCCCCAGACCCGACGGAAAGGCAATGAGCGCACACAGGCTCATCATTTTGTTGATATGCCCGGCAACAGCTTTGCTGTCCCCCTTAGCTCTGCTTTCGGCGGCGCTTGGCAGCACGCTTTTGCCAAGCATTGCAGTGAGTGTGGGGACAAGTCCTGCGACTGCAGCGGCAAGTCCTTCATACGAGCCGTAAATGAAATTCGGCAGCATCTGGGGCGTAACGCTTTCAGTGAGGTATTCATCAAAAATATGCGGAGCTTTTTTCATAGTGCGCATTAAACACGGTGCAACAGTGAGCATATCTATCATACCTGCCAGAGTTGTAATCAGGGCGGTGAGGGCGATCGGCATACAGCAGGCAAGCAGCTTTCGGGATATTTCTTTTGAAGGCTCGGTAACTTTATCGGCGTGAAGCATCTGACGTGTGATCCCGTCGCCTCTGAGCTTATTATACAAGATGATATAGACGCAGGCAAATCCGGAGGAAAGTGATGTACCTGCGATAGCTGCGGCGGTGATAAAAGGCAGTGCTGCCTGCTGTGCGGCGGCTGCATCTTTGCAGACGATACCAAAGCAGGTTCCGGTCTGCTCAAAGCTTGCAGCAGCGTATAAGCGTGCTGCATAAGCAAATCCCAGCCCGAGCAGAAGTTTAAAGACAGTCTCGATCATTTCCGACACAGCAGTGGGATACATATTATGAAGCCCCTCGTAGTAGCCGCGCAGGACTGACATTGCGGTACAAAAGATCAGTGTCGGAGCTGCGCAGGCGAGCGGCAGCCATGAATTTTCGCTGCTTGGGATATACCTTGAAAGCGGCAGCGAGGCAGCAGCAACTGCAAGTGAAGCGATGAACGAAGCAGTGCAAAAAAGCACCATAGCTACCCGTTTTGTTTTCCGCAGGTTCTCAAAGCGTTCAAACGCATAATTCTCGGCTGCTGCCCTTGCCATTGTCGATGGTATGCCTGCGACAAACACTGCCATCACCGGTGTAAAGACAGAAAATGTACCGGCAAAGCATCCCATTCCCGTGCCGCCGAGAAATCGTGTCAGCACAATACGATAAACGAGCCCGAGAACTTTGGTTATGACGGTACTGATGAGCAATATTGCCGAGCCTTTGAGAAACCCCTGTTTATTCAAGCTATCCCCTCCGAACAAGTCCTTTTAGATATTATGAAAATCCCGTCCGACTTATTCGTAAAGGCAGAAAAAGAGCAGCCCATAAGACTGCTCTTTATCGTCAATAGTTTTTTTGTATTTGTTTCAGGCGAACGTATAATCCGATCCTCCGATAATAGCTGCTTTAGGATCGTTAACGGTCGTGCTTTTCTTTGTGATAGTGCTGCTCTGTCCCTGCTTGTTGAGTCTGCTGTAGGAATCAAATGCACCGAAAAGATTGATACCAAGCGCTGCGTTGATGTTAGCCTTGAAGCCTTCTAAATCGCAGGTCTTTTTGTAATCCTCGATATTATTGATCGAGAACACGTTATCAGTCGGGATAGAAACATCGGTAGCATTGGTCTTGTTCATTGTGAAATCAATGTTAAGGATATTTTTTGAGTTGAGATCAAAGCTTACCTTGAGGTCCTTCTTATTCTCGTTTGCTGTACCCGAGATCTTGAAAGTTTCGGTAGTTTTTCTGCCGGTGGACTTTGTTGTGCTCACATCAGCTATTACAGTACCGCTGAATGTCTTGTCCTTGATAACGACCTTTTCAAGTGTGAGGGTAACTTCGGCAGCTGTGGCATTTTTACTTTTTGCATTCATGGTGTACTTGCCGTTTATCTTGCCGTCTGAAAGCTTAGCCGAGCCTTTTACTGTGAGGTTATCATTGCCGTTATTATCGGTGATGAAAGCGTCGATAGCGTTCACATCGGACTTATTGACTATAACAGCCTTTGCGACTGTTTTTCCGTCATAATTCAAAGCACCTCCAACAGGTTCTTCTCCGTCAAAATAGATATCGACCGAAGCGACCTTGTTCTGATTGTTTTCGGGCACCTTTGCTTCGCTCTTGAGCTTAGCGATAAGCTCTGCAAAGCTCTTGACCTTCGAGACCTTCTTATCTGCCTCGGGAAGCTTAGCATAGAAGTCATCAAATACCTTCTTGATATCCTGATCCTTTGCGATCTCGTCAAGCACTGCTTCAACAGCTTCCTGAGCCTGCTTTCCATTGATCGAATATGACTTTACCTTATAGTTGTAATTGTTGCCGTCGATGTTGCCGCTGACTGTGCCGTTGTCCTTATTCTCGGTGATCTTGCTCTTAACGATCCCGACCCATTTTTTGAACTTCTCTTCAAGCTTCTTGCTGTCGATGCTCGAAAGGTCGGGAAGCATTTTCTTGAGCTTGTCAGCGTCCAGCTTATCATTTGTCTTAGGTGTGACAGTGATCGCTTTGCCGTTGACCTTCAGCGACGGATCAGTTGTTTTAAGCCTTGAATTGAGCTTATCCTGATACTTCTTCTGAGTATCTTCTATAAGCTTTTTAATATCCTCCTCGGTAGCCTTGATGTACGCCGAACTAAGCTCAGGGATCCTGACATAGCCTGTTTTTGAATCTCTCGCATAGATAGTTTCAAGAGTAGCGATAGTTGCGTTATTGTACTTGGCAGCTATCTCAGACTGGCTGTTTTGTCCTTTCTGTCTTACCTTGGTAGAGATCTCGATAGGCTTTGCTTCGGTACTGATCCCAAGAGAATTGCTTCCGGCAGCAGCGCCGAGGTCGCCAAATGTGATCTTGAAATTTGAATCATACGCAAAGTCAAGTTTACCGCTGACAGCCTTCTGGACATCGTCAACAGTATCATTAACGGTCTGCTCCACCTGAGTCATAGAAACCTTCATAGTGTCCATAGTTTTCTCAGGTTCGCCTTTATTAACGAAATAGTAGCCCACGCCCGAACCGGCAACTGTTACAGCGAGCACGCCGGAAAGCACAGGGGTAAGAACTTTATTCTTTATCATAACATTTCCTCCCATAAAAGATACGAAAACGATTTCTTCTTCTCATAATAATTTATACCACTTAAACGTCATTTTGTCAACGATATTAAGATGAAATCCTTGTGAAAACCATGTGAAAAAACGCCGCCGGACAGTCCGGAAGCGTCTTTTGGGGTATCATTCAGTTGAACTCGAAGCCTTTTTCACGCACATTATCAATGAACGAAGGCAGAATATCCGCATTGGTCTTTGAAACGCTGTGCAGAAGGTAAATAGCTCCCTCGTGGGCTGCATCGGTGAGCTTTTTGAGCGACTGCTGCTCATCGGGCTGGTTTTTGGTATCCCAGTCGGCATAGGCAAAGCTCCACATAACGGTCTTATAGCCGCACTGCTTTGTCAGCTCCAGCGTCAGCTCGGAGAACTCGCCCATCGGCGGTCTGAACAGTGTCATCTCATAGCCGAAGGTATCCCTGACGTACTTATGCATATCCATTATCTCCGCCTTGCAGGCAGCTTCGCCAAGCGTCGGCATCGAATAGTGGTGCACGGAATGGTTAGCGATGATATGTCCCTCATCTATCATTCTTCTGACCAGATCCGGATTTTTCTCGGCATAGTCCTTGAGCAGGAAGAACACCGCTTTGACTTTTTTCTCTTTGAGTGTATCAAGTATCTTTGCGGTGTACCCGTTTTCGTAGCCCTGATCGAAAGTGAGGGTGATCTTTTTATCGTCTGTCTTTATCGCCTCGGCATTGAACTGCGAATACTTCGCATTAAAGTCCAGCGAGCCTGTGGTACGGTTTTTTTCGTCAGTCTGAACGCCTGAACCATAGCCGGTTTTGGTGCGGGAAAGCTTTGAAACATCAGTCTTATCAGCCTGTGCCTGCTGTGCGGGAGCGGCAGTATCGGTCTGGCGGCGTGCATCTGCGATATCCACCCTTGCTGAACACCCTGTCAGCAGTGCTGCAAGGCAGAGTGCGGAAAGTATCTTTTTCATTTTTATTCTCCTTTGCAAATAACAGTATTACTATTATCCGCAAAGAAATGAAAGTTAGCAATAAAAAAGGGCGGTAATTTCTTCCGCCCTTTGATATGATATTTTATTTTACTTTCAGATATGATTTGACCAGCACCTGCAAAAGCTCATCACGGTCGATATGACGGATAAGGCTCCTTGCATTGTTATATGTGGTTATGTAAGTCGGATCCTCAGAAAGGATATAGCCTACTATCTGATTTACGGGATTATATCCCTTTTCCTTCAATGCATCAAATATGACGGTCAGGTTCTTTTTCAGCTCAACTTCTTTTTCGTCTACGAGTGAAAACTCTACTGTCTGGTCATGCATACACTTAGCCCCCTTGCACAATTTTGTAATAGTTTTGTTCCACATTATTATTATACTCCAAACAGAACAAATATACAAGCATATTTTTCATTTTTATGAAATCTGCACAAAAAAGGGTTTGGATTTTCTATGCTCAGGCTCTGAGCTCTGCTCCAATAGCAGACAGCTCCTTGAGGACCTTTTCCATAGCCTTGTCAGCCTGCTCATCGGTGAGTGTAACCTCGTGGGATCTCATGGAGATAGAGTACGAAACGCTCTTTTTGCCTGCCTCTATCTGCTCACCCTTATATACGTCAAACAGCGTTACCTTTTCAAGTATCGGACCGACCGCCTTGGTGATAGCATTTTCAAGCTCTGCAACAGGTATATCGTCGCTGCAAACGACCGAGATATCTCTGGTGGTAGCAGGATACTTAGGCAGCGGCTTGTATACCTTCTGCGGGTCTGAAAGCTCCATTATCTCAGGCAGGTCGAGCTTGCCGGCATAAGCTCTCATTGAAAGCCCGTAGTTTTCGAGCGTTCTGGGGTGAAGCTCACCGAAGATGCCGACTGTCTTGCCGCAAACCTTAACGACAGCCACTCTTCCCGGGTGGAAAGCGTAGAACTCGTCATAGCCGCAGTCCTTATCAGCTCTTTCAAACGTAACATTCTGAGCGCCGACTCTGTCAAGGACATTTTCGATCATTCCCTTGATATCAAAGAAATCAAAGCCGGTGGTGGTATCGTAAACACCGATGCCGAGCCTTGAAGGCTCAACGGGGAGCACCTCGCCCTCGACTGGTATATACTCATTGCCAAGCTCAAATATATAGCACTCCGGATTTCTGTGGCTGTTGTTGCCGGCAAGTATCTCGCACACAGACGGCAGGATAGTCGTTCTCATAACGCTGGTATCCTCTCCGAGCGGATTGGTGATAGTAACGCAGTTTCTGAGCTTTGAATCTGCCGGGAGATTGATCTTGTCAAAATACTTGGGCGAGATGAACGAGAAAGTCTCTATCTCGTTGACACCGTTTGCGAACATAGCTCTTTTAACGCTTCTTTCAAACTTCTGTGCAGGGGTCCTCTGAGCCTGAGCGACACCTCTGATGATAGTTCCGGGGATATTGTTATAGTCGTAAAGTCTTGCGACCTCCTCGGCAATATCGCACGGACGCTCTATGTCGATCCTGAAATGCGGAGCGTAAACCTTGCCGTCTTTCACCTCAAAATCAAGGCTTGTAAGATAGTCGATCATCTTTTGCTCGGAAATATCCGTTCCGAGGAAGCTGTTTATCCAGGCAGGGTCAAAATCTACGGACTTAGGAGTATCGTCGTGGAAATCCTCGTCGATATGTGTGTCCAGCACCTCACCTGCGCCAAGCTCCTCAACGAGCTGGCAGGCTCTCATAAGCGCATCATAGCAGTTATGCGGGTCAAGTCCCTTTTCGTATCTTGAAGAAGCGTCTGTTCTCATACCGAGCTTCTTTGCGGTCGTTCTTACGCTTGCGCCGTCAAAGCAGGCAGACTCAAAAACAACAGTAGTCGTATCGTCCATGATACCGCTGTACTCGCCGCCCATTACGCCTGCTACGGCAACGGGCTTGTCAGCGTCGGCGATAACGAGCATCTCGCTTGAAAGCTCTCTTTCAACGCCGTCAAGTGTGGTTATCTTCTCACCCTGCTCAGCATTTCTGATATTGATAGCATTACCGCTGACATATCTCAGATCAAAAGCGTGCATCGGATGACCGTATTCCAGCATAACAAAGTTTGTGATGTCAACTAAATTATTGATCGGCCGCACACCGCTTGCACGCAGTCTTTCCCTGAGCCAGCGCGGGGACTGCCCGATCCTGACGTTTTTGACAACAGCCGCCATATATCTGGGGCAGAGCTTTGTGTTATGTATCTTAACGCTTATAACATCGTTGATGTTTCCGCTCACGCCCTTGTATTCAGGCTTTTTGACATTGAGCTTCCTGCCGAAGGTTGCAGCTGTTTCCCTTGCAAGACCGATGACCGACATACAGTCGGGACGATTAGAGGTTATCTCAAACTCGACCTTGGTATCGTCAAAGCCGATAGCCTCACGGATATCCTTGCCGACCGTCTTATCGCAGTCATCACCAAGGATAAATATGCCGTCCTCGATAGCATATGGGAAATCGTGCACGGTAAGTCCAAGCTCACCCAGCGAGCAAAGCATTCCGTTTGAGGCAACGCCTCTGAGCTTGCCCTTTGTTATTTTGACCTGCTTGCCCTCGTGCAGCACGGTAGACTTATGCTTTGCAACAGGAACGAAGTCGTCCTTTTTAACATTCTGTGCACCGGTTACTATCTGCACCGGCTCACCTTCTCCGACATCGACCTGAGTGATGAACATATGGTCCGAATCGGGGTGACGCTCTATTTGCTTGACCTGACCGACTACGACGTTTGAAAGATAGTCGCCCTCTTTTTCAAAGCACTCCACCTTCGAGCCGGAAAGTGTGATGCCGCTTACAAATTCTTTTATTGGCATTTCGCAGTCAACGTAGTCTGCCAGCCATCTCATTGAAAGATCCATTATCCATTACCTCCCTGCTCAGAACTGCTCCAAGAATCTCATATCGTTTTCGTAAAGCAGACGCATATCGTTGATATTGTATCTGCCCATTGTAATTCTTTCAAGACCTATGCCGAATGCAAAGCCGCTGTAAACGTTGGGGTCGATCCCGCATTCTTCGAGGACCTTCGGGTGCACCATTCCTGCACCCAGAAGCTCTACCCAGCCCTCCTGCTTACACATCGAGCAGCCCTTTCCGTGGCAGTTGAAGCACATCATATCGACCTCGGCAGAAGGCTCGGTGTACGGGAAGTGGTGAGGACGCAGTCTTATTTGTGCGCTGTCGCCGTAAAGACGTTTCATAAGCAGCTCCAGCGTTCCCTTGAGGTCGCCCATCGTAACGCCCTTGTCGATGACAAGACCCTCTATCTGGTGGAAAAGCGGAGAATGTGTTGCATCAACAGCGTCAGAACGGTAAACACGACCCGGTGAGATTATTCTGATCGGCGGCTTCATCTTCTCCATAGTTCTTATCTGCACCGACGAGGTCTGTGTTCTCAGCAGCACGCTGTCGCTGATATAGAACGTATCCTGTGTATCTCTTGCCGGGTGGTGAGGCGGCATATTGAGTGCCTCAAAGCAATAATGGTCGGTCTCCACCTCCGGACCGCTGACAATGTCAAAGCCCATTCCGAGAAAGACCTCCTCGACATCTTCAAGCACAGCATCAAGCGGGTGAGGTCTGCCTGTTCTTGCTCTTTTGCCCGGCAGTGTAACGTCAAGCGTCTCACTTTTGAGCCTTTGCTGCTCCATAGCGCTTTTAAGCTCACTGAGTCTGGTATTAAGGGCAGTTTCGATATCAGCTCTGACCTTGTTTGCAAGCTGTCCCATTACCGGTCTTTCCTCGGCGGATAGCTTTCCCATCTGCTTGAGGATAGCAGTTATCTCGCCCTTTTTGCCGAGATACTTTACTCTGAATTCGTCAAGTACTTTGGTGTCGCTGATCTTTTGAAGCTCAGCTTTTGCACGTTCTTCAATGTTCCTGAGTTGTTCCTTCATTGCTTTGACCTCCCGAAAATAATAAAAAAAGTCCTATCCCAAAAAGGACAAGACCTATAAGATACTTGTTATACCACCTGTTTGACAGGAGCCGACACTCCCCCGCCGTTAACGCCGGCACACGTTTTTGCTTACTCCGATTTCGGCAAAACCACTCGCAAGTGAACTTCGGTATGCTCTGAAATAAGCCTGTTGCAGAAAACGGCAGACACCGTTCAGGCTCTCTCTGTAATTCGTTTTGCACACTTACTCTCTCGGTCACAGTGTTTAGAGATGTTATGTTTACCGTATTATGATAGCACACGCCAGCGCCTTTTTCAAGGGCTTAACGAAAATTTTACAATTAAGGTAATACCGCATAACCATTGTGCGTTAGAAACGCAGTCAGATTTTTCGTCAGAGTGGCTAAAAACGACGCAGGCTTACCGGCGTAAGTCAAGGAGTTTTTGGCTGCTATGACGGAAAATACGCAAGTTTATGACGTACAAAGGCGTTAGCCGTTGGTTGTGCGGTGTTACCTTAAAGCCCATGCTTGCTGAGGTTATCCCACTTTTTATCCTCGGCAGTATAGTAATCGTCATCGTCGTCGAGGATCTTATACTCTTTATGCGGATAGTGTATCTGCTCGTAGAGGTCGTTCACCAGCGTGAGCTTTGCCTTGGTATCGGCAAACCTGAGCGTGACGGTGTTGTCCTGCAATGGGTGATCCTGCTTATTTTCGCCGTTTTCATCGGTGGTGTAAAGCTGCGCTGTGTTGTTATCCCTTAACCTGACAACGAGATTACCGTGTGTATCCTGCTCACTTTTTTCAATATCACAGTAAGCGATCAGGATATGCAGATACTTCTTTGAAAAACCAACTCTCTGCGAATGTTCAATGTGGTCGTCATAAATGCGGGAAAAGACCTTTGCATCAAAGCTGAGCATTCCGTACCAATAAAGCAGTCCGCCGACTGCGGCATTTGCAAGACCGATAATGAGCAGCAGCACACGCACGATCAGCACCCTGACAAAGAACGACAGTGCGATTATCACCGCTGCAAGTACCATATTTCTGAGCATATTGCGGCGTATCTTTGCGTGCTGAGCAAGGTCGTGAGCAGCCTTTGCCTGCTTCTCGGCTCTGTTCAGCTTAGGCGGATATTCGTACAAAAGCAACACGCTCACCTCCTGCCCGTGGGACTAAAAGCTCTTTTTCTCGTCGTTCTCTCTTATCTCAACACGTCTTATCTTGCCGCTGAACGTCTTTGGCAGCTCGTCCACAAACTCAACGATCCTCGGGTACTTATACGGAGCCGTAGACTTTTTCACAAAGTTCTGAAGCTCTTTTTTCAGCTCATCGCTCGGCTTATAGCCATCAGCAAGCACGATAGTCGCTTTGACGACCTTTCCTCTGATAGCGTCGTCTGCTGCGGTGATAGCGCACTCCATAACGCTTGGGTGCTCCATAAGTATTGACTCTATCTCAAAAGGTCCGATGCGGTATCCCGAAGCCTTGATAAGGTCGTCCGTTCTGCCGACATACCAGTAATAGCCGTCCTCGTCACGGTATGCGGTATCGCCGGTATGGTAAACTCCGCCTCTCCACGCACGGAAAGTCTGCTCTGCGCCACGGTAATACTCCTTGAATATTGCCGGGTGCTTGCAGTACTCTGCATGAATAACGATCTCTCCTGTTTCGCCGGGCTTTACAGTCTGAAGATCCTTATCGACAAGGTCAACATCATAAAGCGGGACCGGCTTGCCCATACTGCCGGGCTTTGGTGTCATTCCAAAACTGTTGCAAAGCACAACGACCGTTTCGGTCTGTCCGAAGCCTTCCATAAGGCTCAGACCCGTTGCCTGCTTCCACTTGTTGAACACGTCCGGACTTAATGCCTCACCTGCAACGCAGGAATATTTCAGGCTTGAAAGATCATAGTTTTCAAGACCTGCCTTGATGAAAAATCTGTACATTGTCGGAGGTGCGCAAAACGAGGTGACTTTATAGTCCTGTATCACTTTGAGTACATTTTCGGGAACGAACCTGTCAAAGTCATAGACGAACTCGGTCGCACCGCAGGTGAGCTGTCCGAACATTTTTCCCCATGCACACTTCGCCCAGCCGCTTTCGGAAACAGTCAGATGTACCGTGCCTTCGCCGACGTGATGCCAGTGCTTAGCGGTGAAAATGTGAGCAGCGCTGTATGCATGGCGGTGCATAACGAGCTTAGGATAGCCGGTCGTTCCGCTGCTGAAATAGGCTATCATATTCTCATCGGCCCTGGTGTGCACTCTTTCAAAATCGCCATTGTATCTGTGTGCAGATACCATAAGGTCTGTCCAGCCTTCCCTGCTGCCGTGAACGATGAACTTTTCCTTCATCCACTTATACTCCTGCAAAGCTTCATCGACATGGTCAGGAACGTTATCCTCGGCAGTAGCAATGATAAACTTTACCCTTGCAAGGTCGAACCTGTACACATAGTCTTTCTTCATAAGCTGGCAGGTCGCAGGTATAAGCACCGCACCTATCTTCATAAGTGCATAAGCAACTATCCAGAACTCGTAGTGCCTTTTGAGTACAGCCATTACCATATCGCCTTTTTCAACGCCATGGGAGGTGAACATATTAGCCATACGGCTGCTCTCAAGCGAAAGCTCTTTGTAAGTGAACTTTTTCTCCTCGCCGGTTTCGCTGACCCAGTGGATAGCAATTCTTTCAGGCTCATGCTTTGCTATCTCGTCGATAACGTCATAGGCAAAGTTGTAGTCATATTTCAAGTCAAGATCGAACTTAGTGACAAGACCGTTGTCATCATATTCCTCCTTGACAAAACGTTTGTAAAAATCACTCATGAAGCTCATATAAAGCGTCCTCCGTTTTTTTATATACTTTTTTATAAAAGTGCTCAAATGCTAAATCAGAATTTAGCCGCCGCTGCGGCGCGCGTGTCCGTCGCATATCAGTATGAGATGACAACCGCCTTTGTGCCGCTCCGGGCTTTCATTTTGTTAATATTGTAAATCAGAATTTAACTTATCATACTTATCTAATAGCCTCGCAAGAGGCTACCTTGAAAAACAGTATTCCTCTGTTTCAATCCTAAACGACTCCGCAAACCCTGTAACTGCACAATGATAGCAAGAACTCGGCAGGCAGCAGGGAAATCAGCACCCCGTCACTGCCGTTGTCTGAAACTAATAATAAAGGTCAACGTGACCGCCTTATGAAGATTTGAGTGGGTGGCGGCAAATG
>CADAHS010000019.1 GCA_902787825.1 uncultured Ruminococcus sp. | reverse complement strand
GGGGTGACGGGAAGGGGGTTGCTAAGGGGGAAACACAGAGGGGAGAAAAGTCCGCTCACCACGCCGTAAGGCACGGCGTCCTGTTCTCCATTATGGGTTTCCCCCTTAGACGAGAGAGCAAGCTATATATCAATAATAATTGATAGTTTAGCGGACAAACTTAACGTTAAATTTCTTACCTCTTACATCCGTTGTTCTTGCTTTTTTCGGGGGCTTTCCGATCGCCCCCCATACCCCTTCGGACACATACCCATATTTGATAGTAATAGTTTATATTTACAGCCCCAAAGAAATTTAGCCCCGAGCCAGACAAAGAAACAGCTCTCCCAAAATTGAGGGCGAGGGCATTGCGCGCCGCAGCGGCGGCAATTTCTGATTTATGCTATCACTCTGATGCTTTAATATTTTTCAGCAGGCTGACAAAGATCTCCGAGACCATTTTACCGATCTCCTGCGGTTTGAAGGAGCACACGCCGGTAGCGATGAGTGAAGCGATGCCGTGGGTATATATCCACAGGTGCCTGTAAACGTTTTTTGAGGTCTGTTCGTCAAGGCCGTAGCTTGTTTTGACCGATTCAAGGATATTCTCGTAATTATCATCGATCATCGGCAGTATCCCCAAAGCCGAGCGCTGTTCGGTCTGCTCGCTCATAAAAAGCATCTGAAAAAGCTTTGGCTCTCTCATCGCAAATTCAATGTACTTCGCTCCGACATCTTTGAAAGGCTGTTCACCCGCAAGCGCCTGCTCGATATATCCGTCGTAGACCTCTCTTGCAGCTTTGATCGTTTGCTCCAGCACCTCTTCCATGTTCTCAAAAACGCTGAATATCGGCTTTGATGACGAGTTCAGCCTTTCGCCGACAGCCCTCGCTGTAACAGCTTCAATGCCCTTTTGCCGAGCAATGTCCAAAGCCGCTTGTATTATCTCTTCTCGTGTAAATTTACATTTTGGCGGCATTTTATCACCTCTCTTGTCTGGAAACATTCGTTGGGTAACATCTGTTGAGCAACACCAGTTGCGCAACCTCTGATTTTGTTATAACATACTTTTTCCGATTTGTCAAGCGTTTTTTCAAAAAAACATAAAAAGCTGTCATATCATCATCACAGAGCAAACAGTATTGACTTTCGGCGACCATTGCTTTATACTGTTACAAAAAGGGGGAGTATCAGTGAGCAGTATTGGAACCAGACGCAGTATCAGAAAATTCAAGCCGGATGAGGTGAGCCGTGACCTGATCGGACAGATCGTTGAGGCGGCACGCCTTGCGCCGTCGGCAAAAAACCGTCAGCCGTGGAAATTCATTGTATATACAGGTACACAAAAAGATAGCCTGCTTGATGTGATGGAAATATCACTGAAAAAAGAACAGACGACCCACGCCCTTTTGCCCGACTCTCACAACGGCTTGCCCGATGCGTTCAACACGCTGAAAATAATGAGAAGTGCACCCGTGACGATAATTGTGATAAACATTAACGCTTCAAGCCCGTTTGAGCCGATAGACGCAGACCGCCGCATAACCGAGATATGTGACACCCTGTCCATCGGTGCGGCAATAGAAAATATGCTCCTGACGGCTGCGGAGCTTGGCATTGGGAGCCTTTGGATAGCCAACACCTGCTATGCCTATGATGACCTTGTAAAATTCGTCGGAGAAAACGGTCAGCTTGCCGGTGCTGTTGCGCTCGGCTATCCCGACGAGAGCCCGTCACAGCGTCCCCGAAAGCCGCTTGGCGAAATACTGGAATTCCGATAAAAAACACACCCGGCAGCGAGATCTTCTTCTCACTGTCGGGTGTTTGTCTGTTTGTCATATCATTTTTTCAAGCAGCTCAGCTGCATCAGCAACACAACCTCTGCACGGGCGCAGCACAGAGCCTGTCAGTCCGCCTTTAAGCTCTTTACAGATGACCGAGCGGTTCTTTGCCTTGAACTGCTCCTCCAGCTTCGCAGCCATTTCATCAGCCTGCCCGGGGAAACGCTTTGTGAGCACATATTGCGCTGCAAGCACTGCTCCGCACTTGCCCTGCCGTCCGCCTGCCATTGGTGCAGCAGCAGCCTTTGCGTCCGCCTTGTTCAGCCCTGCATCTTCAGCAAAAGCGCACAGCACCGAAGCTGCGCAGTTGTAAAAATGCTTGTGATTTTCAACTGCCTTTTCTGCTTTTGTCATATTTCCCTCCGTTTTGTTATTCCGCCACCGTGATGATATCCTTTAATACATAGTGGAAGGTCGGCGCAGACGATCCCTCGTTTTCGATATATTCCTTGTTCAGATCATAGGTGTCGCTTGGGTCGTTGGGATCAACGCCGATATAGTCACCCTTGAAAACGTGGATATTGCCGCTGCTCATTTCTTTGATAGCATCTGAAACAAGCTCCTTGCTTCCCTCTGCGGCAGATGCGTTATTAACGGCGAAGATCTTTACCCAGCCTTCCTTGAAGCCGCCGCTTGTGTCGTATCCGTTCACCTTGCCCTCAACGCGGGACTCGATCTTTTCCTTTTCAATGACTGCTTCGACCGCCGAAACGATGTACGCCGACCAGTCGATGCGGCAGCTCGTCAGCGATGCTGTCGGGGCAATGTTCATCATATCCTGGTTGTAGCCGATATGATATACAGCCTTGTCATTTTTGTGAGCCTCCTCACAGGCGATAGCCGAACCGATAGTGTTTGAGTGGTGCGAGATTATAACGCAGCCATCGTCGATAAGCTGCTGTGCAACGTCTCTTTCAAGAGCGTAGTTGTTCCATGTGTTGATGTATCTGACCGTCATCACTGCATCGGGACACTGTGAGCGAACGCCCATAAGAAATGCCGTATAGCCCGAGATGACCTCTGCAACAGGGAAGGCTGCGACAAATCCGACCTTCGCTTCGTCCTTGGAAATGATCTCATTTTTTATCATCTCATTGAGCTTTGCGCCTGCAACGATACCGCTGACGTAGCGAGCCTGGTATATCTCACCCATGAAGGTGTGGTAGTTTGACAGCTTTGGTTCTGAATTTGCGTTGTCACAGGTCGCTTCGCAGAACTCTATATCCGGGTATTTCTCAGCCATTTTCTTTGCAGCCTCGCCATAGCCGTAGGAGTTTGTGAAGATGATGTCACAACCGCTGTCTGCAAGCTCTTTCAGCACCTGATCGGCTTGCTCGTAAGGAACGTTGTGCCTTTCAACGATCTCAGTCTTGTCGCCAAGCTCGTTTTTCACACGGTTGGCTGCTTTAATGAAGTTTGCCGAATACGGGGTGCTTGCATCTCCGTCATAGATAAAACCGACCTTAGCGTGACCGCTGCCTTGCTTGGAATAGTGCGTGATATAATGGTACCCATAGAAAAGGGAGATCGCTAAAACGCCTGCGATCAGGGCACAGATGATGTTTCGTTTCTCGTTAGTCATTTTTGCCATGCCTTATTCTTCCCCCTTCTGATGCTCGCCTCGGTAGAGTGCGTCAATGTCTATCTTCTTGTCGTCGATCAGTTTAAGGAAAATGTCCAGCAATTCCGGATCAAACTGTGTGCCTTTGTTTTTGTGAAGCTCGTCAAGAACGTAGTCAAAGTCCTGCCTCTGTCTGTAAACACGGTTCGCTGTCATCGCATCAAAAGCATCTGCGATAGCGATTATCCTGCCGTACAGCGGTATTTCCTCAGCCTTCAGACCGTCCGGGTAGCCCCTTCCGTCATAGCGTTCATGGTGGTATCTTGCGCCCTCAACAACGTGGTCGATAAGGGTGAAGTCCTTGAGTATCTCCGCACCTCTTGTGACGTGGGATTTCATAACAGCGTACTCGTCGTCGGTCAGTCTGCCGGGCTTGTTGAGCACGTTGTCGGGAATTGCGATCTTACCGATGTCGTGCAGCAGAGCAGCCTTGCGCAGGTTCTCGCACTGTTCGTCCGTGAAGCCGTATTCCTTTGCGATCATTGCAGAATACTCAGAAACACGCTGAGAGTGCTTGCTTGTACGCAGATCCTTTGCGTCAACGGTCTTGGCGATAGCAAGGATAGTTTCGTTGCCCATCTGGACTTGCTGTAAAGCCATGGTGAGCTTTGTCTGCTGCAATTCAAGTGTGCGCTGCATCTGTGTTCTTGTGATGAACCATGTCAGCCAGCCGATAAAAATGCCTGCAACAGCTATCATATAGTACCTGAACCAGGCGTTGTCGTATATCGCTTTTTGCTTGATTATATCATAGGTGCTTTCCTCAACGATGTTTCCGCTGTCGTCACGCACTGCAAGGTGGAAGGTATAGCTGCCGGGCTGAATGTTGGTATAAGCGATAGTCTTTACCTCACTCTGAGGAGCATTTGTCCAGTTTTCCTCAAAGCCCTCAAGATAATACGAGACCGTCGGGTCATCGTGAGAGTAGTTTATAATTTCCGGGATAAACTCTATCTTCGCAACATCACGATCTACACTCAGCGGTGTATCTCTGTCTATCGTGCCTGCCGTTTCATCGAGTCTGACCTCGGACACGAAAAGTCTGAACGCTCTTTGCCTTACAAAATAATTGTCCATATCAATGCTGAAAACGCCGCGGTCGGTGGAAAGATAGATCACCCTGTCTTTGCTTATCGCATTCCACGCATTAGCTGTGAGCGAGCAGATAAGACCGTATTCTGAGTTAAGCAGCAGGTTCTCTGATTCTTCCCCTGCAAGCAGTTTTTTCTTATCAAGAATGTAAATGCCTGCGCTGCCGGGAACGAGTATATCTCCGTTGTGGTTGAGAATAACATCATAATTGTTTGAATACGGGAAGGCTTTCAGCGTTCTGACCTGTGAGTCCTTCATTATCCCGATGCTGTTTGATGTCACAACAAATACTCCGTTGCCGTCGGTGTCATTGACCAGTCTGAGAATGACCTCTGACGAAAGCCCTCCTGACTGGGTGATCTTATCCACAAGCTCATAGTCTCTTATTACGAGAATGCCGTTTCCGTCGGTCCCGGCATAAAGGGTACCGTCTTTGACCTGCAAAAAGCACAGTATCTGGCTGTGACCTGTCTTGTCGTCAAACGGCATAGCTTTTTTCAGCTTTGAGTCTTTTATAAAGAACACTCCGTTTGACGTGCTGACAGCGATCGTTCCGTCTGTAAGCTCATAGCATACCCTTACACGTTCGCCAAGCTCGGGTAAAAGATCGGAGTATCTGGTTATCCTGCCGTATCTGTCAACGCACACCAGACCCTTTCCATAGCTGCATATCCATATGTTATCACTTTTGTCTGTGATTATGCACCTTATTCGTGTGCCTTTGAGAAGATCGGTAAGCTCGGTTTCATAGCTTGTTTTTGAAACAGTGCTGATGATTCTCAGACCGTCGTCCGAGCCTGCGTAAAGCAGTCCGCTGCGGATAGCCGTAGTGTTCACTACACTGCGTTGGATCCCCGTATCTGCGTAGATATCTGTAACAGAGGACCTTGACATTCTCAGAAGTCCCATTCTTGACGAAGCGAACCACATATTACCCTGATAGTCACATTCCATGCTTTCTATCGAGTGGTTGTAGTCACCTGTTTTCTGGCTGAAATACAGTCCACGCCTGTTGATGTATCCTATGCCGCTGTCAGCGCAGACCCATGTCAGTCCGCCCTGATCCGGGTAGATGTTGTTTATTTTGGTGACATCGGTGCAGTTGATATTTCTTAAATTCTTGAATTCGCCGTCCTTAAAGCTGTAATTGCTTACAATACCTTCTGTCGTTCCCACATAAAGCGTTCCGTCGCCGGCAAAATTGCAGCAGCTCAGCGTCTGACCGTTCTCTGCGCTATCCAGTGAAGCAACGACCTTTGAGCCGTTGATGATGAACAGTTTGCCTTCGTTATTGACTGCGGCAACGTTGCCTTTGGTGTCTGCACTCATTCTGTCAACACGTCCAACCTGCGGTATCTGTTCTTTGACGCTCAGCCCTATTTTCAGCTCCAGCGTGACAAGTTCTGAAGATGTGCCGATATAATAGCTTCCGTCAGAGCTTTGAACGATCGACCTTATAGAATCCGACGGCAGACCGTCCTTTGAGTTGATGACATTGGTGACCTTGTTGTTTATGAGCAAAACGATGCCGTTGTCGTTGGTGCCTATCCAGAGGCGGCTTTCGCTGTCAACGAACATACAGTTGACGTTTCTTACCTCCTCAAGCTCTTTCATGTGCACGAACTCACTGCCGTTGTAGCGATAAAGTCCCGCATAGGTGCCTATCCACAGAATACCGTCGCCGGTCTGTGCTATCGCATTTGCGTGACCGCAGGAAAGTCCGTTCTCGCCGTTGTATACCGTCTGTATATAAGATATCTGCGTGTCGCTTTCCTCAGCGCTTGCATTGATGTCCGACACCGGCAGCAGCATCGTCAGGCAAACTGTTATTGCCGCAGCCCCGGCAGCTGCCTGCCTTGCAAGCTCTCCTTTTTTCTTCTTTCTTACCCTGCGTACTATTTTGATAAGCAAAAACATTGACAACGCAGTGATGAGCTTGTCAGGGAACTCGATGTACAGCTCGCCGATAAACAGCGCAAGTATCTTGTTCACGCCGTTTTCTATGAGATAGTCCCTTACGCCGTCACCCCAGAGGTTTGAGGTCAGGCAGTCGTTGCTGAAGATGTTCAGCAGCGACGAGATGACCATTGCGCCCGTAGCGACAGCGCCTGCGGCAGTCATCGTGTGAAAAAGCGTGTTGAAATATTTTTTCCTTGCAAATATACCTGCCGAAAGCCCGATAAAGATGCTTACAGGGGCATATATCAGCGACAGGCTCCTCCAGATGGAAAACACAACATTGCTGGAAACACCCACGATAGCGCCGGATATCGGTCCCATTGTGTAGGCGGCGAATAACGTGCCGAACGTATCCAGCCAGAACGGCAGAGATAAGCTTTGTGAAAGCTCACGCCCCGCATAGTTCACTGCGATGCACAAAAGCATTATCAGCACAGTTAAAATGCTGCTTGCAAAACCACTTCTTTTTTTTTCGGACATCTGCATCCCTGTTCCTTCCTCATAATCACCCACTGTTGTTTCGGGGCGCATTGTATGTTAAATATGTTAAAGCTGTCAAACAATGTTTTTGTTTGGTAATACCTAAATTCATTATATCACGAATGGAGCTGCATTTCAACTCTTTTCAAAATTATTTATATTTTTTATCTAATTTTTGTACGCACGCATGAATATGCCCTCAATACAGCCTCTGCTGCGTGCAAAGCACCCCACGGATAAAAAAGTCGGAATTTTTTTTGATGAAGATGCTTGACAAATGATAACCAAGGTGCTATAATGTGAAAAATTCCACAAACCGTTGAGGCGGAGATAACGGTGATGATGCTTCCACAGAGAGCCCGTGTTGCTGAGAGTCGGGTGAAAAACAAGTCATCAAATGGACCGCTGAGGGCGCAGTCAAATGTCCGGATAGGGCAGAGTATTCTGTGACGTGTTGGCATACGTTAGTTGCCGGGGATATGATGGTATCCTGCTAAGTGTGCAGCGTCAGCGCTGCAAATCAAGGTGGCACCGCGGATAAAGATTTATTCGTCCTTGACAGAGCTTAAAAGCTTTGTTCAAGGACGTTTTTTTGTTTTCAAAATGATTTCAGACGGAGGTGCCTTATGAAGATCTACCCGGGAATTGAGACCGCAAAAGAATATGCCGCCGACGGCAGATATGATATAATGCCGATCAGCTGTGAGCTGCTTGCGGATATCTGTACACCTATCAATGCGGTGAAGATACTCAAAAATGTATCAGACCACTGTTATCTGCTCGAATCCGCAGAGGACAGGGAAAAATGGGGGCGATGGTCGTTCATGGGATACGATCCCGAGCTTTGTCTGACCTGTGACGACGACAGGCTTACCATCGGCAGCGAAACGATAGTGACAAATGACCCGACCCTGTATATCCGCAAACTGCTTTCAGACTATAAAAGCCCCAGGATAGAGGGCTTGCCGCCGTTCACCGGCGGACTTGTGGGGTATTTCTCCTACGATTTTATCGGATACAGCGAGCCTTGTGTCAAGCTTCCCACCGACGACAGCGAGCATTTCAAAAACGCAGACCTGATGCTTTTTGATAAGGTCATTGCCTTTGACAACTATCGTGGAAGGATAGTGCTGATCGCAAATGTCAGACTCAGCGACGTTGAAAACAGCTATGTCAAAGCCTGCGATGAGCTGAGGCAGATGGCAGCGCTGCTCAGCAGCGGAAAGCCGTGCGATGAACCGGGCGGAAGGCTCAGAAGTGAGGTCGGCGAGCTTTTCTCAAAGCAGCAGTTCTGCGACATGGTCAACAAGGCAAAATCACATATCACCGAGGGCGATATCTTCCAGATCGTGCTCTCAAACCGCCTTTGCGCCGAATATGAGGGCAGCCTGCTCAATACCTACCGCATACTGCGAACAAGCAACCCCTCACCGTATATGTTCTACTTTTCCGGAACAGACGTTGAGATAGCAGGCGCATCTCCCGAAACGCTTGTCAAGCTTGAAGACGGCGTGCTGCACACATTTCCGCTTGCAGGGACACGACCCAGGGGAAAGACCGACGAACAGGACAAAGCCCTTGAGAGCGAGCTGCTTGCCGATGAAAAAGAGCTTGCCGAGCACAATATGCTTGTCGATCTTGGGCGTAACGATCTTGGCAGGATAAGCAAGTTCGGCACGGTCAGAGTTGAGCGCTATAAATGTATCCAGAGATACTCCCATGTTATGCATATCGGATCTACCGTGTGCGGTGAGATAAGAGATGACTGCGATGCGCTTGATGCAGTAAAGGCGGTGCTTCCTGCGGGGACGCTTTCGGGCGCTCCGAAGATCAGAGCCTGCCAGCTGATCGCTGAGCTTGAGAACAACAAGCGCGGACTTTACGGCGGTGCGATAGGTTATATCGACTTCACCGGAAATCTTGATACCTGCATCGCCATACGATCTGCGTTCAAGAAAAACGGCAAGGTCTTTGTCCGCAGCGGAGCAGGCATAGTTGCAGATTCTGTGCCTGAAAACGAATATCAGGAGAGCATCAACAAGGCTGCGGCTGTCGTTGAAGCCCTCAGAGCCGCACAGGAGGTGGACTGATGATACTTCTCATAGATAACTACGACAGCTTTTCATATAATCTTTATCAGCTTGTCGGAGAGCTTGACCCCGACATCAGAGTGATACGCAATGACGAGCTTACCGTGCAGCAGATCAGGGATCTGTCAGCGCAGAAAATAATCCTTTCACCCGGTCCGGGCAGACCGCAGGACGCAGGTGTCACCGTCGAGGTCGCAGCAACTATCTCAAAAGAGATACCCACCCTTGGCGTGTGCCTTGGTCACCAGGCTATCTGTCAGGCATACGGTGCACAGATAGTCCACGCAAAAAGACTTATGCACGGCAAGCAGAGCACTGCCGAGCTTGATACGCAAAGTCCGCTTTTTTGTGGATTGCCGCAGCAAACTCTGGTCGCAAGGTACCATTCGCTTGCAGCTGACGGACTGCCGCAGTGCCTGAAAGTTACCGCCCGCACGACCGACGGCGAGGTAATGGCAGTGCAGCACAGACAATATCCGATCTTCGGGGTACAGTTCCACCCCGAGTCGATACTCACTCCGCTTGGAAAACAGATGTTAGAAAATTTCATAAAACTTTAAGGAGGAAATCACAATGATAGAGAAAGCAATAGTTAAAATAGTAGATAAGCAGGACCTCACATATGATGAGGCGTATGAGGTCATAAGCGAGATAATGGCAGGAAAGACATCTGCAACACAAAACGCAGCCTTCCTTGCCGCCCTTTCCACAAAGTCAACAAAGTCCGAAACTATCGACGAGATAGCAGGCTGCGCTGCTGCAATGCGTGACGCAGCAACGAAGTTTGAAAACGACGACGACCTTATGGAGATAGTCGGCACAGGCGGAGATAACGCCCATAGCTTCAATATTTCCACCACCTCCGCAATGGTCGTGGCTTCAGCAGGTGTCAAGATCGCAAAGCACGGCAACCGTGCTGCATCGTCACTGTGCGGAACGGCAGACTGCCTTGAAGCTCTTGGCATCAATATCCAGCAGGACGTTGACAAGTGCCGTGAGATGCTTGATGAGACCAACTTCTGCTTCTTCTTCGCACAGAAATACCACACCTCTATGAAATATGTCGGACCTATCAGAAAAGAACTTGGCATAAGAACTGTGTTCAATATTCTCGGACCTCTCACCAACCCCTCAAGCCCGAAGCGGTTTCTGCTCGGCGTTTACGACCGTTCGCTCGTTGAGCCGCTTGCGCAGGTGCTGATGAACCTCGGCGTAAAGCGTGGAATGGTCGTTTACGGGACAGATAAGCTGGACGAGATATCTGTCGCAGCCCCGACTCATATCTGCGAGTTCAAGGAGGGCTGGTTCAAAAGCTATGATATCGAGCCAAAACAGTTCGGTCTTGCAGGCGGCACCCACGAGGATATCAAAGGCGGCACCCCGCAGGAAAATGCGCAAACTACAATAAGTATACTCAAGGGCGAGGAGAAGGGAGCAAAGCGGGATGCGGTGCTTCTCAATGCAGGCGCAGCGCTGTGTGTAGGCGAAAAAGCAGACAGCATCGCAGACGGCGTGAAGCTCGCAGCCGGGCTTATCGACAGCGGCAGGGCATATGAAACGCTGCAAAAGGTCATCGAGATATCCAACAGATAGGAGATATAAATGAATATACTTGAAATCCTTGCGGACAGCGCAAAGCAAAGAGTCCGGCAGGCAAAGAAAGCTGTTGCCCCGGAGCAGATAAAGCAGCTTGCCTGTGCGCAGCCGAAGGGAACGTTTGAATTTGAAACAGCTCTTAGCAGCGGCGGACTCTCGTTCATATGCGAGTGCAAAAAAGCAAGTCCCTCAAAGGGCATCATCGCACAGGATTTTCCCTATCTTGATATTGCGATGCAGTACGAAAGCGCAGGTGCAGACTGCATATCCGTTCTGACCGAGCCGACAAGGTTCCTCGGAAGCGATGATTATCTTGAAAAGATAGCTGCGAATGTCAGCATACCCTGTCTGCGCAAGGATTTCACCGTGGACGAGTATATGATATATCAGGCAAAGCTCCTTGGCGCAAAAGCAGTGCTGCTTATCGTTTCGATACTTTCCCCGGCGCAGCTGGAAAGCTATCTTGACTTGTGCAGCGAGCTTGGGCTTTCAGCGCTTGTCGAGGCTCATACCGAAGATGAGGTAAAAGCTGCGGTAAGCTCCGGCGCAAGGATAATAGGTGTCAACAACCGCAACCTTGCTGATTTTTCGGTGGATACAGATAACAGCAGCCGTTTAAGGCAGCTTGTGCCAAGCGATGTGCTGTTTGTCTCTGAAAGCGGCGTCACACAGCGCAGCGATGTGCAAAAGCTTGAAAGCATCGGCGCAGATGCGGTGCTTATCGGCGAAACGCTGATGAGAGCGCCTGACATTGCAGCTAAGCTTGCTCAGCTCAGAGGTGACGGATAATGACAAGGATAAAGCTGTGCGGAATGATGCAGCCTTCTGACGTTCTTGCCGCAGCAGAGCTGAAGGCGGACTATGTCGGTTTTATCCTCACCGACGGATTTCGGCGCTCGATCGGACAAGGCAAATTCTGCGAGCTTGCAGCTCAGCTTGACGATCGCCGGTCTGACGCAAAAAAAGTCGGCGTGTTCGTAAACGAGCCGATAGAGAATATCGTGCAATACTACACCCAAAAGCTTGATATCATACAGCTGCACGGAAACGAGGACGATGACTATATCCACAGGCTGCGTGAAATGTCCGGCAAACCGATAATAAAGGCTTTCAGAATAAAAAGCGGGCAGGATATCCGCAGTGCTCAGGCATCTGCGGCTGACTATGTACTTCTTGATTCCGGCACCGGTACGGGAAAGACCTTTGACCACTCGCTCATAAAAGATATACAAAGACCGTTCTTTCTTGCAGGCGGACTGACCGATAAAAATGTCGGCGAGGCGATACAAAAGCTTCACCCGTTCGCAGTCGATGCAAGCAGCAGCCTTGAAACGGACGGATCGAAGGATAAAAACAAAATGGCAGCCTTCGTGGCAGCTGTGAGAAAGGAAAGATAAATATGACAAACCCAAAGGGACGTTTCGGTATACACGGCGGACAGTATATTCCCGAAACGCTGATGAATGCTGTTATCGAGCTTGAGCAGGCTTATGAGCATTACAAAAACGACCCCGACTTTGTCAGAGAGCTTAACGAGCTGCTGGCAAATTACGCAGGCAGACCGTCGCTGCTATACTATGCAGACAAGCTGACAAAAACGCTGGGCGGTGCAAAGATATATCTCAAGCGTGAGGATCTCAACCACACTGGCTCGCACAAGATAAACAACGTTCTGGGTCAGGCTTTGCTTGCAAAGAAAATGGGCAAAACACGCCTTATCGCAGAAACAGGCGCAGGTCAGCACGGTGTTGCAGCTGCAACTGCTGCTGCGCTGCTGGGAATGGAGTGTGTTGTGTTCATGGGCGAGGAGGACACCAAGCGTCAGGCGCTCAACGTGTATCGTATGCGTCTGCTCGGCTCAAAGGTCGTGCCTGTCACAAGCGGTACCGCAACACTCAAAGATGCCGTTTCCGAAGCGATGAGAGAGTGGACCAGCCGTATTGCCGATACGCATTACTGCCTTGGCTCGGTAATGGGTCCGCACCCGTTCCCGACTATCGTTCGTGACTTCCAGTCGGTGATCTCCAAGGAAGCAAGACAGCAGATACTCGAAAAAGAGGGAAGACTTCCTGACGCTGTTATAGCGTGTGTCGGCGGAGGCTCCAACGCAATAGGGAGCTTTTACAATTTCATCAATGATAAAGACGTTCGTCTGATAGGCTGCGAGGCTGCGGGCAGAGGTATCGACACCTTTGAAACTGCCGCTACCGTCAACACCGGAAGACTCGGCATATTCCACGGAATGAAGTCTTATTTCTGCCAGGATAAGTACGGTCAGATCGCACCTGTTTACTCTATCTCCGCAGGACTGGATTACCCCGGCGTAGGACCCGAGCACGCTTATCTTCACGATATCGGCAGGGCAGAATACGTTCCCGTTACGGACGATGAAGCGGTAGATGCGTTCGAGTTCCTTTCACGCACAGAGGGCATAATACCTGCGATAGAATCTGCTCACGCCGTCGCTTACGCTATGAAGCTTGCGCCGACAATGGATAAGGATAAGATAATCATAGTGACGATCTCGGGCAGAGGAGATAAGGACTGTGCGGCTATCGCACGATACAGAGGGGAGGATATCTATGAGTAATATCGCTAAGGCTTTTGAAAACGGCAAGGCTTTCATTCCGTTTGTGACCTGCGGCGACCCCGATCTTGAAACGACCGGAAAGATAGTTCGTGAAATGGTGAAAAACGGCGCAGACCTTGTCGAGCTTGGCATACCGTTTTCCGACCCGACTGCTGAGGGTCCTGTCATTCAGGGCGCAAATATCAGAGCGCTCTCGGGCGGAGTGACAACGGATATGATATTTGCATTCGTTGAGCAGCTGCGTGAGGACGTGAGCGTTCCGCTGGTGTTTATGACATATGCAAACGTTGTTTTCTCATACGGCGCACAAAAGTTCATCAGCACCTGTCAGCGTATCGGTATTGACGGGCTGATACTGCCGGATCTTCCGTATGAGGAAAAAGATGAGTTCCTGCCGATATGCAGACAGTACGGAGTGGATCTTATATCACTGATCGCACCGACCTCAGAAGGCAGAGCTGCAATGATAGCAAAAGAGGCTGACGGCTTTATCTATATCGTTTCGTCACTTGGCGTGACCGGAATGAGGTCGAAGATAACCACCGACATCTCAAAGCTCGTAAGCGTTATCCGTGAGAATACAAGCGTGCCCTGTGCAGTCGGGTTCGGCATCTCTACACCCGAGCAGGCAAAGGAAATGTCACAGTATGCAGACGGAGTTATCGTCGGCTCGGCAATAGTCAAGCAGATAGCCGAGCACGGCAAAGAAGCGGCAGGACCCGTGGGTGAGTATGTCGGTGAAATGAAAAAAGCAATAAGCGTATAAACAGATCACATGAGAATGATCTGAAATGAAAGACGTGGGGTATCCTGCGTCTTTTGCTGCTTGCAACAGTAAAAATATAAAACATATTGCAGGTGCTTGAAAAACAAAAAATGGTGTGATATAATACTTTTGAGTATAAGCGCTTTACACATAATTGAAATATCAGGCCGTTTTGCAAAACCATCTCACCACGCAGCGCTGATAAACAAATAAGGAGTTGATCTGCTGCTGTCTGATCATTTTGCACCTGTCCTGAAACCCTGTCGGGTTCGGGAATTCAGGTTGTATCAAATTATATTTGATACAATATAATTTGATAAAATATAATTTGACACAATATAATTTGATACAATATAATTTGATACAATATAATTTGACACAATATAATTTGATACAATATAATCTGAACCTGAGCATATGATTTAAAACTGACTGATACCATATCAAAAAAATCAGACACAGCAGCGATGAGCCTGAATGTCTGAGGAAAGGACTGAGTATGAACTTCCAGGAGTTTGCTGACGGCTTTGATACAGTGACGGGCATCATATCCGTGCAAAAGACAAATGACGGCGGATACGGCGAAATAAGGATAGTTACAGGCAACAGGAAATATATTGATATGATCGAGCACCCGACATTTGTTCACCAGCATCAGGGCGTATTCAACAAGTTTATCCCCGACAGTCCTTACGAGAGGTATCTTCCCAAAAACCTCAGTTTTGAGGATCTTTGCGCAGATGCGGCGATCCACAAAAAGCCGATACACACATATGTTCATCTGAACGAACCGGATATGTGGTTCAACGTGTTTGTTATGCCGATAGATCATGAACAGGGCGATCTTTGTTACTGCTCGTATTCTACAAATCCTGTTCAGACAAACGATCTTGATATTCTGACGACAACGTCGATACAGACCTCGTCTGACGTAATAAAGACCTGTATCAAGCTGCACGCAACAGATGATTTTGAGCAGACTATGAAAGAGGTGATCCACGATATACGGCTTATCTGCGGCGCTGAGGTGTGCTCGCTGATGCTTGTGGATACAGCCGCGGGGACTTGCCAGATGCTTGCTACGAACATGAGAGAGGGCAGCAGGATCAAAAGAGTTACTCAGTTTGTGAATTTCTACGATATTGCAATGTCGTGGATAGACACTATCGGTGAGAGCGACTGCCTTATAATCAAGAGTGAAAAGGATATGAAATACATCAGCGAGATCAACAATCCGTGGTATCTGACTCTTGTCGAAGCGGGTGTTGACAGCGTGGTGATGTTCCCGTTGAGATACAACGGTGAGGTGCTCGGGTTCATCTGGGCAACTAACTTTGATACGAAAAACGCTATGCGGATAAAGGAAACGCTGGAGCTGACGACGTTTTTCCTTTCGTCGGAGATCGCAAGCTACAAGCTGATGAAGCAGCTTGAGAAGATAAGCTATACCGACCTTCTGACGGGTGTGTACAACCGCAATGCAATGAACAGCCGTGTGAGCGAGATCGTTTCGTGCGCAGCTGAGAAAAAGGTCACTTACGGGGTGGTTTTTGCAGATCTCAACGGTCTGAAAAAGATGAATGATGTGCAGGGACATTCAGCCGGCGATCTGCTGCTGAAAAAGGCGGCGATACTTTTGCAGGAGCTTTTCAAGGACAATGATATATACCGTGCGGGCGGCGACGAATTTGTGGTGATAATACCCGGATGCGACAGGCAGGAGCTTGAGAAAAAGGTCGATGCTTTGCGTGAGGCTTCGCAGGACCCCGAAAACGTCTGTCTTGCAGTCGGAAGCAGCTACTGCGGACTGCAAACGGATATCCGTGATGCTATGCGTGAAGCTGACGAGGATATGTACGAACGCAAAAGCAGGTATTACAGCAGGTATCCCGAACGCAAGTGGCGGTGATACGGGTACACATCAGAGATCGTACGCACACAGATAACAGACCGATGCTTGTTTTATGCAGGCATCGGTTTCTTGCTTTTTGGGATATTTCTTCAAACTTTCACATTTATCTAAGGTAGTTTTAAGGTAGGCAGGTTACAATAGCAGCATAAGGTAAAACACGATACATTCAGATACAACGGAGGTAAGGACTATGTTAAAAAAGAAATGTGCGATTATTATTTCACTTATGCTGGCTATGACTGCTGCTGTGACAGGCTGTTCAGAGTCCTCGTCGGTCACAAATACCCAGCAGGGCAGCTCATCTGCGGTCGTTTCACAGGCTCGGGATACTGGTGATGAGTCGGCTGAAAATGATGACGCAAGTCAGGGCGGCGTGGCAGTAAACACCGCTTCCGAAAAGAGCGAATACTTTACCGAGCGTGACCTTTTGCAGACGGCGGACACCTCAAAGGCAAAGGAGATAACTGCTGCGGACGGTCAGACTGTTGACATCACCGAGGCAGGAGTTTACGTTATAAAGGGAAGTGCAAAAAACTGCACGATAAAGGTCAATGCAGCCAGCGATGCAAAGGTACAGCTGGTGCTTGACGGGGTAAGCATCACAAATGATGATTTTCCGGCAATTTACGTTGTTTCGGCTGACAAGTGCTTTATCACCACGACAGACAGTGAGAACACTCTGAGTGTGACAGGCACATTCAAGGCTGACGGTGAAACAAACACTGACGCAGTGATCTTTTCTAAGGACGATCTGGTTTTCAACGGCGTTGGCACGCTGAAGGTAGAGTCAGCAAACGGCAACGGCATCTCGTGCAAGGACGATGTCAAGGTCACGGGCGCAAGCTATGAGATATCGAGCGCTCTTGACAGCATCGAGGCAAACGACAGTATTCTTATCTGTGCAGGCAGCTTTGAGATAAACTCCGGCAAGGACGCTTTGCACAGTGAAAACGAAGACGACAACACGCAGGGCATAATTTACATTTCGGGCGGAAGCTTTAAGATAAATGCCAAGAGCGATGCTTTGCAGGGTAACACGGCTGTTACGATCGACAACGGAACGTTCGATCTGACGGCGGCTGAGGGTATCGAGTCAACGTATGTGAAGATAAACGGAGGAAGCGTTGTTATCGCTTCGACTGATGATGCGATAAATGCCGGCAACAAGAATAAGAGCGGCACTACGCCGACTATCGAGATAAACGGCGGAGAGATAAAGATAACTATGGCGCAGGGCGACACAGACGCTGTGGACTCTAACGGGAATATCGTTATCAACGGCGGAACGATAGATATAACAACATCGGGTTCCTCTTTTGACTACGACGGTAAAGCGACCTACAACGGCGGAACGATAATCATTAACGGCAAACAGGTCGATTCTATCCCACAGTCTATGATGGGCGGCGGCAGAGGTGGAATGATGACTTAATGATTTTTTAACCCCGATGGATAAAACCATCGGGGTTAAAAAATAGTTATGGTCAAAAAATGCGGCTGGGAAACAGTCCTTCGCAATAAAAGATGTTACTCAGAATGATTTATAAAACTTCTATATAGGTACTATCCTAAGAGTACGGGCGCTTTGGTTTATGCTATTTTTCAGGCTGCGAATGTGTAACGATCTCGGCGCTGCATGGCATGATAGAATCTTCATAGATGATCTCGCCGATACTGTCGGCGGTGATCTTTCCGGAGTGTGGGTTTTTGACAGAATCAATATGTCCTTTGATGTCTGCACTGACGTCGGAATACTCAAAGGAGAGATCGCAGTCGATCATTTCACAGTCGATGAGTCTGAGATCCTTACAATAGCAAAGCGGCTGGGTGCCGATGATCCTGCATCTTATCAGAGTAAGTCCCTGGGAGAACCAGGCAAGATACTCGCCTTTGACGGTGCTGTCGGTCACGGTGACATTTTTTGAGTGCCAGAAAGCGTCCTTGGTATCAAGGACTGAGTCTTTGATAACCAGATCCTGGACATACTGGAACGAATACTTGCCTTTGAAATCGAGCCTTTGCAGCTCGATATTCTTTGCGTCAAGGAAGATATACTCGGATATGATGCTGGTATCGGATATTTTTGTATTATCTGTTTTCCAGCCGAACTCGGGCGAATCTATCCTGCAATTACGGATAGTGGTATTGTGACATTCACGCAGGGCTTTTACTCCGCTGATCTCGGTGTTTTCGATCAAGCCGTCGTCCGAATACCACAGCGCTGCACGGGTCTTTTCGTCAAGATATGAATTTTTAAGCTCGTATTTTTGTGCGTGCCAGATAGGATAGCGCAGAGAAAACTTACAGTCATCTATGACGATGTCCCGTGTTTCCTTGAGCACTGACTCACCGTCTGCGGGTCCTGCGAAGGTACAGCCTTTGATAAGAGTGCTGCGCAAATTATACAAGGCTCTTTCGTTATCATAGGTCATATTTTCTATCAGATTCATTTTCAGTCTCCTTGGTTCAGATCTTTTCAAGCGGATATTTTTTTGCAGGCGGTTTGTATTTTGTGCAAAGCACGGACATTTCGGCTTCGGAAAACGGTGCAAAAACGTTTTGCATATTGTTTGTCAGGTGCGATATATCGGAGGTCTTGAACACGGTGATGATATCCTTGTTCCTGACAACGAATGACAGCATCAGCGATTCGGGTGTCTGCCCTCTTGCTTGGGCTGAACTGATGATAAGGCGGTCGCTTGTGACGTTGGTTCTTGCCTCGCGGCAGTTGCAAAGGGGAGAATACCCCATGACAAGCACGCCGTGCTGCTTGCACCACGGTATGAGGTCATACTCTGCGCCACGTTCGCAGATGTTGTAAAGTATCTGATCGCAGAAGCAGTTCTGACCGTTTTTGCAGGCAAACAGCTGCTGCATTTCGTGGGTATCAAAGTTGGAAACGCCCCAATGACGTATCAGACCTTGCTCTACGAGCTTTTGCATATTATCTGCCATATCCTGAAGATCGACGGGACCTTTCCAGTGCAGCAGATAAAGGTCGATATAGTCTGTACCCAAACGTCTGAGCGACTGGCGGCAGCACTCCAGATATTGACCTTTGTGCGCATTTGAGGGCAGGATCTTATCAACGATGAACAAAGAGCTTCGGTCGTAAGATCTGATACATTCGCCGAGTATTTCCTCGCTGAGTCCGCTGCCGTACATTTCGGCGGTGTCCAGCAGGGTCATGCCAAGCTTATCCATACCGTATCTGATCGTTTCGATCTCTGCTGCTTTTTCGCTCCTTCCGAGCCTGTAAGTGCCAAAGCCTATAAGCGGTATCTTTTCGCCTCTGTGTATCAGATATTGCATAAAATCTCCTTGTTATACAGCTTTACTGATCGTATGTCTGCACCGGCTGCGAAAAGCCGGGTAATATAAGGCAACACCGCACAATGGTCGTGCGGTATTGTTATAATAATAACACATCTCGCCCAAAAAATCAACAGTTCGCAGCTGAGGCGCACCGGAGCTTGCAAAAAAAGATGCCTGCGGTTATGCAGGCATCGGGGGGAGAGAGTTTATTACTGCCGGTCCGGCTTTTCTTCGGAAAGGTCAAGCATTTTTTCGTACTTTTTCTTTCGCAGGAAGATGAAATATCCGATCAGGGAGGATAGCATTGCGTCGATGAGAATGTCAGCAGGCGCAAACGCTTTGAAGCCCATTTTTGATGCAAATGTTCCGAGTGCGAGGTTGAGCAGCATACCTGCTGTTATAAAAGCAGCTACGAATATCGCAAATTTGAGGTTGTAGCTGAGCTTGTGTGCCTGCTCGGGTGTAGTGTTTGTTGTGTTGGTAATGGTGATAGAATTTGTCATTGTTTTCTCCTTTTTCATTTCTCATTTTTTAAGGTCCTGTTCCCTTGCTATGACTATATATTACCACATAAATGCGTATGATTCAACAGTCAATAAACCGTCTGTGTGTAGCATATCCAACAGTTTTGCGGTGAATTGTAGCTTAATTAACAGCGGCTGGCAAAATTGATGACAAAACCGGCGCTTTATCTGCCCGGTAAGATGAAAAAATGTCGGAAATGTGCGTTTCTTATTGACATATTGCTGAGGTTATGGTATTATTTTATTGATAATTGTTAGGGCAGTACCGAACAAAAGACTGATAAAACCTTTGCACGGTATTGCCGTAAGTCAGAGCGGGTGGTATAATGGACAGGCGAAGGGTGATATATTATTCCGATGAGCTTAACGATGAGTTCTCAACGGCGCAGATAACCCCTCGGGAGATCGACGAAAACTACGTTTATATCCACTCGTCGAGGTTCAAGAGATTCACCCACTTTTTCTGGTACAGGATAGTTGCAACGCCGATAGCTTTTGCATATGTCAGGCTGGTGTTCGGTCACAAGGCGAAGGGCAGGCACAAGCTGAAAAAGCATCTGGGCGACGGGTATTTTATGTATGGCAACCACACGCAGGATATTGCTGATGCTTTTATACCAAATGTCATAAGTTATCCCAAGACTGATTATATTATAGTACACCCAAACAACGTTTCGATGCCTGTGCTTGGCAAGGTCACGCCGTCACTGGGGGCTTTGCCGCTGCCTGACGGGTTAAAGGCGTACAAGAATTTCATTGATGCTGTTCAGACAAGGATATCTCAGGGACACTGCGTTGTGGTATATCCGGAGGCTCACATCTGGCCGTATTACACCAAGATACGGGATTTTCCGGAGACGAGCTTTGCTTATCCCGCAAAGCTGGGTACGCCGGTATACTGCTTTACAAACACTTATCACAAGCGCAGATTTTTTGCGCACCCAAGGATAGTGACATACATTGACGGACCGTTCTATCCGGATATGGATAAGCCGCTGAAGGCTCGCAGAAAAGAGCTTCGCACAAAGGTTTACGAGGCGATGTGCAAGCGGGCGGAGAAGTCCGATCATATACAGATCAGATACATCAAACGGGAGAAAAGGTAAATGATAGATATTTTATTCTGTGGCAACGACGGGGTATTTGACGGGGTGCTGACCTGCACGCTGTCTATTCTCAGGCGGACACAGACAGATGAACCGTTTTGCTTTCATATATTTACGATGGACGTTTCGCATCTTGATGAGAGGTACACCTGCATTTCGCAGGAGCATATTGATATGCTTGATGATGCGGTCAAGGCGCATAATGCGCACAACACGGTGATGCTTCACGATGTGACAAGGTACTATATGAAGGCGTTTTCGGGGTGCCCGAATGAGGGAGCCTACTGCTCGCCGTACACGCTCATAAGGCTGTTTGCGGACGTTGTGAAGGGGATACCCGACAAGCTTTTATATCTTGATGCGGACATCATGTTCAACCGTGATATCAGGCTTTTGTGGGACACGCCGCTTGAGGGGTATGAATACGCTGCGGCGAGGGATCACTATGGCAAGTATCTTATAAGCCCGGGTTACATAAACGCAGGGGTGCTGCTTTTCAACATGAGATACGCCCGGCAGACGGGACTTTTCAAAAAAGCACGGTGGTGGATAAGACGCAAAAAACTGGTGTTTGCCGATCAGAGCGCTCTGATACGTTCGACGACACGCAGGAAGCTGCTTGCGCAGAGATTCAACGATCAGAAATTCCTGCACAGGCACACGGTCGTGCGGCATTTTTCAAAACGTCTTTTCTGGCTGCCGTATCCTCACACAGACAACATAAAGCAGTGGCACATCGACAAGGTGCACTCTGTTTTCAGATACAGACAGTTTGATGACATTTATGATGAATATTACAAAATAATAAAGGAACCCATAAAGGAGAAAACATGAAGGAAACGATCGTACCTATTTTTTATGCCTGTGACGATGCGTTTGTAAAGTTCACGGTGATCTCGATGCATTCTATGATAAAGAATGCTTCGAGGGAACACAGATATGTGCTGCACATTCTTTACACTGAGATATCAGATGAGATGAAGGCGGTCGTGAACGAGCTTGCGGACGAATGCTTTGAGATACGCTTTGTAGATGTTACGCCGTATCTCAGGTCTATTTCAGACAAGCTGCCGCTGAGGGACTATTACTCAAAGACGACGTATTACAGGCTGTTTATCGCTGAGATGTTCCCTGAATACAACAAGGCGATATACATTGACAGTGACACTGTTGTAAGGGGAGATATCAGCAAGGTCTTTTTCACTGAGATAAACGATGCTTATCTGGGTGCCTGCCACGAGCTGGTCATGGTGCAGACGCCGCAATACGGGACATATGTTGAAAAGGTGGTGGGGGTATCACGCTACAACTTTTTCAACGCAGGGCTCATGCTCATAAACTGTGAGCAGTTCAGACTGCATTTTGTGCTGGATAAATTCATTGACTATCTGAACTACTATAATTTTGTTGTGACGCAGGACGAGGACTATCTCAACCTTATCTGCAAGGATCACGTTTACTGGCTGGATCAGCGGTGGAACACCGAGACATACGGAACGGTGGACTATCCCGTAGAGCAGGCTGAGATGATACACTACATAATGACCAACAAGCCGTGGCACTATAAGGACTGTATGTACGGCGAGTTCTTCTGGGAATACGCAAAGCAGACGGCGGTATACAAAGATGTTCTTGCGGTGCTGGATTCGTACAGCGATCAGGATAAGCTCAGAGATCAGCAGTCCTGTGAGAACCTTTTGCAGCTGGCTGTTTCAGAGACGCTCAGAGAGGACAATTTTCTCAACCGCATAAACAGTGACAAGCGTGCCAAGGACAGGGTGGAGATACTTTACAAGATCGAGCAGTTCGAGCGTGAGGGACGCTTTGATGAGGACGTTGAGAACGATCCTCCCGGACGTGTGCTGATGCCGGACGATATAGAGTATATCCGCAAGACCAAAGCGGAAAAGCTCAAAACAAAGTTCGCTTTCAAGATGGCTCACAAGTTCGTTGATGAGCTTATTGCGGACAAAAAGCTGATAATAAAAGAGATAAAGGGCGTTGAGAACTTTGAGGCTCTCAAAAGCGGCGCAATAATAACCTGCAACCATTTCAATGCTTTTGACAGCTTTGCTATACAGCTTGCCTATGAAGCTGCGCAGCAGCCGCAAAAGGGTTTCTGGCGTGTGATAAGAGAGGGCAACTACACCTCGTTCCCGGGATTTTACGGGTTTTTGATGCGTCACTGCAACACGCTTCCGCTGTCATCGAATGTGGACACGATGAAAAAGTTTTTCAATGCGATAGATGAGCTTATCCAGAACGGCGACTATGTTTTGTTCTACCCTGAGCAGAGTATGTGGTGGAATTACCGCAAGCCAAAGCCGTTGAAGCGTGGAGCTTTTCTGTGTGCGGCAAGAAGCAGCGCACCTGTGCTGCCGTGCTTTATTACGATGAAGGACTCAGATGTTGTGGGTGAGGACGGCTTTTACGTTCAGGAATATACCATAAATATCAGCGAGCCGATCTTTCCGCAGCAGGGGCTTACGCACCGTCAGCAGGCGGAATACATGATGAAAAAGAACTATGAGCTGTGGAAGCAGATATATGAAAGTGTATATCATATCCCGCTTTCTTACACCACGCAGGAAAACACCGAACAGCTCAAAGGGTTTGTTGAGGGAATACAATAGCAATAAAAACCACCCGAAAACGGGTGGTTTTTTGTGTGCAGCTATTGCTTATAAAATACGGTGTCGTAGTACTCGCTGCTTTGTTCAAGTGCGTCCATATACTCCTGTGTGCCAAGCTCCTCGCAGAGGGTCGGGGTGCGTGAGAACAGGTCGGTGCCAAGCCCGAGTCTGCTGCCTTTGATATCCACGCCGATCGCTGAGAGGGTCGTGGGGAACATATCAAGCGATGAGAACTTTCGGTTTTTGGTATTGACGGGTCTTTTTGCAGGGTTGATGATGCAGTTGTAGGTGGTCCTTACATAATCGTCGTCGATCTCGACCAGCGTGGTTTTTTCGTTTCCGAGGTGGTCGCCGACAAGTATGATGGTGGTGTTTTCGTAAAACGGCTGCTGCTTTATCCAGCTGACGAGATCGCTCACAAGTCTTGATGAGCAGTCAACCGAGGCGAGGTAATCGTTTGTTATGCTGCTGTCGCAGTTGGGACAGCGGTGTCCGCTTTCAAAGGTATGGGTATCCATGGTATACATTGTGACAAAAAACGGTTCATCTTTTTTTGAAATATCACTTATAAGCTCTTTGGTGATCTCAATGAGCTTTCTGTCCTCGATCCCCCATTTCCAGATATAATCGGCATTTTCGTCGGTATAGCCTTCATCTGAAGCGGTCTTTCTGTCAAAGACCCTGCTGTTTTCATATCTGCCGACATACTTATCATACATTGAAAACTCGCCTTTTGAGCCTTCGATATAAAGCTGGTTATAGCCGTTGTCGTGCAGGATATCTTCAAGGCGGACGGCTGAGGGAAACTCGGCTGCGGTATAGGGCGGAAGGATCTTTGTATTGAGCGAGATCCCAGAGGTCTGGGCGACGGTCGAGCCTTGCGTGAAGGTGATCGACGGCACGAAAACAGATGCGCCGCCGAGAAGCTCGGTGTTTGAAAAGTTTACGCTGTCCTTATCGTTTGCAAGCTCGGTCAGTTCTGAAATATAGTTTTTTTCCTGAGAGCCGCCTGACTGCTTTGAGGCGTAGGTATTTTCGATAGATTCGAGGTAGATGTATATGAGGTTGCGTTTTTTCTCGGGGAAGGTGAGGCGGGTTTTGTCCGGGGTGACGTAATATGAATCGTAGATATCGGAACTTGAGCTTTTCATTTCAAGATAGTGGACAAAGTGAGTCTCGCCGGAGAACAGCGCTGCGCTTGTGAACAGCAGGACTGCGGACAAAATGATATTGAAAACTCTTTTTTTGGTGTTGAGGGTGAGGGTATATTTCCCGTCGGGAGCTGTATCGGCGACAACAAGCTCGTCGTTTCTGAAGCATTTGAGCAGGTGGAAGCAAAGATAACCTGTTACGACCGAGAAAAGCACGGTGAGAGCAAAGCCGGAGATGAGATCCTCCAGAGCAAGCCCGCCTGCTGCAAATCTGACAGTAAACAGTATGGCTTCAAAATCCATATTGGAATAGACGTTATGCAAAAACAGGGTGACTGTACCGATAAAGACTGCGATGGCGATGAGAAGCATACAGACTGAGGCTGCGATCCACCCGGCTTTGCTGTCACGCTTGGTTTTGCTTAATGTTTTTTGCGGAGTAAACATCACAGCGAGGGCGTAGGCGAGCCTTACGGCGGATCTGTTTTTTGACGGGTCTTTATGCACGATGTGTCCGGCGGCACGCATGAGCAGGTATATAAGGGCTGTGCCGAGCCACCAGAGGGCGATCCACTCAGGCAAAAAGCGTGAGGAGAAGTTTTCGGAGTAAAGCTGCGCTCTGCTTTGCTCAAAGAAAAAGTCAGCAGACAGCAGCAATATCAGCGGCGCACAGATGCAATATGCCCATTTGACGGAGCGAAACACCAAACGAACGGGTTTTTGGAAGAGGGCATAGAACATAAACAGGGCGCAGGCAGGGATCAGAAAGGTTATTGTCAGGGCGATAAAAGAAAGCTCTGATCTGATAAGGGGGGCACGCAGCAGGGCGATGCCGCTGAGAGATAAAGCGGCAAGCAGCGCAGCAAACAGGTGCACAACGGTTATTTTTCTGATATTTTTCAACTCGTTTTTTATGGCTGTTGTTACTTTCATATTCAAAACAATCCTTACAATTATTTAAGTTTTTAAGGCAGCACCGCACAACCGGCAACTAAGGGCTTTGTACGGCATAAACTTGCATATTTTGCGTCATAGCATTCAAAAGTTCCTTGGCTCAGGTTAGTAAGCCAGTGTTGTTTTTAGTCACTCTGACGAAAGAGCCGGCTTGATTTCTACCGCACTATTGCCGTGCGGTATTGCCTTAGCAGTCTCATTTATTATAACCGCACTTCAGGTTGGTGTCAAGCGCAGAATTGATCCTGATATGAAAGCGGTCGGGAAAGTCTGCACAGTTACAAAAAATGCCTGTCCTTTTCGGGCAGGCGGTTTTATCATTTAGTGGATTTGAGATGATTTTTTCTTTCGTACATTTTCTTGTCGGCACGTTCAAAGACATCTGAGAACGATGAGTCGGTCTGCGGATCGTATATTACCATGCCGGCAGAGACCTCCACAAGGCTCAGGCTGCGGTTGTGCATGACCTGTTCATCAAATTCAGTCAGCAGGATATCACGGTTTTCGTAATCGCTTCTTTCCAGCAGGACGACGAACTCGTCGCCGCCGATACGATAAACCGGGCTGTGAGCGAATTCTTTACAGATCATCATACAGCCGTCCCGTATATGCTTGTCGCCTTCCTCGTGTCCGAGGGTATCGTTGATGCCTTTGAGATCGTTGATATCGCACACGATAACGCCAAACTCATTTATTTCATTGGCTTGTATCCGCTTGTCGATGCTTGATGCCATTTCAAGATAGGCATGACGGCTTTTTACACCTGTCAGAGGATCGGTGTTGGCGGCGGCTCTTGCGTTATGCAGAGCCTGCTTTGACTCTTTCTCCTTCTCAAGGAGTTTTTCGAGCTTGATACGATACGCAGCTTTTTCGTCCTCATAGATAAATGTATGCAGCATACAGGTGCCCAGCATACAGCCAACGGCATACACAGGCAGAAGCGGATTATAGACCTGGACGAACACAAGGACGGTCATGACCAGACCAAATGCGCTTATAGCACGGTAACGCACTACCTTTTCAGGCGTTGTTGAGGTGCTTAGTATCAGTGTATGCAGCGAGGTCAGCAGGAAGAGGAATATCTGTATCAGAAGTATCAGATAACGGGCGCTGCCTGCTATGTACTTGCAGCTGCTTGTAACGTCAAACAGTATCGGGTAAAAGAAATTTATTATTACGGTGATCGGCGATGTCGCAAAAAACAGCTTTCCCACAAATTTGAGAGCTTTGCCAAAGCGGGTCTTTTCGTCAAGATAATCAGTAGTGTATGATGTCCACAGCATTACCATAAGGCTCATAGCCATAAAATACAGGACTGTATCGGCGTAAAGCAGCTTGCTGAGTTTATGTTCTTCCAAAAAGCCCCAGAGGATATCGGTAACATAGTAAAAAAGCGAACCGATAAGAAAGCGACGGTATGACTTGTTTTTGCGGCTTATTGCTGAGCTTGTTCTATTCATCAGCACATCGTAGTTTATGATGAGCTGAACAAGCATCGCCATTATGCCTATACTTGAATATACCATACAGACCTCCGTGAAGATCAAATCTTCTTTGATTATAACATTTTAAGGACTTTATGTCAATTAATATGTATGATTTTTTTGTAACAGGTATCCTTTTTTTGTCAGATGGTTTTTTCCTGCTTTTGAAATTACACCTTGAAATATTTTCGGGTTTATGGTAAAATTATTATAGACAGATCGGAGTATTGTCATTGATACTTGCCGGATTTTATCATGAAAGGAAAAGTGCTATGGAACTTCAGAAATTAGTTGACTCTTTTGAGGGGATCACTTGTATTATTTCTGTAGAGAAAAAGTCTGACGGCAGCTGCGGCGAGATACGCATAAAGGCAGGAAATGCTGCGTTTATAAAGAACATCGAAACACCGTATCCGGGTGCGCCGAAGATAGTATTCGTGCCGGATTCGCCGTATATGACTTTTCTGCCAAAGGATCTCAATTTTGAGGATATGTGCTATCGCAGCGCAATACTCAAGCAGCCAAGGCACACTTATGTTCACCCCGAGCGTTACCCGTTCTGGTTCAACATCTACACTATGCCGCTTGCAAGTGATGAGCAGGGCGTAGGCTACTGCACATACACCATGGAATTTACGCAGGAAGCGGATATGGATATGATGAGCAACCGTTCAAAGGAGACTGCATCTGATGTGCTGAAGACCTGTCTGAAAATGAGAGGTTCGTCGGATTTTGAAAAGAACATCAACGAGGTCATACAGGACGTCAGAGGTATCTGCGGTGCGCAGGGCTGCGGACTTATGCTTGTGGACACTGATGAACACAGGTTCGGGATAGCTGCAGAGCATTTTTCCGATGACAGCAAGCTCCGTTCGATCAAGGAGTATATCAGCTCGACGCAGGACTATGAGATGCTTGTGGAAACGTGGGTGAAATGCATTGCGGGCAGTGACTGTATTATTGTCAAAAACGACAGTGAGATGCAGTATCTTGAAACTATCGCAAAGCAGTGGCACGACCAGCTCGTTCAAAGCGGAGTGAACAGCATCGTGCTTTTTCCGCTGAATTACAACGACACGCTGCTCGGCTTTTTGTGGGCGGTGAATTTCGATACGGGAAACTCGGTACGGATAAAGGAGACACTTGAACTGACGACGTTCTTTCTGGCATCTGACATCTCAAATCACAGGCTGCTGGGCAGGATGGAGATGATGAGCACTATGGATATGCTGACAGGTGTTTACAACCGCAATGCTATGAATGACAGGCTTTCACAGCTGACACAGGGCGAGAAGGGTCTGCCTGACACGGTGGGCATTGTTTATGCAGATCTGAACGGGTTGAAGTATATGAACGACACTCAGGGACACAATGCCGGCGATGCTATGCTCAGGGCGATGGCGAACATACTGCGCAGGACATTCAGTGACTGCTGCGTATACCGTGCCGGCGGCGACGAATTCGTGATACTTGCGGAGAACATCGGCAGGGACGAGTTTGACAAGCGTCTTGTTGAGCTTTCAAGGGCTGCTGAAAACAGCAGTGAGCTTACATTTGCGGTTGGCGGGATATACTGCGACAGGCGTTCACAGGATCTTTTGGCGGCGATAAAGTCTGCTGACGAGATGATGTATGCAAACAAGCAGCGATACTACAAGCTTCACCCACAGGTCAAACACAGGGCTGTCACACAGGGGTGAAAACACATTTTCTGACGCTGATGTAAACAGCGGCGCAATAAATGAATAAACAGACAAAGCCGATGCCTGCCGCAATGGTAAGCATCGGCTCATATTTATTCTGAATCATATGCATCAGACAGCTGCCGGACTTGAGTTTTGCACAAGTCTGCCGTGGGGCAGCCTGCTGCTGAGGGGATCATCTGCCCCAGGTGAGTCTTGGCCAGAATACTATTCCAAGTCTGCCTCTGTATGTTTTATATGATGTTGCGCCGATAGAGAACTCGCCGCTTTTTGTATACCACATTTGCATAAATGTATTATCATCATGCTTGAAGCCATCAGCCTTAATGCTGTCACACATACGTTTCTCTGCGTTTTCGGCATAGCCTTTTTCTTTGTAGTAGCTGCCTAATCCGGCATATTTTGATTTGGCATCAATAGTTCCGCTTTTCTCGATCTCTGCGATCCAGATCTCTGTGAAAACGGCGTTATAGACCTTTATGGGTATCGGAAGCTCCTGTATATAATTCGTATATTTATAGCTTGTTTCTGCTGTCCACTTGCTTGGGTCGGTGCCGAATTTTTCGTTGATAGCCTTTTGTGCCTCGGCTATCGGCTTGCCCTTTACATTGGCGTCAAAAAACGCGCTCAGATCCTCGACGGTCCACTCGACACTGTTTGCTGCCGCAGCTGTGCTGTTGCTGCTTGTGGTCGTGGTGGTCGTGGTGGTGGTTTCGGTATTGCTGCTGTCAGTTTGCTTTGCGGAGTCTGACTGCGAGCTGCTGTCAGGCGCTTTTGATGATTGATCTGAAACGGTGAGAGATGATTGATCTGAAACGGTGAGAGATGATGAAGCGCTCAGCTGAGAGCTGCTGTCAGAGCTTGTGCTCACTACGACTGCTGTTGTTATTCCGCCGACTGCTACTACTCCTCCGATTATCGCTGCGGCGATCTTTGCTGTGATTAATCCTGTCATTTTACTACCTCCTGCAACTACTGTTGTTGATGTACTTGCAAAGGCATTTGCAGCAGCATTGAAAAACTGTGAACTCAGAAGCATCGGCGAAATGTCGGGAACGCTGATGCTTTGCGCCTCCTTGAGAAGGATCTGCGTGAGTATCGGGATCGGAACGAGCATATGGAGTCTGTCGTCATTTGCTTTCTCGTAGATAAGCACCGCCTCCTTTATCTTTTCTCTGGCGGAACATAGCCTTGAGGACACTGTTTTTACAGGACAATCCATGATCTCAGCGATATCCTCAAGCGACAGCTGATCGTAGTAATACAAGATGATCGTTTGCCGCTGAACATCTGAGAGCACCCGATCGATGATATCCATTATGACCTTGCGTTTTGCCTCGTTGGTGACGTATTCCTCGGGGATAAAGCTTTCATCGTCCTTGAACTCGGTACCCTGCTCGAGCTTTTCGTCGAGCGAATCGTCTTTGATCTTTACGAGCTTGTTCTTGCACTTGTTGATGGCGATGCGGTTTATCCACATCGGGAACTTTGCGCCGTCATCAAGCGTATCGAGCTTATCAAGAGCAGTCATATAGGTGTCCTGCATTGTGTCTTTTGCATTGTCCTCGCTGGCAAGGAGCTTTAAGCAGGTAAAGTACACGGCTCTTTCGGTCTGACGATATAATTTTTCAAAAGCTTTTTTGTCACCTTTTTTAGTAGCCTCTACTGACTCACGCCACTGAAGTTCGTCCATGTTTCCTCCATTTTATCCGACATTCTTTGCTGCGGCTTTTTGCCTGTGCATACAATAGACAAGTGAAGATCGGATAATTCCCAATATTTTTTGAAAATTTTTTTAGCTTTGTAAAATTGCACGAAGGTACTGCGGTCTGTTGCCGGCTGTTTGTAGCATCTGCACAAAATGCATACTGCTGAAATGATCTGTACAAAGACTGATCGATCCCGGTGCATAAGGCTGTATTTTCAAAGATTATATCACATTGTGTGTGCTGATGTCAACAACACGATCTGTGCTCTTTCGGTCAGGGGTTGTGTCAGGGAGGGGGGACCTGATCTATTCGTGCTTTATTCGGTGACATGATTTTTAGTTTTGTGAGATCTGTCTGATGCAGTGTACAATTATATCCCTCTTGTGGGAAATGGTACGAATTAATGTGCTGAGGAGTATTGAAACAAACGATCTAATGTGATATAATTAATGTGTGTTTTAAACGCTTTTGAGTATATCTGCCTGAATGGGCTGATCAGCAGGCTTTAATGATCACGATTTTTTTAATAGAAAAGGAGTCTCGATATGGAAAACTTTGTCCGCAGGTTTACAAATATAGTTGATAACGAGCCGGATAAGACAGCACTTGTTTGCGGCGATGAGCGCCTGACATACCGTCAGCTTGACGAGCTTAGCTCAAAAATAGCGGCAAGGCTGATAAGAAACGGCGCTGAAAAAGAAAAGATATATCCTATCGTTCTTGAACGCAGCAATATGTATATAGCCGCAATCATCGGAGTGCTGAAATCGGGCGCTGCGTACGCGCCTTTGTCGGCAGGCTACCCAAAAGACAGAGTTGAGTACATAAGAAAGGACAGCGGTGCTGATCTTATCATTGATGATGCTTTTCTTGAAGGTATCAGCGGCGAGCAGCCTGCGGAGGTTTTGCCTGAAATATCTATGCAGGACGCTGCTGTTGTTATCTATACCTCAGGTTCGACCGGAAACCCGAAGGGCATTATACACGATCATTTTTCGTTTACAAGTACTGTTATAAGACAGCTTGAGGTAGGCTGCGGCGCAGATGATGTACAAATGAGCGTTACGCCGTTCAGCTTTGCCATATCTTCGTGCGATATAATGACGAGCCTCTGGGCAGGCGCACAGATACACATTCTGACTGAAGAACAAAGAAAAGACATCTCGTTTATAGATGAATACATAGACACTCACGGCATAACATCATCTGTTATCAGTCCGCAGCTGCTCAAAAGGCTGCCTGTCAGAAAGAGTACGCTGAGACTCATAAACAGCGGCGGAGAGCGTATAAGCGGTGTATTCAGCCCGTATAGCGCAATAAAAAACGCCTATGGACTAAGTGAGCTTCTGAGCATAGCGCTAACATTTGAGCTTGATAAGGCTTATGATAACACCCCCATAGGCAGACCGCTTGACGGATATAAGGCTTATATTCTGGACAGCAACGGCAAGCAGGTCGCTGACGGTGAGCAGGGCGAGCTTTGCATAAGCGGAACGATGGCAAGGGGTTACATAAATCTGCCTGAGCTTACGGCAAAGGTCTTTACCGATAACCCGTTCAGCACTGATGACACGGACAAAAGGCTGCTGCACACGGGTGATATAGCCAAAAAAGACAAAAACGGAAATATCATTTATGTAAACCGCAAGGACTGGATGGTAAAGGTCAACGGTCAGCGTGTGGAAATGGGTGAGGTCGAGGTCGTCCTTTCAAAAGTTGAGGGGATAGACAATGCCGTAGTGAAGAGCTTTACTGACAACAATGGGCAGACTTATATCTGCGGATACTACACGGCACACGAGAAGCTGTCTGACAAGCAGATAAGAGGGGAGCTTGCAAAGGCGCTGCCGTCGTATATGATCCCAAGATTTATCGTCAGAGTCGATGAGTTCCCGATGACGCCAAACGGCAAGCTGGACAGAAAGGCTTTGCAGGCACCGAGAGCCGAGGATTTTGCGATAGAATACAAAGCTGCACAGACTGAGGAGGAAAAGCTCGTCTGCAAGGCTTTTGAGGATCTGCTCGGACTTGAAAGAGTCGGCGTGGACGATGACTTTTTTGCGCTTGGCGGCGACTCGATAAAAAGCGTAATGCTTCAGGAACACCTGTCGGGTCACAGTGTAACAGCTAAGCAGATATTTGAAAAAAGAACGCCGTGTGAGATCGCAAAGTGCCTTCGCAAAGAGAAAAAAACAGATCTCGTTTATAAACGCATGGACGCTTATCCGATGACGGATCCGCAGCTGGGGATCTATCTTGCAGGCATACATGATGTCAACAGTCTTGAGTACAACAACCCTGCAAGTATGTTCTTTGAAAAGGCTATGGGCATAGATGCACACAAGCTTGCTGATGCGGTAAAGCGAACCGCAGAGCTTTATCCGTTTATGAAGGTCTGCGCAAGGATCGTTGGCGGCGAGCCTTGCATCGTTCCTGTGAGCGGAATGCAGATAGATGTCCCTGTTATCAGAACGCAGCAGACGGACATTGACGAGCTGTGCCGTGGATTTGTAAAGCCGTTTGATCTTGAAAACGGTCCGCTTTTCAGGTTCGCTGTGTACGAGACACCTGATGGTGTGGTATATTTCAGTGACATTCATCACCTTATCACAGATGGAACGTCGGAGTCGCTGTTTGTAAAAAACCTCGCACTTATATACAATGGCAAAACGCCGCAAAAGGAGATCGTCAACAGCTTTATGGTCAGCACTTATGAGCAGGAGCTGAAAAAAAGCAGCAGGCTCGATGAGTGCAGGAAGTTCTTTGAGGATATGCTTTCGGGAGTTGAGGTCGATTCCAACATAATTCCCGATGAGATAGCCGATGCTCCCGAAAAAAACGGAGGTATCATCAGATACGATCTGAGCAGCTATACCGATGCGGCGAAGATCGGTGAGATCTGCAAAAAGTATGGTATAACCGAGAACACGCTGTTTCTCGGTGCGTTTTCATATGCTCTTGCAAAGCAGTCGGGGCAGGAGCTTGCTTTGCTGTGCGCAGTTGAAAACGGCAGGCATATCCCGGAGCTGAAAAACACCTTCGGAATGCTTGTGCATACTCTGCCGCTGTGCATAAAAACCGATGACAATGAAAACGTTGACAGCTATCTGTCGAGGGTGCAGAACACGCTTTTTGAGAGTCTGGATAACGATCTTGTTTCGATAGTGCAGCTTGCCGGAGAGTATAATGTGAGCTCGGATATACTGTTCGTTTATCAGGGTGAGATGTTCGCAGGTGTTGACATCGGCGGAAAAACAATAACACGCCGTATGCACAAAACAGGTGATGCTATGGCGAAGCTGTCACTTGATGTTTTCAAGCAATGCGGCAGTTACACGCTGTCTTTTGAGTACAGAAAAGACCTTTATCTTGAGCAGACGATAGATAACTTTGCGCATATGTACATTAACATCGTCAAGGGTCTGACAGAATGCAGCAAGCTTTGCGAGATAGCGCTTTGCGGTGAGCGTGAAAAAGAGTTTTACCGCATGGCGAATGACAACAAGGTCGATTTTGACCGCAGCCTTACCATTGTTGATCTTTTCAGAAGGCAGGTCAGTGCACACCCGGACAATATCGCAGTCTGCTTCAAGGACAAGAGCCTTACCTATTCACAGCTTGACCGATACAGTGAAAACCTTGCAAAGCTGCTTGCAAGAAAGGGTGTCAGAAAAGAGCAGCCTGTGGGAATAATGGTAAAGCGCTGTGAGCTGTTCCCGATCTGCACGCTTGCTGTGATGAAGGCAGGCGGCGCTTGCCAGCCGCTTGACAGTAATTATCCACAGGACCGGCTTGAGTTTATGCTTGAGGATTCAAAGGCAAAGGTCGTTATTGCAGATGACGAGCTTGCTGCGCTGATCCCGGGTTTCAGCGGCACCGTTATATCTGCCGGCAGCATTTACGGTCTGCCCGAGGATAACGATACTGTACTTGATGAGCCTGATGCGCATACACTTTTTGCGCTCATATATACATCGGGTTCAACAGGCAAGCCAAAGGGCTGCATGCTCGAACACGCAAATCTCGTGAATTTCTGCATATCATTCTGTGAGCGTTTCGGTGTGAGCGAAAAAGACAGGTTTGCTGCTTACGGTGCATTCGGCTTTGACGCTTCGATGCAGGATCTTTATCCTGCGCTTACAAGCGGAGCAGCTGTTTATATCGTCCCCGAGGAAACAAGGCTGGACCTTATCGGGCTGAACGAATTTGTCATTGGCAACAGGATAACGATGATGGACTGCACGACCCAGCTTGGCAGACAGTATATCACTGCATATCCGCAAAGTCCTTATATGAGAACGTTCACCGTTGGCGGCGAAAAGCTCGTACCGTGTCAGCCGCCTCAGTTTGACTTTGTCAACACTTACGGTCCGACAGAGTGCACGATATATGTCAGCGACTACAAGGTGGACAGAATGTACGAGAGCGTTCCTATCGGAAAGAGCTTTGGCAACTGCGACATATATATTCTTGACAAGAACGGGCGGCTTCTGCCCCCGGGCGCTGTGGGTGAGCTTGTGATCTCGGGCTTGCCTGTGAGCAGAGGCTATCTCGGTCGTGATGAGCTGACAAAGCAAAAGTTTATCGACAATAATATTTTTGCGATAGACGGATATGAAAAAATGTATCTCACCGGAGATGTCTGCCGCTATCTTTCAGATGGAAATATCCAGTTTGTCGGAAGACGTGACGAGCAGGTCAAGATAAGGGGCTTTCGTATCGAGCTGACGGAAATAGAAAGACGCATCAGGGAATATGACGGTATAACCGATGCAAGCGTTATCGCTGCGGAGATACCCAGCGGCGGAAAGGCTGTGGTCGCTTATGTCGTATCGCACAACAAAGTAGATGTCCACGCTCTTTCAGAGTTTATTTCCGAGGAGCTTCCGGGCTATATGGTGCCGTCTGTCACAATGCAGATAGACAGCATACCTATCACTCCGAACGGTAAGGTCGATAAGAGAAGGCTGCCAAAGCCGACTGTCCAAAGCAGCGAAAATGCTGAGTCAAGACAGCTCAATTCGCTTGAAAAGGCACTGTGCGCAATGGTAGGTGAGATAACCGGCTTTGAGTGTTCAAGTGTGAGCGAAAACCTTGTATCACTGGGTCTTACCTCGCTGACAACGATAATGCTCGCAGCAAAGGTGTACGAAAAATACGGCTTGAAGGTCGGCGTTACCGAGCTTATGGACCAACACTGTACGCTGATGACGCTGGAGGAGCTTATCATAGACAGTCTTATCGGTTCGGGCAGGCAACTCAGCAGAGATGCAAAGCAAAAACCACTTGACAGTGCACCGCTTTGTGCGCAGCAGCTGGGTGTGTATATTGACAGTATGAAGCATCCGGATTCACTTATTTTCAATATTCCGATAGCTTATACCTTTGCGAAAAATACCGACGCAGCAAAACTGAAAAGCTCACTTGAAAAGCTGATAGATGCGACCCCTGTGCTGTGCTCAAAAATAACCCTTGACGAAAAAGAATACATTCAGTCGCCTATACCTGATTTTAAGGCTGATGTTCAGGTGATAGCTCTTGGAAAAGATGAGCTGGCTCAGCATATGACAGACTTTGTAAAGCCATTCAGTCTGAGCAGGGGACCGCTTTTCAGGGCGCAGATAATAAAGACAGAGGATAGCGTTGTGCTGCTGTTTGATGTTCACCACATGATCATGGACGGGATATCACTTTCCATATTCATGCGCAAGCTCGCCGAAATATATGAAAACGGCACAGAGCCTGAAACAGACCGCTCGTACTATGAATATATCGCTGAGCAGTCAGTGCTTGAAAAAAGTGAAAAGGCAAAGGCGGCAAAACGGTATTATGAGGCGCTGTTCGAGGATTTTGAAAATGCCAGTGACATCACGCCCGATCTTAACTGCGATCCGTACAGCGGCAGCCTCGGTGAAGCGCAGTACCTTGTTGACAGAGCAGACGTTGAGAGCTTTTGCCGTGAAAACTCAGTAACACCAGCAGCGCTCTTTCTTGCTGCCTCGCAGTATGCCGTCAGCCGATACACAGGCGACAGGCAGGTGTATATGTCGATGATTTCGGGAGTCAGAGCGGACGTAAAGTATCTTGACACGGTAGGTATGTTCGTAAAGACACTGCCCCTGCACGCTGTGATAGATACTCAGAGGACTGCACTTCAGTTCGTGAGCGATACAGCCTCTGAGATCACCGCAGCACAGAGAAACAGTGTTTATCCGCTTATAAAGCTCTCGGACAAGTATGGCTTTGCGTCAAAGATAAACTATGCCTGCCAGCTCGGTATAGATGAAGAGCTGGTCGTTGAGGGCGAAGCAGTTTGCGAGAAGATGATAATACCGCCTGCTCCAAAGTTCAGTCTGTCTGTTCATATCGAGTACAGCGGCAATGACAAGATCGCTGTTATAGTTCAGTATAACACTGCTCTGTACAGTCACAAGCTTGCCGGTAAGCTCTCAAGCGCAATAGCCAGGACTGCTGTGAACATCATTGCAGACTCCACGCAGAAATTGTGCGGTATAAGCATGATATCCGATGAGGAAAAACAGCGCCTTGAAGCTTTTGCCTGCACGGGTAAAAGGGAGATACCAATAAGGCTGTTTCACAAGCTGTTTGAGGCACAGGCGCAAAAGCACCCCGAAAAAACAGCGCTCATTGCCTGCGATGCGAGCTATACCTATGCACAGCTTGACAGTGTTATGAACGCCGCAGCCAACGGACTTGCACAGCTTGGAGTCGGACGGGGCGACACAGTTGCGATACTTCTGCCAAGGACCAGCAGACAGATAATTGCTATGTACGCCGTGCTCAAGGCAGGCGGTGCATACATTCCGTGTGACACCCAGTATCCGCAGGAGCGAATCGAATATATCATTGAAAACAGCGGTGCAAAATATATCATCACAGATTCTCCCAAGGGCTATGATAACGAGATAATCATTGAGCAGCTTGTTAAGTGTACAAACACGCAGGCTCCTGACAGCGGCGTTACGCCAGAGGACACAGCTTATCTTATATACACCTCAGGCTCGACGGGCAGACCAAAGGGCGTTGAGGTCAGCCACGGCTCTATCGCAAATTATCTTACGCCTTTTGAAGAAAACACACATATAAATGCTGCGGCTAATGAGGGAAGCGTTTATGTTTCGGTTACAACGGTATCGTTTGATATGTCGCTGAAGGAAACTGCCGCAGCGCTTTGCAGCGGACTTACACTTGTGCTTGCAGACGAAGCTCAAACCAAGGATCCACAGCTTTTGTGTGCTTTGTTTGAGAAAACGCACGCAGATGTTTTCAATGCAACACCGTCAAGACTTGAACAGTATATGCTGCTTGACAGCTTCAGAAAAGCACTTGCAAACTGCCGTGTCATAATGTGCGGCGGTGAGAAGTATTCGCCAAGGCTGCTCAGCGAGCTTAAAGCGGTCACAAAGGCAAGGATATTCAACACCTACGGTCCGACCGAGATAACGGTTTCATGCAATGCAAAGGAGCTTACCGATCAAAGTGAGATATGTGTAGGCAAGCCTTTGCTGAACGTGAATGAGTATATCGTCGATCAGGACGGGAACCTGCTGCCGCAGGGTGCGGTTGGAGAGCTGTATGTCGGTGGAGCCGGTGTAGCAAAGGGCTATCTGAACGCTGCTGAGCTTACTGCAAAGAGCTTTGCGGAATTTGGCGGCGAAAGGATATATAAAACAGGCGACCGTGCACGCTGGACAGAAAACGGCGACATAGTGATACTCGGAAGAAACGACGATCAGGTAAAGCTCAGAGGGCTGCGAATAGAGCTTGGCGAGGTGGAAAAATCTATCCTGTCGCTTGACGGCGTAAAGCAGGCGGTGGCTATAATAGGAAAGATCAATTCGGCAGAACATCTTTGCGCATACTACTGCGCAGACAGCAGTATAACACCTGAGATCGTTCGTGAGCATATATCAAAAAGGCTTGCTGCATATATGATACCTACCTGCCTGATAAGAATGGATACTATGCCTCAGACACCGAACGGAAAGACCGATGTTCGATCTCTGCCAAAGCCGTACCTTTCATTTGTACCGGAAATAAGCGAGCCTGCAAATGAAACAGAAAAGCTGCTGTGCGATATTTTTGCAGAGGTACTGGGAACTGACAAGGTTGGCGCACAAAGCAGTTTCTTCGATCTCGGAGGGACCTCACTCACGGTAACAAGTGTGCTTGTAAAGGCAAACGAGAAGGGTCTTGAAATATCCTATACAGACATATTTGCGCTGAAAACTCCCCGTGCGCTTGCAAGAAAAGCTGACGGCAGGCAGGACGCTGATGACGGGATATCAGACTATGATTACAGCGCTTTTGATGATATTCTCAGATCAAACGTTTTTGATGAAGGTTCAAAGCAGAAAAATGAAATCGGTAATCTGATGCTGATGGGCGTAACGGGATTCCTTGGCATACACATACTCAAGCGCTTCCTTGAAATCAGTGATGCAAAGGTGTGGTGTCTTGTCAGGGGCGGGGACAACTCTGCGGAGAAAAGGCTGAAGCGGACGCTTTATTACTACTTTGAGAATGATTATTCCGAGCTGTTCGGCAAAAGGATATTTATTGCCAACGGAAATATTACATCGACCGATTGGTTTACACAGCTTGACGGCTGCAAGATAGATACGGTCATAAACTGTGCGGCGCTTGTCAAGCATTTTTCGGACACTGACGATATTGAGCGTGTCAACACAGGCGGAGTAAGAAATATTATAGAGTTTTGTAAAAAGCACAACAGTATGCTTGTGCAGATATCAACAGGAAGTGTTGCAGGCGACAGAGTCAACGGCTACCCTGCGAAGGACAGGAGCCTTGACGAGCGCAGTTTCTATTTCGGACAGATGATAGACAACGATTATGTAAAAAGCAAGTTCCTCGCTGAAAGATACATTCTTGAGGCGATAAAGCAGGGGCTGAGAGCAAAGATAATGCGTGTGGGAAATCTTGCGCCGAGATCCACCGACGGAGAGTTCCAGATAAACTTTATTTCCAACGGCTTTATGGGCAGACTGAGGGCTTTTCTTGTTATTGGTGCATATCCGTATTCGATGATGAGCTATCCTGTTGAGCTTGCACCGATAGACGAAACAGCGGACGCAATACTCAGACTGTGTACGACAGATGATAAGTGCTGTATATTCCATCCGTTCAACAATCATTATATCCCGCTTGGCGATATAATACTGACAATGAAACAGCTGGGACTTGATATAAAGCTGTGCGGTGATGATGAATTTGAAAGCTGCGTCAAGGCGGTGCAAAGGGATAAGAAAAAAGCTGCACTGCTCACGACTCTGCTTGCTTATGACAATAAGGACAGCAGTAAAAAGGTCGAGATGATCCGTGCTGAAAATGAGTATACCACACAGTGTCTGTATCGCCTCGGCTTTAACTGGTCGATGACGGCGGACAGTTATATCACAGCCTTTCTTAAAGCGCTCAACGGACTTGGATTCTTTGATGTGGAGGACAACACATGAAGATATTGAAAACAAACTCTGTGCTGCTGGGGAAAAAATTCAACGAATATCTTTTTCCTGCGATACTTAGTTCTATGTCCATACTGCTGGCATCTTTTGTGGACGGCATAATCGTTTCAAGACTTATTGACCCAGATGCGCTTTCGGCTGTCAATCTTGCAGAACCTGTGATACTGTTTTTTCAGGCATTGTTTTTCCTTTTTGGTATAGGTGGTCTGATAAGCATTTCAAGGGCGCTCGGTGAAAGAGACAGCCGAAAGGCAAATGTGCTTTTTACCCTTGCAGCAGTCGGCGCAGTGATAGTATCAGTTGTTGTCACTGTGGTCGCAGCGGTGTTTAAAGACGGTATCGTTTCGCTTATCTGCAACGAGCAGAAACTGACGCAGATGGTCAGCGATTATGTTTCATACAGCATCTACGGAAGCTCGTTCATCATAATCATTCCTACGTTTGTTTTTCTGATGCGGGTGGACGGTATGCCGAAATTCTCATCTGCGATACTGATAGTATCAAATGCAGTAAATCTTGTGATGGATGTTGTATACATCAGTGCATTCGGTATGGGGATAAAGGGAGCTGCGCTTGCAACGGTGACAGGATACGCAGTCGGGTCGCTTATGGTGCTTTACTATCTGTGTATCTATAAAAAGCGCACGCTCAGGTTCGTAAGACTCTGCGCAAAGGATCTGAAAGATCTTGCACAGCTTTGTGCAAGCGGCATATCATCGGTGCTTAATACTGTGCTTTTGTTTGTAAAGGCGATACTGCTCAACAGGATAGTTATTCGCAGCGGAGGCGCAGATGCCATATCTATCTTCTCGGTGTGCAATTTTCTGCTGACGTTCATATCAATGTTTGTATCCGGCGGCGCAGATACTATGACACCGATAGTGAGTATGCTAAGCGGTGAAAAGGATAACAAGGGTATTGGAATCATACTGAAAAAGACATTTACGTTTGTGCTGAGCTGTTGTGCTGTGGTCATAGCATTTGTTTGTATTTTCCCCGAAGCTGTGCTTGCGGTGTTCTCGGTAAAGTCCGAAAGCAAGCTTGCTATTGGCGTGCCGGCTTTGAGGATATTTTCGCTGAGCCTTATCGGTATGGGGATAAGCTATATTATGATGAACTACTTCCAGTCGGTAAAGCACAAGCCGCTGTCGATAATGATAACGCTGCTGAGGGGTATGGTCATAACTGTTCCGCTTGCATATGCAATGTCAAAGCTGTTTGGCGTTACGGGAATATGGTGGTCGCTGTTTCTTTCGGAAATGCTTACGGCGGCAGCAGCGTTTGTCGTGAGCTTTATCATTTGCCGTACAAAAAAAGATAAATACAGCGGCGTATTTCTTTTTGAAAGATCCGCAGATAACAGTGCGGTATTTGATGTCAGCATTGAAGCAAAAAAGACTTTTGCGGTCAGTGTTTCTGAAAGCATCAGCGCATTTTGCCTTGAAAACTCTGTTGATGAACAAAAGGCAAAGTATGCAGGCTTGCTTGCGGAAGAAACGGTCGAGCATATTCGACGTTACAATGCCCCGAAGGTCCCGCAGATAGATCTGTTTTGCAAGGTGCTTGATGACAGGGTGATGCTTTCTGTGCGTGACAACGGAGTGATATTTGACCCTGCAAATGTTGATGACGATACGGAGGAATTTTCAAATCTTAAAATGATAAACAGCGTGGCTGACAAGGTTGAGTACACAAGAGTGATAGGGCTTAACAATATGCTTGTTGAATTAGGAAGGTGATAAGAATGCTGAATTTTTACTGGTACAATTTTTCTTCAGAGCTGTCTGCACAGCAGATAACGCAGCAGATAAACGATATGTGCGAGCGAACCAAACAGTACGAGCGAATGGAGGAGATAATGCTGTTTGTCTGCGTACCGACCGTGTCGCTTGAAGCTGTGTGCGCAAGCGTTGAGGACAAGGAGCTTGTGAAGATATGCTCACAGTGTTTTTGCGCAGGAAAGATAACGGGTATGCCTTCGCCGCATACGCTCAGAGCGATAGGTGCGCACGCCGGTATGACGGGACTTGCTGACAGAAGATACCTGCTGGGTGAAACAGACGAGCTGTGCCGTGACGGTGTGTGTGAGCTGCTGACGCTGGGAATGAAGGGGCTTCTTTGTGTTGGTGAAAATATGCAGATGAAGCGCAGCGGGACCGCAAAGCAGATCATTGAAAAACAGGTCAGCGTAGGTCTTTCAAAGGTTCCTTCCGATGCTGTTTATCGTATGGGGATCATGTATCGCCCTATGTGGGAGTTTGAAGGAAAGGGCACAGACATTGACTATGGCATTGAAATGATCCAGACCATAAAGCAGGTTTCGATGCAGACACTTCCCGATCTGCCCGAACCGCTGCCGGTTTTCTACGGAGCGGAGATATCACCGCAGAAGCTGACAGAACTGCTGAAAAAACAGATCATTGACGGGGTGTTTGTTGACGGTGACACAATGACATCAGATGGATTTATCAGCTTGATAGACACTGTCCAGGCTGCTTTCAAAAGTTAGGGTGCTTTTAATCTTTTGGTGCAAAAAAAAAACGGAGGACTTCTTACTGAAGCTCTCCGCTTTTCTTTGTTTTAAACAATGTTAAGATAGTCACTTTTGATATCCTGCGGAGCGACAGGCTCATTTTCAACATAATAGGCAACAAGATATACCTGCCCGTACTGCTGTTTGAAAGGGGTTGGGAGTAAAGGGCTTTGCGGTGTGCTCGGGAAGGTTGAGGTATCCATCGGCAAAAATACCTGCAAGGCAAAGCGTAAGGTCGAAGGCTTCACCGACCCGGAGAACATCGCAATGGCAAAGGCTCAGCTGAAAGACAAGCAAAAGCAGCTGCGTGAGTTCATTGAGCAGACCAATGCCGACGAGGGTGCAGAGGTGCTGCGCAGAGACAGCGGCAGGGAGAAAACTTACGAAGGAGAAACTGTCAATCATGTTGAACCTAATTACGCAAAACAATTCGAGCCTTTTAATGCCGACCATATTCCCTCAACAGCTACAATAACACCTGAAATTGTTGAGGAAGAGTTGAACAAGTCTGAAGTAGGTAGAGAGGCTTTACAGTACATTAAAGATACTGAAATTCAACCAAGTTTGTTTACAAACCGCAACGGCATTCAAACAGAGGGCAACAATGGGGAAATAGTATTGAGATATATGTTGATAATATTCAAAGTCCGCTTGTAGCTGCACAAACAGTTATTCACGAGATAACTCACCACAAATATGGAATTGCAGGATGCCAATGGGCAGAAGCGGTTTGTATGGCAAAGGAAAAAATGCACAAAGAGAATCGTACATACTTGACAATTCCTGAAAAAAGATATATAGTAAGATTAGCAAAGGATAATTACGCAGATAAGGACTGGAAGAAAGGAGGAACTCGATATGGCAGACCGTTACGATTACGATAATATGTCAAATCACTTAATTGCAGGTGAAGAAGTAAAATGCCCTAAATGTAGGATAGGGATAGTCAAGCCAGACCCCGTCGGCACTCCTCCTGATAAAGCCCATTATTTTAAATGCACGAATGCAGAATGTGATTTGCTTGTGCATTTAGACCCTATGGTAGTTGTAGACTAAACCGCTTAACAGATGATGTTAGGCGGTTTTCTTATGCCCAAAACTTAATACGGATACAAGCGCTTTTGCGACCGACACCAATGTCGGCGGCAAGTACCAATAAGGACCGATCAAGGACCATTTTGAAAAAGCAAAAAGAAAAAGCTCGCTTTTGCGAGCTTTTTGAGTGCAGATGGTGGGAACTTGCCAACCGACCTGCGGTCACTCTGAGCGCCTTTCAGTCGGTCATCAAGCTCTGCACACTGCACTATAACAAAAACCGCAATACTCCTCGATTCCCTCGGAGCATCACGGTTTTAGTTAGTGCGCCAAACCGTAATTTGTAAGAACACCCTCGGAAGCCGCTGATACTTCCTTAAAATCAATGGTAATGTCCTGCATATCGTCATATCGGCAGCATATAACGAGTTTGTCGGAAAAAACGAAAATTTTCTCTATAAAATAATCTAATACAAAATCTCTTGTATCGGGCTCTTTGAAATCAGCATGTTTGTACATTTCATAATACTCTTTTATTCGACGTGTATCATTCATTGCAAGCTTTTTTATTCGTTCGGTATCTATAGCCGCTATTAGGTTCATTTTACGTTCTTCAAGTTCTTGCAGACGTGCTTGTGTAGTTTTGGAAAAGATCCCTTTTTCAATGGCTTTGACGAGGTTTTTTAGTGCCTGCTCAGTTTCCTTTAAACTGCTTTCAAGCGCATTTATATAACTGTCATCTCCATAGTGTTTTTCGTAATATTTTACTATATCAACAGCCAGACTTGCAAGTTTCTCGGAGTCTGATAAGAATTCATCAAGGACTGATATCACAAGATTTTCAAGCTTATCCTTACTAATATCTTTGAGTTTACAGGTCTTTTTCTTATAATGATTGATACAGCTGTAATAGTAGTATCTCTTTCCTCTTTTTGATGTTCCTGCCGTGCCGTGCATTGAAGAACCACATTCACCACAGAACAACTTGCCTGTGAGCCAATAGCGAGGGGTAGGTTCATCGGTGGGAGTTTTAGCTCTATGTTTGTTAAGTTCAAAGCGTTTCTGAACTCTGTCATACAATTCTTTTGAAATTATAGCAGGCATACCGTTAGGGATAACCACATCACCAAAACGGTATTCGCCCATATACGAACGGTTTTTCATAATTCCACGCAAGCTATTAATAGTAAAAGCGTTTCCTCGTGAAGTTTTGATACCTTGTGCATTAAGCTCATTAATAATAACAGTTATAGGCTTTCCCTCAGCATAATCGTTGAAAATCTGTCGAACAATAGGGGCTGTATTCTCATCAATAACATAATGCTTTTCAGAATCGTGAGTATATCCTAAAAGCGAAACTCCGTTATATAGTCCAAGTTTTGCATTATAAGATAGCCCTCGAAGAACGTTTTGAGACAGCTGCTTAGAATAAAATTCGGCATATGCTTCAAATACAGCCTCAATCAAGGGGCTCGTGAGATCATCATCAGGGAGAGCTTCGGCAATATAGCATATTCGACAGCCAGCTTTGTTTATTACGCTCTTTGCAAAAACAAGCTCAGCTCGATCACGCCCTAGGCGATCTGTTTTCCAAAGAATGAGAACAGCAGGTTTTAAAACATCTATTTCCGAAAGCATAAGCTGATATTGCGGGCGATTAGCCGTAGTTCCCGATATAGCTCTATCAGCGTATTCCTTTACAAGAGTATAACCGTTCTTTTCGGCATAAAGACGAGCCTGTTCCTGCTGTTGTTCAATAGATGCATCGTTTTGCGATTGCGACGAGTAGCGATAGTAAGCGATTGCAAGGTTATTTTCGTTTTGAACGAATTGATTCTTTTTATTGCTCACAACAACACCCCCTATATTATAAATTATATCACAATGGTTAGGAAAATTCAATACTATTATTACACATTCAGAAGAGCTTTACATTAAACTATAGTTTTTCTACTGCGGAGCGATTGACTATTTGTGCAGATAGTGGTATAATCATTTAATATACACATTCTAATTATCTTTTCGTATAGTTAACATAGAACTCTTTTCAACCTGATATCACCATAGGAGGTAAATATGGCATTAATGAGAAATCTTACAGAAGATGAAGTAAGAGATGGATATACAGATAAAGATGGCTTTCATAATGGTGCAAAGCAAATATTAGAATTTGATGTTCCTGAAATATCTGTTAAACAAGGCACTGGTCAATTGACGTCATTTAAACAACTTGGGTTTTCTGGTAAAGGCTCAAATCATAAACCAGATGGTTGGTATCTTCCAGATGATTTTTCAAGAGTTGCTATTATACTTGAAACCAAATCATCGGATAAAGATGTTAAAAACCAAGAGTATGTTAACGAATTACTTTATAATGTAAGAGTAGCAAACAATTTATATTCCAGAGTTGTTGGTATATTATATAATGGTGAGAAGCAAAGAGTATTTTTAAATGATACTGAAAAGGAGATTAATATTGGGCTTCAAGGAAAGCAATTCTATTTAGAATTGTTTGAGGATTTTGAAATAGACAAGCAGCAGATTTATTTAACTACAATGAAAATTAATAATATCCTTCATTACAAATTTGGTGTTAATGATTACTATGATAGAATGGTTTTTACTGCTTGTGCTTTGGTTGCTAAAAGATATGGTGCCCCATTAACAAAGGGAATGTCATATAATATGTTCCATTATACGATACTTGACACCCTGTCAAAATCCTTAGAAGAAGCGAAGAAACAGAATGAAAAACTTGATATTTTGATAGAATCATATTCAAAAGTTCAAATGAACATAACAAACAATCAAAATGCAATTGACGACTTTATTTTCAATGTTGAAATAATATCTGATTTAATCAATTCCAAAAACTGGAATGGCGAAGATGTTATGGCTATCTTCTTTAATGAATTCAATCGGTATAAAGGAAAGTCTGAAAATGGTCAGGTTTTCACACCAGATCATGTTACATCTTTGATGTATAGACTTATAAATATCGATGTGAAGCATGATAAGATACTTGATGCTGCGTGCGGTAGTGGTGCATTTTTAACCAAAGCTATGTCAAACATGATAAAAGAAGTTGGCGGAGCGAGTACAAAAAAAGCAAAAGAGATAATGTCAAAACAGTTATTTGGCATAGAAATTGACAAAAGGGTATTCTCTTTAGCTTGTGCGAATATGTTAATCCATAAAGACGGAAAGACGAATCTTGAACAAATGGACTCTACTACTCAAGAAGCGTGTGACTGGATTAGCAGCAAAGGGATAACTAAAGTTTTAATGAATCCACCTTACGAGCGTAAGTGCCATCCAGAAATTATCGTAAAAAATGTATTAGATAACATTGTGCCACATTCTATCGCTGCCTTTTTATTACCAGATAAAAAACTAGAAAAGGTTTCTAAGAAGATTGTAGAAAAAATATTGAGTAAACATCGAATCTTAAAAATAATTAAGCTGCCTGAAAAAACATTTGATGAAGGAATCACAACGTCTATTTTTATCTTTGAAAGTGGAATCCCACAGAACGGCGAAGAAATCTTTACCTGCTATATTAAGGAAGATGGACTTGAAAGAGTAAAAAATCAGGGACGTCAAGATATACGACACAAATGGAAAAGTATTGAAGATAAGTGGGTTGAAATTATTAAAAAGCAAAGTGGCGATTCAACCATTAAGTGGTTGAACCCAAATGAACATTTAAGTTATCAGAAGGATGAAATTCCGTTCTGTGCATACGAAGAAGACTTTATAAAGACAATGACTGATTATCTACTATTTAAGGAAGAAATTGATGTCAAAGCACTTAAGGAAACTCTTGCTGACAAAGTTATTTACTTCAGTAGTTTATCAACATCTAATGAAGGAAATGATTTGTCTATTGGAATAGAAAGAGGTGATATTCTTGAAACTGATTGACGTTAGTGATTGGAAAAAGTTTGCTATTTCAAAGCTGTTTAAAATAGTTCCACCTGCTGCAAGAACGATAAAAACATATAATGAAGGCAGTATTCCTTATGTTTCTTCTGGGGCTGTAAACAACGGTATCGTTTCGTATCTTGAACCTAAAGATAATGAAAAACTTGAAAAGGGAAACTGTATTACTGTTAGTCCATTAGATGGAACATCTTTTTATCAAGAAAAAGATTTTTTAGGACGTGGTGGCGCTGGATCTGCAATTTCTATGCTTTATAATGATAATCTCAACAAGTTTAACGCTCTATTTATATGCACTGTAATAAAAATCACAGCACAAAAATTTGATTATAGTGATGCTCTTACAAGTGATAATTTGAATAATCTACTGATAAGCCTTCCTCCTATGCGTGATGAAAAAGGAGCATATGTTATAGATAAAGATAAGAAATATTCTGATGAGGGCTATCAGCCTGATTGGAATTATATGAGTAGATATATGAAGGAAATCGAGCTTAAAGCAAAAAAAAGAATAGATTTGCTAAAATCTATTGGCTGATTCTTTTTAGCTACAGATTATCGGTCTTTTTTGCTTCGCATAAGTCGATATTACGATTATGGCGTGCGTCGAAATCAACGGATATACTATTGGAACTGAATAACAGACAAGCCCTGAGATTTGCAGTACAAGCATTTCTCAGGGCTGCTATTTTTGACGGTTTCTTTTCCGCTCGTAGACTTGGACAGCAGAGAGTGGAGATTTCGTGCATTTAGAAAGCGATTTAAACCATTGTATATTATAAGGTAAAAATGTAAATTTAGACATATAAGTTTTACATTTGTGTTAGAAAATCTGTTTGCCATTGATAGTCAAGGGCTTCATTTTTTTGCACATTTTTTTCGCTACAAACCTGTTGTAATAATTCTTGCTTTGTGATATATTGATGCCATAGGAACACCGCAGCGGTATTCCTTAAATAAAGACACGTGTTTTTTGAAGTAAGATTTACAACTTTTTTAAAATTTGAAAGGAGAGTTTTTATTATGGTAAACTCAACAACTAACAGCAGGACATCTCCTGTCACAGCACCCCCTGTTTCGTTCGCCCACAATGAATACGTAATCGTTCTTATACCTAACTCAATGAAGGGAAAAAAATCTGTGAAGAGTACAGGGACAATTATAAAAACCGACATAACAACCAAACCCAAAATTATGACTGTGGACTTCAGTAAACCTGTTGTTCTGAAAACAACCAAATTCAGCTCAGTCATGAACAGTACTGATATTGGTTTTATTAAACCTGATTCTATTGACATTAGAATAGAAGACAATGGTATAAAAAAATTGTTTATCATTCCCACAACCAAAATAATTATCGTTCGCATTTCGACTCTTTCTTCCAAGGATAAAATAATTATCGAAAGAAAAAATAGTGCTGATTCGATAATAGATTGGAATGGTTATGTTAGAAATGATTCCGATGACGGAAACTGCGGAACAGAAATAAAGCATAAATCTGAACCTGAGCTTTGATTTCAATTAAGGGTGTGCAGAGGGGCGAAAGCCCCTTTGCCATTTATGACTTTTGAAAAAAGTCTTAAATGCAAGACTTACAAATAAGTTACGCAAGCAGCAGAAACACGAAAGGAGTGGTTCACATGGCAAGCGTGAAGTGGGACGGTGGCAAGTACAAAGGAGCAACAGAAGCCAAAGCACATTTTAGACACAACGAAACAGAGCAGCGCAAGCTGACGGGAAAGCATAGTAATAACGATATAGACAGAAGCCGTACAGTTATGAATTTCTCCGTCATTGGTCGTAGTTACGCAGAACGCTGCAAGATGTATGATACAGCGATTAAAGAAGCAGCTGCGCACAGCAAAAGAAAGCTGAGAGCTGATGCGGTCACTTGTTTAGGGCTTTGCACATATGCCCCTGCGGAACTGCCCGAGGAAAAATGTGCGGAATGGTTTACAAATGTTCATAGTATTATGGTTGAAATGTTCGGTGCTGAAAATGTAATAGATACAGACGTACATTTTGACGAGGTACACGAATACTATGATTCTGAACAGGACGAGCTTGTGCGCTCTCGGGTACATTCTCATACGAATATAATTCCTCGCACAGCAGACGGACGGTTGTGCTGCAAGGAGATTTACACCCGTGCTAACTGTGTGAAACTCAACGGACTTATCGAGGATATGACACAGAGAGATTACGGCATACAGTTTCAGACGGGCGCAAAAACAAAAGGTACGAAAACTGTTGAGCAGCTTAAAGCAGATACTCTGAAAGCTGCTTTGGAAGAAGAAAACAGAGCAAGAGAACACAGACACGAACTTGTTGTTCAGAATGCAGAACTGAACAAGCGCAATACGGTATTATTTGACGAACTGAAAAAGCAAAACGAAAAGCTCGACAAAGTTAAAGAAACCGCAGCTAAAATTGAAGAAACCATATTGAGAAAGCAGCGCATTTTTGATCGTGACAAGGAAAAGCAAGAAAAACTGTTGCGGTTACGCTCCGAAGAAATCAATCGTCATATTAAAGAGATCAAGAGAATACAATCCGAATACTCCAAAACATTAGAGGATATTCGCAGTATTCTTTCTACTATCAAAACAGCAGCTGAAAGGAAAGCTATTGAAAAGAAGATTAATGAAAGTATTCGCAAAAGAGCCGAACTTACAGCCGAACTTGACGAGTATGTTGATTATATTACAAAACAACAAAAGAATAAAGATAAAGCATTCTCCTTGTAAACGCTAACACCCTCGATTCAAATAAGGGGCGTTTATTTGTGAAGCGAAAAGAGCGGTTAAGCCCATTTGGACTTAACCGCTCTTGAACTTATAGATCAAACAGAACACTTTAGGAATTATTGCTGTATAAATAGGTGTTCTTTTTGATGTGTTTTGGTGCAGATGGTGGGACTTGAACCCACACGTCCTTGCGAACACTAGCACCTGAGGGTAGCGACACGACAGTGAAAATATAAAATGCCGTATTTGCGCTTGTTTCAGGCTAGAGCTATCTGTTTTGATCTAAAAGCTTCATAAATAATGATTTTGTAGTTTAATACTCGATAAAGATTGATTGACTACATTAACCATATGTGGTATAATGTCCATAAAGAAATCCATCCTTGTTCATAGATTAATTGAAAGCTCTTTTCTTTCAGTACTTAAGGAGGTGCCGGAAATGAGTCACTTTGATTATATGGTCGACTCAATCAAGGGCGCATATTTTGATGTTCTAGTAGATAAGCTGTATAATTTTTTAAACTTTGTGAATATCCCTAAGGAAAAAGTCCGTCCGATTGATATAAAGGAAAAACTTAATTCATTGGGATGGTGCACTAATGAAACAAAAGCAAAAATGTATTATAGATCCTTTTTTAAAGCTAAAGGAATTGGAATAGAAACACTTACAGACTATTTGTTTTTAATGGAGAAATACTTAAGGAGCGATGTTTTTAAGGTTTCAGGTAATTCCCGAGTTGAACAGTATAAGAATTACTTACTGTCGATTTTTGATAATAAAGAATACCTTAATTCTAAAAACAATTATGATCCTGATATTCTTGATGATTTGTCAGCAATATTTATAGCATTTCTATATAGAGACGATGATTATTTAAACAATCCCTCTGGATACTTGCAGGTAAAGATAGGTGATTTACCATTAACCCCCGATAGTTATGACTGGGTGTATAAATTCTTCATTAAGTACACGACTATCCCAAAAGACTTTAAGAAAAAACTATGTGATAAAAAGCTTTTGAATAAGACTATAGGTTTTCTTTTTGATGGTCCATGGAATGATACCAAGATAGATCTATTGTATTCAGAGAATGATATCGATGCTATTTTGAAATTCATGTATATATATTGCACACTCTTTATTTGCAGGATCCTTCAGAAAACTGGCGTACAAGTCGCTAGAGAGGAGAATGATTAGTTGTGAACATACAAAAAGAAGTATCAATTCTTATGGATAAAGAGAAAATCCATGGGATAACAAAAAAGGATTTTGTTGAAGTTGTTTCAAGACGAAAAAATGGAAAAATCAGTGCAATAACTAAATGCCAGTTAGTTTCAAAAAATGATGAAATCAATAATAGAATAGCTAATAGTATACTTAAAAATAGCTCATATTCAATGGATAATGTACGAGCGTTGATGAATAATGCAAATTCTAACACCGCATTACTTAACAAACAGATACAGAACTTATCCATCAATTTTGATTCAGCTTTTCAATCACTAAAAAATATATCATATATCAATACAGGCTTGTCATTGGTTAATACTGCAGTAGACATAGCAGGGTTTATTGTATTATCCAAGAAGTTAAATATTATAAAAGAAAACTTGATTTCTCTTGACGTCAAGATTGACAACCTCCTTAATTATAATAAAAATGACCTTATTGAAGAATATGAAAAATACATTATGGAATCAAATTCTGTGCATGATAAGCTCATAAACAAAAAAACATTAGATTTGGATGCAGTTAATTCATTGATTATTGGATTAAAAGCATTCATATCAAAATTGCTTAATAGTCTTAAGGAGCATCTGTTTGACTCGGATTTCCTAGTTGAAATGATTTATACACTAGTTCCGGCATACACATTTTTACTTAATGAATACCTCAAGCGCTATTATTATGATAACCAGAGCTTTCCAACAAATTATGATATTTTCATGAGCATATTTGACGAGTTAAGCAGTATAGATATAAAGAAAAAAATGATGGATCATCTTGTGCTTAAAAACAGAATGCATATTATCGAAGCTCAAGATGTTATAAATGCTCATTTGCTCTGTGCTTTGAATAATAGAGTTCTTATAGAGGATAATGTAAAGGTGATAAAAGCTTTTAAAACAGAGGAGAAAATGCTTGCTTATGACAATATGATCAACAATATTGCAAAAGATTCTGTTCTGCGGGAAATCTCGTCAATAGCTAAAGACAGCGGTACAGATAAAGAAGAAGACCGGTTAATTATTGAAAACTGGTTTAATCAATAACATATTATAATACTTCGATTGCTCGTATCTTTTGGATTTATCCAATAGGTACGAGCTTTTTTTGTGTCCATTTTTCGATGAAGGGAGGTGAGAATCATGGCTGGAAACTTTGAAGGTATCAAAAATCGCCGCTTCGGAATCGAGATCGAGATGACAGGAATAACCCGCTGCTCTGCTGCAAAGGCAATACGAGATGTGCTTGGCGGTTCTGTCGAGCAGCTCAACTGCCGCAAACCCAAGGATATGGAAAAGATCAAGCAGATGTGGTATGCCGAGATTATCAGTCACCGAGCAATCACTACAATCCGACCCGTTACCACGCACTCAACCTGCACAGCTACTTTCAGCACGGGCATTTCGAGATACGAGCCTGCAACGCAAATCTTCATGCAGGTGAGGTAAGAGCACAGATAGTTCTGGCGCTTGCTATCTCAAATGCTGCATTTACAAAGAAATACTGTTCACCGGCTGTATCGCATTCAGACAATATGCGGTACAGCTTTCGTGTTTTTCTGCTGAATTTAGGCTTGATCGGTGACGAGTTCAAGAATTGCAGAACGCATCTGCTCAAGCACCTTGACGGTAATATCGCCTGGCGGCACCCCGAAGATGCGATAGCGCAGAGGGAACGGCTGAAAGCGCAAAGAGAACTTGCAAGGCAAGCAGAGCCTGTTCAGTCGGAAGAACCCGATGAAACCGAAGATGAGACCGAAGCAATGGAAATGAGTATGTAGAAAGGAGAAATATGAGTAATAGAGAAGAACCCAAGAAACTGCTGTATATCGCATACGGCAGCAACATCAATCTGTGGCAGATGGCATTGAAGTGTCCGCACTCAAAGCCACTCGATCCTGCGATGCTGAAGGGCTGGGAGCTGGAGTTCAGAGGTGTAGCCAATATCGTTCCCAACAAAGACGCAGAAGTACCGATCCTGCTGTGGGAATTGGATCCGAGAGATATACCGAGGCTTGACCACTATGAAGGCTGCCCACATAGCTACTTCAAAGAGAATGTGGAGTTTGATCTGAACGGCGAAAAGTGCGTTGGTATGGCGTATCTGATGACAAAAGATACAAGGCAGATCAATCCGCCGTCAAGCTATTACATGCAGACGATATGGGAGGGATACCTCGAAAACGGCATGGATACGAGCTATCTGCTCGAAGCACAGTCAAGAGCCTTGGACGTGTCATCACAGCGTGAGCTTGAATCGAGGCAGGATATGTACGAGCTTGAAGAACAGTTTGACGAGGACGATGATCCCGATATGGAAGATGACATTCAGATGTCTTTCGGGATATGAAGGGGGTGAGAAAATGAAGTACAAGGGATATATGATAACCATTGTTCCTGTCGATGACATCAGAAGGAGTGATGCGATGGGAAACGAAACTGTCTGAAAAGGCTTTAACATCAAGGTGTTCAAGGATAAGGAAAAGGCAGAACTGTTCGATGAGTTTTCGGCAGCTGTCGGTCACGAGATACTTGAAAACAGCGTAGAGGAAGCCGAGCAGTTTGCAAAGGATACGATAATCTGCGAAGAAAAAGAACTTGATGTTGGTCAGGACGAAATGAGTATGTAAGGAGTGGAAAGTATGGAACAGCTGACAATCAACACATCTTTGGTAAGAAAAGAGCCTGCATTTGAGGTCAGACCGTGCGTGGTGGAAAAAGCGATAGGTATCTCGCACAAGGAGTTTGAGCATCTTCGCACCCACGCCCTTGAGGACAATGACATTATAGCAAAGAACAAGGGTAATATGTGGTTCGGTGCTGACGACAAGTATCATTGTCTGCTTGTTTATGACAAGGAACAGGGCGACGGTTTGCTTGTGGAAAGCGAGGGATATGACTACGCACGATATGCACAGTATATCCCTCAAGCAAAGCTCATCTATGATAACTACTGTCAGTCACAGCAGCTCGAACAGAGCGAAGAACCTGACGAAACCGAAGATGAAGAAATGGATATGAGAATGTGAGGTGAGACAATGTACGAAAAGATAGATATCCCACAGCCGCTTGCAGACGAGATTGTCAAAAAGGCTGAAAAGGAGGGCATATCGCTCGATGATGTGGTCGTGAGGGCGATAATAAACTGTTTGAGAAAGGATGATGAGAATGCCGGAAAATGAGATGAAAGGCATCACCGTCAAGGTCGATGCACAGCTGCACGCACAGGTAAAGGAGTACATTGAAGCTCACGGAATGACGATGGGAGAATTCGTTTCAAAGGCACTTGATAGTGAGCTTCATCCACCGCAGATGAGAGGGGGTGTGAATATGGCGAACAGAACGCTTGCGTTTCAGGTCCCCGAGGAAATGTTTGATAGGATCAAGGACTATCTTAGCCGTCATCCGGGTTTGACTCAGAAAGATTTTGTTCTTGGTCTTATCGAGGCAGAGCTCGACAGAGATATGCAGCAGACCAATGAGGTCGAACAGCAGCCCGAGGAAACCGAGAATGAAGAACTCGATGAGGACGAGGAACTTGAAGAAGAATCAATGGATATGAGAATGTGAGGTGAAAAGATATGTTTATGACACAAAAACAAGTTTAAAGGATACGAAACCAGTATCCGCCCGGAACAAGGCTGTGCTGCGATTGTATGCCCGATGATCCGAGACCAATCGAAAGCGGTACGCTTGGCACGGTCGTAGGAATCGATGACGCAGGTCAGATCATGATGAAATGGGATAACGGCAGGTCGCTGTCCCTTATCCCCGGCGTTGACAGCTTCCACACGGTCGAACAAACAGAGGATTTGACCGAGGATCTGGACGAAGGTCCGGTCATGTCGTAGGAGGTGCTGCGTTGATAAAATGTTTCGATATCTTCGCAGGTATCGGCGGATTCCGCTCGGGACTTGAAAAAGT
>CADAHS010000018.1 GCA_902787825.1 uncultured Ruminococcus sp. | reverse complement strand
TTAATGCCCAAATTCCAAAAATCATTAAAAAGTTTCTGAGGGGGGCTCGGGGGGAACTCTTTCCAAAGAGTTCCAGCCCGATTACTCACCGAATGTACTGCGGCAAATTCTGATTTAGCTTAGCAACATAAATATGCACAATGCCCCTGAGTGCTTTGTAACACTCAGGGGCAAAACTTCTATATAGGTATCTGTCTTAAGCAAGCGGATCTTTTTTATACCATTTCAGGAGCCTGTTCCGTTATATTTAAGCGCACCATGCATCCATATCTTATAGCTTATGATGAAAAACGCTACGCCAAACAGCGGTGAAAGCCACGAGAGAAGCGGTATCTCGTCGGGGCGAAGTATCACAAGGCTTGGGTAATATGCGATGAACGCTATCGGGATAAAGAAGGTGAAAACGAAGCGGAATACCTTGCTGAATATGGTCACAGGGTATTTTGCGTAGTCCTTGAAGCGGAAGGCAAGGTCAAGGACGTAGAACGAATTCTGTATCCAGAAGCAGGTCGCTGCGGCTGCATTTTGCAGGGCTATCATTATCAGCGATGCGGTGATGATGAAGATTATGAGTTTGAGCAGTGCAAGCGGCGTGAACGCAAGACCGATCTTGCTCCAGGAATATGCGATAGTGCCTATTCCAAAGGCGAGCTGTCCGAGCCCTTTGATGTCAAAGACCTCCGACTGGTAGTAGAAAAACAGATTGATCGGTCGGAAGCAATACTTGATGAAGTCACCGGAATAGACCTGCTGACGCAGGCTCCAGTTGTTATCAAAAAGGCACTGCACGGGTGTGAGCGAGACAAGCGAGAAGCCATACAAAAACAGCATCTCGTGATAGCTCCAGCCGTTTATCGACGGGAAGTTGCGAAACAGTATCCAGAATCCGACGAAGCCGGAGATGTTGGTGAATATCATTCCCAGGGTTGAGATGATAAAGTCCGCACGGTAGCTCATTTTGCTCTTTATGTCCTGTGCGAGTATCTTGCGGTAGATGCGTAAATAGAAGCGTAATCCATTTCTTTTCATGATATCAGCCTCCATTCACTGTGATCTGACGCAGCGAGACTTTCCAGAAAGCCTTGCTGACTATCAGCATTGACACGCACCAGAACAGCTGCATTCCCAGCGTTGAGAGAACGGTATTCGCACTCGGCGACGGGTCCAGAAGCAGCGAAAGCGGTGCATTGTAGATCGACTGGAACGGCAGATAGTAGACTATCGTTTTCAGCGGTTCGGGAAAAAATGCGATAGGGATAGTTGCTCCCGAAAGCAGCAGGACGATGACCTGCTTCATGATGTTAATTCCCCAGATCGACTGCGTATAAAGGCAGATCGTGCCGACGATAAAGTCGATGCTGTAGTTTATGGACACTGCGATGACGACCGAGATCGCGAAATACAGCAGATTTATCCCAAGCGGTATCGCACCGTGGGTGACGACTGCCACGACGATGAATGTCGGCAGGAACGTGAACAGGAACTGCATCACAAACGTGCCTGAATATGACCAGAACAGGAATTTCCGGTACTCGATCGGTTTGAGCAGGTCAAGCACGATCTTTCCTGTCTGGATATTTCGTCCGATCTCCCAGACGGTATACATCTCCATAAAGTTATAAAGTGCAGTTGCGAGCACGAGGTATATCAGCGTATCGGAAAATGTCATGCCGTTGACGACATCTGTTCCGGCTGATGCATAGATCGCTTTCCACAGAAAATACACGACGATGAGGTACAGCATATTTCCGATGACCATTACGACAAAGGAAAGTCTGAACTGGAGTGCTTCGATGATGCCCGCACGGGTGAGGGCAAGGTATTTTTTCAATTTCACTGCACTCCCTCCTCGTAGATCTTTTTGATGACCTCCTCGGTAGAGATCTCTTCAAGCTGCATATCCCTTATTCTATGGGTTTTCTGAAGCTGTGAGAGCACATCGAGCACTTTCGCTTTTTCTTCATCCACAAGCACCGAGATCCACTCCTCGTCCGAGGACACGGAGAATTCGGGAAGCTCTTTTTGGATAACCTCAGCCTGCTTTTCAAGGTCGCCGTCAATTCGGATCTTGAGTGTACGGTAGGAGCCGAAAAAGCCTTTGAGGTGCTCGATATCATTATCATAGAGCATTTTGCCCTTGTCGATTATGACGATACGTCGGCAGAGTGCATCGACATCGCCCATATCGTGAGTTGTGAGTATTACGGTGGTTTTCTTCTCCTTATTAAGGGCATGGATAAGCGTTCTGATCTTCGCTTTCATTGAAACGTCAAGACCGATAGTCGGTTCGTCAAGGAAAACGATCTTCGGGTCGTGCAGGAATGCTGCGAGTATATCGCTGAGCGTTCTTTGTCCCAGTGACATTTGTCTTACCGGCTTATGCAGCAGCGGCTCGATATCCACAAGCGACTGATAAAGCTTGAGCATACTCTCGTAGTTTTCGTCGCTGATACGGTAGATATCCTTCAGAAGTCTGAACGATTCGACAAGCGGCAAAGCCCACCAAAGCTGCGAACGCTGACCGAAAACTACACCGATCTCCTGTGCGTTTCTGGTACGGTTCTTATAAGGCACATTTCCGCCGACGAGTATCTCGCCCGAGGTAGGTTCAAGCACGCCTGTCATCATTTTGATGGTCGTGGATTTGCCTGCACCGTTAGGTCCGAGATAGCCGACGATCTCGCCTTGTTCGATGCTCATGGAGATATTGTCAACAGCTCTGACTGTTTTATAGTTTCTTGAAAACAGATCCTTGATGCTGCCCTTTAACCCCTCTCGTCTGTTAAGCACCTTAAACTCTTTTGTAACGTTTTTTATCTCTATTATTGCTGCCATTTTTGTCCCCCCTATTTCTCTATGTTTTATGGTATGGCATTGATTATATGATAAAGCTTTTACGCCGTTTTGTCAATCACTGTTTAGCTATTTTAATACTTTGTTGACATTCCCGAAACAACTGATGTTACGCAACGGGGGTTTACCTATCGCATACAAAAACACCCCGCATTTCTGCGGGGTAAGCAAGGGTCACTGTATGAGTTCGCCGTCGATGAGGTCAACGGTTCTGTGTGCCCATTTGGCAACGTTCATATCGTGGGTTATCATCACGATCGTATTGCCCATTTCGTGCAGTTTTTTGAAAAGTGCGAGCACCTCGGCACCGCTGGACTGATCCAGTGCTCCTGTCGGTTCATCGGCAAGCAGCAGCGAGGGTTTGCTGCACAATGCCCTTGCGATAGCAACTCTCTGACGCTGACCGCCCGAAAGCTCGGAAGGCTTATGGGCAAGGCGGTCGGAAAGTCCGAGCATTGAGATTATTTCACGGCAGTTCCTTTCGGCTGTCTTTCGGTCCTGACCTCGCATCAGCAGGGGCATAATTATATTTTGCATAACATTATATGTCGGAATAAGGTGATAATTCTGAAAGATAAAGCCGATCTCGTGGTTGCGGATCCTGGCAAGCTCCTTTTCTTTTGTGCGGTGAATGGGGATACCGTTAAGCTCATATGATCCGCTGTCGAGGTTATCCATACAGCCGATGATGTTCATAAGGGTGGATTTGCCCGAGCCTGATGGTCCGAGTATGGCGGTGAACTCGCCTTTATTGACGGTAAAGTCTACATTTTTAAGCACTCTGAGCTGTTCGCTGCCCATTTTATAGCTTTTGCAGACATTATGCATACAGATCATATGCTGTGCTGACATAGGCTCACCTCACTTCTGCATTACCTTAACCTGTGTAACGACCTCGTTTCCGTCGGAGTCCTTCTGGACACTGCATCTGATGAAGTCGCCCACGGACAGAGCGTCAAAGGTCGTATCTACGCCATTTGCCGTTGTGACTGTAACGCCTGCGGGAATACGGATCTGCTTTTTCTCACCGGTCAGGGTAAAGCTGCTGCTTTTTACTGCGGACTTCTTTTGCTTTTGTTTAGCTGCGGCGCTGTCGGAACGCTCGGAGGCAGAGGTATCGCTGTCTGAGCTATCAGTGTCCTGCTCGGACGAACGCCTTGACTTTCGGGCGGCATTACCGTCTGAACTGCTGCTGTCGGAACTGCTGCTGTCTGAACTGCTGCTGTCGGAACTGCTGCTGTCAGAACTGCTGCTGTCGGCGGTGGCTTTCTTTTTTCTGCCTGTCGGTCTTTGCGAGTCGTCACCCTGTGCAGGTTCTCCGCCGGAGGTGTTGCTGCGGTTTTTTGAGCGTTTGCTTGCTGAGCTTTCCACGTCAGCTGAGCCGGATGTATCGTCGCTTTCGGATCGGTCGGACTTTTCTTTAGGTTGTGCAAGGCTAAGCAGGACATCGTTGCCCGAAACGGACTCGATCTGTCCGTAGATATAGTTGTGCTTGTCCTGATCCTTCTGCTCTGAACAGGAGGTCTGGGCAAAGATCATTGCAAACGCAAGGGCTGCGGATAAAAGTTTTTTCATATATATCACTCCTTATTTTCATTCGCTTGAAAGCGCTTCGACGGGCACGAGCCTTGACGCTTTCCACGCAGGGTAAAAACCAAAAACGGTGCCGGTGACTATGCAAAAGCCAAGGGCGATCAGCGCACCTGTCACGGACAACTCCATTCTTAGCCCAAAGCCTGTGAGCACAGGGGTCACGGCAAAGCTGAGGAGCACTCCGAGCAGTCCGCCGATAAGGCTTATACAGCAAGCCTCCATGATAAATTCAAGCAGGATAACCTTTTTTGAGCCGCCGATCGCTTTGAGTATACCTATCTCCTCGGTACGCTCCTTGACCGAAACAAACAGCACGTTCATTATGCCGATACCGCCGATGATGAATACGATACACGCCATTGCTATGAGCATCAGAGTCAGGGTCCTGTTGGACTTGTTTGCCGCTTCCATTTTGCTGCCTGCATCGGAGATAGTGAATTCGGCATCGGGATAGGACTGTGCAAGCACAGCCTTTACGTTGTCGATAATGGAGCTGATATTGTCAACATCGCTTGCGATAATGGTTATTGTGGGGCTGATGTTTGAACCGGTGAGGTACTTGATGCCGGTGGCGTAGGGTATGAAGATCGCTTCATCGGCGCTGATGCCTGACTCGACTGTTCCCTGCTGTGCGAGCACGCCGCCGACGGTATAGGGACGATCGGCGATATAGACAAGGCTGTCATAAGCCTGATCGGCGCTGCCGAATATCTTTTTTGCTGCGCTATATCCGAGCACACAGACCTTTTGCTTGTTCTCGTTGTCGGCATCGGACAGATAGTCGCCGAATAGCATTGATAGATTACTCAGCCTTGCATAGTCCGAAAGTGTGCCGGCGACGGTATAGCTTTCGGTGTCCTCGATATTTCCGCCGTAGATGTTCTGCTTGGTGGTATAGGTTATGGTCGCCTCGCTGAGTCCTGCTACGGCTGAGGTTATATCGTCCATATCATCAACAGAAAGGGTAATGCGTCTGGTGCTTTTGGTTTGTGTATTTCCGCCAAGCTCCGCAGGATAGCCCGAGACGTTTTTTTCAGAACGGCCGGACTGTTTTGAGGCTGAAGGATCTGTTTTTTTGGCAGTGTTTGAAGCTGATCTGACAGAGGCGCCTGCGGCATTTGCTCCCCGTGATGACGAGCCTTTCTGCGGCTGCTCACAGCTGATGTCCATCGCTCCTGCGTTGAGGTTGCGAAACTGCTCGGCAACGTCTGCCTGTCCGCCTCTGCCTATGGCTATGACGCAGACGATAGTTGCTGCACCGACGATAATGCCGATAGAGGTAAGCAGCACTTTGAATTTATTCTGTATAAGGTTTATTCTGACAAGATCAAGTATCTGTGTAAAACGCATTCAGCTCACCTTACCTTTTATCAGAAGCGTATCGCCTTCACTGACTCCGCTGATCTCGGTGACGCTTCCGTTTGAAAAGCCGACATTTACGCTCAGCTTTTCCTCATTCCCGTCGGGATCCTTTCGGAGAACATAGCTTTGTGCACCCTCGGTGATAACGGCTTTATTGGTGACATACAGCACATTTTCGACCTTTTTGGAAATAAAAGTTACGTTTGCGGTCATTCCGGAAAGCAGTCTTGCGGGGGCAGTGGTGAGGACAACGGTCACGGGATAGCTGACGGTCGTGGACTTCGCAGTCTGCACGGCTGAACCTATCTGTGTAACGCAGCCTTCATACACCTCGTCGGGAAACGACAGAAAGCTGATATCGACCTTTGCGTCAAGCTCGACAACAGAGATGTCGTCCTCGGTGACATTGACGGTAACGGTTATGCTGCTTGCGTCAGCAAAGCTCGCTATGGGGGTATCAGATGTGAGGGTATCGCCTGATGTATAACCAACGGCGGTAACTGTTCCGCTATGGGCAGCAAGTATTTTTCCTCCGCCGACATTCTTCTCGAATTCTGCAAGGTCAGACTTTGCGCTCTCCAAGGCTTGCTTTGCCTGCTCAGTTGCATTGCCTACTCCGCTTATCGCTGCATTGTAGAGATCCTGAGCATTTTTATAGTACATACAGGCTTCATCGTATTTCTGCTTTGCTGCAAGCTCGTCAGCGGCACGGGTGCTTTGGGCTGAGCTAAGCTGCGAACGCAAGGATCCAAGCTGCGTTTTCAGCTGTGAGAGCTGCCGGGTATCGGTCGTGGAGGATATTTGTGAGGTAAGCTCGTTTATCTGACTGCTGAGGCTGCTGATATTCTGTGCGATCTCGCTGAGGGCTGCGTTATAGACAGCCTGTGCGTTCCTGCCTTGTGCAACTCGGGTGTCGTATTCGTACTTTGCGGAGAGCTTAGTTTTGCTCTCGTCGATCTGAGCCTGCTTCAAGGCAAGCTCGGCGTTTTCGACCGCATTTTTCAGCTGGGTGCGTGCATTGCCGATACTCTGCTGTGTGATGGTCATAAGGACATCGCCCTGTGTGACGGTCTGACCGGGGGTGACATTCACCTTGTCAACGACAAGTTCAAGCGATGCGGACTCGGTCTTTGAGGAAACGCCGGTGGTGGTCGATGATGTGCCGGCGCTGCTTTTGCCGCTTTTGCCTGATGCGGTGCCCGAGGCGTTATCGGAGCTTTTTGAAGTGCTTTCCACAGAGGCGGAGATAGAGACCGAATCAAGCACGAGATCGAAGCTTTGCTCGATAGTTTCGACATTCACTGCGGCAGTTTCGGTCACACCTGCGGTGACGTTCCCCCTGCGCACAGTGACCTCCTTGGCAGCGACCGGGTCGGTAGTATCGGTTTTTTTGAAGATGAAAATATATCCGCAGACACAGCTTGCTGCAATGGCAGCGGCACAAACGCCTGATATTATCTTTTTCATATCAATCACCTTCCCTTTCGGCAGAAGCATCGCTTCCGGAGCTTTCATAGTTGAAATAAACGCTGACGGACTGTCCGCTGTAAAGCTTTGAGTTCTTGTCTGCGGTGACGGTGACATCGAAGCTGACCTTGGCAAGGCTTTCTGCTTCGCCTGCACAAACAGCTGTTATCCTTGCGTTTGCTGCGCCGGTCTCGGCGGAATAGATAACGGCTGTATCACCGATGTTTACACGGGTGACCTCGTACTGGTCGAGCCGGACAGTGGTTTTCAGGTCGCTTTCATCAACGTAACTGACATACTCTGAGGACAGCCCGGTATTTTTGCCCTCGGTCAGGCTGAGGGTATCAATGATGCCGTCCTGCTGCGCACAGATATACCCTTGTGAGAGATCTTTCTCAAACAGGGCTGCGTTGCGAACTGCGGTATCATAGGCTGCCTGAACTTTATCAAGCTCGCTTTGAAGGGTCTTGCAGGTCAGCTCGTAATTATGCTGAGCGTTGGCGCTTGCGGCAAGGTCGGTGTCAAGCTTGTTTTTGAGTTTAAGCTTGTTTGTTTCATAGGTATTATTCAGAGATTCATACTCGCCACGCAGCTTTGTAAGGTTTGAATTTGCCTTTGAGAGCGTGGACTGAAGCTCGGTGATCTGCTTTTCAAGCGAGGAGATGCCGGAATTTGCTTTTTCAAGCTCATCACTGAGCTTTGACTGCGTATCACTGAGCGTATCATACTCTTTCTCTGCTGCGTTCAGGGTATTTTTCATTCGGGACAGCTCCTGCTTCTGAGCGTTATAATCCTTCAGCGCAGCGTTGTAAAGCGATTCGGGATCGGCCGACTGCGGTGTGGCTTGCGAGCTGTTCTGCGAGGTCTGAGCTGATTTTTGCGATGGCAGCTCGGATATATCCTCGTTCACGGAGGAGTGCGCAGAACGTGAGCCGTGGGCGCTTTCGGACTGTGCGGACTTTGCAGCAGAACCGGAGGACGAGGCTTTTTGCGCTGTCGCTGTGGTTACGAAGGAGTGCAGGGTGATATCTGAGGTATCCTTGCCAAGGGCGTTACCGAGGTACAAAACCACGCTTGCGGCAGAATTGTAATCAGTCACGGCTGCGTTATAGTCAGCAGCTGCGGCTTCATAGGCTTTGCGGGCTGTTTCGGTCTGCTTTTGTGCAGCCTCGGTCTTTTGCCTGATAGCTTCGGCTGATTTCTCAGCAGCGGAAAGCTCGGCATTCTTAGAATTGATCTCCGAGGGGGTCGAATTGACAGTTGTCAGAGCCTGCTGATACGAGTCGAAAGCCTCTTTAAGCTTACTGTCAAGGGCGCTTACGGAGTTATCGTACTGCTGCTGTGCGGTCTTTGCAAGCATAAGATCGCTCTGACAAAGGGTATAGGCTTTTATCTTTTCGGACTGATATTGAGCCTTTTGCTGCGAAAGCTTGCTGAGAGCCTGTTCAAGCTCGCTGTTCAGCGTTAGCTTTGCTTTTGCGACGCTGTCGGCGGTGAGGCGGTAGAGCTTTGTTCCGCTTGTAACGGTATCGCCTGTTTCAACAAGGACCTTTTCGACGGTCAGCTTTGCAGAGGTGTTTTCAAAGCCGAAGCGTTCGCTGAGCTGTGAGGCGGTGATCGTTCCATCGGCGCTTATGACGCTGTCTGCGGTCTTGCTTTTGCTGTGTGTGGTCTGAAGTGAGCTATCGGTAATATGCGCATCTGTATCGGGATCTGCGCCAAAGGCATAAACGCCTGCTGAGCTGCCGATGAGCAGTGTCAGCGCACACACAGCGGCGAGGACACGCTTGCGGCGTGTTGTCTGATCGGCTTGTTTCATTGCTGTCACTCTCCTTTATTCATAGCGTTTGATCCTGATATATATACTAACAGCCTTACCTTAAACAAACTTTAATCATTTGTGTTGGCACAATGAAAACTTGACTTATTGTGCTTTAAGGAGTAAAATAGTATGGTAATTATTATTTTGAAAAAGGAAGTTTGAAATGAACAGAGAGCGTTTCGGATCACGGCTTGGATTTCTGCTTGTAAGTGCGGGCTGCGCTATTGGCATAGGAAATGTCTGGAGATTTCCGTACATCGTAGGACAAAACGGCGGCGGATTTTTCGTTTTGCTGTATCTTGTTTTCCTGCTGATACTGGGTGTGCCGGTACTGACAATAGAGCTTGCGATGGGAAGGGCAAGCCGCAAAAGTATTGTGCAGGCATACAAGCAGCTGGAGGGCAAAAAGGGAAAATGGCACATACACGGCTGGGTCTGCATGGTCGGCTGCTATATGCTGATGATGTACTACACAACGGTTTCGGGCTGGATGACGGATTATTTTATCAAGTTTGCGGTGGGAGATTTCAAAAGTGATATGACCACGCAGGAGGTCAGCGATGTATTCTCATTGATGATGGACTCCCCTGTTGAAATGGGGCTTTGGACGGCGTTTATCATTATTGCGGGCTTTTTGGTTTGCAGCAAGGGGCTGAAGGGCGGTATCGAAAAAATAAGCAAATTCATGATGAGTGCGCTGCTTTTACTGATAATCGTGCTTGCGATCAACAGCATTTTGCTCAACGGCAGCTCGCATGGGCTGAGATTCTATCTTGTTCCGGACATGGACAAGGTGCATGAGATAGGGCTTGGAAAGATCATTGTCAGCGCAATGAATCAGGCATTTTTCACGCTTAGTCTGGGTATTGCTTCAATGGAGATATTCGGAAGCTACATGAGCCGTGACAACACGCTGCCATCGGAATCGCTGCGCATTTCGGCGCTGGACACTTTTGTTGCTTTTATGGCCGGACTGATAATTTTTCCTGCCTGCTTTTCATACGGTGTAGAGCCGGATTCAGGTCCGTCGCTGATATTTGTGACGCTGCCGAATGTTTTTGTGAACATGGCAGGCGGACGGATCTGGGGAGCTTTGTTCTTCCTGTTTATGACGTTTGCAAGCTTCTCGACGGTCATTGCGGTATTTGAATCGCTGGTGGCGCTGCTTATGGACAACCTGAAAATGAGCAGGGTAAAGTCGTCAATCATCAACTGCATTATCGTGCTCATAACGAGCCTGCCGTGCGTGCTCGGATTCAACGTGCTCAAAGGTCTTCACATTATTGGTGACAGAGGTGTTCTGGACAGTGAGGACTACATTGTCAGCAGCTGGCTGCTGCCGTTAGGGGCGCTTGTTTTCCTGCTTTTCTGCACGCTCAAGTGGGGCTGGGGATTTGAAAAGTATCTGGAAGAATGCAACACGGGAAAGGGATCGAAGTTCCCGAAATTTTTCAAGCCGTATTTCAGATTCGTACTGCCGCTGCTGATCGCTGCGGTATTTGTGACCGGCATATTCTAAGGCAAAAAAATACCCGGAAGCTCGCAAAAATGAGTTTTCGGGTATTGTTATTTCTGACGGGATCACATCAGTGGCTTTTCAGTTCACGCTGTATCCATTCCAGAAGTACATTGACGATATACTCCTGCTCATCGGCGGTAAGGATCTTTCCAGAGGGAATATTGTGCCACTTTTCAAGGCAAGCCCGACAGCAGCAGGCACAGGCGTGCTGGGCAACAAAGACGGGGTGTCCTTTCAGCGGAGTCTGCTTACCGTCATTATCGGGATTTTCCGGGGAGAGCCGCTTTGCGACAAAGTCACGGGCGTGACTGCGGACGGTATCTATCCCCTTTTGAATGACGTAATCCTTGTCGTTTGCACTAAGGTGAAAACGGCTTCGGAAGTCGGAACGACTGAGGCGTTCAAAGAGTTGCTCACGCTGCGGGAGGGTATATTTTATTGCACTGCCACAATCCTGTCCGGGGATATAGCTATATCCGGATTTTTTTGCCTGAGCCATCTGGAGCTTTCGTGGGATATGGTAGAGCTTTGCGTCCTTGATGAATACTGCCCCTGTTTGCTTAAAGGTGAAGGGCACCCCACTGCGGACGCACTGACGGCGAAGCTCCTTTACCCAGCGAAAATCGCAGGGACGGGCATTATCTCCCGATTCGCCGCCGCAGGTAACGTGCCGGATCAGTCCGCCGGCAAGGTATTTTTGCATATCTATTTCGCCAAGCATCGGTTCGCAGATGACCTGGCGGTGCTTGATCGGCAGACGCAGCAGGATCTCAAGGCGATAGTCGGTACGCTGCTGATCCTCGCAGGTGGAGCAGATGGTCACGTTGTCCCAGCCATCTCCCCAATCGTGCGGAAGGCACTGTTCAAAGCGGTCTATTCTTTTGGTTATGATGTGAAAATCGAGGTCGCTTCTTTGGCGTATGATATCCCAGCATTCCTGCCGCCAGGGGTCAGCCTGATCGAGAAAAAAGTCTGAGGTCATACAGGTGAAAACTACGCCGTCCTGCGCAGTTATCTTATATTCGCCGTATCTGTTCTTTTTCAGCGGGAGGGCAAAGTCGCCCGTTTTGGTCACGACAGATGCATCCTTGCCGATGCTCTCGTCACGGCGGTAGACATAGCAGTTCGCACAGCCGGGACTGATCTTCTGACAGCCGTGCCACGGATTCCAGATAGTCACCGTTCGCACCTCCTTTCGCAGAGTATCTGCATCATTGGTTGTTGAGCAGCCACGAAAACGCTTTTGCGCTCCTCAGGTCTGCCTCCTTGAAATGGTTGCCCCGATTCCACTCAAGTGTGCATTTGACACCTTTGCTTTCAAGGTGGGAATAGATCTGACAGATATTGTGTCTGACCGCTGCAATGGTCCGGTCACGGGTCTTGTGCTCTTTATCACCAAGGCTGAGATAAACAAGTGGGCTTTTGATTTCGGTTTGTTTCATATATTCGGTAAAGTGCGGGAACCAGACAGAGGGTGAGGCAGCGGCTGCACCTTTGAAGATATGTGTCTGACTCACTGCCCAGAGAGCGAAAAGGCCTGCAAGAGAATAGCCGCCGATAAAGTATTGCTTATCCGGGTCGCCGCACAGCGCAATGATCTGATGCAAGGTGCTCACGGCATTTCCTTCAAAGGCGTGATCTGCAAAAACCGCAGGGGCTTTCCACGGAGAAAGGTCGTTATTCCAGTCGTCGGTCTTTACGGCGATGAGGCTGAAAGATCTATCGGTACTGCTGCTGATAAGACTGATCTCATTGCTGACAGATTCAAGCTCGTGATCGCCGATGGGCTGGATAAGCACAGTTTTTGATGAGCAGTCACCGTATTCATAAATAGTCATTCGTATTCCTCCGATCGCAGGTCCCGGGCTGCAAAGCAAGCATCGCCCCGGCAGAGCGTTCTGTTTCATATATTCATATAACAGCTGTGAGGCAGGTTTATATACACACAATTCTGTTATGCAGATGATCTTAGTTTAGCACAATACCTGCAAATAATCAAGCGGCGGTGTTTGCGCTGCGATGTCACAAAGGACAGCTTTGAACAAACAAGCACCTGCCGTTTGCAGACAGGTGCCGAATTAGTTTATCACTTCAGTTTCAAGCCGTCCTTAAAGGCATCTCCGACCCTTTCTGCGACCTTATAATATCCGTGTGTATACGGGTCAAAGGCGATCGCTTCGAGTGCGTTGATATCGACCTTATCGTCCTTGAGGACGCTCTGCTCGGCTGAGGTCCTCAGCACCTTTCCGATAACGCCGATGCCTGTTGCATCGCTCTGATACTCGATGAACTCACACTCGATCGCAATCGGAAATTCGTTGATTATGGGGGCATCGACAAGCTGGGATCTCTCAAATGTCATGCCGCTTTTTGCAAACTTGTCAGGCTCATCACTGCCGCTGACAATGCCGAACCAGTCGGCTTCGGTGACGTGCTTTGCATCTGCGATATGCACAACAAAGCCTTTTCTTGCTTTGATGTTTTGCACGGTCTTATGAGTCTCGGTGAGATTGAGAGCGACCATGTCACGTTCAAGCATCGTTCCCCATGCGGCGTTCATAACGTCTACCGTTCCATCCTCGTTGAAGGTGGAGATGAGCAGCACCGGCATCGGGAAGATAGCTTCTGTTGTTTTGATCTGTTTTTTCATATATATCCCTCCTGAAATATAATTTACCATATTTATTATATCACATTTCTGCGTTCAAATCAAGGGTTTATGTCAATGAAACTATTTTTTGCAGCCCGGAGGTGCTAAGCAGATGACACAACATTCAGGCGGTAAAAAGCTGATTTGCTGAAAAGGGCATGACAGGTCTGAGGCGAGGACAGCACAGTCAGATAATTGTATCAGCAACCGGGCAGCAGCCGGCTGACGGCTCAAACTGTGTGAAACCTACTACAAGAGCTGTGCAACTTTGTTTTTTTAGTCAATAGACTTTTTGAACAAAAAATGATATACTTAATCAACAAGTGAAATATGTCCCGGTCTTGCAGAGTAAACGGTGCAAAACGGTCGAAACAGAGGTTGCAGGACAATAATGCTTTACCGGCTCAGACGCAGATCATCACGGGAAGCGATCACCGCAGCGTCGGGCAGCACAGGACCGGCTGACAATAAAAAGGACTGATAGGATTGAAAAACGATTTCAGGCAGGCATTCCACCTTGAGCCGCTGAACGGCTGGATCAACGACCCTAACGGGCTGTGCTGGTTCAATGGAAGATATCACGTTTACTGCCAGTACTCTCCAGGGAGCGCTGATGGTTCATCAAAAAGGGGCTGGGGTCATTTTCAGAGCAGGGATCTTACAAGCTGGGAATTCACGGGGACGGTGCTGTTTGCGGACACTCCCGATGATGCAGACGGTGTTTTCTCGGGCAGCGGAATCGTCAAGGACGACACTCTGTACCTTTTTTACACAGGCAATGTTGAACATGAGGGCGACTATGACTATACGACCGCAGGACGTGAGGCAAATACTATACTTGTCACAACAAAAGACGGTGTGACGATGAGCGAAAAGAAGGTACTGCTGCGCAACAGCGATTATCCCGACTACTGCTGCTGCCATGTGCGTGACCCGAAGGTGTGGGAGCAGGACGGAAAATTCCTGATGGTTCTGGGTGCAAGGACAGTTGACGACAAGGGGTGCGTACTGTTTTACAGTTCACACGATCTTGAAAACTGGGAGTTTGACAAGAAGGTCAGCAAAGCAGATCTTGGTTATATGTGGGAATGCCCCGATCTGATCCGCACAGGCGCAAGCGAATTTCTCAGCATTTCTCCGCAGGGTGCGGCGCACGGGCAATACCAATTCCAGAATGTTTACAGCTCGGGATATCTGGCTCTGAACACGGGAATTTATACCGAGTGGGACTGCGGGTTTGACTTTTACGCACCGCAGACTTTTACTGCACCTGACAAAAGGCGCATAATTATCGGCTGGATGGGGATAGGAGATATACCATATTACAATCCGACGGTGAAGCTCGGGTGGCAGCATTGTCTGACAGTCCCGTGTGAAGTGACTCTCGGAGACGACGGAAAGCTGCGGCGCAATCCGATAACGGAGCTTGAACGGCTGGTCACAGACCGCACGGCTCTGGTCGGCGCAGGAGGCGAGATCGAGCTGCCGTTTGATCTGTCAGCTTCGGCAGAGGGAGAAAGCTTTGAGCTGAATTTCTCAGATGCGGTGCAGATGAAATTTGAAAGCGGTGTTTTCACACTGAGATTTCTTGACGATGCTGTTGGCTGCGGCAGAAATGCAAGGCGTGCAAGGCTTGATCGGTGCAGCAGGCTGAGGGTACTTGCGGACAAAACTTCGCTTGAGATCTTTCTCAACGACGGAGAAAAGGTACTTTCCACAAGGTTCTACCCTGACAGCACGGTGGTAAGAATAAGCTCACGAGGGCTTCACTGCGAGGCAGCAAGGCTCAGGGCGATGGAGGTGGAGCATCTTGGCAAATGACAAGCTTATCGCTATTGGTGAGGCGTTGATAGATCTTATCCCTGACAGGACGGGATGCGAGTTCGGCGAGGTGGGTGCATTTTCACCTGCTGTTGGCGGTGCGCCTGCAAATGTTTGCGCTGCTTATGCAATACTCGGCGGAAGGGCTTCACTTATTTCGCAGCTTGGTGATGACCCGTTCGGGCACAAGATAATCAACGAGCTTGAACAGTACGGTGTGGACACATCTGCGATAAAACTGACTGACAAGGCAAATACAGCGCTGGCTTTTGTCAGCCTGGCAAGTGACGGGAACAGGACATTTTCGTTCTACCGCAAGCCGTCGGCTGATATGCTGCTTGACCGCAAGCAGATAGAAACGAAGGTCTTTGACGGCGCATTCGCTTTGCACTTTTGCAGTGTATCGCTTGGGGATTTCCCGATGAAAGAGGCTCACCGAACGGCTATCGCAGAGGCGAGAAAATGCGGTGCAATGATAAGCTTTGACCCGAATCTGAGGTTTCAGCTCTGGGACAGCGAGCAAGCTTTGATACGCACGGTGCTTGAATTCATTCCCGATTGCGACATTCTGAAAATATCAGATGAGGAGCTTGGATACATCACGGGGGAAAATGATATTGAGGCTGCGCTGCCAAAACTATTTGCAGGCGAGGTGAAACTCGTGGTATACACCTGCGCAGAAGGCGGAGCTTATGCTTTCACAAGGCAGAACAGGGCTTTCAGTCCTGCAAGGAAGGTCAATGTGGTCGATACCACAGGGGCAGGCGACGGATTTATAGGGTCGATGTTGTTTAAGATGAACATGATCGGGATAACAAAAGAAACGCTGGCAGAGATGACGGCAGATGATCTTAAAACGTGTCTGGATTTTTCAAATGAATTCTGCGCACGCAGTGTTACAAAGCACGGGGCGATAGCTTCTTACCCGCACATGGAGGATCGGTGCTGATCCTGTACGGATACGGGGAAATCGAATTCTGATATCACGCTCGGTAAGCCGGAAAGGTCGGATCATCTGACTTAGCTTATCAGGGCTTAGCATTAATGCAAATGAGGCAGCGGAAGTTGTTGCAGTTTAAGGGAAAAGGAGTTTACTCAGCAATAGCGATTGGCGCAGCAAGCTTGTTCAAAAGGCAGCAGGTGCAGCTCAGCCGCAGACACATTGAGGACACACAAGACGAGATAAGAAGGCTTGAAAGCGCAAAACAAAAAGCTATAAGCCAGCTTTCGCAGATATATGAGAAGGCTGTGGGTGAGGTCGGCGAGAAGGACGCACAGATATTTGAGATACACATAATGATGCTTGAGGACGACGATTACAACGAGTCGATACAAAACATCATCACCACAGAGTCGGTCGATGCGCAATACGCTGTGGCTGTCACCGCTGAAAACTTTTCGCAGATGTTTGCTCAAATGGACGATGCTTATATGCAGGCAAGGGCTGCTGATGTTAAGGATATCTCAAACAGGCTGATCGCTTGTCTTGGTGAGCAGGCTGATTCGGTTGACGGCGGCACTGAAAAGATAATTGTTTTCGCTGACGATCTTGCGCCGAGCGAAACGATGTCGCTGGACAAGGACAGGGTGCTGGCATTCGTAACAGCAGGCGGTTCGCCAAATTCGCACACGGCGATACTGGCAAGGAGCTTGAACATTCCTGCGGTGATCGGTGCAGGCGAGGAGGTACTGCGCTGTGTCAGCGACGGTCAGACGGTCGTGGTGAACGGACACACAGGTGAGATAACGATAGATCCTGATGAAAGATTCATTGCAATGGCAAGGGCGGAACAGCAGCAGGATATTCGCAGCATGGCGCTTTTGCAGGAGCTTAAAGGAAAGCAGAACGTTACGCTTGACGGAACAAGGGTAAATGTTTTTGCAAATATCCAGGGCGTTGACGAGATCGATGCTGCGCTGGATCAATTTGTGGACACGCATCACGAGGCTGTTCTGAGGCTGATCGAGATGTCAGTGCGCAGCGCTCACGCAAACGGCGCATGGATAGGTATTTGCGGCGAGCTTGCCGCAGATATGTGGAATTAACGGAGACATTTTTGAAAATGGGCATTGATGAGCTGTCGGTGTCTCCTTCGTTCATACTGCCGCTGAGAGAAAAGATCAGATCTTTAGATCTTTCCGGATAAAGTTCAGGGGCTTTGCAAAGTCTTGCAAAAAGAGCTATACTTTTGCGTAGAAATAAAAAGGAGCTGATTTTATGACACATGGATACAGAGTCAGTGCGGACGAGGCGCTGCGCAGGCTGAAAAGCGGTAATGAAAAATATCTCGGCTGTACAGTCAGCGATGCTGACATCTCGCCTGCCAAAAGGAAGGACAGCTGCGAGAACGGTCAGGCACCGTATGCGGTGATAGTTGCCTGCTCGGATTCCAGAGTTATTCCCGAAAGCATTTTCAGCGCAGGCATTGGCGAGCTTTTTGTGATACGGGTCGCAGGAAATGTTATGGACGATCATCAGCTCGGTTCGATCGAATATGCTGCCGAGCATCTGGGAATAAGGCTCGTTGTGGTGCTGGGACACGATCACTGCGGTGCGGTAGATGCTGCTATAAACCACGATCCCGATGGATACATCAAATTTATCACTGACGAGATAAGGCTTGCCATTGGCGATGAACAGGACGACTACAAGGCTTGCTGCCTGAACGTAAAACGAAGCGTGGAAGTGATCGAAAGCAGCCTGGAGATACACCGTGAAGAGGAACATGGGCTAAGGGTCATCGGTGCGTTATACAGGCTTTCGGACGGAAGAGTGGAATTTGATATCTGAATGCAGGGCTTACGGCACATATCAAAGATGACCCAGATTTATTCTTAAAATGGAGATGAGGAATTTGAGCGATATTGCAAGGATTGTTCTTGAAGTCAAGGATCTGAAAGTGACCTTCCGGCTCCCGACGGGTGATGTTCACGCTATACGAGGACTGGACCTCACGCTGGAGGAAAACGAGGTGCTGGCGCTTGTCGGCGAATCGGGAAGCGGAAAGAGCGTTGGTGTGAAATCTTTTATGGGGATTCTGCCGGACAACGCAGTGATAGAATCGGGCGAGGCGCTTTTTCACGATCAGGATCAGACAGTCGATCTGCTGAAGATGAAAGACAGCGTTCGCAGAAAGAATATCAACGGCACCAAGATCGCTATTGTTTTTCAGGACCCGATGACCTCCCTCAACCCCACGATGTCCATAGGAGCACAGCTCATAACTGTGCTGCGTTCACATAAAAAAATTCCAAAAAAAGAAGCTTACGCCCGCGGCATCGAGCTGCTGCGTGAGGTCGGCATAACCGATCCCGAGCGAACTATGGGACAATACCCGCACCAGCTTTCGGGAGGAATGCGCCAAAGAGTGGTGATAGCGATCGCTCTTTCGCAGGATCCGAAGCTGCTTATATGCGATGAGCCTACGACGGCGCTTGACGTTACGATACAGCAAAGGATACTTGAGCTTTTACAGAGCATACAGCGTGCAAGAGGGTTGTCGATAATCTTTATAACGCACAACCTCGGGGTCGTTTCAAAGATCGCTGACAAGGTCGCTGTTATGTATGCAGGCAAGGTCATTGAAAAAGGCACTGTTTTTGATATTTTTTACGACCCTCGTCACCCCTACACCTGGGGTCTGCTGAGTGCGGTCCCGGAACTTTCGGACAGCAAGCAGGAGCTTTACTCGATCCCGGGGACGCCGCCCGATCTGTCAAAAGAGATAACGGGCGATGCTTTTGCGCCAAGGAACCCATATGCAATGGAAGTGGATTTCAAGGCTGAGCCGCCGATGTTCAAGCTGTCAAACACTCACTATGCAGCGACATGGCTGGCTGACCCTCGTGCGCCAAAGGTGGATATTCCGCCGGAGCTTGCCGAAAGAATAAGAAAAATGAAGCAGGAGGCGAAGGATTATGCCGAAGGTTAACAGCGATCAGAACAACGACAACACCCTGCTTACAGTGAATGATCTGTGTATGTATTTTGACACGGCAGGAAAACGTGTCAAGGCATCAGAGCACATCAGCTTTGACATCAGACGCGGTGAAACCTTCGGACTTGTCGGAGAATCCGGCAGCGGAAAATCCACCATCGGCAAATGCATAATCGGGCTGAACCGTCCCACAAGCGGCAGCATTATCTTTGAGGGACAGGAGCTTACGGGGATAAAGAGCAAGAAGGAATACATAGAAAAGACACGGGACATACAGATGATATTTCAGGATCCGATGTCATCACTTAATCCCAAAAAGCAGGTGGGACAGATACTGCGTGAGGCACTGGCGATACAGAATATCGGCAGCAGCAGAGCTGAACGTGACAAGCTTGTCGCACAGGCTTTGACAAGAGTTGGGATACCTGCGGAATATGCAGGCAGATACCCCTCCGGGTTCTCGGGAGGTCAGCGACAGAGGATAGGCATTGCCCGTGCGCTTGTCGGCAATCCCAAGCTGATAATCGCCGATGAATGCATTGCGGCACTTGACGCTTCGGTGCAGGCTCAGATAGTGAATATGCTGAGAAACATCAAACAGGAGACCGGCACGTCGCTGCTTTTCATCTCACATGATCTTTCAATGGTACGGTTCTTATCGGACAGGATAGGTGTGCTGCATCTGGGTTATCTTCTGGAGATCGGCAGCACAGAGGAGATCTTCAACGACCCCATACACCCGTACACGAGAAGCCTGCTTGCGGCAATACCGAGGATAAACCCTGTTATGCCATCAGAGCAAACTGACAAATACGACATTTCAAGCGCCGGGATCGACTACGGTCTGGGCAAGTGGCATGAGGTATCCGCTTCTCACAGTGTTTTGTGTACAGATTCAGAATTTCCGGAATGGACAGGATCGGAGGGGAGATAATGAAGGCTGTTAAAAAGATGATCTCACTTGGGATACTCACAGCATTTATCATGATGATAATGACAGGCTGCGGCGCATCAGATACGCAAAACTCTGCTGAGCTGAATTTTCAGCTGAGCAATTCTCCTTCAACAATAGATGCTCAGGAGGTAGCAGACACCACCTCAGCAATGGTAGTCAAGTTTTTCACCTCCACGCTATATGAATACAACTCCAACAGAGAGCTTGTCCCCGGACTTGCAGAAAGCTATGACGTTTCAAGCGACGGGCTTACGGTCACATACCATCTAAAGGACGATCTCAAATGGAGCAACGCAAAGCCACTGACAGCCGATGATTTTGTATGCGCATTTCAAAGAATTGCAGATCCTGCGACCAAAAGCGGCGCAATATATTTGATAACAGACTGCTGCATGATAGCCAACTCAGCTAAAATTTCCATCGGTGAACTTCCGGTAAGTGAGCTTGGCGTTTCAGCACCCGATAAAAAGACATTCGTTATCAAGCTTGAACAGCCGTGCCCGTATATTAATTCTCTCATTTCACTGACCTGCTTTTCACCCTGCTCAAGAGAATTCTTCAACTCATGCTCGGGCAGCTATGCATCAAGTGCAGATACTATGCTCAGCTGCGGCGCATATGTTATGGACAGATATGAGCCGCTCGCATCACAGATACACCTATCCCCCAACAAGTATTACTACAAAGGGAATGATATAACCTCGGGCGTTAATCTTCAGGTGGTGGGTGATGCACAGCAGGCTATGATGTGCTATGAGACAGGTATGCTTGATGTTATCCGCATCACCGGCGAGCTTGCCGATCTGGCGAAGGACGATACGCATCTCAAAGTCTTTTCAACTGCACAGATATACAGGCTGGATATTAACCACTCAACCAACAAGGCCCTGAAAAATCTGAATATCCGCAAGGCTTTAGCCAAAAGCATAGACAGACAAAGCATCGCCGCAAATGTTATCAGATCAGGATATTCCGCACTTGAAAGAGTTGTTCCGGAAAAATTCTATACTCAGACAGACGGCAAGGATTTCGCTGCCGATCAAAAGCAATATGAAGATCAGATGGGATATGACACAAGCGCTGCTGCAAACTACTGGTCAAAGGGACTCAAGGAGCTTGGTACTGACAGCGCTGAGCTGGAATTTGTGTATGCTTCCTCACAATCAAAGGTAGCCGAACCTATCGCAAAACAGCTTGAGGATAATCTGAAGGGGCTTAAACTCAAGCTCACACCGCTGCCGGATAAGGAATGGCTGCGCAGAATAAGTCTGGGCGATCAGTATGACATTATCCTGGCAAGCTGGGTCCCGGACTTTGTTGACCCAACTGCACTGTTTACTACCTGCCTTGGAACGGGAAACAACAATCTGTATTTCAACGAACAGTTCAATGAACTATATAATAAAAGCCAGTCATTAAGCGGTGCTCAGCGTGATGAGATACTTCACCAGCTGGAAAGCATTATACTTGACGATGCTGCATTGATACCGCTTTTTAACGGCGAACAACGCTACCTCGTTGCAGACGGTGTTTCCGGACTTCAGGTAACTCCTACGGGAGTTGAGATAGTGATCAGCGGGCTGAGAAAGGAGAGGAAATAATGGGCAGATATTTAAGAAGAAGGATCATTATTTCTATTTCGATACTGTTTGTTATACTGCTGATACTCTTTCTGCTGATGCAGTTTATGCCCGGCTCCCCTTTCAATGACGCTAAACTGTCTGAGGAACAGGTAGCATCGCTGAAGGAAAGCTATGGTCTGGATAAGCCTGTGATCGTTCAGTTTTTCCGCTACATCGGAAAGATGCTCAAGGGTGATCTGGGAGTGAGCTACTCTATCGCACCTAACACTCCTATCACTTCGCTGCTTGTAAACCGCTTTCCGGTAACACTGCGCATCGGTTTTCTCAGTCTGATTTTCGGAACACTTGCGGGGCTTACGCTCGGACTGATAGCAGCGTTCTTCCGCAGCCGTATTATCAAGGTGATATTCAACATTTTAACCCTGCTTGGGATCGCTGTTCCGTCATATATGTTCGCAATGTTTTTCTCGTGGACTCTCGGGTACAAATGCAATATCTTCCCGATGCTGTACGATTTTCGTTCACCGATGTTTTCTTCGGCAATGCCGATACTTGCGCTGAGCCTTAGTGTAATGGCGGTCATCGGACAGTTCACAAGGTCGGAAGCTGAGGACGTTATCAAGTCTGACTACGTTTTGCTTGCAAAGACAACCGGAATGAAAAGCAGCACAATAATCATCAAATACATTCTTCGCAACTCTCTGATACCTGTTATCACGGTCATGGCATCACTGCTGGTATCGCTGCTGACGGGTTCGCTGGTGATCGAAAAGATGTTTGCGGTACCGGGTATCGGCGGACTGCTGACAACTGCGATAAGCAGCAACGATTACAGCGTGGTCATCGCACTGAGTTTCGTTTACTCGGCACTTTACATCGTAGTTATGCTGATACTGGATATACTGTACTGCGTTGTTGATCCTCGTGTCCGCCTCGGCGGAAAGCCAAGCTGAGAAAGGAGGAGAACAAAGTGGCTGAAAATGTTATATACACACCTCAGGATACTGATTTTGTTCCCGCCGCAAAGGAACGAAAAGAGCTCACTTCAAGTGAAACGGTAACAGGATCAAAAAACGATATGCGCAAGCGTTTCTTTGCGCAGAAGTCAGCTGTCGCAGGGCTTGTGATCCTGGCATTGCTGACGCTGCTGGCTGTGATCGGTCCGTATCTTTCAAGTCACGACTATGACGATCAGCAGCTTGATCGTACAAATCTACCGCCTCGTGTTCCGTGGCTTGCGTCCATGGGTATTCTTGATGGTTCGGAAAAGATAAACAAGACCAGCGGTGCAGTGACGGTCAACCGATACGAGGAACTGGGAATAACCGATGAATACTATATCTTCGGCACTGATAATCTGGGCAGGGATATGTTCGCCCGTGCATTCATGGGACTGAGGGTATCGCTGATAATTGCGCTCGCTGCGACTGTGATAAACCTTCTGATCGGTATGAACTACGGCATAATCTCAGGGTATTTCGGCGGTATGACAGATATAATCATGCAGCGTATCATTGATATTATCGGCAGTATACCTACGCTGGTCGTCGTGACGCTTCTGATGCTGGTGCTTCAGCCCGGAATGGGTTCGATCATCATTGCTCTGATGCTTTCAGGCTGGATAGAAATGAGCAGGATATCCCGTGCAGAGGTCCTCAAGGTCAAGGAGCTTGAATATGTTCAGGCGGCAAGGACTCTCGGTGCAAGCCACAGGCACATAATCTTCCGTGAGATCATGCCCAACATTACGGGCAAGCTTGTCACACAGATAATGCTGAGCATTCCTTCGGCAGTTTTCCTTGAGGCTTTCCTCAGCTTTGTCGGACTGGGTATGCCGGCAGGCAGCTGCTCACTTGGCACGATGCTCACCGACGGTTTCTCAAATGTTCTGCTGCACATCTACAAGCTTATACCGACGGCGACACTTATGGTACTTCTGATGGTCGGCTGCCACCTTGTTGCCAAAGGGCTTAAAAAGGCTTCGGAATAAGCTGTCATAAAGGACGTATATACACACAAATGGGACTGATGTACAAAGCATCAGTCCCTTGTTTATTCTGGTATTATATATTGTGACCGACCCGAACGCAGGCGGCGTTTGCTCACTGTTCGCAACCGGACTGTGAGTCGTCAGTGTCGGTATTCTCTTCGCCATCATCAGGCGACCACGATGGCTGAAGCTCATCTATCTGAAGATAACCGTCGGTCTTGACAACGACCTGGTACTTATCCTCATACACGATCTCGCCGGGTGTGTTTGTATAGACAAGGTAATATGGGTGATCGTATTTTTCAAGAAGCCACAGCGCCGGGCGGATCATTGTGAGCATTTCTTCGGAATTCTCAGTCTTGAACCAGCACACAACAGACTCTCGGCGTTTACACTGAGGCGGCCACGGGAGGTTCTCGGCAAACCAGCTGTCGATCTCACGGTACAGATCCTCGTCCTCCTGATCCATTACGTCCTGCTGTATAAGCTGCCAGCACATACTGAACACGCCCTTTGCAAACATAGTGTTTCTGGCAAGGGCTTTCCCCTGTATTCTCATATATTTATAGTTCTCTGCGATCATAAAGCTGCCCTCCTTATTACAGATATTCAGCGCACAGATAATCTGCATCTGTATTGGTTGGGTATATTATACCACATTTTTCGCTGCATTTCAATTACATACCGGTTAATTCTTATCGCAGCACAAGCAGATCGCAAAGATGAGCTTTTACGCTTACAGATGCGCTCTTTGATAATGTGAAACAGTGAAGGCAGGAGCTGATGCAGAAAAAGCTTCTTGGCGACAGGTAACAGTGTGGGTGTAGCCTAAGTTACAAAACGCTTAAAAAGCGTAGTTTATACTACATATCCACGCAGAAGTATCTATTGCTTTTTGCAGCAGACAGAGTTATTATGTAATCACTGAATAAAACAAAAACAACACAAAAAAAGAAGAGGAGAAATCAAAATGAACAACACAAAATCAACAAACGCATCAAAGGTAAGAAAGGCAAACAAGAAATTCATCGCTACGATCTGCGCAGTTATCACTGCAACGGCGATGATAACAGGAGTCGCAGTATTCAACGCATCGGCATCTGATGCGATCGAAGCACCTACAAAGCCGATCTCAACGATCGTCACTGTGGCAAATGAGAACGCTCAGAAGACAGCTAAGGCTGACAACAAGGCAGACGATACAAAGACTGCGTTCAGCAGCGAGATCAAGCTCGAACCAAAGGCTGAGATCAATACCGAAGCTGCTCAGAAATCTACCGACTCTGTTAAGCATCCCGGTGAGTCAGGTTATTACTACGCACAGAACGAGAGCGCTGCTCAGAAATCCACCGACGCTGATAAGCACCCGGGCGAGTCGGGCTACAACTACGCACAGAACGAGAGCGCAGCTCAGAAATCTACCGACGCTGTTAAGCACCCCGGTGAGTCAGGTTATTACTACGCACAGAACGAAAGTGCTGCTCAGAAATCCACCGACGCTGTTAAGCACCCCGGCGAGTCGGGCTACAACTACGCACAGAACGAGAGCGCTGCTCAGAAATCCACCGACGCTGTTAAGCACCCGGGCGAGTCGGGCTATTACTACGCAGCAAATCAGAATCTTTTCTCAAAGGATCGCTTTGTTTCATCTGACGGTTCAAGGGCTGCAATGGAGGTAACATATGCCGGTAACAACAGCTATGTCTGCACGATCCGCATGGCAAACAGCTACAACAACGAGTTTGTTTACAGCTTCAAGGGCGTTGTAAGAGGGCCTGAGATCGACTACACACAGGGCGCAAAGTTCGATGTTACATACGATGACAACGGCAACATAATCAAGAGTGTCAAGATCGGCAGCGATCACAGCGGCACGATCGAAAGATCAAGTGCCGGCACATTTGTATGGATCGACAGCGACGAAACACACGTTACATTCATTCCTGCACAGGATTAAAGCGATACTGCACGACCATTGTGCGGTGCTGCCATAATAGTATCAGATACCAAAGACCTGCTGAGGCACGATGACCGGCAGGTCTTTATTGTTGATTTTTGTGAGGAGATGTGGTATAATCTATTTGTTCTCAACAGCCGCAGTCAGGCGATAATGCCGCCGACTGCGACCGGGGAGCACAGTTTTTTCATAACAGGTAATTTGCAGATCACATTTGTTGATGTCAAGCTGAATAATGCCCACAAGGGCAGATCATCAGGCATTGACTACCTGTGCATCTTTTACAAATCAGATCAAGGAGCGGTCAAATGGAAAAATTAAAAGAAGCCACCGGAATAATTCGTCTTCTGCCCAAGAGAAAAAATGGATTGAAGCGGTTGATATTCAGCCGTGCGGGATTTTTTATTCTGCTGATGCTTGTTCAGCTGATCCTGCTGGCGGTGATATACGATTTCTTTATGGAGCTTGAACTGCTTGCGCTGTTTCAGAGTGTTTTTCTGATACTCATGCTTTTGTACCTGTTCAACGTTGATATGGATTCAAGCGCAAAGCTGACGTGGAGCGGACTGTTTATGTTCTTCCCCGTTCCAACGGCATTACTGCTGCTGTTCACACGGCTTGATGTGGGTCACAGAAAAGAAAAGAAACGTCTGAACGAGATCGTAAAGGATTCCAAAGGGCTGATCGAACAGGATCCTATGACGATAATAAAGCAGGAGCTGATCGACTCGGGAACTGCGGACTTACACTTTTACATCAACCGTTCGGGACGTTTCCCGATATATGAGAACACAAAGGTGGATTTCTTCGCTTCGGGAGAAGAAAAATTCAGCGCAATGATACCACAGCTGAAGGCAGCTGAAAAGTTCATTTTTCTTGAATACTTCATCATTGACGAGGGACTGATGTGGGGAAGCATACTCAACATACTTATCGACAAGGCGGCTAAAGGTGTTGATGTGCGTGTTATGTACGACGGGATGTGTGAGATCTCGACGCTGACACACAACTATCCTAAGCTGCTTGGAATGCACGGGATAAAGTGCAAGGCTTTCTCACAGATCAAGCCTTTCGTTTCAACATCGTACAACTACCGTGACCACAGAAAGATCCTCGTCATCGACGGCAAGGTCGCATTCAACGGCGGAGTGAATCTTGCCGACGAATACATCAACCGCATAGAACGTTTCGGGCACTGGAAGGATACGGCGGTAATGCTCAGGGGTGATGCGGTGCAAAGCTTTACGCTGATGTTTTTGCAGATGTGGAATATGACAGAGCAGGTCCCGGCATGGGACGAATGCAGGCTTTCATTCCCTGCGAAAACGACAGACGGATTTGTTATGCCGTACTGCGACAACCCGCTCGACGGTGAACAGGTCGGAGAAAGCGTTTTTATTGATATGCTTTATCGCTCGATCAGCTACATTCACATTATGACACCATATCTGATACTTGACAATGAGCTTGAGACGGCTTTGAAATATGCGGCAAAAAGAGGTGTTGAGGTCAAGATAATCCTGCCGGGCATACCTGACAAGATGTCGGCTTACTCACTTGCAAAGACTCACTATAAGTCACTGATGAAGGCAGGGGTCAAGATCTACGAATATGTTCCGGGATTTGTTCACGCAAAAGTCTTTGTGACTGACAATGAAAAGGCTGTTGTGGGAACGATCAATCTTGATTACCGCAGTCTTTATCACCACTTTGAGTGTGCGACTTATCTTTTCCGCACATCATGCATAAGCGAGATCGAGCAGGATTTTCAGAACACTCTGGAAAAATGTCGGCTCGTGACTGAGGAAACGATCAGAAATCAAAAGCTGTCAATGAAGATACGGGGACGTATACTGAAGCTGTTTGCCCCGCTGATGTAAGATGGTCGGACAAAGAAAAAAGGAGTGTTGAAAGCACTCCTTTTTTCTTGCTGTATTATCTCCATTGTCAGCACATCTTTTTGGGAAATTCATAGGTCAATGATCCGTGATCTTAGTTTGAATCCCCGGCTATGATAGCTTCAACAAGCTCTCTTTTTTCAAATAAAACACAGCCGCCCTCATGATCGTCAAGAAGTATTTCACCGCTTTGCAAAGCCTTGAACAGCGGCGAACGCAATGCTTCACGCAGCGAGCTGTTTTTGACATTCACGTCGGAGTACGGTGAGAAAGGACACGGTTCTGCGCCGCCGTGGGAATTGATATGGAAAAAACCTCTGCCTGCTGCCACACAGCCGCCTGAGCTTTTCTCATCTCCGGGAAATGAGATGTAGACCATTTCGGGACGCTGCTCACGAAGGCGCTGTATCTGTGTCATCAGGTACTCACGTTCGGCATCTGTCGGCGCAAGCTTTGAGCTTTGCTCTGTTACGGGAACATATTCAACAAAGATAACCGCCTTGCACCCTCTGTCAGACAGACTGCTCAGGAACTCATCTGAGGTGACCTCCTTATAATTCTGGGTCGTGACAGTAACAGATGCGCCGAAGATCAGTCCACGCTTTTTGAACTCTTCCATATTTGCGATAAGCTTATCGTAGATGCCTTTTCCACGCCTGCTGTCGGTCATCTCCCTGTTACCCTCTATGCTCATTATCGGTACAAGGTTGCGGCACTTGTTAAGCAATGTATAGTATTTTTCGTCAATGAATGTGCCGTTTGTGAATATCGGGAAAAGGATATTCTGCTTTTTCCCTGCTGCCTCTATGATGTCACGCCTGAGCATCGGCTCACCGCCTGCAAGCAGGATAAAGCTGATACCCAGTTCGTCAGCCTCATCAAATATCCTGAGCCACTGCTCGCTTGTCAGCTGACTGACAGGCTTTGCATCGGTGGTTGCGTGATTGCAGCGTGAATAACAGCCTGCACAATGCAGATTGCACTTGCTGGTGATGCTGGCAATCAGAAACGGCGGGATATGCTCTGCGTTATCCTCGGCAGCACGGCGTTTTTTTGAGGCTGCACGGCTGGCTGCGGCAAACTTCATCATAAATACGCTTTCTCTTGGGTTTTTGAGCGTAGCTTTCAGTGCTTCTGATACCACTCTTTCCACGCCTTGTATCAGGTAATTCTGCAAGTCAAAGTTCTCATTCATTTTTATCACCTGTGACCTTTCTTGCGAATGCTTTTACCGCAGCGATATCTGCTTCATCGGGGTGTGAGGAATGCAGAGCGCTTAATTTGCCTGTGCAATGAAATTCCTGATCGGACAGCCTGACACCTTCCTTTTGAGCGATCTTTTTGATTTGAGAATATGTCGATCCTTTAATTGCCGCAGTGCTGACATTGACAAGCAGCCCGATCTTTTCCTTGTTTTTTGCGATGAATTTCTTGACACTGCTGTCTGCGCCTGCCCAATAGACTGAGTTGCACAAAAACAGGATCTCCGCCTTTTCATCAAGCGGTGCTGTTATGTCACCGGCTTGGATCCCAAGCTCCTGTGCGATAGCTTCAGCAAGCTTTTTCGTATTGCCGGTTCTGGTAAAGTATCTGACTGTGACTTTCATATGCTCAGCTCCTTAAAGAAGTGCTTTCACGCAAGCCTCGACCTCTGCCATATCCGCAGTCGGTTCAAATCTTGCGGCGACATTTCCGTCACGGTCAATGATAAACTTTGTGAAATTCCACTTGATATCAGGCTTTTTATCCCAATCGGGATCTGCCTTTGAAAGCATATCGCTCAAAAGTGCAGAGAGCTGATGCTCGCCAAAGCCCTCAAAGCCCTTACAGGATTTGAGATAGGTGTAAAGCGGCAGCTCGTTATCGCCGTTGACATCTGCCTTTTTCATCTGAGGGAATGTGGTGTTGTAATGCAGTTTGCAGAATTCGTGTATCTCATCATCCGTTCCGGGTGCCTGTGCGCCGAACTGATTGCATGGGATATCAACGATCTCAAGACCCTTATCGTGATAGTCAAGATACATCTTTTCGATCGGCTCATACTGAGGTGTAAATCCGCAGCCTGTTGCGGTATTCACTATCATAATGACCTTACCCTTGTACTGCGAAAGGTCAAGCGTTTCGCCTTTGCCTGTGGTTATGCTATGATCGTAGATCATTATTCTTCCTCCATTCTTTTAAGTGCTTTATCAAGCAGTATTTTTAACTGTATCAGTTCATCTCTGTCAAGATCAATACATCCCTGCATCGACGGCGGTACGTTTACCGCCTTGTCCTTGAGCGATTCACCCTGTTCGGTGAGCGATATCATCAGCTTTCTCTCATTTCTATCAGGGCGGGTACGCTTTATCATTTCCTGCTTTTCAAGACGTTTCAGCAGCGGTGCAAGCGTCCCCGAATCAAGATGCACAAGTCTTCCAAGCTCACCCTCGGTCATCGTGCCATGCTCCCAAAGCGCCATCATCACGACATACTGCGTATACGTCAGCCCAAGCTCTTCAAGAGGCTTACGATATTTGCGCACGACCTCTTTAGCGCAGGCGTACAGCGGAAAACAAAGCTGATTATCAAGCCTTATGCAGTCATATTTAGTCTGTGAATCTTGCATAACAAACACCTTCTCTGTTATTTGAATTATTGTGCGCAATAATATTGTGCACAACCATTGAAGATATTATAGCTCTCATTTGTTAATAATTCAACACGAAATTATGATGAGTTATAAAAATGAGATGAGCTTCAGTGAAGTGGCAGTTCCCTTTTTTCTTGTCTGACAAAATCCCCGAAGCTGTGAAAGATATAATTATTCATTCGTCCGGTTGACAAGAACAGATCAGTACGATATAATAAAAATGATATAAATAATAGAACGGAGGTATAAAGATGAAAAAGAAACTATTAGCTGCAGCTCTTGCACTATGCATGGTTTTCGGCTCGGCTGCGGCACTGCCGGAGGGCGTATTTGAAGCAAGCTCGAGCATAACGGCGAGTGCAGCGAGCACCGCAACCTCGGGCAAGTGCGGTGAAAACGTCAAGTGGTCGCTGAAAAACGGTGTACTGACTATCAGCGGCAGCGGTGCTATGTATGATTACAGTCACAGTGGCTCGCCTCTTGAACAGAGATCTGATATTACATCTGTTGTAATTAAATCTGGAGTTACAAGTATTAGTGGTCGTATGTTTTTCGGATGTGAAAAAATAAAAAGTATCTCTCTTTCCAATAGTATAACAAGTATTGGAAAGAGCGCTTTTGAGCAATGCAGAGGCCTTACAAGCGTAACTATTCCAAAGAGTGTTAAGAGCATAGGCGATGATGCGTTTTGCATGTGCTCAAGTCTTACAAATATAAATATTCCGACCAGCGTGAAGAGCATAGGCGGAATGGCTTTTAACAGCACAAAATGGCTTAAGAACCAGCGTGAAAAGAATGATTTTGTAGTCGTAAACGGAATTCTTATTGATGCTGCAAAATGTACAGGAAAAGTGATAATACCAAACACAGTTAAAGTCATCGGAGGAGATGCGTTCCTTTGGAACAGAAGAGTAACGAGCATTAAAATTTCCAACAGTGTCAAAAGGATCGAAGAAGGTGCATTTTTTCGATGTGAAAGTCTGAAAACAATAAACATTCCTGAAAGCGTTACAAGCATTGGTGATGCTGCGTTTAAACGGTGCATAAAACTTACAAGTGTAACTATACCAAACAGCGTTAAAAGCATTGGCGAAGAAGCGTTTTACGGCTGCACAAGTCTAAAAAGTATAACAATTCCAAGCAATGTAAAAAGTATTGGAGAAGCGGCATTTGGTTATAAAGCTTATGAAATACCTCACGTAGTTGAAAAGGTCACAGGTTTTACTATCTATGGTGCTAAAGGCACGGCGGCGGAGAAGTACGCCAAGGACAACGGGTTTAAGTTCGTCGCACTCAGCACCCCCGCACAGCAGCCGACGACCATAAGATTCGCAGGCGCAAACCGCTACGACACAGCTGCGATGCTCTCCAAGGCAAGCCACAAGACAACCTCAGACACGGTAATAATCGCAGACGCAATGACCTTCCAGGACGCACTTATCGCAGTGCCGCTCGCAAAGGCGTACAATGCACCTCTGCTGCTCGCAAACCCGAATATCGTTACCAAGCAGACCGAGGCTGAGCTCGCTCGACTCAAAGCTAAGAAAATCATTATCGTAAACACAAACAAAGCCCTCAAAAAAGGCACACTTGACGCTCTGAAGAATAAGTACAGCACTCAGATCATCAGCGGAAATAACTGCTTTGAGACCTCAAAGAGAGTCGCTGAAGAACTCCAGAAGAAAACTAAAAAAGCTCCGACCGACGTGTTCTTCACGACCAACAAGGCGTTCGCTGACGCACTTTCGATCTCACCGGTTGCAGCACTCAAGGGTGCACCTATCCTCTACGTTGACCCAAGCAAAAAGACATTGGATTCAAACATTCTCGCATATCTCAAAAAAGTAAAGGGCAGCATCAAGAACGTCTACATAGTAGGCGGTAAAGTTGCTGTTCCAGCAGCGATAGAAAACAGCATCAAAAAGGCTCTGCCAAAGAAAAATGTAAAGAGATTCAACGGTGCACAGAGATACGAAACCTGTGTGATGATTAACAAGTATTTTGCAAAGGATCTTTCAAGCAAAACAGTCTGCATCGCCAAGGGACTTGATTTCCCTGACGCTCTCGCAGGCGGCGTGTTTGCAGCAAATCAGAAAGCACCGCTTCTGCTTGCTGACACAGCTCTGAGAGATGCACAGAAATCTTTCCTGAAAAACAAAAAACCAAACAAGCTCTACATCTTCGGCGGCACGGTAGCCGTACCCGACAAGCTTGCAAAAGAAGTCGCAAAAATGAGCGTATAACTTGATTAAGCCTCCACAAAAGTGGGGGCTTTAGCTATTTTCCGCCGATACGGCAGATGCGGCATTTGCTAATGCAGATGAATAATTGACTAATTGATCGGATTGTGCTATAATAAGAATATATAGGTGTTTTTTGGCACTGAAAGGCAAAACTGTCTCTTTCGTCTGCACTTACAGCGCAGCGCAAAAGAGGACAGGAGCTTTTATGATACAGTTTAAAGTATAAATTGCCGCATTTATTGATCTTTGAAAACAAACGTCATAAACAGGGGGGTTTTTAATGCAGGAACTGCTTGAACGAAAAAACGGGCTTCACAGAAGTATACTCATAGTTGATGATGATCCTGTCACAAGGGAGATACTCGGAGCTATGCTTGGTGATCTGTATAAGATCGGTTATGCTCAAAACGGAATTGAAGCTATGGATCTCATAAAGCGTGACGCTCATACGCTGTCGCTGGTGATCCTTGATCTGCATATGCCAAAGCTTGACGGTTTCAGCCTTCTGAAAACACTTCACGCTGACAATGAGCTGCGGCGTATTCCCGTCATTGTGCTGACATCGGAAAAATGGTCAGAGGTGCAATGCCTGCAAAACGGCGCTGCTGACTTTATCACAAAGCCTTTTGATGCCCCGCAGATCATCAGAGCAAGGGTAGAACATTCTATCGAGCTTGCAGAGGATAAGGTGATAATTCACGAAACCGAAAGAGACAGTCTTACCGGTCTTTTCAACAAAGAGTTCTTCTTTGAATTTGCAAAAAAGATCGTCAGAATGAACGGTCATAAAGCTATGGATGCGATCGTTATTGACATCAACCGATTTCGCATCATCAATGAGCTTTACGGCAGAGCCTACGGAGATCTGCTGCTCAAAAAGATCGGCGGCTGCGTTCACCAGGCAGTACAGGAATACGGCGGTCTTGCGTGCCGCAGTGACAGCAACAGCTTTTTTGTGTATATTCCCCATGAAAACGATATATCTCAGCTTATAGAGCAGTTTATCAAAACAACGCAAGGTGTGATCGGTGACGATAAGATCAGCATGAGGATCGGCATTTATTCAGACGATGACGATTCTCTTGATATACAAATGCGATTTGACCGTGCCAAGCTCGCCTGCCGTAAGCTGCATAATACCTATTCGACCTGTTACAATCTATATAATTCCGAGCTTCACGATAAGGAGCTTTTTCATGAAAAGCTTATCAACGATATGGACAAAGCTCTTGAAGAAAAACAGTTTCAGGTGTACTATCAGCCTAAGTACAATATCAGAGGAAACGTACCGGTGCTTTCAAGCGCAGAGGCGCTGATACGATGGTTTCACCCGGACTACGGAATGATCAGCCCCGGAGTTTTTATTCCGCTGTTTGAAAACAACGGACTGATACATAAGCTTGACAGATTTGTGTGGGATCAGGCAGCCGGACAGATCAGAAAGTGGAAAGACAGCTTCGGCATCACTGTGCCTGTTTCGGTAAATGTTTCAAGGGTAGATATGTTTGAACCAAAGCTCGGTGAAGAGCTTACCGAGATAGCTGCAAATAATGGTATCTCGACCGCAGAGCTTCTGCTGGAGATCACGGAATCGGCTTATACGGATAATTCACAGCAGATATCAGATGCAGTTTCTTTGCTCAGAAGCTTCGGGTTCAAAATAGAAATGGACGATTTCGGAAGCGGATATTCTTCACTGAATATGCTGACTACGCTGACTTTTGATGCGCTCAAGCTTGATATGGCTTTTGTCAGAAATATCTGCACAGACAACAGAGCTGCTCGCCTGGTCGGTATCATTATAGAGATCGCAAGACTCCTTGAGGTCCCGGTCATCGCAGAGGGAGTTGAAAAGAAAGAACAGATGGAGCTTTTGAAAACACTTGCCTGCGATATAATCCAGGGTTATTACTTTTCAAAGCCGCTGCCGTCTGATGAGTTTTATGAACTGATAGAAAAACAGCAAAAGGAGAATGAATATGCTCACAACTGATAAGCTCAGAGAATTCGGGGCAGATGTCGATGCAGGGCTTACACGCTGTATGAATAACGAAGCATTTTATATTACGCTTGTCGGAAAAGTGATCGGTGATAAAAGACTCGATCTGCTTGAACAGCAGCTTGCGGATCATCAGCTCGATGCGGCGTTTGAAACAGCTCACGCATTAAAAGGAATGTATTCAAACCTCTCTCTTGATCCGCTGACAAAGCCTGTCAGTGAAATGACAGAACTGCTGCGCAACAAAGAGAATGTGGATTACACGGCTTATCTTAAAGAGGCAAAAGCTCAGTTTGAAAAGCTGTGCTGTTTATGATAAAACTATAATGTGCAAACGGGAACAATTCTTCGGAATTCTCCCGTTTTTGCAAAAATAGTAAAACAAAGCCCGTTCGATCCGAAGCGTTTGAAATTAAATATGGTTACAGAGGGTGATCAAAGTGATCCGGAAACGAAACACATTGCTTATGACTATTATCGGGTTTGCAGCCGTGACAATAATACTGGTGATCGGCACGTTATGGATAGGAGATCTTGCAAAGCGGGATACTGAAAGTGCGGTCAACTCAGTCAGCCTGCTCTACCTTGATGAACTTGCCGGACGGCGTGAACAGGTTGTATCCTCAGCCCTTGAGCGCAATATAAAAAATATGCAGACAGCCGTAGGACTGCTCACAAAAGACGATCTGAGCGATATTGAGCATTTGCAGGCGTATCAGGCAAGAATGAAAAAGCTCTATACGCTTGATAAATTCGCTTTTGTGGACACAAGCGGGGTCATCTACACCTCATTGGGTACGGCAAACGACATCGACACCTACAACATTGATCCTTCCGGTCTTTCCTCCCCCAGCATAACGCTGAAGGACGCTGAAGGAGAAAAGAAAAAAGTAATAATCGCAATCCCTGTGGAAAATATCTCGGTCGGTGATCTGAAGCTTGTAGTCTGCTTTATGGAAATAGATATCAACACTATGCTTGAAGGTGTGTCACTGCAATCAAGTAATAATGACACAACTTTTTGCAACATCTACACAAAGGACGGAGCCGCTCTGACTGATATGGTGCTGGGCGGTCTTGCAAAAGAGACCAATCTGCTTGAAGCGCTCGAACGTGCATCATTTGAGAACGGAAATACGGTTGAGGAAGTTAAAGAGAACTTTGCAAACGGTACCGGCAACGTTGTTTCATTCACTTACAACGGGATAAAGGAGACACTTTCCTATAAGCCGATAGCAGGAACTGACTGGATGCTTACATATCTTATCCGAGAAAGCGTTATCAGCAACAAGATAAGCTCAGTTTCGGACGGGATCATTTTCAGGAACCTTGTGCAGACCGCACTGACTGTCGCTGTTTTATTTATAGTATTTATCGTAGTGTTCATACAGAATAAAGCGAACACAAAGCTTGCGCTTGAAATACAGACCTCAGAGACAGAAAACAGGATAAAGCAGCAGGAGCTTGAACAGCGACTTGAACTGCAAAACAGACTGCTTGAGGAGGAAAAGCAGCGCACCCGGCAGGATCACATGATAACCGCTCTTGCATCGGATTACACAAGCGTTTATTATGTTGATCTTGACACAGATGAAAGCATTTGCTACAGTTCAAAAGTTACAAAAGAGGACGGGCCTCAGGCCGGGGAGAAATTTTCTTTCAGCGAAGGCTTCACCAGATATGCAAACGAACGTGTATCTGAAAGCTACCGTGAAGGATTTCTCGATTTCATCAGACCCGAAAACATCAAAAAGCGGCTTGAGACTGAACCGATAATTTCTTACAGATACCTGACAGTTCACAATGCTAAGGAGAGCTATGAGATGCTGCGCCTGGCAGGTGTCCGCCGCACCGAGGGGACAGACGGTCACGTCATTCATGCGATAGGTGCCGGATTCTCCGACATTGACAGTGAAATGAGAGCTTCGCTTGAAAAGAACCAGGCATTGAGCGATGCTCTGGCAGCCGCAGAAAATGCGAGCAAAGCAAAAACTGCTTTTCTGTCAAGCATGAGTCATGAAATCAGAACACCAATGAACGCTATAATCGGTCTTGACAACATTGCACTGAGTGATCCGGAGCTGTCTGAAAAGACAAGAGAGTATCTCGTAAAAATAGGCGGTTCGGCAAATCATCTGCTCGAACTTATAAACGATATACTCGATATGAGCCGGATAGAGTCAGGCAGAATGGTGCTTAAAAATGAGGACTTCTCATTCACCAAGCTTGTTGAGCAGATAAATACTATCTTCAGCGCACAGTGCGAAGAAAACGAACAGACCTATACCTGCCGTATTCAGGGCGAGGTCGATGATTACTATATCGGCGACAACACAAGGCTGCGTCAGGTACTTATCAACATTCTCGGAAATGCCGTAAAATTCACTGCCAAGGGCGGAAAAATAGGACTTTATATTGAGCGCACAGCAAAATTCGGCGGAAGATCTACTCTGCGATTCAGGATCACTGATACAGGGATCGGTATGAGCAAAGAATATATCCCGCATATATTTGACACCTTCAGTCAGGAGGACAGCTCTGCTACCAATAAATATGGCAGCTCTGGTCTGGGGCTGGCGATCACAAAAAATATCGTCGAGATGATGAACGGAAACATTGAAGTCCAGAGTGAAAAGGGCAAGGGCACGACCTTTATCGTGACCATTACGCTTATGGACTCGGCACACAGGGACAATGATAATGATTACGAACAGATACAGCCGTATGATATGAAGGTACTTGCAGTCGATGACGACCCGATAGCCTGCGAACACGCTAAGCTTGTTCTTGAGAAGACGGGTATGTCCTGTGACACTGTGCTTTCGGGTGAAGAGGCGATAGAGGCGGTGCGTGTGCATAACGCAAGACACGAGCTTTACGATCTTATTCTTGTTGACCTTAAAATGCCCGGAATGGACGGCGTGGAAACAACAAAGAAGCTCAGAGAAATCGTCGGTCCGGAATCTGCGATCATAATTATAACGGCATACAAGTGGGACGATGTGCTTGATGAAGCGGTGAAGGCAGGCGTTGACAGCTTTATCTCAAAGCCGATATCGTCCGGCAGTGTGCTTGAAGAATTCCGAAGCGCAAGCAAGAGAAAACAAACTGACGAGTTCAAGCAGCAGCACAAAGCCGATCTTAACGGAAAACACATACTGCTTGCCGAAGATGTGCAGATAAATGCTGACATAATGGAAATGGTGCTCAAAAGCCGTGGTATGATAGTAGATCATGCGGTGAACGGCAGACTTGTACTTGAAATGTTTGCAGATAGCGAACCCGGCTACTATGATGCTGTGCTGATGGACGTCAGAATGCCGGAAATGGACGGACTTGAAGCGACCGCTGCCATACGAAAGCTTGACAGACCCGATGCTGCAAGCGTACCGATAATCGCTCTGACTGCAAATGCTTTTGACGAAGATGTTCAGAGAAGCCTTCAGGCAGGAATGAACGCACACCTGACAAAGCCTATTGATAACGATGCGCTGTACTCGGCTTTGGAAACACTTATACAACAGTAGCATTCACAGCAAAACAATGACGATATGATCTTGCTGAGATCCAACAACAATAAGCCTTCGGGAACGCTGTGCAGGCGTTTCTGAGGGCTTTGTTTTATATTGTAATACCGTTCATAACTCCCACAGAGGAAAGCACAGCAGCTCGTTTGTGGATCTGCGATGCTTCAGTCAGTTTTACTACACTTGCGCATGATTTTGTAGCATAATTTACTTCTCAAACGTTTGCGTGAGGGAAACACCCAAGCGAGACAACAAAAAAAGATAGACATCACAAGGAGGAATCTACTATGACAAACACAACTAACACTACCAAGAAAACAAACGGAAAAGTAAAGAGAACCTTCACAGCAATACTTGCTGCTGTAATGATGATGTCAACCGCAGCAACGTTAGCTGCATCTGCTGACAACACTCAGGCAGTTGTAAACATGAACACAAATACCGCTATTACAACAGCAGAAAACTACGGCTCATATGTTAAGGTGGACAGAGAGCTGCTGACAGTCAAGAACGTTACATCTAAAACTATTTTCAAGGTGCTTGAGGAATGCACAGAGCTGGGCAAGTTCTTTACACCGGCACTCAGCGGAATTCTTGATCTGTTCATAGGCGCTAAGCCTGATCCCACACAGGAAAAGCTTGATAAGATAAACGAAAAGATAGACAAGCTGTTTGACCGCATCGACAAGATGCAGAACGAGCTGATCTCCACAATGGAAACAGACATAGGCGTTCAGAGCTTCCACGAGGCTTACACAGCTTTTAAGGCACAGACCAAGGCAATGAGAAGAAAGATCAGCGAGATCTCAACAGACACTTCCCTCACACAGCTTGACAAGATCGCAAAGATCGGCTCCCTCGCAGGCGCATACAGCGAGTGGGACATAAAGTTTGAAAACATACTTGGTCAGCTCAACGAGCTGTTCATGAATCCTTCAGCTACTGCAAACACCAACATTTTTGAGCTTACCTACAGACATTTCTGTGCACAGTCAATGTTCAGCGGCGAGGCTATTGACAAGGCAAAGCCTCTTTGCGACGCACTTATGCAGACATACATCGCAGGCTGCACCACACTTACAGAGTGCCTGTCGGCACAGCTCTACATCAGCCTGCTTCCAAAGGAATATCAGGACAAGGTCGACCCTGCTTTCAAGTCTCACATCTGCCTCAACAGAAACGACATCATTGGCGAGATAAAGAGCGTCAACGAACATATCGCAAGCCAGAACGGAAATATAGTTTATTTTAACGGCAAGGCAGTAAAGTACTTTAACGGTACCGGCGGAAGAATACTCCCTGCTGACACCAAGGTAGAACACAATGTTGACAAACTCAACCCCAATAAGGATTACTACTGTGTTAAAATAAGCTACAATTCCTTCGTAAAGGTAACTCCCGTATACTACACTGATGAAGAGCTCGCAGCCCTGCAAACATCCTCAGCGCTGTTCAAGAATCTGTACGATTTCACATTCAACAGATCCAGAAGAATCTATGTAAACAAGAATCCACAAGGAACAGGCCGTGAGGTCAATGATAAGGTCGGCTATGAGATCCATGGCAACGCTTCCTACTACGACGGCAAGTATCACGACGATATGTCCAAAACCATTCAGGACTGGTACAATGATAAAATCAAAGGTATGAAAATAAAGTTCGATGATGTCAAAGCAATGGCTAAATACTGCTCCGGTAAGGGCATATCTATCCGAACACTTCTGAACAGTGTAGGCATCAACACCTCGGCAGTTCCTCAGAACGCAAACCTCGTTACAAGCAAAGCTATCGACGGAAGTAACGGCGATGCAGACAGGGTCTTCAGAGAAGTCTATTATGAAAAGACTTTCTATATGGGCATCAACATCGACGCTGTCGGAGCAACTGAGCAGAAGTATCAGCTCCTTGACTGCGGCTGGAATCTGTGGAAAGGCGGAGAAGAATGGAACTACGCACCGGGCGGAGCATTCTGCTGGATCTGATAAGACAGCAATAGATCATACTGTGTTTGATAATTCAAAACAGCACTCGTACACAAAGTACGGGTGCTGTTTTCTTTGGCAATATTTTTTTTCAGAGATCCTTTGCAAAGCCTGCTTATCAGGTGTATATGTAATGAAGCGATAAAATAGGATCGAGCCTTGTAAAGGTGATGTAAGGAATGCAGGATCACCCCCGCACATGCAGGGAAAAGATATTTGTGTCCATTGCAGGAATTTGCACCATAGGATCACCCCCGCACATGCGGGGAAAAGGTATATGTTGTTTGTCATCTTAGAGCACTCCCAGGATCACCCCCGCACATGCGGGGAAAAGTGCTGAAGCAGCTTGATACAAGGATTTTCAGAAGGATCACCCCCGCACATGCGGGGAAAAGAGAGCTTGAAAGCATTAACCTTGACATATCAGAGGATCACCCCCGCACATGCGGGGAAAAGATGTCTGAACCGAGGTTTGCAATGCCGAGCCTGGGATCACCCCCGCATATGCGGGGAAAAGTCCTGATCTTCTCGCTGTCTCTTTCCGACCTTAGGATCACCCCCGCACATGCGGGGAAACGCATGAGATACATCTTTCTTACCACATCAAGATGACTGCGCTGGTTAGTCACAAGTTCTGCCTGCTTCAGTATCAGCCTTGAACTGTGCGTAACTTCTGTCCCCGGACCAAGCAGAAGTACAGATATCATACCTGATGGTATATGTACTACACCTTTTTCATCAAATACAGTAATAGCACTGTCCTGTCGGTAACTTTTGGCAAAGCTTGTATTTCCGGGCGTACCATTCCCGGGATATCTGCCATATCATCACCTCACATCGTTCATGACTGTCATAAGCCCCATACCATAGGCTTTTGCTCTACCTATGCCTTTAGTAAGTGCTGCTTTGAACTTTTCTGCATCGGTTATCTCAAGTATCCCTTCATATGTAACGGATAAAAGAGTAACATAGTTGTTTGCACGCTTGTAAAATCTGTACCACTTGCTTTGTACAACATCAAAACTGCTTTCATTTACAGAAAAACCATTTTTCGCCCCTTTTCGGATAAGCCAGTTTTTCTGGTGCTCGGTGGTTATATGAGCGACAACTTTTCCACGTTTACCATTTTTGTCACAAATCGTTTTTGTAGGATTAGAGGTGATCCTGAATCTAAAAACCGAATTGTTTTTTATTCTGTCAAGTAATTGATCATAATCTTTTGTTTCCCAGTGTTCACCATTTGAAAACTGTCTGCTGAAATTTGTAAGATCCGGTCTATCATTACTCAGTATAAGCATGAAAAGCCGATCATTCAGATTATCGATACGCCAAAGCACGTCGGGACGTCCTCCCGTAAACGAATCTGATATCGCACCATGAAATATACTCGGTGAACTAAGTGCTTTCATTGTATTTCTTTCAGTAATATCAAGCGATATTCTGGATAAGTACATCTGCTCACCTCAATTCTGTAAAGGGATCATGTTCCGTGCTGTGCTCATATGTATCAGCTGTGATATATTTATGCTCCCGTATACCTCGCCAACCGAAAACTCGACGCTTTTTACTGAATGACAGAGGTACATCACGAACAGCATTATCCGAATCATTATCCTCAATTATTATACGGAGTTCTCTTTGTGTCTTGGAAGATAATCCTTTCTGCCTCCATTCGGGAAGCAGCCAAGGTTCTTCTTCTAATGCCTGACAAAGCTCTTTTTCACATATCCTGCGAACAAGAGGCAACGATGGCGGGCAGGAACGTCTTCCCAAATACAAAGGGTATGCAGGTGCCCTCAGCGCAGCATCAAGCTTTTGTAGAAAGCACTCATCTTCACTTTCCAGACCTACCAGGAAATATGCATCAGCAAGATAATATCTATTGGTTATGTATGATTTCTCACCTATAACTGTATGATAGTCCCTCAGTAATTCACCTTCTTTATCGATGCGTACACCAAATCTTAATGAAGAGAGCTCTTTCAGGGAATCATCATCTTCCCTGGATATACCAAGTGCAGCAGCAAGCAAACCTACAACACCGCTTTTGGTAGGATAGGGCTGAGTACGTCGGGTCTCGAATTTTGAATCACTGCCCCATGACTGCAAAGGTGCTGACAGTCTGAGTAGTAATGTTTTCATCAAACCACCTCGTTTGCGATATATTCATGAAGCTTTTCAACAAGTGCGGACAGATCGACTTTTTCTGCTCCGAGTACAGCATCGTGACCCAGAACAAAGCTGCATACAGGTGGATCACTGTAATCTTCATATAACTTTTGCGCATATCCGAACAATGCCTCTTTGGAAAGCTCTGCGTAGCCTTCTTTGGAATAAACAGGCTTTTCAAATGCACCGCAAAGGTTGACAGGCTGATCTTTGCGAACAGTAACATATACCATATCCGGCAGGGTCTTGTTTGCGTAAGAATTCTGCTTACCTGTGGGCATCGAGCAAATGAATGCCTGTGCAAAAGCCTTAACTGCATCTGCTGTATCTTCACCTATGAGCTTGAAAAGATCGGCTGCGTTTACAGTTGCATATCTGTATAGAGTAGACGAATTGAACTCCATAGTGCCAAGATGACCTGCACCCGCATTATCGGCAGGTGAACAGTCATCAACAGCGGTAAAATAGTCATACTCATTTTGTACAGCATGAGTGGATATGCTATGAGCGACCTGTGCCGATGCATCAACATTGAGGTCGTTATCATCGGCTGCCATTCTTCCGAAGAGTGCAAGGTCAATGCTTGGATTATCAGATAAAATCTTTCTATACTCTTGAACATTGGCAATATCTTTTATTTTGCTTTTTTTATCTTCTGTTGTTTTTTCCTGCCAACGTTTGATATCTTCAAGTACTTTTTCCGCAAATTTAATACTCTGAACATTGCTTATGAAGAACAGGACTTTAGTTTTTTCGCTATTCTCAAAAGAAAACAGTGCATGATCTTTATTATTCAATTTATACTTCAACTTCATTATTTCATCGACAGCATCATCATATTTGGATTTATCACCATTGGGTGATAGTTTGCACATATTTTCGATAATTAACTGCTTTATATACTTAGTTCGATATCCCATTTTTTCATTATCTACAAGCTCTTTGAACATTTCCCGCATGGAATGTTTCCATGCCTGGCTGGATACTCTTGCCCTGTTAGCACCACCGTACACAGCAGTTTTGGGTCTGCCTGTATCATCTCTGTTCACGCAGCTGGGCGGAACTGTCTGTATCACATGAAAATCAATATATAATCTGTTATCAGCCATTATCATTTCCTTCTTTCTTATTATTCCTGTCATTGAGTTTTCTGTAAAAATCTCTGCCCCAGCGAAGTTTAATGCTGTCAGCGATCTCATTATTGTTGAAAAGATATAGATCCTTTGCAAGCAGTGCGTGGTCAAGTTTGATATCCGAGCTCTTAATAAGCTGTATCAGTCCTCGAAGATGATATGCAAGATCATTTGGAGAAGTAGCCGTTACAATCGTGTTAAGTCGATTTACGATACGTTCGGTATCGTCATCGTTTTTAACAAGCTCACCAGCGGCTCGGCCAACGGATATATCCTTTTGATAAACATCATCCGGATTTCCCTGATGATGAAGTGCATATAAAGTTAGTGCTGTATATACAGCCCATTCTGCGCAGGAAGCTTCCTTTTTTCCCAGAAGCTCTTCGGGGATCTTGTCGAATATCGATCCCCACAGTGCCGGCAGTTCACCGGGACGTTTTCCCACACCATGCCTGAGTTGCGCAAGTGCTGCCTTACCTGCTCCGCTTTCAGATATGCTTTGAAGATATTTCAGCTTTGAAAGCGTATAGCTGTAAACAAGGTCAGCTTTGCTTTTGTTATCCGCCATTGTTTTCATCCCCTTTGTTAAAAATTCTCTTGATCTTACCAACAAAAAAGTTGATCGCCAATGCTGAAGAAGTGACCTGCTTTTGATCTTTATCGGGCTTTTTATACCTGCCGAATACAGCATTGTCCCCCGACTGAGCGGCCAGGTCTTCACCGAATCTTCCGGCTATATTAAATAGCTGATCATCAAGTTCTTTGCATTTATCATTAAAGGATCTTGACGATGGCTCAATGCTTTTAAGCCACAGCCTGAACGGTCTGTCTATGCGGTCATAGAACTGCATTTTGGCGTCACTGCCGGACAGCTTATCTCCCGATGCCCCGGAAGATGTTTGCAGATCTATACTAAGTGAATAAACAGCTTTTGCCGCTTTTTCGCACTTCTCTATCTCATCATTTATATGTTTGCGCCAGATCGATCCGAGTTCTGTGAGAAGGTCGGAATGAAAAGTAATTGAATCGCTGATCGCGTCAATTACCGGCAAAGAAGTTGCCTGACCAAGATCGTATACCACGGCTGCTATCTCGATATTTATCTGAGTCAAATTTATCAGCTTTTGCTTTTTAAGAAAATTTGCCCATTGTATAATGCCGGGCGTTCGCATTTCATCATTGTTTGAGCTGCCTGTAATAGGGAATGCTGCTATTGCACCAAACTCTTGCCATGCTGTTTTTGATTGGTCATGGCGTGCCGGTATGAACTTTGTTACTGTGTTCTTTCCTTCCTTGTATCCATGCCATATAGTCATTTGTTCTGTCTTAAGGTCTACTTCCTCAAAATAATCACCGCCCGAAATATAGTAGCCATTCACCATGCCTTCTTCCCGACACAGATACAGACTTCTTGATCTTATTGACAACAGTGCCGCCTGATTGTCCGGGGGCGGTATAAGCCTGTTGAATTCGGTACATTGTTCCTGTTCCCACGAAGGCAAGCTTATGTATACATCTGATTTAATATCAGCATGAGCAATATAATTCAGCATTAATATTTCAAATAATGTATTTCCTTTTAATGCGATCAACCCTAATTTGCTGCACCAGGTCTTTTTAGGGGTAGGCTGTTTTGCTGCGATGTCATCAAAACTGTTAAGATGTATCAACCAGCGTGTAGCTTCAGAATAGCCGAGTTTTCGTCCGACACCATTTATATCTGAAAACAAGCGAGGCTTATTGGCACTTTCAAACAGCGAACCTATCAGTTTTGCACTGCTGACAGGTTTGCTTTTTCCATTTGCTGCATTCGTCTGCATAAACGGATATTTCTCATCAAACAGCCAGAACCTGTCGCCCCATTTTTCAAAATACTTATCTACCGCAGCTGATGGGATTTTCTTTGCGTTGTATATCTCTGTCCATATTTCTATCGGATCATAATCATCATCTGTCGGATCTATTTCATTACCATCGGCATCATATCTTGAAAAGATCGTATACATCAATGCCAGAAGAAGTCTGAGTATTGCAAAGTCCTGCGATTTTGTCTCACCAGCAAGACACAGATATTCATTTGAATCAACAAGCGCCTGTCGCAGACCGATCTCTTCTATACTTTTATCGGGCTTCATGACCTTTATCCACGGCTCGGATATTAAATTAAATTCCCTGTCCATCATTTCCCTCCTTTATCTCTTCAAGTCCGTATTCTCTGCTGTATCGCAGTTTTCTTCCTAAAAGCTCTGTTTCAAGATCATCGTTAAGGACCAACAGCTTCTCCCCTTTAAGCAATGGCTCGTCCTGCCATCGTTCGGGCAGGATCCTCAGTTGTTTTTCAGTCTTATTATAGTTATATTCATTTGAAAACCACACCGGCAAACGCACTCGTTCTCTTGCTATTGCGATAGCCTCGTTTTCATTCGGCGCACAAGTGGTATCAACTGCTGCACCGTTATTTCGCCAAGGCAGAAAATGCAGAAAACCATTCTCACGTTCACACATAAGCAGAACTTCTATGGTCTCGCTGCTATCTCTGACGACTGCTTGTGCATCTGTATTGTTACCGACATCGTCATTTATTAAATAGTCAAGATCATAATGCTTCTTTATACTACTTGCATTAATACAATACTTTTTTGCCTTCTCTATTTTTTGGTTGAGTTCTAAACAGTACCTATCCCAGTCCTCATCGGGAGTCTTTGCATCGGAATATACTTTTTCAACAAGCTCCGGTATACATTCAGGTATAGTTAGTTTATCGGGAAGATATTTTTCTGTCTGTTTCAAAAGCCATTTGCCGTAAACGAACTCTGCTGCGCTGTTGATCTCTTCTATCACGGATATAACAGCATTTTCAAGCCCAACCGGTCTTTGTCGTTCATGTCTGTGAAGTCTTCCCGATCTTTGAAGCAAAAGGTCCATAGGACAAAGCTCGGTTATCATGTAATCAAAATCAAGATCAAGTGATTGTTCGATAACTTGTGTACCAATAACGATAAGGTGATCTCTGTCATCAGGCTGAGAACCTCTGCCTACTCTTTTAAGCAGCGAATTTTCAATAACAGCACGGTCAGTAGCTGTATATCTGCTGTGAAAACATATAATTTCATAATCATCAAGCTGTTGTGTAAGATCTTTAGCGAGTTGCTGTGCTCTTCTGACTGTATTGACAATAACAGCAGCACATCCACCGCTTCCGAGTTTTTCTGACAGTGCTTCACCAATATGATCTTCACAGAGCCTTTCAACATATATTTGTTTGTCAGTATTATTGGAAGAAAGCGTCCTGCTGTTTATATCGCCGTTATCAGTCCATGTCAGCACAGGGTAAGCATCTGAAGGAGAATTGACAGCAATGTCCTTTTTACTGTTAAGGTATGCCTTTACGAGCTGTGCTCTTCTTTTGGGAGGAAGTGTAGCCGATAAAATTATAACAGGTACATCATAAGCTCCCATCCAAGCGAGAGTATTGTCTAAATATACATTCATATAAGCGTCATATGCATGACATTCATCTATAATAACGACCTTTCCCGAAAGGCCAAGATGACGAAGCATAACGTGCTTTTGTTTGAGAGATGCCATCAGGAACTGATCGACTGTGCCTATAACGAAATCTGCCAGAAGTGCCTGTTTTCTGCCTTCAAACCAATCGTGTACAAATAATTCGGAATCATCATATACGTCATTTGCTCGACCATGAAAAATCTTCTGATACTCTTCGTTAAGTTCGGCCATGCCATGTGACAAACGTATTGTATGCTTTTCGCTATCGCATTGCTTACTCGCCCATGATAGTATCCTGCCAAAGATACCGTTTGCAGTAGCCTGTGTAGGCAAGCCGAAAAACAATCCTCCACAGCCAAGTTTAGCTGCAAGTATCTCAGCAGCAGCAAGAGCTGCCTCGGTTTTTCCTAAGCCCATGGGTGCTTCAAGGATATATATCCCTGCTGAAGAAACATCAGAAACTATTTCCATGACCTCCTGCTGAACTGAATTTGGGACAAAACCAAATCTTTCATTAAAATCGGGATATCCATCAGAAGCTTCCCAATATGACGGAAGCCCCAGCTTTTCAAATGCGTAATCAGCTCGGTCTGCATAGTTATCGGGTGTTATAAAAGTATCTGTAAGCGGAAAATACTCAGTGTTGCTCGCAATCCAGTCACTCATGATAAGCAAACCTGTTATGAGCATTTGTAGTCTAACATTTATCTCCGGAAGATTTTTGGGATCATCAAAGCCACACTCAGCAAGACAATGTGATATCCATTTATCCCATATACCTGTCCATATCTTCTCCTGAGAAAAACCCGGGCCAAAATAGTTTTCATCAAACTCATCACCACTGAAATCACATCTTCCATGATGTGAAGCTGTAATGACAGCAAACCCGTGAGAAAAACCATAATACTCAAGTATAACAGCACCGGCTGCTGCATGAGGAACAGATTTGATATTATCGAGCTTATTAAGTGTTATTCCTTCAGAATAAAGCAATTCTGCATGGGTTTCAATGATATCAGTTATTTTAGTTTGAAAAGAGTATGTGAGTTTACCTGTATCGTGCAGTAGTGCTGCTAATCTGAGAATTCTCCGTATTATGTCTGTACATTCATCTAAAGAGGCTTTTATTCCCAGCTGTAATGCTAAATATTCACGTTCATGTTCACAGAGCCAGTGGTCAAATAATCTACTGATCACTGAAGCCGTATCATATGAGTGGGTCACAAATGACAGCCATTTGCTTTTGTCCTCCCGACAGCTTTTTGCAGCCATTTTTCTTATCAGATCCATAAGCGCACCTCCAACCACTATCAATTATACTCCTTTTGATCAAGGCAACACCGCTCTAAAGCCGCCTTCACCATATCCAGCACATCTTTCATATCAGCCGACATCTCATTCGCATCGGTGATACCAGCCGCCTGCGCAAGCTGTTTTGTGGTCATGCGACGCTGCACACGCAGTTCTTTTATCTACTCGCCCATAGTAGTTTTCAAATTATCACTCCTGTCCGATTGCGTATTTACTCAGATATATTATATCACACGTTCCCTGTTTTGCATAGCTTTTTTTGCTTTTTTCTCTCTATATTTGCAATTTTTTCATTTAGTTTTTCATTCAACCATATATAATCAGATCATGTACTTAATATGTTATGCCACTGTTTCACTGTTTCCGCTTACAAAAACAAAAAGAGCCGGGATCATACGCACAGAGTCCGCCTCTGATATAGTAATGATCCCGACCCATTGTTCCCATTAGTTTGTTCACCGCTGGGTAGGTGGTTAGTGTACAAATATTACTGTCTGACTATTAGATCTTCAATGTGATACAATTTGTCTTTCTCATCTGGCTTTTGCAGATTTCTTTTCAGGAAGCTCTGTATACATACCATTCAGAAGTTCCGGAACAAGTGCTTTATTTTCAAATTCAGATTTTTATGAACCACATCACGCACTGTGCTGCACTTTTATGTACAGTCCGAAAAGCTTATGGCATCTTAGGCACTCGATCATAAGTCCGCCGGTTCATTTTCGGTCTTTGTCAGCACGCTTCAGCTCTTGTCCAGCCTCTGTCTATCCACCAGCTCGGCAAAATAGCCGTTTTTGCGGATAAGCTCCTCGTAACTGCCCTCCTCGGCGATACAGCCATTGTCCATCACAAGAATACGATCGCAGTTGCGTATAGTGGATAGCCTATGGGCGATCACGATGCGTGTGCAGTGCAGACCATCAAGCGCCTCGGATACCTGACGCTGCGTCTTGTTGTCCAGAGCGCTGGTGGCTTCATCAAAAATGAGGATCCTTGGCTTGGGTGCAACAGCACGAGCGATCATCAGACGCTGCTTCTGTCCGCCGGATATGCCGCCCTGTCCTTCCGAGATCATAGTATGCATACCCATAGGCATCTCCCTGATATCCTGAGCGATACCGGCAAGTTCAGCTGCTTCCCATGCATCGTCCATCGAAAGCTTCGGAGCGGAAATAACTATATTTGAGTAGATGTCGCCTTGAAACAGCTGCCCGTTCTGTATCACTACGCCGATCTGTTTGCGTACTGAGCAAGGGTCAACACGGTCAAGATCATACTGATCGTAAAACACCGTACCATTCTGCGGCTTCTCAAAGCCCAGCAGCAGCCGTACCAGCGTGGATTTTCCGCAGCCTGTGCGCCCGACGATCGCTACATACTCACCCGCCTTGATCTTCAGATCAAGGTCTTTCAGAACATAGGGCGAGTTTTCCTCGTAGCGGAAGGAAACATGGTTTATCTCGATGCTTCCGCTCAGGCTTGGCACCGGCTCCTTGTCGGCTGCCGATTCCGGCACTGCTGACAGGATCGGCTCTGCCATTTCGAGTACAGGCTTGATCCCGGCAACGGAGATAGCAATGCCTGCCAAAGCTGAAAACGCTCCCATCACACGTCCGTAGGCAGCGCTGAATGCATAATACTCGCTTTCTCCAACGCCTGCCTTTACTGCCATATAGTAAAGAACGATAGTACCTATCAGTGAGATTGCAGTGACCAGCACTCCGTTGAGCTTCAAAAAGATCGGCGGATCGTATTGCGCCTTTGCTTGTTTGGCATACAGTCTGCCCCAGCGGGCAAATACCCGTTTTTCAGAGCCTGACAAACGGATCTTCTGCACCCCGTTCAGAATGGCATAGCTCATACCCGATTCCTCGGCTGCAAGCTTCATCTGCTTTCTGGTAATGCCGATCTGTACCAGCGAGGCCGCTGCACTGAGTATCACAGTTGAAAGTATTATCAGTATAGAAGGCCATACCAGTGAAGGTGCAAAGGAAAAGATCTGCGAAACATACAACAGTGACATAAGGCTGGACAAGCCAACGGAGAGGATATTGTTAAGGATCATACTGCACAGCGAGCTGACGGACGAAGTGCGGTTTGCAAGCTCGCCCGAGGAGAATCCTCTGAAAAAGCTCACAGGAAGTGAAAGTATCCGCATCATGACCGACGCCTCAACGCTCTGGGTGACTTTGGTGTTTATACGCTCCATTAAAAAAGAGCGGATCAGACCCACCAGCTGAGCAGCAAATGCCGAGCTCAGAAGAAATACGCCCAGTCCGATCAGCAGGTTCATTCGTTTATCCTCAAGCACCTTTCCTGTTATCAGGTGATAGACTCTCGGCTCTATCATTCCCACTAATGTCAAAGCCAGTGCTGCAAGCACAGTCAGGACGATATCGCCCCGTGAGATGCAGCTTTTCATATAAAGCACAAGATCGTGAACGCCCAGACGCTTCATAGGCATCGGGCGGTAAAAGCACAGTGCTTCACGCTCAAACAGTCGGGCGTTGCTTCGTGTTATCCTCCGCCGCTTTCCTGTTTTCGGATCACGGTAATGATATCCGAACATACCTGATGGTATCAGCGCAACGACCTGTCCGCCTTCACGCATAGTTCCAAGCATCGGACCGCAGGCATCCTTCTGCCAGCCCTCATCAAGATCGACCTCTCTCACCATCAGCCCGGAGGGCCGCAGGACGGATTCCAGCTTCTCTGTCAGGTCATCTGCACCTTCCGGCAGCTCAACCGGCGGAAGATGATAGTATTTCACAATATCGTCCAGTGCTGCCTTTCCTATAAAACGACCGTCCTCCAAGTGAGCAGTCTCCCATTTGTTCAGCACCGCACTCATCATACTGACAAAGGAATCCTCCAGCACCTGCTGATCCTTTTCCTTTCGCTGCCGTATCTGTTCGTCAAACCATCCCATGTTTTTACCTCTAAACTCTGATCTCTTATTCAGGTGCTGCTGACAAGCTCCGTGTAAATACCGCCCTTTGCAAAAAGCTCCTCATGTGTGCCTCGCTCCACGATCCTTCCCTTGTCCAGAACAATGATCTCGTCACAGTCCCGTATTGCGGACAGGCGATGTGCTACCACGATACAGGAAACACCCCGTGCCTTGACAGCCTCCATAAGCTCGTATTCTGTCTTTGCATCCAATGCGCTGGTGGCCTCGTCCATAATGATGAGTGTCGGATCCTGCGCCAGCACTCTGGCGATCTCCAACCGCTGACGCTGACCGCCGGACAGGTCTTTTCCGTTTTCGATCAGCTTGCCCTGATACCCTCCGGGGCGTTTGAGGATATCATCGTGGATCTGTGCGTCCCTTGCAGCAAGGATCATCTCATAATCGGTTATTGTGTCATCCCACATTTTTATATTGTTGGTGATCGTGTCCTCAAACAGTACGATATCCTGATCGACCATTGCGACCGAGCCTGTAAACACGCTGCGGTCAATGTCTGCGGCAGGCTTTTCGTCAAACAGTAGCTCTCCCTCCCAGGGCTCATAAAGTCCCGTTATCAATTTGCTGACTGTAGATTTTCCACAGCCGCTGGCTCCCACTATCGCAATGCGCTGCCCCGGCTTTATATGCATTGAGAAATCGCGGACCACCGGCTCGGCAAGACGTGAATAGCCAAAGGTAAGTCCGGTGATCCTTAGCTCGCCTTTTAGCTTGCTGTAGCTTTTTTCAGCCTGTACAGGCGACTCTCGCTGCATGAGCGGATCGTCGGGATAATCCATTACGTCCTCGATACGCTCCATCTCCGTGCGCATTTCCTGGATCGTCTGACCGGCACTGATAAGTGTGACCGCAGGATTCATAAATGAGGAAAGCAGCCCCTGAAATGTGGTTATCATGCCCAGGGTGAAGCTGCCCTCCATAGCCAGCCGCACTCCAAGAAACAGCACCGCATAATTTGAGACAGTGCTGATGATCTGCGGTATCAAGCCGATACGGGTGCTTAATGTAAAAAATTTGACCTTCTGAGTCGTTACCGAAGCCTGATAGCCGCTCCACTTTCTGAAAAAACCTGCCTCGGCGCCGGAGGCCTTGATCGTCTCCGTCATACTGATTCCCGTCAGCGTTGCAGAGGCAAGCTTTCCGGAATCCCTGAGCTGTACACGTTTCAGATTCACTCTCTTTGAGGACAGATAGCGTGCCACAAGCAGGTTGAGGATAAGTGAGCCAAGCCCGACAGCAGTCATCACTGCGCTGTAACGCAGCATAACGATAAGGTAAAACACCATCATGACCGTATTCAGTGCCAGAGGAGCAACCGTGTTTACCAGCGTACCGGCAATAGATGCATTGCTTTGCTTACGCTGAAGGATATCGCCCGATATACGCTGAGAAAAAAACGTCATCGGCAGGTGAAGCACCTTCCACATAAATGAGGCATTGCCCTCGATCGCCATTTTACCGTTTATCTTCAAGGAATATACCGTCTTGACCCACTCCACGATCAGCTGGAAGGCTGCCAGCGCTGCCATTGCAATAATGAATGGGATCAGCCATTCGGGCGCTCTTCGGGTCAGAAGGCGGTCATAGAACAGCCGTGACATAGTTGGATTGATGATGCCAAACAAGGAAGCGATCACCGATGTCAGTATCACAAAAGCGGCGGCGGGACCGGCTCCTTTCAGACGGCTGAATGCATAGGACATAGTGCTTTTTCGTTTCCCCGAGGGCGTAAAGCTCTCACTCGGTGCAAAGGTCAGGCAAAGACCTGTGAACGACCGGTCGAACTGCTCCATGCTCACGGTCACCTTTCCCCTTGCCGGATCGTTGATGACAGCTTTATCGCCGCGGAAGCCGTCAAGCACCACAAAATGATTGAATTCCCAGTGAATGATGCAGGGAAAGACCGCATTCTTTTTCAGACCTTCGATCTCCATTTTGTATCCGTGTGCTTCCAGACCGTAATGTACTCCCGCAAGATAGATGTTTTTCATTTTGGAGCCGTCACGGGAAACGTCGCAGTCCAGGCGCACCTGCTCAAGCGGCACCCATTTGCCGTAGTATGCCAGTATCATCGCAAGGCAGGCTGCACCGCACTCAAGCGCTTCCATCTGCATGATAACAGGCACTTTGGCAACACCGCTTCTGAGCGGCTGCCTTATCTTTGCTTTCTCCTTCATTGTGCGTTTCCTTCCGTGTTCAGTTCAGCAGAAAGCTGATAGGGGTCGTGCTTTCCGTAACTATCTCTGCATCGTAGGTTCCGGGCTTCAGGCTCGTTTCCGTATTGTCCAGTATCGCCTCTGCGGTAGCAACCACATAGGGCTTGGCGTCGCTGACGGTGGCAAGCCAGCCCTTGGAATCGATCTTGGAATCATGTGTGTCATCCTCCGACCAGATACGCACCCGTGTATCGTGACCCTCCAGCAATCCCTGGACACTAACATCAGGGCAGGTCCACTGACCGTTGCTGTATCGCAGATAGTACAGCTCATCTATGCTGACATTCTCCTTTTCCCCGATGCTCATAACATAAAGCCCCTCTGCAAAGTTCTCTTTGCTGTCCGGGTTGAAATCCAGCAGGATACGGGCGCTGGAATAAACACTGCGGATATGTCCCGTTTCGCCTGCAATGCGAACCGGCATTCCAACAGAAAAGTGATCCATCTGATCGTAGGGGATCTCACCTGTTATAAGATCCGCTGAAATGAAATCCATCTTCAGCGGATAGGTACTTTCCATTCTGCTTACTGCCGCAAAAATAATAAAGCCTGCCAGCAGCAGGACTATTGCGCCCAGCAGCATCCACAGTCTTGGATTGGTAACACGCAGATGGTCCCGCATCTGATCGGGGGACGTGATCCGTTCCATGCTTTTCTCTCTGAACAATGATTGCTTATCCATCTTTAACAGTTCCTCATATTATCGTCCAATGATCTTGTTTCGTTTCTTTTGACCGGAGGGTTCCGTTTCAGATACGCCTCAAACGCCGGCTGTGCAATATCACGGATACGCTGATCCCAGCCGTTCTCAAAGAACTCGCACAGGTAGGGATCAATGGCGTAATAATCGTCTCCCGTTATCAGTGCCGAATTCCTGCAGCCGCCGGTACAGCGGTCAACGAACCTGCAGCTGCGGCATTTTTCGTTCCTGTCACGTATATCCTTCACTGTGGCGTATTCATACTTTATCAGATCGGAATCCGTCAGGATCTCGCTGAGTGTCATTTTATCCAGGCTCGGAAAGCGGTCTGCAAAGCTGCAGTCTGCCATACCCATGCACGGGCAGACCAGTCCGTCCGCCCCTATGTAGAAGGAGTGAGCCAGTACACCACAGGAAAGCGCTGTATCCTCGTCCTTTTCACCGCATTTTCTTTCGTTGTAGATACCGAAGTGATCATCTCCGGGAGAATACATGAATGCTCCTCCCAGCATGATCGCCACAGGTGCATCGTCCTCAAAATACTGAGGGATATAGCGCTCAAAGATCTCCTGCTCCTCGGCGTGAGTGAGCTGCAAAGCCTTTACGTCCTCCTTTGCCCATTCCCCCAGCTCCATCATGCTGCCGCACTTCACGCTGGTCACACCCAGTGATGCGAGCAGCCTGACAGTTTCCCGGATAGTATGGGCGTTCTTTTTATGTACGCACATGGAAACAGAGGTGTTGTATCCCCGTTTTTTCAGCAGGCGCAGTGCATTCAGCGTTCTCTCCTGCGCACCTGGTATCCCACGCAGAAAATCGTGCCAGCCCACGCCGTCAAAGCTGAGCTGGAAACCGGGGTGCATTCCACGTTCCTCCAGTGCGTCCAGCAGCTTTTCATCGACCAGCCAGCCGTTGGTATATATGATCGTCAGGGCGATCTCCCGCTGCGAAAGGGCATCAAGTATACGCACAAGATCTGATCGGATCAGCGGTTCTCCGCCTGTCAGTCCCACACGAAAGACACCGCATTGCGCCAGCATATCCGCCACACGCACGATCTGCTCATAAGAGGGGCTTCCGTGCTTGCCGTTGGGCGCTGACATAAAGCAATGCCTGCATTTCAGATTGCACTCACCGGTAACGGACCAGTGGACATCTCTGCGGTAACGTGCAGGATAGGTTTTATACTGCTGCTCGGGAAGCAAAAAATCCAGCCACCCTGACGAACGAATGACGCCGTCGGCAAGCAGCCTTTCCATAAGCTCACGCTGCTTATCCGGCAGTTCGTCCATGTCGATCTCGTGATCTGCGTCGCATTGCAAAAGCAGCCTGTATGATCCAGGTTCAAAAAACTGCGCCTCATGCCCAAGCGTATCATACAAGCCTGTGGGCAGCTTATGCCAGCCCCTCAGGCGGTAGCGCCGATCAAGAATGTACTTCATAGATTCTCCATTCTTCTCCTACTCTTTTACTGAGCAGGAACTCTCTTTTCATATCACTCGTCGTAGCTGTGCCAGTCTGTTGATTTGACTGTCCTTGTACAGCGTGCCGACGCATTATCGTCTCTGAGTGAGTACAGATTCCACATCTGACTGCAGTAGTCGTTGAACCAACAGGTTTCGCCATCGTCAAAATTCGACGAGCAAACCTGTGGATGAAAGAAGTATCCGCCTGCGACCTTGTCCATCTCGTCAACATCCAGTTCCCTGATCTTCTCTGCAGCTGCGCCGTTTGTTTCGGAGTTTTCTTTCCTAAAGCTCTCTGCTGCCTTTTTCAGGTCTTCCGCTGTCACATCATAGCCCTGCTCCGTTGCGAACTCAGCGATCTCCTCCGGCGTTTTCCCGCCAATGCGATCACGCAAGGTCTCATCAGCCCATACCTTTTCCAAAAACTTTTTTGCATTTTCCTGTGCCATTTTCAATACCTCCTATATATAATAAAATTGTATATCCAGCCGTGATCTTCTGATGCTCACTCATCTCATCAGCTGCTTTACATATCAAAGGCCGCCGTTTCTTCTCTTACGACGTTCTAACTCCTCTAATCTCTCTTTCTCATACTCTTTCTCTATTTCAGGTGTTATCAATCCTACGCCGGGCGCCGAAACAGCTTTACCAAAGTATTCACTTTTGCACCACTCATTATGCTGCATACTGTACTGATGATCGTGATAGAATAATATGCAGCCCATTTCATGCCCGTCCGAGGCATTCTCGGCAAGCCACATCTTTCCGCCGGCAGCCTTATCCATGTCATCAAGGTCAAGCTCAACGACCTCCGGGCTGTTTTGCTTACGAAGCTCCTTTTCTGCCGCTATGAGCTCCTCCTCGGTCACCTCATAGCCAAGCTCCGCTGCGAGTTCAACTGTCTGAGCGGGTGTCTTATCCGCAAGCTGAGCCTTCAGTTTCTCGTCCGAAAGGACTTTATTCAGAAATTCCGCTGCTTTGCTGTTTTCCATAGTAAATTTCTCCTATTCTTTAATATTGTTCTTTGAAACTCTTGTGATCGTGTAGATCCCATTTTCCCGTGAGGAGACTGCCGGCCTCAGAGGTGTCCGATATTCGTACCTCTGGTCATTTCGGTTCCGCATTTCGGACATTTATAATGAGCAGTTGCTACCTTGTGCTTTGAAGTTGTTTTGTCAAGGTACATCATACTTCCGCAGTTCGGACAATTGAAAGATGACGGGCTGTGAGTGTATGTCACAAAAGCGAAAACGCAGTAATCAGTTCCCCAGCAGGAGCTGCCTGCCTCTACGGTCGCTGCACAGCCCTGCGTTGCCCAGTCTCTGCTGCCGCCTGCGGCCTTGTCCATATCCTCAAGGTCAAGCTCAACGACCTCTGGGCTGTTCTGCTTACGAAGTTCCTTTTCTGCCGCTATGAGCTCCTCCTCTGTAACCTCATAGCCAAGCTCCGCTGCGAGTTCGACTGCCTGAGCAGGTGTCTTCTCCGCAAGCTGAGCCTTCAGTTCCTCGTCCGAAAGGACTTTATTCAGAAATTCTGATGCTTTGCTGTTTGTCATTGAACTTACCTCCTTAGTCATTTTTATCTGAGTTTTGAAACTGTGAGTGGCTCACTTCAATGAATGCGGAGGGATTTCTATCTTTTCAGCTCCGCAGCCCGGGCATTTGTACCTGATCTTCGGCATTCCGTGATCGACATAGCTCTCATCATGGTACATCGCTGCGCCGCAGTTC
>CADAHS010000017.1 GCA_902787825.1 uncultured Ruminococcus sp. | reverse complement strand
TGACCCGTTGCGTCCTTGTAGGTGTCCTTGTAGCTGTCGCCGCAGCGTGAACATTTGTGAAGTGTATAGCCCTTAGCTGTGCAGGTCGGCTTTACAACGATCGCCTTGTAGTCGTGACCGAGTTTTGTGATAGTTGCTGTTTCGGTCTTTTTGCAGACTGAGCAAGTCTTTGTTTTTGAGCCGTCAGCTGTACAAGTAGCAGCCTTGGTAGTTGTCCACTTGCCCCACTTATGACCTGCTTTAACAATTGTATTTGCCTGAGTTATCTCAGTGGTAAGATTAGCATCGGAATAGAACTTGCCGTCATGTTTCCAGTATTCGATATTTCCATCAGTCGTGCAGGTAGCAGCTTTTGCCGCAATATGTTCTAAGCCGATATACTCGATCTTAAATCCGTTGTCCTTTGCGTATTTTTCAGCGGCTGTGCCTTTATAGCACTTCACGGTAAAGTTATCGTCCTTTACCAGAGAACCTAGTTCGTTATGAACATAACCGATTGCCATTTTACCGATTTTGGTAACAGTTTTGGGGACAGTTAAGCTCGTAAAGCCACAGGCTCCAAACGCATAATCGTCAATAGTTTCAACACTGCTCGGAATAGTTAAGCTTTTAAGGCCTGTGCAGCCCTCAAATGCACTGGCGCCAATATATTTAACATTACCTGGAATAGTTATACTTGTAAGAGCTGAACAGTTAGAAAACGCACCGTCTTCGATAGATTTAACGCTGCTTGGGATAGTTACGCTTTTAAGTCCCCTGCATTCAGCAAACAAATCATAGGTGATAGTTTCAACGCCTGTTGGGATCACTGCGCTTTCAAGTTTATGGCAAGCACCAAATGCGAACTCGCCAAATCTTCTAACACTGCTGGGAATAGTTACGCTTGTAAGACCTGATCTAGAAAAAGCATAATCGCCAATGCTTGTAACGCTGTTTGGGATAGTTATGCTTGTAATGCCTGACCAGCCGTTAAACGCATAATCGCCAATGCTTGTAACTGTCTTTTCAACAAGCGTTGATGGAATATTGACAGTCTTGTCTTTGCCGTTGTAACCTGTTATCTCGACCGTTTCGTCGTCAATGTCCTTGTATATATAGTCTCCGGCAATGTATTCACACTTGATCGAGTAAAGTGACGCATAAACGAAAGCATATGAGGATTTTGTGCAGATTATTGTGCATATGCTGTTAAACGCATTTTTACCAATAGTTTTAACGCTGTCCGGGATAGTTATTTTTTTAAGTCCCGGGGCGGAGGCAAATGCCTTTTCAGCAATATTTGTAACGCTGCTTGGGATAATTATTTTTTCAAGGAAAGCGCGGTCGGAAAACGCATCACTGCCAATGCTTGTTACCTTCTTTCCGCCAAGCGTTGACGGGATATTGATCATTGTATAGTTGCCGCTGTATTTTGTTATCTCAACGGTTTCGTCGTCAAGCTCCTTGTATAAATAGTCGCCATCGGAGTAATTATAGTCTAACCCGTTGTCTTTTGCATACTTTTCAGCTTTTGACCCTTTTTCGCAGATTATCGTGCATTCCTTGTCGATCGCATCATTTCCGATGCTTTCAACGCTGCTTGGGATAGTCAGGCTTGTAAGGTTTGGGCATTCTTTAAACGCATAAGTGTCAATATGTTCAACGCTGTCGGGGATATTTATGTTTTTAAGTTTTTTACAGCCATAAAACGCACCGGTATAAATACCTGTAATGCTGTCGGGGAGAGTTATGCTTTCAAGGCTATAGCAACACATAAACGTCTTAAGATAAATAGAATCAATGCTGTTTGGGAGAGTTACGCTTGTAAGGTTCTCGCAGCCCTCAAAAGCGTTATAGCCAATGCGTGTAACGCTGTCGGGGATAGTTATATTTACAAGTTTTGTGCAGCTACAAAATGCCAGATCGCCAATGCTCGTAACGCCTGATTTAATATAAACAGATTGAATATCTGTCCTGTCCAGGAAAGGGCTGTTGGATGAACCATAATCAGTCATTGCTCCCGTTCCGCTGATGGTCAGCACACCGTCATTAAGTGTCCAGGTCAGATTCTCACCGCAGGTGCCTGATGTTGCGCTGCTGACTGCGCTCGCCCTTATAGTCGAACTCGTCTCAAATACACCCTCAGGCAGTGCCGCAGCCGAGCCGAACAACATAGCGATCGCCAGTAAACCGGATAAAACCTTCTTTTTCAATATAGATTCCCCCTTTTATTTTTTGTAACTGCATTATACTATGTCTACATAAAAAAGTCAATATTTTATAATAATATTCTTATCATCTTACAAAAATCGGCACATGCACCCTGCCATTTTTGAAAATTCGTTCACTTTTGCCTTGCTCAAAGCCTTTAGATAGCCGATTTGATTAAATATAAAAACATAACATTGGCTTTTCACCGAGCAACATCTGTACAATGCAGGCGGTGTATTTTTATGCCCGTGTGATATGGCAGTAATCATATCAAAGGTCAGTCCATAGTAACGCAAATAGCTTTGAACGGTCAATACCCACCCAAAGCTGTTTTTATATCAACTATTCCTGACAAGCACATATATATCTGCCAACTGCTTTTGCCGAGCTGAAATGTCGAGAGGCTTTCGGATCAGAAATAAAGATCCTGAATTGTATTGCAAATTGCGATACAATGTGGTATAATAGTATCAGAAAGGTGGTTGATACTATGGCAACAAGAACTGCAAATGTCACCGCAAGAGTTGAACCCGAAATCAAGGAGCAAGCAGAGGCTGTAATGGAAAAGCTCGGAATTCCCGTATCTACGGCTATAAATATGTTTTACCGTGAGATCATTCTTTGGAACGGATTGCCGTTCCGTCCGTCTGTGCCTATGAATGAGCTTAAAGCAAGAGACGAGATGACCAAGGAAGAATTCGATCAGAGAATGGCTGTCGGTCTTGCTCAGACTAAAGAGGGAATGACTGCTCCTGCCGGAAAAGTCTATGAAAGGCTGATGGGAGAACTCGGCGATGACTAAATACGATATTGAGGTCACAGCCGTTATCTTTTTGGCGTTTCTCCTTGTCTGGTCGTAAATTGGTCGTAAAATCAGCACTTGATGTGCTTGAAACGACGCATTTGCGCTATTTATTTGTTGATATTATTCACGATCGACCGTCGAAACAATATTTGACTTTTGATAATATAATTGTCAAGGGCATATTTGAAACTTGCGAGTTTTTGTGCATATAATGAGAAAATATGCCACACATATTGACTAGTTATGTCGAATAAATGAAATCAATTATTGAGCAAAAGAATAGAAACCGTTTGCTATAAAGTAGCACCCTCTCGGAGTGATGAATTCCTGAGAGGGTGTTTATTTATTCTTTTATTAACAGCTGAGATATTTAGTTCTGTAGGATTGAACAAACATCTTGCAGATACATCATTGCTTTTTCTTATAAATCCTGTAGCGATTTTCATATTCTATTAGCCATTCACGATATAGGAATGTTGCGATATATGCAAGAGTTTCCACCGAGCATGAGGCTCAGCTTTCGGCTCTGGAGAATCAGCTTGAATGGTACAAGCCATTGCTTGAACAGCATCCCGAATGGACACTTGTCCGTAGGTATGTTGATGAGGGTATCACAGGAACATCGGCTAAGAAACGTCCGCAGTTCATGCAGATGCTGAGTGATGCAAAGAACGGCGACTTCAACCTGATACTTACCCGTGAGGTATCACGTTTTGCACGAAACACGGTGGACACTCTGCAATACACCCGTGACCTGAAAAGGCTGGGCGTGGAGGTGTTCTTCATCAACGACAACATCAGGACATTTGACGGTGACGGTGAACTTCGCTTGACCATAATGGCAACACTTGCTCAGGACGAGAGCAGAAAGACTTCTATCCGTGTGAAAAGCGGTCAGCAAACGTCGATGGAGAACGGTGTGTATTACGGCAACGGAAATATCCTTGGTTATAACCGTGTAGGTAAAGAATATGTAATAGACCCAGAACAGGCTAAGACGGTGCGGAAGATATACGACTGGTATCTCCGTTTCAATGGTGACGATAATGATCCGACAAGATGCACTGTTAAAGGTCGCAAGAACTCGGCAAAGATCGCGCATATTTCCCCGAATACTTCTCCTTCGATTGTGGATTGCAGTACAGGCTGCAATCGCTGAGGGCAAGTAATTTCGCAAAACGTCAAGATCGGCGATCTTACGCTGTTTCAGGGCGATGCAGAGATGTACTTCAATGCTAAGTCCGAGAAGCGTGAATTCCATAATTGGCGTGACAAGCACTAACATTAAATCCCACCATGCGCAAAAAGCACTTGGTGGGATTTTTTATTATAAAATGCCATAACAGATGCATTTTTTACAGGGATAATCCTATTATTCCATACACTATATATCATATGTTATGTTCAATGTATTGACATACTTCATAAATAGTTTTATACTTGTATAAAGCAAATCTGCAAATGTAAAGCAAATATGGCTTATTCAGGTATGCTCAAAAAACGGATTTAAGAGGAGTTGATTAAATGAACAATAACTATTTTACACTTCTGAACAATCGATTGTTTATAGATGAAACAGATATTTGGGCTTTCTTGAATAGATTTACGATCAATCCCTATTCTAATGCTTATGACAGAATAGACACATATAAAGGAAACATAAACGTACCGAGACACCTCAAAGACTGGACAGGCTCAGATGAAAAATATGCTTTTTTTGATAAGATAAGTATTAAAGTCATGGATAATGAGATAAATACACACAAGAAAAAAAACAAGATAACATTCAAGCAGTATTACTTTGTATCAGTCCCTGAAAACTGCAGAGGCATATGCTTAAAAACGGAGTTGATAGCACAATGCTATAAAAAATGTTTGATCAAAGCATCTGAAAGTGGTGCAAATTCAATTATATTCGATTTGTTTGCAGGCGGAGAGTATAAACCTATACAGGCTTACGATATTGCTCGTGATGCAATAAATGAAATTGCACCAAAACTCAGAAAAATGTCTATAAAGGTAAATGTGAATGATGATTATACATACAGCAAATTGTTAAGATTTGAAACATTCCTTAATAGAATCAATCAAGATTCTGACGGGAACACAAACCATATGGATATTTCCGAAAAGCTGAATATGTACAGCAAATTCGATCAACAAGAAAGTAAACTAATGCTCGCTTTGAGAGAACATGAAACGGATTATGCTGCAGTAGCCGGAGAGATAAATGAACAGTATTCTAATGAGAATGCAGAAATGTCAAAGCAAGACTTCTCAAAGAAAATGATTGCTGAAGTGATCAATAACTGGATCAATTCTCCGTTGCAGTCAGAAAAAAAGCAAAAATACGAGCGCAAAACCAGATCAGCCTCGTCACTGGCAAAGCTGATAAGCGCTTCACCCTCGACAGTATCGAAGCTCTCCAACGGCAAAGGCAGCGTTCCGACAAGGGATATGCTTATCTCACTTGCGATCGGAATGGAACTTGATCGAGAAGAAAGGCTTCATTTTATCCTGTACGGAAATGACAATCTCAAATATCCTCAGAATCTCAAGGAGGAATACATCGAAGAGATACTTTGTGACCCTAACCAGGATCATGACTTTAATTCAGTAAATAATAAGGTAAATGAAAAGTTTGGTGAGACTATACGCAAACCAGTTGAGCGTAAAGAAAACACTTTTGTGAAAAAGAAAAAGCACAAAAAGAGCAATGGGAAAGAAAAATAGCCAACAAAAAAGCCGCATTTTGCGGCTTTTCTTTATGTCTAAACATTTTGTGATTGACAATCAAAGACATTTTTCTAACATTCAGCTATACTGTAATCACACAAACAACAATAACAACAGATCCAAAACCAAGGAGGTAAATCATGAAAGAAATACTGCAAATGAACGCTCCGTCTTATGTATACAAGGGAGCAAGAGGAAACACTGTCATACCGCTTGACAGTGAACTGCTCAGCGAAAGGGTGATCCTCATCGACGACACCATAACCTCACAGACTGCGGTGGACTTCTACAAGAGTATGAGGTTTCTGGCAAAAACAGACGAGCCGATAAAGGTCGTGATATGCTCGGGAGGCGGTGAGGTCATTGCAGGACAAGCAATTTACGACCTGATGCAGGGCGTTAAAAACGAGGTGCATACCTATTGCATCGGTCGGGCAGCGAGCATGGCAGCGGTTCTGCTTGCAGCCGGAACAAAAGGACACAGATATATCCTGCCGCACTCGGAGGTTATGATCCACGAGGTTCTTATCGGCGGAGGTGTTGGCGGCTCGGCAACGAGCATTTCAAAGATCTCAGAGTCGATCAACAAGACAAGAGACGTGATGAACGGGATACTTGCAAAGCACACAGGCAAAACCATCGAGGAGATAAACGAAGCTACTTCGTTTGACAACTACATGACCGCACAGCAAGCCGTTGAGTTCGGCATCTGCGACAAGATCACCGATAATGTATTTGAGGAGGTGATCGCATGAGCAAGCAAAGTGTAAGAGAGTTCCTCGACGAGATGGAAAAAGTCTTTGAAGAAGTAGATTATTCCGATTCGATCTACGAGCAGCAAAAGGCTTCGCAGGATTTTAACAGCGGACAGCTCATCGTTGCAAAGGACTGTAGTTTCAGCCTGAATGACTTTGAGACAAAGCTCAATAACAACGTCCTTATCGTTGGCGGAAGCGGAACGGGTAAGACCGAGCATATCGTCAAGCCAAATCTGCGTGAGGCAGTCGGCAGTTATGTTATCTGCGACCCGAAGGGACAGCTGTACAAGACGTGGAGCGGCTACCTGAAGGGCAAAGGGTATGACATACGTCTGATAGACTTTACCAGCCCGGAAAGGTCAGACGGCTACAACCCAATGAGCTATTTTCGCAAAAACACGCAGAACATAGTCAAATTCGCATCAACGATAGTCAACACAAAGGAAAGCCTCGGCACAAATGCTGATCCGTACTGGGATCGCATGACAACGCTCCTTCTTTGTGCTCTTATCGGCTATATGGTCGAGACTGATCAGCCCGAAATGACATTCACAGAGATACTGCGAATGCTGAGTCTGGGTGAAAGGTTTGACGAAACCGATAAAAGCTCAGAGCTTCAGAGTATGTTCATAAGCCATAAAAGGCGGCACCCTGACAGCTGGGCGTGTGAGAAGTTCGATGCGGTGGATACAGCACCTTACAAGACCTTTGACACCATCAGGAGTACGCTTGCTGCGAAGTTTGCGAACTTTGACTCAAAGGAGCTGCGGCAGATGATGAGCAGGCAGGGGCTTGAATTTAAGGACATATCCGGCAGAAAAACGGCGGTCTTTGTTACTGTCAGCGACACAGACAGAGCAATGGATATGCTGGTAAACATCTTCTTCACGCAGGCGATGAACGAGCTTTGCCAGTATGCAGACAACTGCTGTGAGAACGGCAGACTGCCGATACCGGTCAGGTTTATCCTTGACGACTTTGCGACAAACTGCCGCATTGATGAGTTCCCCAGAATGATCTCGTCGATCAGATCCAGAGCGATCTCAGTCATGCTGATGATCCAGGCAGAGGCACAGCTCAGACAGGGTTATGACGACGATGCACAGACGATAATCTCCAACTGCGATACCTATGTGTATCTCGGCGGGAACGATGTCCAGACTGCACAAGCAGTCAGCGAACGCTGTGACAAGCAGCTAAGCGAGGTACTGTATATGCCCGTAGGCAGCTGTTGGGTATTCAGGAGAGGCTCAAAGCCTAAGTACGCACAGCAGACGGATATATCCGATATCCGCAGAGAGATCGGCAAGTAATAAAAAAGACCTTGGCGATCAGCGGTCGTCAAGGTCTCTCTCTTTTTTGGGAGGATAATACTTGATTATATCTGTAAGGTCACATTCGAGATAGTCACAGATCCTTGTCAATACATCAAGATCCACCCTTGAAAGCTTGTTGTTGCAATAGGCGTTAAGCTGTGTCTGCTGTAAGCTGCACTCACGGCAAAGCTTATACTTTGAAACGCCTTTTGCTTTTCTGAATTCATCTAAGGTAAGTACGATCTTTCCAGCCATAAAATACTCCTTCTGCACTTGTTGTATGTATCTATATACATATTATACAAAAACAGCCGTTGTTATAACAGATGTAATTATATACAATGTAGAAATATACATATATTTTGACGGAAACGCTTGTATTTGCGAGATTTGTGATATATACTCTTTTAAAGAAACAATAAAAAAACGGAGGTAAAAATCTATGAAAACCACAACTTTAAGAAAACTCACAGCAGGGATAACGGCGCTTTGTCTTTGCTTTGCAATGGCAAGCTGCGGCAAGAAGGATCCAGAGGACATCACAGAGGAAGAAGCTAACCAAGTCCTTGAAGAGCTTGACAATGATAAAGAGGGCAACGGCGGATACGAAAACCGTTCAGCAACACCGGAAAGCTCGTCAAAGGCAGAAATACAGGAAGTTGACCCATTTGAGTCGCTCACCGTTACCTTTGAGGGCGCTTCGCCGTTTGCAGTGGCAAAGCTCAAGGATAATGAAAAGTTTGGCTTTTCAGTATGCTCCTTCACAGCCGATAAGACAGAGAAACTCAAAAATGGTGATACCATTAAGGTCACAGCTGCTTGTAAAGCGCCGGACAAGTTCAATTTTACACAGACCGAGAAAGAATACAAGGTAGAGGGATTGCCGTCATATATCACAAAACTTGCCGATGTTCCGCAGGAGCTGATGGACAAGCTGAAAAAGCAGGCTGAGGATATGCTGACTGCCGAGGGTGCAAAGTGGAAGAACGATAATAAGATAGTCGAGAAAAAATTCATCGGCAACTATTTCCTTATCGGTAAGGAAGGGATAGATCTTGATAGGTGGACAGCAAACGATATATGTCTTGTATATAAAGTCAAGACCTCAATGAACGGCGTCACTGAAGATCAGGAAAGGGACGCTTGGAAGAATCATGAGGAGTTCTATTATGCTGAGTTCACATTATCCAATGTTACGATAATGCCGGACGGAAAATATGCGGCTGATCTTTCAAAGTTCAAAATGGCTGACAATGAAGCGAAGAGCGACTACTGTGATCTTGTAGCAGGTGTAGTTCACGATAGTTATAAATATAAAGGATACAGGGATCTTGACAGCTGTTTCAATGATCATGTAGCTTCTATGGCTGATAATTACACCTACGAAAACACCGTTGACGATAAAGCATAAGGAGTATATTATATGTTTTGCAAAAAATGTGGAAATCAATTAGATGACGCAGCTGCTTTCTGTCCTAAGTGCGGAACATCACAAAACTCAGACGAACGTGAGATGCTTCTGAAAAAGTTTGACGACTGTGCAGATGCTATCAATGCGTTGAAACAACAGGAAAAGGCAGTAGACGATCAGCAGTCCGTTGTTGCCGTCATGGAAAAAAAGACCTCTAATAAAGTGATCGTAATAAGTGTTCTTATCGGACTTTTTATAGCGTTGTGGCTTGGTGTTATGTTAGTAGCAGTAGGAGGAAGCGGTGCGGTCGGTGATATCCTCGGCATCATCGCAATAGGCGGCTGTGTTGCCATCGGCGTAAAAAAGAAAAAGCAGAATATCGCTGCTTATCAGAAAGAGAAGGCGACCCTTGAACAGTATCAGCAGGTGTTAAAGCGCCTTGTTAACGACCCGAAGCTCGAATGGCTGCCGGAGGATATAAAGTTTGGTCTGGCATTAGACCAGATCTACAATAATCTGAAAAACATGAGAGCTAATACACTTAAAGAGGCTATAAACCTATTCGTGGAGGATATTCATAAAGCAGTTGTTGAGAGCAACACCTCTCAGGCTCTTGAAGCTGCGCAGAATGCGGAAAGTGCAGCAAGATCTGCGGCATTCTGGTCAAGGTGGTAAGGCAGTACAGATATATAAATCCTATAAACACAAAGATCCCGTGAACGATCAAATTTCGTCCACGGGATCTTTCATTTCAGACTGTTTTATTTTTTTGTGACGTTCTCGCCGTAAATGGTCTTCCAGTCGTCCTTCATCGAGATAGCTGTCCAGCCGTTTTCCTCACAGCTCTTACGCATTGAGTCTGCCTTTTTTATGTTTCCGTTCTCACGCTCAAGGTCGTCGCAGCAAAGCATATATGCTGCCGACATATATGGATTATCGTCAATAACGAAATTCGCCATACTATTGTCGCCTGAGCTGTTGCCGAACGAAAGCACAGGCTGCACGCCAATCTCTTGCTGGATAACACTGACCTTGTTCATCTTGAGGTTTTTGATTATGAAATCTCCGCCGGTAATGACTTTGTCCTCAAGCTTATACTGATAGGTCAGACCGTCCTCACTGCCCTGATGATCTGCAACAATGGTTTCATCTGAACCAATGATCTGTCTTGGCGGAATATCAAGCTCTGAATCCTCGATGATGCCACGCACGATAAATCTGTCCGTTCCGCTGACAACATAAACAGTAAAATCATTGTCTTTCAGATATTTCACTACCTGAAGCATCGGCTTATAAAAAGCTTCGCCGTTTTTCATATTGTTGTAGCTCGGGGTCTGCTTTTCTCTGAACATCTTAACATAGGAGCTGAACTGTCCTATTGTCATTCCTGCAAACGCAGAAGCAACGCCCTTTCCGTGGGAAATTTCCAGTCCCTTGGCAGACTCGCCGGTATCCATCATCGTTTTGATCTTTGCAGCTGTTTCTTTCTCGACAGCGCTTGCCTTGTCCTTATAGTCGGGATCTTCCGTCACACGGTAATAGAAAAGCCTGTAATCAAAGTATACTGGGTCTGTTTCGCAAAACAGCGTTCCGTCAAAATCAAATACTGCAATACGCCTTTCAACAGGGATAAAGTTCTTTGAGTTCTTATCGGTTATCTTGCTCATATACTCTGTGAGCTGCTTTTTAAGCGGAGCGTTGTCCTTCCACATCGACAAAGCATCTTTTTGAGTATTATCGGCTTGGGAAGAAGCCGGAGAAGGCTCGCTGCTTTTATTGCCTGAGCCGACATTATCATACTTGACAACGTATGCACACAGCACTATCAGCATTGCAAATGCAAGAGTCAACGACGTGACTTTCCACATGATCGAAGTATCTTTTTTCTTTTCTGACATATCATCATTCTCCTTTTAATTATAGTTACCCCGTTTTATTTTATCATATCTGTCCACAAAAATCAAGCATATTTCCCCACGGCTTCTCTTTTTGTGCTTGACGAATAGGAAGTGCTGTGCTATAATAATTTTGGTCTGATTTTTTAACAATTCTCGTGGGAAAATCCTATGTACTGCGAGGTGATTTCCCGTGTTTGCGGGACGTTTCGCATACAAAACAGAAAGGAAGAATGTAGGGTGAGAAAATCAAAAAGAAAGGGTCGCAAGCTGATTGCCTGCTGTATGGCAATGATAATGACCCTAACAAGCGGGGCAGCCGGCATTTGCGCAAAGGCGTACAGTCCATTTGCCGCAGGGATAAAATCTGTAAAGATCACGCAAAGCACCTTCCCCGATCCGATCTTCAGATCTTATGTTTCAAGTGCTTTTGACACCGACAAAAACGGTATACTTGATCCCGACGAGCTTCTTGTTGCAAGAAATATCCACTGCGATAAAATGGGCATCAAGTCGCTGCAGGGCATTGAGCATCTTGTCGAGCTGCGAGGGGTCTACGCTTCGTTCAACGAGCTGACGGAGCTTGATCTTAGTAAAAACCCGGAGATCACAGGCGTGTGGGTGTCAAACAACAAATTCACAAAGCTTGACTTCTCAAAAAACGCAAAAACGCTTGAGTGGGTATATTGCTTTGACAATCCGACTCTGAGAACACTCGATCTGACAGGCTGTAAAAAGCTTTCGTACCTTGAGTGCAGCGAGTGCAATCTCGGGAAGCTTGATGTGACAAAGTTCCCCGAGCTTGAACATCTTATCTGCGCCTCCTGCGGACTCAAAGAGCTTGATCTGAGCAAAAACCCAAAGCTGACGCATCTTGATGCATTCAACAACCCCGATAACGGCTTTGACTACCCGTTAAACAACAAGCTGACCAAGCTTGATCTGTCACACAATCCCAAGATGAAGCGCCTTGATATCTGGGCAAACTACGATCTTAAATTCGTAGATATCAGTGTCTGCCCGGGACTTCAGTATTACAACTGCGCAATGATCGGCGCAACAAAGGTCGATGTCAGCAAAAACCCCGAGCTGAACAAGCTCAACTGTTCTTACAACAAAAATCTTAAAAAGCTTGATCTTTCAAACAATCCCAAAATGGCGTGTCTTATCTGCAACGATTCTCCGATAAAGACGCTTGACCTTACGCATAACCCGTATATGCGCTATCTGCACGCAGGGCTCTGCGGCTTTACAAGCCTTAACATCGGCAGCTGCCCCTATCTTTTAAAGACCTATCAGGACGGCAAATACCAAAAAGAATACATGAGCTTCCCTGACGGCGATGTCCCGGTGGGCAGATCATGGACGATAAACTACGGCGGAGATGACTCCACCGGAAGCGACCAGATGTTTTACATCTGGATAGACGATAAGGTAAAGCTAAGCACAAAGGCAACTGTAAGCATTGCCGATCTCTATCCCGACCAGGATAAGAATGTGACCAATACCGCAAATCTTATGACCCGTGAGGATTTCGTGCAGAAGCTTTACGAGATGGCAGGCAGCCCGACGCCCTCACTTTCAAAGTCACGATTCAAGGACGTCAAAGCGGGCGCACCGTACGAGGACGCTCTGCTGTGGGGCGAGGCAAATTCTATCTGCGTTGGATACCCTTACAGCACTGCCGACGTTTTCGGTGTCGGAAAGTACATCTCAAGGCAGGACGTTGTGTTCATGCTGATGAGATACTCCGAGTATATGAACTACAAGCGTGCTATCGACTTTGGCAGAAGCGATGAGTATCTTGATTATTATGATATAGATTTCGAGCACTGGGAAGCGATCTGCTGGAGCGCAACATGGCTCATTATGGACGGCAAGGGCGCACCCGGTTCGGAAAAATCCGAGCAGAGGATAGATCCTTACGGCAAAGCTACACTTGACGAGATAGACAAAATGATCGAAAATCTCTATGATGTCAACAACGTCAAGGTCAAAAAGATCCCTGTGCGCAGGATCGCAGGCAACAGCAGATACGAAACAGCCACAGCAATTTCAAGATCAGGCTTTAACACAGCCTCCACTGTGATCCTCGCTAACGGTCTGAACTATGCCGATGCGCTCGCAGGCGTTTCACTTGCCCATAAGCTCAACGCTCCGATACTTCTCACTGACCCGAAATCTCTGAACAAGACGACACTTGACGAAATAAATCGTCTTGGTGCCAAAAATGTTAAGATCCTCGGCGGCGAAAATGCTATAAGCAAAAAAGTCATTAACGAGCTTGTGAAAAACGGTATAAAGAAGCAGAATATAGAGCGTATCGCAGGCAAGACACGTTTCGGCACAGCTGCAAAGATCGCTGAAAAGCTCAACGCTGCGCCGAGCGAAGTGTTCTTTGTTTACGGTATGAACTATGCTGATGCACTTTCTGTAAGCACAGTTGCTGCGCTCAGAAACGCTCCGATAATCTACCTCACCTCCAGCGGTGAGCTGAATGCGGATACAAAAGCGTATCTTGCAAAGATAAAAGGCAAAGTCCGGAAAGCCTATGTTATCGGCGGCACAGGCGTTATCACAAACGATATGATGAAAAAAGCCGCAAAGGCGTGCGGCATCGAAAAGGCAGCAAGAGTCGCCGGCAGCAACAGATACCTGACCTGCATTGAGGTCAACAAGAAATTCAGCTCAACGCTCACCGGGAAAACAGTCTGCGTCGCAACCGGTCTGAACTTCCCCGATGCGCTTTCAGGCGGTGTGTTCGCAGCAAAACAAGCATCTCCGCTGCTGCTTGCAGCAGGCAGTCTCAACGCTGAACAAAGAGCATACCTAAAGAACAAAAAGCCCCGGACAGTCTTCGTTTTTGGCGGAACGAGCGCTGTCACAAACGAGCTTGCAAATAAAATAGCAACAGCTTCAGATTAAAATTTAAAGTCGGTTTCACAAGCAGTGAGACCGACTTTTTTTGTGTGCATAAGCATTGTAATAAAGTTTATCATAAAACAGCAACCGTGTGCACGATACGAGCGTTATGACTTTGCAGCGACCGCACTTGTTTTGTATCTGCGTGCATAAAGTAAATAGAAAAACAAATGAAATTCCGCAAAGAATATACCCGCAGGGTACGCGATCCCCGACGAAAGCGAAAAGCCTTCCTTTGCCATAAGTATGTACGTCAGACTGACCGCCGACATAAAAGACGCAGGAATTGCCGTCATCAGCGTATGAGAGATCTTCTTGGAGTTTTTCAGCAGATACAGCGTAGCCACCCAAAGCGAGATCATCGCAAGCGTCTGATTGCTCCAGGAAAAATATCTCCACAGAATGTTGAAATCCAGCTGTGTGAGTATTGCGCCCACTCCAAGCATTGGTATGGTGAGGATAAGTCTGTTTTTAAAAGACTTCTGTTTGAGCCCAGTCCACTCGGCAAGAATAAGCCTTGCACTTCTAAACGCCGTGTCTCCCGAGGTTATCGGACAGATGACCACGCCGATTATTGCAAGGATACCCCCGACGCTTCCAAGCATATTCTTGCAGATCTCGTAAACTGTTGCTGACTGACCGTTTGCATTCAACGCATCGTTGAGCAGCTGAGTACCGCCGTAAAAAGCAACGCCCGCCGCAGCCCACACAAGTGCGATCACGGATTCTATTATCATAGCTCCGTAAAATACCTTTCTGCCCTCTTTTTCGCTGGTGATACACTTAGCCATCATCGGTGACTGGGTAGCGTGAAAGCCCGAGATCGCACCGCAGGCAACAGTCACGAACATAAACGGCCATATCGGAAGGTTGTCCGGGTGAAGATTTTCAAGTCTGATCTCCGGGATAGAATAATCAGGCAGGAAGATCAGTCCCCCCGCAATGCTCACAGCCATTACTATAAGCACAACGCCGAACACCGGGTAGAACCTGCCGATTATCTTGTCTATCGGCATAAGCGTCGCAAGCAGGTAGTAAACCAGTATGACCACTATCCAAAAGCCCTTTGACAGAAAGCTCGGCGTGAGATCGGCAATAAGCTCCGCAGGGCTCGTTACAAACACCGTACCCGTGAGGAGCAAAAGCAGAATGGAAAAAATACGCATAATATACAGCGCCTTTTTCCCGATGTATTTACCCGACAGCTCAGCTATAGATGCGCCCTTGTTTCTTTCCGAGATCATACCGCCCATATAATCGTGGACCGCACCGCCGAGAATCGCTCCGAAAACTATCCACAAAAATACCACCGGTCCGAAGCACGCTCCCATAAGAGCGCCGAATATCGGTCCTGTTCCCGCAATGTTGAGCAGCTGTATCAGCACAGCCTTCCAGGTCTTTACGGGCACAAAATCAACGCCGTCATTTTCCGAGACCGCAGGCGTAACACGGTCATCCGGTCCGAATACTTTTTCGGTCAGCCTGCCGTAAAAAACAAATCCCAGTACAAGTACGACAAGTGCTGAAACAAATGAGATCATATTGCACTCTCCTGTTCTGAATAGTACTTATCTGCGGTTTTCACTTTGTATCATGCGGATTGCTTTCAGCCTGACCACGCTGCACATCTGCACTCTCAAACCGCAATTTTATTATCATATTGATTTACCTCGGAGCAAAGCCCGATGTAAGCTTGCTTAACATCGGCTGCGACGAGGCAATTCTACCGCAGGAGCGTCAGCTCCTGGGGGATTTCGGCGGAATTTTATTTTCTGCCGAAAGACCATATGGGATCCGCCGACTTGGAGGCGGATTCCATTCGGTAATTAGATTTATCTCGGAGCAAAGCCCGATGTAAGCTTGCTAACATCGGCTGCGACGAGGCAATTTTACCGCAGGAGCGTCAGCTCCTGGGGGGATTTCGGCGGAATTTTATTTTCTGCCGAAAGACCATATGGGATCCGCCGACTTGGAGGTGGATTCCATTCGGTAATTAGATTTATCTCGGAGCAAAGCCCGATGTAAGCTTGCTTAACATCGGCTGCGACGAGGCAATTTTACCGCAGGAGCGTCAGCTCCTGGGGAATTTCGGCGGAATTTTATTTTATGCCGAAAGACCATATGGGATCCGCCGACTTGGAGGCGGATTCCATTCGGTAATTAGATTATACTACTATTGTCCTAAAACTTCAAGTAGTTTGGAGAACAATTATGCTTTGTGCCGAACATTGGCATATCATCGCAAAACCTGCACCCTGCCGTTGGTGCATAGAAAAACGCACCCTGCAATTACTGCAAAATGCGTTTTAAATGTCTGTGTATAAGCGTCTCAACACACTTCCCCGAATACTTTCTTATACTTTATGTCTTTTACGCAAGCAAATACAAAAACTATCGCAAACAGGCAAAGTATATAAGTCATTATCGAACCCGAGTCTGCAAAATTAATGCCAATAAATTTACTGATTATCTTGTGATCGTTGCTGAAACACTTGTATATGACCGACGGATAGAAAAACATAACAGCCGCAAAACATCCGCTTGCCCATTTTACAGAGTTCCAGAATCTATGTATCTTAACGGAGTAGTCATCGTCGCCCTTGTGCAGAGTGAAGGAATTCATTAATACAGACGCAGCTGTGATAAATGCCGAAGCAGCTATTACCGCAGCAATGATCGCCATCCATTTTGTTTCCTGCGAACCAAGCGGAATCCCCGCAATCTTTTTTGTGCCAAGACCAATGCCTATCTTGAGCAGATCAAAAACGCTGACCTTGATGGAATTGATAGTGTAGGTTTTTATGAACATCGTGTAAGCTCCGCCGACAAGAGCCGCTGCACACAGCACCATTTGAAGCCTGCTCTCAACTCTGTGTTCAAGCTTTCTGCACAGATCCGCTGAACGCTGACTGCTCTTTTCTTCCAGTCTCTTGCTTAACCTTCCCAACAGGATAAGCCCCGCAACGATAAAGATAACAGCAGCCACAGCAAGCAAAGCAGCACCAACAGCGAACGCTCCATTCTTCTGCTTTACGCCCGAAATAACAAGCATCGTTCCTATCGCTGCCAATGGTATCGACCACTTGAAAACCGCTGATGCTCTGCCTTTTTTCACAGCCACAGTACCCTGAGCATTCATCACCCGGACCGTCGTGGTGCACACACCGTTTAATGCTGTCTCGGATCCGGTTACTTTCGTCTCGCAGCGATTTATCCTCGAACCGCATCTGTTGCAGAACTTTGCATCTTCTTCGATTTTATTGCCACAATGATTACAAAACATGATCAATCTCTCCTGTATTCTTATTTGTGAGCCGTTTGTCTTGCTCTGGATATACAATAGCATATTGTTGATCTGTTTTGTATTTTTTGTCGTCAACTGCACATTATTTGTCGTGAAATGATAGATCATACTGTTTTTGTGTGCTGTGAAGTGCACTATTATTGAATGTGTCCGTCAAAGACTTGTTAAACTACCTTGTATTGTGAAAAAGAATCCATCAAAAATGAAAGCAGGAATACATCTGACAGTATAATGAATAAAACCACCACCAGCAGCCAGATAAGCCGCGAGTAGTCCTTTTTCTCTTTCGTCTTAACAGACTCAGCGACCATGGACGGTGTTTGTGCAGGTGCCGCTTCAAGGCTTTGCGTGAACAGCTTTTGTCCGCAGCCGCAGCAAAATATATCATCTTCCTTATTATTGTATCCGCATCTGTTACAAATCATAGCATCACACCTGCTCCCGTTAAAATGATCGTCGTCATAAATTCATTTTCACTGCAGCAGAGCTGCATCATCGCACCGTTCTTATTGAGCGTATCTTTTATGTTCTTGACACCGAACCCGTGACTGCCGCTGTCAGCCTTTGAGGTGTAGTGTGTCCCGTCTCCCAACCGCGAGCAGTCCACCTTTTCAGCAGTGCTGTTTCTCAGGGTGATTATCCGCTGATGTTCAGTCTTGCGAAAACTCAGATCTATGTATCTTGCCCCGTAAGTCATTCTTTCACAAGCCTCAGCCGCATTGTCGATCATGTTCGCAAACACAGCACATATGTCGATCGGTTTCCAGCCAAGTCCGCCCTCAATGACCCCGTTTACAGTAAAGCTGATACCCTTGCTTTCAATGTCCGTCAGCTTTGAACATATCAGTGCGTCAAGCATATCGTCACCCGTAACAATGCGTGGGGAGAACGATGCCAGCCTGCCGTGAAGCTCGTTTATGTATTGCTCAGCCTCACGGTAGTCCCCTTTTTTCATCAGTGAGGAAACAACTGCAAGATTGTTGTTCATATCGTGGCGGAAAGCTCTTGTGTCCTCCTGTGACTGACGGTAAGCGTTTGATGCAGCAAGCTCGGCTTCAAGGAACTGCTCACTGCGTGTGCTCAGTTCGCTGAAATATGCCGTTTGCCTTGTCTTTATTATCACAATAGGTATTATCAGTATCAATAAAACAGAGAACACCGTCAGCGAGCCTCTTATCAGCTTTGGCAGCAGCTTGACATGAGGCGAACAAAGCACAGCATAGAAATACATAGCCGCTATATAGTAAAACAACAGCTGAACCGTATCCTTTTTTCTCATTTTAAGATAGATACCTTTTCTGATAAAGCAAAGCGATAACCACAGGCATAACAGAATAAATATCAATAGCATCATTATTGCCGCTGCAATGCCGCTGCTTGAAACATTCACGTCAAAGCCAATGATATTCAAAAGGCTGAGCGTGAGGACTGACAGCATCGTCGTGCACATAACAGTAGCATTTGCAACAGCGAAGAACAACAGCAGACTTTCAAGATAGTATCTTTTGGGCATAGCTCTTTTGTAAAAAAGGACGATCGGCAAAACGATCAGCACCGAGATCATAAGCAGTGTCATACAAGTGTAAATACTGATCCTGCTGTTGTCTGTAATAATTGCACCTGCAATAAAAACGATCATATTGAAAAACAATATACCGATGCATACAAATATACGCTTGATATTCACACTTATCCTGTCATCAAAAAAACACTTTATCACCACCGCCGGAGTGATCACAAAAAGTGACACAAGCGGAGAAATAATAACAGCTGCAACAATGGCATATACAACGGGCATCAGAACGCCTCCCTGCTGACAAATGACATAAATGCGTCACGAAATTCCTTATCCTTGCCTCTGGCCACAGGAAGCTTGTACCCTCCCACAACAGTCAGTTCTTTCCCTGAAACATTCACTATCTTAGACAGCGAGACCATGTAGCTTCGGTGTATCCTGAAAAAGCCCTCGGGAGTGAGAAACTGCTCGTAATCATTCAGCTTTGCCCTCAGTTCATAGTTTGCGTTCAGAGTAATGATCACAAGGTTCTGATCCTGTGCTTCTATGTAAACAATATCCGAAAGCCGTATCCTCTGTTCGCCTTCGCGGGTTCTGACCCAGATGAATTTCTCGCTGCTCTGCTTTTTTATCACGTGATCCAGCACCTCACGCACGCCCTGCTCTGTGGCAGGCTTTGTGAGATAGCGTAATGCGTTGACCTCATAGCCCTTTATCGCATACTCGACATGGCTTGTGAGGAAAACGATATACACACTCTCGCTCTGCTCACGCAGTCTTTTAGCCAGAGAGATACCGTCCATTCCGGGCATCTCGATATCAAGAAATACGATGTCATAGGCTCTTGCAGCGAAACTGTGCAAAAGAGCCGTCCCGTCAGAGAACTCATCTACGATCATATCCAGGCTTCTGTAAAGCCTGCCAACTATCGCAGAGAAATCCTTGACAAAGCGTTTTTCATCATCGCATACAGCTATTCTCATATCGTTGACCTCCATTTATAAAGTCCAATACTGCTCTCCCGAAAAGCACACAAGAGAGCAGTTTCTGATAATCGTTGACAACAGGATCTCAGGTCAGTATCCTGCTTGAGCATTTATTGAAAGCGAATAGTCCGTGTTTTCCGGAACAACAGATCCCGGGCTTATTTCTTTTTCCTGAACAGACCAAAGATCATATCTACCAGGAATAATCCTCCGACTATATACATCACCAGTGATCCCATATCTGCCGCACCGCCGGCATTTGAACTTGATGTCGTCTTGCTTATCCAGCCCGAGTTCTGACCCAGAAAATAGCCGCCGATAATAAAGCCAAGACCTGCCACCAGCTTTATCAACGCCCAGACCGGTTTAGACTTTCCTGCCTTTTGAGCAGGTGCGTTGTCCGCCAGGGAAAACTGCATCACATTTGCTGCACCGTCAACCAATGCTGCACCGCAAGCATTACAGAACTTGCTGCCTTCACTATTCTTACTTCCGCAATTATTACAATACATATCATTTCCTCCTAAATATAATACATAGATGTTTATATACCGACAAACTTGTGTAAACTAACTGTAAACCAGCTTGATTTCATGTTCAACCACCGCTGAACACCACGATCATTATAAGGCTTATCAGCAAAAGTGTGCTCACCATGTAAATATCGCTGAGCTTTTCTTTTCGCAGACGCATCAGCTCGTATCGCCTCAGCTCGGCACTGTCTGCAAGAGGCTCTCCGCACCGGCAGCAGTTTTCTGCCCTTGTGCTGACGAGCTTTCCGCATTTGCTGCAATAAACCATTGGCATTGCGATCATCTCCTTTTCGTTTCATTTACTGTATTTATAATAGCATACATTTTGGAGAAGAACGGTTTTTTGTCGTGAATTGTATAATCTGTGTCGTGAACGGTCACCAGCAGTACGTTGTGGCTGATTTGGCGACCTGGCTGTTCACTTCAGGTCTGCAAAAGCCATAATAGCTGTACAGTTCATCAGCGTTTGTCACTTTGTTGGTATCCTTGCCCTCAACAATTCTTTTGGTGTCCACTGTAAGATCCACCTCATACCACCTGTTGTCCAGATAGATAGCATTCCATGCATGAGTACTGCTTGTGAGCACAACACACGGTATACCGAACTCACGGCACATTATTGCATAGATGCTGGAGAAGTCAAGGCATACTCCCGTGTAGTTTTTTGATACATAATACTGCGGATAGGTGTTGCCCTTAGCGTCCTTGTATCGCTGATAACCAAGCACCCTGACCTTGTATTCGTCATATTTAAGATTGGAAGTCATCCAGTCGTGAAGATAAAGAGCTTTGGATTCAGCAGAATAGTTTTCCTTGCCCTTTAAGATCTTATGAGAAAGAGTTACCCAGTACTGTGTGTCATCATTATCAACAGGTGCAGAAAGCGGATAGTGGCGGCGTGCTGTGAGAGCCTTCTGCGGAGTAACGCCCTGTCTTTCAAAAAGCTTCATCAGATCGCTGTATCTTTGCTTGTTGTTTTTGGCAAATTCACTTGACAGGTAGTGCTTCTCGCCGTTGCAAAGATAGAATTCATAGTCCTTTGAGCTGTCAGATGCACAGTTCACAAACAGATAAACATAAGCCGTGTCTGTTTTGCCGTTTACCGTAAACTTGCAGCTTATCTCATACAGCCCGTTTACAAAGCAGGAGTCCCATAGATCAGCACTTGCGGTCGCTTTGCTTGAACTCAGCGTTTGTGATCTGTAATTCACACGCCCTGCGTTATTTTCATAATTTATTGAAATACCGCTTTTATCAACATTTCCGAATGCCGTTACATTCAGCGTTCTTTTGTTGGTTATCCTTGCCTCTATGCCGCTGTAAGCAGCCACTGTCACTGCTTTGTTATCATTGCCATATCCGCTGACTACACGCTCGCCAAAGTTGTAGAAATACCATTTATCATAACTTGTTGCACGGAATCGTTCACTGTAGTTTTTTGAATCAATACTGATAACACTATATCTTGAAAGACCGCTGAAATGCTTGTGATATTCAAGCCTGCTCTTAGCTGATGTTTCAATCACAGTTTCAGCAGCTTTTTCTGTCACAGCATACTTTCTTGTAGTTTCCGATGGCTCAGCCGTTGTTGTGGAAGCAGTCTTGGTCGTTGTCGCAGTTGTTTCTTTGCTGCTTGTCGTAGTTGATGCAGAAGTTGTTGCAGCAGTTGCCGCAGTCTGTTCAGGTTCATCATCTGACGTGTCGGACTGCTCATCAGCCGTTTCATCAGTATAAGCAGTGAATTGAACTATATCAGCTCCAAACCCGTATGTCTGAACATCGCCGTCATGCTCTGAACATGATGCCATTGAAACGCTCAATAAAAGTGCCGCTAAGATCACAGATAATCTTTTCATATCAATACCTCCGTTTGTTTGATCTGTAATGATAATAGCACAATAACAGATCTATTCGGAGCTTTTGTCGTGAACGGCTGTTTTTTTGTCGTAAACTGTACACTCGATCCCAGAACATCACCGGCAATAACATTGACCGCTTAAAAAGAAAACAGACGCAAACCACGCCTGTTTTTCTTTATTAAAAATATTTATCAGTCGGTTTAACCGAAGAATGCGTCGTATCCCTCACAAATATCTTTTGCACCATTATATAATCCTTTGCAGGCAGCTTTGACCGGATGCTTTAATTTATACTGCTGCTCTAATTGCTTATCTTCATAAAGCTTATCAGCAAACTTTCCTCCAAGATATTTACCGATCTTGGTTATTCTGTTTTTTTGCTCGGCAGGAAGTCCTTTGAACTTATTGATAACATTGCCGATAGAATCTTTTATCTTGGTGAAAGCCTTCTTGGCGATCTTACCGATCCCTTTCAATACGTTACCGAGCTTTGACAACAGACCATTCTTTTTTTTGACATTTGAAATAGTTCCCTCATCCAGTATTTTTTCACCGTCAGTGATGTAATATTTCCAGTCGCCTGTCATTTCATCGTCTTTTGCCTTTCCCAATGAGAACACAATTCTACCATCGTTATCGATTACACACATAACAGCGTCGCCATTCATTTTGTCGTCAACCATATTTGAAGCTATATATGTTATGCTGTCTAATTTTTGGCAGGTATTATCAGTATACTCAGAGTACATCATTTCCTGTTCACCCTGAAATACACCGTCTTTCATTTTACCATCAATTATTAAAATAGTATTGTTTTCTTTAAGATATAGATTTACCGGACCGTCAGGAACTCCCTTTTTCCAGGTTGCACAAGTGAGCCATTGATTATCTGACATGACTAACTGACCGCAGCCCTCAGGATAGTTTCCTACAAACTGACCTGTGTATTTTCCGTTGTATTTTCCGTTGTTATAATCCGCATCTTGTACATTGTAGGTTTTGTTTGTTTCAGTTTTGCTGCTTTGAGTGTCATTCGTTTTTATGGGCGGTTTAAGACTATTATCTGCAATTAGGCCTGAAAAGTCTTTCATATTTATACTACCCATTTCGGGTTTTGAAGATACTTCTTCAACAGAGCTTTCCTGATCCGTATCAGCAGAACTTCCTTCAGAACAGCCAATCATTGAAACGGTAAGTGCCGCCGCAAGTAAAATTGACAAAAAACGCTTCATATTACCAAACTCCTTTCATACAAAAACAGTATAGCACTGCCTTTTACAAATGTCAACAAATTACTGTATATTTTATAAACTGACAAATAAAAACGCACCCGGCAATTACTGCAAGGTGCGTTTATTGGTCTGCGCCAGAAGGGACTCGAACCCCCGACCTACTGGTTCGTAGCCAGTTACTCTATCCAGCTGAGCTACTGACGCATTTTCAACTTGTATATTATAACACAATGTGACGGCATTGTCAAGTCTTATCTCACATTTTCCTGTACGCTTTTTTTCAGAACACTCCAAGTCCCTCAAGAAGTATCTTTGTCCCAAGCAGCACAAGGATCGTTCCACCCGCTATCTGAGCGCCCTTATTGTACTTTGCGCCAAAACGGTTGCCGACAGCAACACCGATCACCGACAGCACGAATGTCGTCACACCGATGATAAGCACCGACGGGATTATCTTCACGTCCTCAAACGCAAACACGACCCCGACCGCAAGTGCATCAATGCTTGTAGCGATCGCAAGAATAAACAGCTCCTTATAGTCGATCCCTTCGGGGATCTCCTCCTCGTCTTGCCTGAACGCCTCAGCAAACATCTTTACACCGATAAACGCCAGCAATCCGAAGGCTATCCAGTGGCTCAGCGAGGTCACAAGGTTTGCAAACTGTCTGCCCACTGCCCAGCCGATAAGCGGCATCACTGCCTGAAAAGCTCCGAAAAATCCGCCGATCACAGCAGCGTGAGCATAGTTTATTTTTTTCATATCCAGACCCTTGCAGACGGACACTGCAAAAGCGTCCATCGAAAGGCTCAAAGCTATAAAAAGCAGCTTTAAAAGATCCATTTTTTTAATCCTTTTCAGTTCATTTCATCAAGATACTCTTTTTGCGGTACTGTTTTAAAGCTCCCATGGAAGATATGCCGCAGCGACAGCAAAAATTATCGCAGGCAGCATATTTGCCACACGCAGTTTTTTGCCCCACACCAGGTTGACTCCCACGCTGAAGATCAGTATAGAACCTATCAGTGAAAGGTTTTCAAGCGCCTTTTGCGTCATTATCGTTGAGATGAGCCGTGCCAGCAGCGTCACGCTGCCCTCAAATATCAGCACGGGTATTGCTGAGAAAATGCAGCCCTTTCCAAGTGAAGATGTCATCACTGCAACTATAATAAAGTCCAGCACCGACTTGACTGTCAGCGTTGAATAATCCCCAAGAAGCGCATCCTGTATTGCTCCGACGATAGCCATTGCTCCTATGCAGACCGTGAACGATGCGGTCACGAATGCGTTGACAAATCCGCTGTCGCCGCTGTTTCCGCTTTTGACCTTCAGCCATTCACCAAAGCGCTCAAAGCCCTTTTCTATCCCTATCAGCTCGCCTGTTATCGTTCCCAGCGCAAGGCAAAGCACTATCAGCATAGCACGTCCGCTTTTCACTGCGCCACCATCTATTTTCAGCATTCCCTCCATCGCTCCTGCAATGGCGATGAAAAGCACACTCACTCCGCAGACTCTGCTCAGCGACTCCTGCTGCTCTTTTTTGAACAGCTTGCCCGCAAACAGACCTATTATTCCGCCGACGATTATACTTGCGCCGTTTATCAGCGTGCCAAGTCCGATCATCAGAAATCCTCCCTTATGAATATGAAAAGCTGTTTATTCAAAGCTTCAAAACGGCTATCTGTTCGCTGCCGTCAAAAGAGCCGGTCTTAGTGAAGCCAAATGAACTGTACAGGTTTTCTGCCGCAGTGTTTTGCGGCGAATAAGACAGCCAGCAGTACTCTGCTTTGCCGCAGGGAAAGGTCCGTATAAAGTCAAGCGCAAGCTTCAATATGCCTTTGCCGTAACCTTTTCCCTGATGATTTTTGTCTGTCATCAGCCGCCAGATGTTATAGTTGTTTTTTGCAATTTCAGGAGGATCGCTCCATTCGTCATCAATGCCGTAGCCTATCATCACAAACCCGACAGGTGTACCGTCGTCAAAGGCACCGAAAGGGAACGCATGACCGCCGTGTGACAAAGCGATAAATGCCTCTGCGATGCTTTTAGCGTTGTGCGCACAAAACCTTTTTTGTTCATCGTTGACACACAGACCGAGTATATCGTCTATGTTCTCGTGAGTTATCTCTTCAAGTCTTAACATAAATGCTCACCGTATTATTTTATCAGCATCATACCAAGCTCCACCGCCAGCGCCGCACCGCTTGCGCTTATTGCCACTGTCAGCAAGCTCTTTTCAAAGAATGCAAGCAGACACGCAACGACAAAGCCGGCGATCGACGATGCATAATTCCCGGTTGCATAAAAAATATCCGGGAATGTCATCGCACCCAGCACAGCCATTGGCACATAGTATAGAAAATCCCTTACATACTTGCTTTTGATCTTTCCCTTGCAAAGCACGAACGGCACAGCCCTGATAAGATAAGTAACGCCTGCCATGATCGCAAGGTAGATGAAGAAAACACCTGTATCCGTCATTGCGCCGTCTCCTCCTTTGCGTCATTTTCCGCAACGGGAAAAAACAGCGCACCAAGTGCTGATGCAGCGACAGTTGATATTATTATCGCAAATCCGCCGGGAACTCTTTTCATCAGCGGAACATACTTGAAGCAGCAGCTCAATACAACAGCGATAAGTATGACCCTGAGCACTGCACTGCTTTTTTTGGCAGGCGGTATGATTATCGCAAGGAACATTCCGTAAATAGCTATGCAAAGTGCGCTGCAAACGACTTTTGGAAGCAGCGTACCTGCGACTGCACCCAGAAATGTTCCGCCCGACCAGCCGATGACAGGCAGAAGTATCAGCCCGTACATATATTTATTTGAAACCTCGCTTTTGTTGCCCATTGCGACCACGAAGATCTCGTCGGTTATGCCAAAGCCCGTGAGCCAGCGGTGTATCCCCTTCAAAGACCCGTCAGCCTTCTGCGACAAAGAAAGCCCCATAAGCGCATAGCGAAGGTTGATGATGAACTGTGTGCACGCCATCTGGAAATACGCTGCTGAACCTGCGCAGATTATCCCAAGTCCTGCAAACTGACCTGCTGATGTGAGGTTGGTAAGTGATATCAGAAACGCCTGCCACCAGCTAAGTCCGTTGGCGATACATTGTATCCCGAAAGTAAAGGACACCGACAGGTAGCCAAGTGCGATAGGTATGCCGTCGTGAAGTCCTTTTCTGAAATTGACCATATGATTTCCGCTTGAAAAGCGTTGCTCCTTTCAAATAACACTTTGAACTTTTATTATACTATTTTACAGCAAAAAAGTCAACCGAAAGGCTGTACAGAAATGCTGCGCAATACCGCCGTAAAATTGTTGCAAACACTGAGTTTTTGTGCTATACTGTTTTTGTGGATCATTAATTACCTAACAGGAGGGAAAAACATATGGGAAACAGCCTGACTATTTCTGCAAACATCACACAGAAGATAAACTATGCTTTTGTTCAGAACTATATGCCCGTTGTCCGCAATGTGCTGCTGACCAACAACACCGATCAGACGCTTGATGACCTTGTGCTGAAAATCAGCTTTGAGCCTGAGTTTGCCAAGCCTTACGAGCAGCGTATCGCTTCGCTTGACCCGAACAGAACAGCTGAGGTCTCCCCTGTTGTGCTTACGATAAGCGCTCAGTATCTGTATGCTGTCACCGAAAAGACAGTGGCGACGGTAACGATCAGTGTTGAAAAAAACGGCGACACGCTTGACAGCGCAAGCGGCAGCATCGAGCTTCTGCCTGCAAACCAGTGGATGGGTGTCAACTATGTCCCGGAGATGCTGTGCGCCTATGTTATGCCCAACCACCCGCTGGTAATGCAGACTGTCGGAAAGGCAGCTGCGTTTTTGCAGCAATGGACCGGATCGCCCACTTTCGACGGCTATCAGAGTAAAAATCCCAACGTTGTCAAAAACCAGGCTGCGGCAATTTATGCAGCATTACAGCAGCAGCAGATAGCCTACATCGTTCATCAGGCAAGCTTTGAGACCCTCGGGCAGCGTATACGGCTGCCGGGTGATGTGCTGACGACAAAAAGCGGTACCTGCATTGACCTTGCAGTGCTGTACGCCTCATGTATTGAGGCTGTCGGGCTGAACCCTGTTATAATCTTTACAAACGGTCACGCTTTTGCAGGCGTTTGGCTGGAAGACATGAATTTCCCCAACTGTACCGAGGACGACGCCAGCCTTATCACAAAGAGAATGGCAAAGGGCATAGACCAGATCTGTCTTGTCGAATGCACGAGCTTTGTTGCCGGTCAGGCTGTGGATTTTGACGACTCCAAGGCGGCAGCTGAAAGCCATATGTACAAGCCGGAGGAATTTGTGCTTGCGGTGGACATTTCACGATGCCGCGGCAACTCGCTCAGACCGATGCCCGTTCAGGTCGAGGGTGAACAGGTCTTTGCAAACGACTTCGGCAAACGCAGCAAAGACGAGATAACTTCTGCTCCGCAGCAGATAAATGTCAGCCTTTCGGGAAAGACCGCTGATCCGCAGCAGCCTGTCACAAGGCAGACTCTGTGGGAAAGAAAGCTGCTTGATCTGAGCCTGAGAAACTCGCTTCTCAACTTCCGTCCGACCTCATCAAGCGTTCAGTTCATTGCGCCGGATCTTGCAAAGCTTGAGGACGCAGTTTCCGCAGGCAGCGATATGAAAATACTTTCCGTCCCGGACGATATGTCACTGGAAACGACGGACAATAAAATGTTTGAGCTTCACAACAACGAGGACAGGCTGACATCTATCGCAAACAGTGAGTTTGAAAAGAACCGTCTGAGAACTGTTCTTAAAGATGCAGAGCTTGAAAAGGTGATGAAAAAGCTTCACCGCCAGGCAAAGCTCAGCCTTGAAGAAAACGGCGCAAACACACTTTATCTTGCGCTTGGATTTCTGAAATGGTACGAGACAGACCGCAGCGAGCACGCACGATACGCCCCGTTGGTGCTGGTGCCGGTGGATCTTGTGAAAAAGCTTCAGGAACGCTGCTATGTTCTGAGGATCCGTGATGAGGAGATACAGATGAACATCACTCTGCTGGAGCTTCTCAGACAGGATTTCGGCATTACTATCAACGGTCTTGATCCGCTCCCGACGGACGAAAGCGGTGTTGATCTGCCGCTTGTTTTCAACACGATGCGTCAGGGCGTTATGGCTCAGAAACGTTGGGACGTTATTGAATACGCCTTTCTCGGGCAGTTCTCGTTCAGCCAGTTCATCATGTGGAACGATATCCGCAACCGCAGCGATGAGCTGAAGCGCAACAAGGTCGTTGCAAGCCTTATCAGCGGCAAGCTCCAATGGCAGCCGGGAATTCTTGATGTGTCGCCGCAGCAGCTGGACAACGAGGTCAAGCCAGCAGATATGGCAGTGCCGACAAGCGCTGATTCTTCCCAGCTTGCAGCGATATATCTCGCTTCAAAGGGCGAGAGCTTTGTGCTGCACGGCCCTCCCGGAACAGGCAAGTCACAGACGATCACAAACCTTATCGCAAACGCACTTTACAACGGCAGATCGGTGCTTTTTGTCGCTGAGAAGATGGCTGCGCTCTCTGTTGTTCAGAAACGTCTTGCAAAGATAGGGCTTGACCCGTTCTGTCTTGAGCTTCACTCAAACAAGGCTCAGAAAAGGGCTGTGCTTTCACAGCTGGAAAAGACTTTTGAGGTCGGGCACGTTAAAGCGCCTGCTGAATATCAGGCTCAGGCAAAAAGAGTCCACGAGCTGCGTGAGGATCTCAACGAGATAATCACCGAGCTTCACAAGTCAAGAGCCTGCGGGATCTCGATGTACCACTGCGTTGTGAACTATGAAAAATACAAGCAATACAACGGCAGAGTCAACATTGATGCAGATCTTGCAAGGAGCATCGACGCTCAGAAACTCGAACAGATACGGGATGCGATAAACGATATCATCGTATGCGCAAAAGAGCTTGGCGGACTTGAAAAGTCAGGTCTGAAATACTACAAGAATCCCAAGTATTCAGTAGAGATAAGAAATGCTTTTGAGACATCGGTGAAATACGCTCGTGCAAGGGCGGATGAGGCTCAGAAGGCTTATGATTCGCTGTGTGGTATGATCGGCGTTTCGCTTGAACCAAACAGAAAAAATATCACATCTGTGGGTGAGTTCGCTCAGACGCTGAGCAGCTCCGGAGAATTCTGCGCAGGTGTGCTCAACGACCAAAGCGGTCATTTTGATGCCGAATGCGCAGCGCTCATCAGCGAGACCGAACAGCTGAGAAATACAAAGGCGCAGATCTCCGCCTCCTTCAATGACAGCGTTTACGGTTTTGACTGCGACAACGCCATGCTTGACTGGAAACGCTCGGAACAAAAATGGATACTGGGAAAATCAATGGGACAAAGCAAGCTCGTAAAGGAGCTGAAGATACACTGCAAAAACCCCGATGACATCACAAAGGAGAATTTCATGCAGGCGTGTGAAACGCTGTCGTCTGTCAGAAAGCTTGCTGCTCACATCGACACGCTTGCCAACGCAAAGAGTGTTTTCACGGGCATTTATAACGGTGAGGCTTCTGACACTCAGTGTATGAAAGCAATGCTTGACAACTCGGTAAAGCTCAGAGAGCAGATAAACACTCTGTGCCGTGACAACGAGCAAATAAAGTCATCACTGTTTGGCTTTGCCCGTGCGTTTGCCGCTGACAGAAGCTCGCAGCAGCAGCTTGCAGCCAACGCAGAGGCAATAGCAAAAATGAAGCAGAGCATTGCGACGATGAGCGGTGACTTCAGCGTTGATCTTACACCAATAGACAGCAGCACTGACTACATCGCAGATCTTTGCGATGTTTTCACGGGCTTTACCAACAACATCGGAGAGCTTCGTGACAGGACCATGCTCACGCAGGCAAGAAACAAGCTCATTTCGCTTGGTCTTGAGGATCTTGACAACTCATACGAAAACGGTGATGTTGACGAGCAGAGCATTTCGCCTGCGTTTGAGTGTGCATTCGCTCAGGGAATAATCATAAGCGTGATGCACGACACACCGTCGCTTGCCGGCTTCCAGGGCGCAAGGTTTGAGGAAACAGTAAGAAAATACGCTGAGGCTGACGAAAAGTTCAAGGAGCTGACAATAACTGAACTTGTTTCAAAGCTGTCGGCTAATATCCCGGACGCTTCCACCGCTGCACAGGGCACTTCGGAGCTTTCAATGCTGCTCAAAGCAATAAAAAGCGGCGGCAGAAATATGCCGATAAGAAAGCTGTTTGACAGCATTCCTACACTGCTTCGCCGGATCTGTCCTTGTATGCTGATGAGCCCGATATCTGTGGCGCAGTACATCGACCCCGGGTTCCCGAAGTTTGATCTTGTCGTATTCGACGAGGCTTCACAGCTGCCGACAAGCGAAGCCGTGGGCGCTATCGCAAGGGGCGAAAATGTGGTAATTGTGGGCGATCCCAAGCAGCTCCCGCCAACTACATTTTTCGACACCAACCAGTTTGACGAGGAAAATGAGGATATGGAGGATCTTGAAAGCGTGCTTGACGACTGCCTTGCGCTTTCGATGCCGTCAAAGCATCTGCTGTGGCACTACCGCTCAAGGCACGAGAGCCTTATTGCGTACAGCAATGCAAAATACTATGATAACAAGCTGCTCACATTCCCATCGCCTGACGATCAGGTCTCACGGGTAAGCTGGGTACAGCTTGAAGGATTCTATGACAAAGGCTCCTCAAAGCAGAACAAGGCTGAGGGTGAGGCGATAGTAAACGAGATAGTCCGCCGCCTGAAAGACGAAAAGCTAAGGCAGGAAAGCATCGGTGTTGTAACATTCAGCGTCGTTCAGCAGGTGCTGATAGACGATATGCTTTCTGATAAATTCCTTGAAGACCCGCAGCTGGAGCAGTATGCAAATGAGATGTACGAGCCGATACTTATAAAGAATCTTGAAAATGTTCAGGGTGATGAGCGTGATGTTATCCTGTTCTCGGTGGGCTATGGTCCGGACAAGGACGGAAAAGTGTCAATGAACTTTGGTCCCGTAAACCGTGACGGCGGCTGGCGAAGGCTCAACGTTGCAGTTTCCAGAGCAAGAAAACAGATGATCGTTTACTCGGTGATAAGACCCGATCAGATCGACCTTTCAAGAACTCGTTCCGAGGGCGTTGCAGGCTTGAAGGGCTTTATCGAGTTCGCAGCAAAGGGGCAGGCAGCGCTGCCTGTAAGAGTGAGCGATCACAAGGCAAGCGACAACGGGTTTGTGCAGCTTGTCAGTGAGCAGATACAAAAGCTCGGGTACAAAACCAAGACCAACATCGGCTGCTCAGAATACAAGATAGATATCGGCATCGTCTGCCCGGACAACGAAAACGAATATGTTCTGGGCATAAGCTGCATGGGCGATGCAAACCTTGAAAAGACGACTGCCCGTGACAGAAATGTTTTGCAGCCATCAGTGCTCAGAGGGCTTGGCTGGAGAATGTACAACGTCAACATTCTTGACTGGTACGACAACAGCGAGAAGGTACTTGAAAAGCTCAAAGCTGAGATCGAAGCAGCGATCGCAGAATACAACGATCCGATCGCTGAAGAGCCCGGGACACAGCAAAAGCCAAAGGCACTTGAATTTGAAAAAGAGAAGATCCCCACAGTCGCTGAGCGATGTGATGCTTTTGAGGCGATAACTCTCGAAAAGGCCGGAAAACCATCAGAGTTCACCAAGGCCGGATCCGAGCAGAAGATCGCTTCTCAGATAAGGCAGACCATTGATGCTATGGGACCTGTCAGCAAGGAACAGACGATGAAGACCGTGCTTGCAGCGTGGGGGATAGCAAATCCCAAGCCAGAGGTCGAAAAGCATTTCTTTGCACTGGCAAACAGCTGTAGGATAAAGGTCACAAGCAGGAATAATCCCGACGGCAAAAATGATGTTTACTACTGGCGTGACGATCAGGATCCGGAAAACTATGACAAGTGCAGGATCCCCAAGGACGCAAAGGGCAAGCGTTCGTTCTCAGATGTCTGCCCGCAGGAGCTGACCAATGCGATACTTCTCATTCTGAACGAGCAGATAAGCATGACGCAAGACGATCTCGTGCACGAGCTCACAAAACTGTTCGGTTTCACACGAGTCGCAGACGTTATGGACACGGCTGTTAAAAATGCAGTTGCATATGCCTGTGAAAAGGGAAAGGCTCACACAGATGAGACCGGACGCATATTCGCAAACTGAGTACACACTAAAATGATCGGATAACGAAAAAGCCATACAGAGATAAAAAACTCTGTATGGCTTTTTTCATTCTGCCGGATCTTTAGGCTTAAATCCATTGAAAAGGCTAATTCCCAGAAAGGCTGTGAAGCCTGTTGCGGCAAACACGCTGAACCGCTCGACGATCCCAAAATATTGCTTCGGAACAGCTTTTGTGCCTATTGCACCTATGAACATCATTGCCAGTGCAGCTGTTGCAGCGATCGCAAGATAGCGGTATTTTCTGTCACGGTACCCACCGACCATTATCATTATCAGCGACGCTATCGAAAGCATTACTACAAGAACAGTAACTATATACATGTGCATTATGTCCTGGAATGTTCCTGCATAACCGCTGTCCGAAAGCGGGAACATCGAGTATCCTATGCCCGATATCCAGCTCATTATCGTGAACAGGTAAATGCCTACACGAAGCGTTTTGTTGAGCCTGTCTCTGATATAGACACACACGCCCATAAGGCACACCAGCGTGCACTTGTTGTACGGTGCACTCAGCTGGTTCCACAGCAGCTTTGAAGGTGCGTTTTGCGCACTCAGGTCGCTCACCGCCTGCGACATCCAGTCATACCCCGGATAAGCCAGAGGCGAGAACACCACAGCTGCAAGATATGATAAAAATGCGATTATTCCCAGTGCTCCAATATAATTTATAAGTGTCTTTTTATTCATTCGTTTGTCCCCCTATTTGCTCGCAGAACCATTTCACATAGTCTGAAAGCAGCCTCTCGTCCGCCTGCTTACCGCAGCTTTTGCAGTCATTCATATAGTCAAGTATCGAATGCACGCTCATCGCAAATCCCAGCGCAGCCTGATCTATATCCTTGCAGCTGAGCTTTTTATGCGCACAAAGAGCGTAGAACAAAGCTTTTGTCGCAGCTATCATTTTCTCTGTTTCTTGTGCAACTATTTGTGCGGCAGTGGGATCCAGCGATCTCTGCGAGTAGATCACCCTGTAAAACTGCATCATTTTCTCATCGCTGTTCATTGCGCCATATCTCTTCGCCGACATAACAAGCACCTCATAAGCGGTCCTTTCCTTTATAAGCGCACTTATATCTTCGCCCGAAGGCGGGAGCTGCTGCCCGGCTTTTTCACGCAGATACACATAAAGCTCCTTTATTATCTCTTCTTTGGAGCTGAAATGATTATAAAGCGAAGGCTTTTTTATGCCGACCCTGTCCGCTATCTGCCCCAGCGAAACACTGCCAAGCCCCTTTTGCGAAGCAAGCTCCAGCGCTGCAAGCAGTATCTCTTCCCTTTTATCCATTTATCTCACCTCTCTCTGAACTAAGCTACCGTTCGTTAGTTATTATACTACCATTCGTTAGTTTTGTCAAGGGGTAAATAAAAAAATCCTCCACTCGGAGGACTTTTTTATTATTGTAACTCAGCTTCACTTTCCTGCTGACGCTTTATCTGCCGGGCTTTATGGCTTATCCTGTCAATAGCTTGCGTGCCTTTGAGCTTTTTTATCCCGTAATCATCAAGGCTGCTGAACTGATTATTATTGACACACTGCACTACATATTCTGCTTCGTTTGCGTATGACTTGCTTTTGAGAAAATCTCTGATGTTGTATTCAAACAGCCCCGGGTCGGAAACGATATTTTGCATTACGAACTTTGCGACCTTGGGGTTATCATCGACATCGTCCTCATTTTTTAGCATCTTCAGATCCCCTGCATCATTGAATACCACGATCCCACGCACACTGTATATCGTCAGCCCGTCGGTGTGACTGAGAGGAATAAGATCATCTTTTGTTATCTTGCCGTCAAGCGTAAAATACAGTCTTGAGCCGGGGATACTCACAATGCTCTGATCTTTAAAGTCATCATAGTTCACATCGAAGCTGTCGCCGAAAACTGTCTTTACCGAATATCTGTTCAGGCTCTCTGATACAGCAAAAAGCAGCATTACAGCTGTCGGTATCCCCAACACGATAAGTATCATTATCAACAGAAACCTTTTAAATCCTTTGCTCATTTTCACTACCTCTTATATATCCTTATAGTCTTTGCTTTGCGCACGAATGTTGAGCTTCCGCAGTAAATATCATCAAAGTCGGTCAGTCCGCTGTCGTACTTGGGAGAACGAATATTATCTTCACCTTTATTATACTTTGAAGGGCCGAAGTATCCCCAGTAAAACACTTCATCACCCACGATAGCGATGCTGTAATGTCCGCTGAGTCTGAAACTGTCCGGCTTCAGACCGTTGAGGACGGCTTCTATCTTTTTTGGGGGATCAGTATAAATTGAATGTTCATCAGAGCCGTAATCTCCGAACCAGTAATTGATATGCCCGTTTTTCCCGACTGCGATATTCTCCGAGCAGCAGTATATCGACTCAATATCCTTTAGCGCCTCTATCTTAGTTATCGGCGTGAAGCTCTCTACGGTCCTGCTTTCGTAGACGTTTCCCTTGTCGTCCAGCACAAGAAGATGCTGCAAGCCCGATTCGATATCCACCCAATGCACATCACTTTTGTACTGTGTCGGTTTGTTCGCCGGGCTGCCGAGATAGTAAGCGGCATTTTCGCCCCAGAGATAAAGCTTTCCGTCATCGGTCACTGCACCGTTCACCCAGTTGCCGACCGAGATATCGCACACTTTGCTCAAAAGCTTTTCGGACTTATCAGTCTGCATATCAAAGCTGTACAGGTCTTTGTTCTCGTCGATGAAGTACATACTTCTTTTGCCGCCGTCCGCCTTGACGACTTTGTGACCGGTCTTGTGCGAGGTGAGTTTTCCCTCATAGTTGTAAACATCAAGATAGTCGTTGAAAAACACATAAAGATCTCCCGATGCAAAGGCAAAATCAGGTTCACAGCCAATGTCTGTCTGACAGTTCATCGTACTTGTGACATAGTCCCTCGCATTGATGTCGTGGTTGTCAGTCGTATTTGATGAACAAGCTCCCAGGACTGCCGTTGTCAGAACGGTCAGCCAAACCAGCAGTTTTTTTCTGACACTTATGTAACTCATACTCTCACCTCAAAACGAAAACGGCGTGAACAGGAAGTAAAACAACGGCCGGAAACACAACCATAACAAAATTGCCGAGAATAATCCCGAGAACACCCTGTAAACTATCCTGCACTCTGTGTTACTGAACGGGTGCTTTCTTGAACCGACCACCAGCGGAATGTTGCACAGCGCCCACAATATCAGGACATAAGCAATAAAACCTTCTTTTGTTGAGATCATTTCCAGGATCATCTGTGACAGCCACATCGGCACCCACCGATACGGCAGGATCAGTATCATCTGAAAGCATACAAGGTGAAGCCAAAGGCTAAGACCTATCTTGCGAAACAGATGCGACCTCTCGCTCATCGGCTCATCGGGCTGCGGTGCAAGCTTTATCACTATCGGCTCCTCATAAATGAATGCGTCCTGCGGGGGAACGTCCGCCGTCACAACTCTCTGCGTAACGGTCGCTGTGGGAAGCTCTGACTGCCCGTCCGTCTGTTGTGCCGGATCCACCTGTGAAGCCTGCAAAGCCTGCTGCATCTCACGAGCCTGATTTTCCGCCTTGAGCTTTTTCCAGCTCTTGTACAGCCACCTCGTCACCATTGAAAGCGGCAGGACGTTCACGAACAGGTAACACGCCGACATCAGCATCTGCTCACGGTTGTAATAATCGTGCTCGAAAAAATCCCAATTTGTGGTGTGGTCAAAATGGTGATTCAGAAGTATCAGACTCTTCGCCGCATAGTAGCTCAGAAACGGTATCACCAGATAAATGATCCTGAATTTCAAAAGCAGAAAGAATGATACCACCATCAGCCCGTAGCACTGGATAACTATATATGCAAAGGTCTCTCCGCTTTTGTCCACCGCCGGAAGCAGGAGATATTCTATCATGCACAGCGCACAGTACCCAAACGACATCATCACCTCAGCAGCTATCACTCTTTTGTTCTTCTCACCCACGGTAAACTCCCCCCTAAAATGACATTATATCACATTTGTATTTAACTGTAAATATATATTTATTTCAAAACTGTTCTCTATTATATAGAACGATTGAGAAGCCATAATATGTGCAGAAAAGCTCAAAGTTTGTCGCCTTGCACAAACATTCTCGCCATTTCTCGTAAACAATGCACAAAACACAAACAGCTATACAGAAGTTTTGCCTCTGTATAGCTGTCTTTGCTTTTATTTCTTACATCTGATAGACTACCAGTTCATTTCCGCTTTGATCTTCTCGCTGACAAGCTTTGCAGCCTTATCGTGGGTGATCTCAGTCGGGTGTCCCTGGATCACACTGCCGTCGTTTTCCTGATCCTGAAGCGGAAGCTCAATGGCAGCGATGTTTTTATCGCCCGTTTGTGTGCTGTACAGTGTCACCGCCTGCTGCATTGCAGGACACAGCAGCGTCCCCATTGTTCCAAGGGCACAGATGATCTTCGCATTCGGGTTGACTGATCGTATCTTTTTGAGAAAATCAACATATCCTGCGATATACTCCTGCTGTCTGCCGGGGTCATCAAGGGTATATGACATATCGTTGGTCCCAAGGTTGAGCACCACGACATCGGGCACAAACCGTGAGAAATCCCATTTTATATCTGAGGGCTTTTTGCCGTCAAAACCGCTGTTCTCGGTAAAACCGTAGCTCTCGTAATAAGGCTCGACGAGCGAATAGGTATTCTTTTCGCCTGTGCCTGTCCAGCCCGAGACCACACCGTAGCCGCTGAACGATACAAGGCTGTGATCGGCATTGAGCAGCTGAGCCGTCTTGTAGGCATAGCCCTTGGTACAGTCCTCGGTCGCAGTGGAAAAGCCGTGAGTAAGATCGGGGTCGTCAACGCCGTAGCCGCAGGTTATCGAGTCGCCAATGAACTCTATTTTGCGCTGCTTGTCCGAGGCCTTTTTTATGCTTCCGCCGTGAGCGTCAGCTCCCACTATCGCACAGCAGGAATCTGAACACTCCGAAAGCTTGACTATCCTGACTGTCACCGGGGTACTTCCCTTTCCCGTGACATCAACAGTCTGCTGTGAGGCATTCACACAAATGTCGCTCGTTCTTTGCCCGTCAACGAACACACCGACTCTTGCAGCCTTATCGCTTGAGGCGGCATTGCCCCTGAGTGTCACGCTAAGCCTTTCACCTGTGAACTCAAGCTCTGCTCCCGTGCCCGGAAGGCCCATCCATATACTGCCGTCATCAGCACGGTATGTGCGTCCGAGCAGCTTTGCATCATTCAATACTATATCCATATCGTCATTTCCTTTACTGCTGCTCATCTGTATGCTTTGTGCCTGAGAGCTTTCGCCCGTGCAGCACCCTGCGAAAAGCCCGAGCAGCATCACGCAGCAAACTGTCGCTGAAATCAGTTTTTTGATCCTCATTTACTCATCTCGCTTTTTTCTTGTAAAATGATTATAGCACACTCTCAGGCCTTTGTCTACCACATCACAAAAAACAGTTCCCGACAAGATATACTTATCGGGAACTGTATGCAGTTTTGTTTCAGCCTTTCAGATACTCCACTGAGTTTATCTCAACTCCCTTGAAATCATCCGGGTCGATTATCTCACCCAAGATAATGTGGTCATCTAATGCCTCGGTCTTGTTATCCTCGCTCAGCTTATATTTCTCTCCATTGGTTTTTATCAGCGATACTCTTTCACTCACATCAACTCGGGTAGGTGTGCCGTTTACCATTTCCGTGTTGACCTTTTCACCGAAGTGTTCATCATCGGGCGAGTATATCTCAAATTCGGAAAGCACAAGCTTTTTGCCGTCCTTGCTTTTAAGCTCCACGCTCTTGACGTTAGGTGCGAAGTTAGTGGTGTATTCAAAGCCATCAAGCTCCTCATATCCGCAGTCGATATCCTCGTCATTCAACGCTTGGTCGGACGTGTACTCCACTCCCTCAAAATCACCGTAAGGTATGCAGTAGGTCAGCTTGATATCTTTATTGATATCTATACCCTTGCAGCTGTAAATAACGACCTGCGAATCGCCCTTTTTAACGTGCTCCCCATTGGAATAACCGCCTGCGAAGAACATATCATTCTCGTTATTGAAGTGAGGTCCGTCAGAGCCGTCAGCGTAGTTTGCCTTCGCTGTAAATAGCATACCTGAGAAATACTCTAACTCGTCTCTTGCCTTTGAGGTTTTGCCCTGCTGTGTAACTACCTGCATCACGTTATGCCCGTCTGAAAGCTGCGAGTCGATAGTTATTTTAAAATCTTCGTTCTCCATCACATAGTTTTTTACTGCACTTTCGTTTTGCTCTATCCTCTCGGAGCCTTTGATATAAAATTCTACATTTTGCTTGTGAAACAGTCTGCCTGCGGCATACGCTCCCACGGGCAGCAAAAGTGCCGCGGCGATGATAATGGTTATTATGCGTCGTTTTATTCTCTTTTTCGGTTTTGTCTGTGTATCGTTCATCTCTGCTTCCACCTTTCTTGTCACATCGGAGATGATATTATCCTGTACGCTTTGGGAAAGTTCTTCTCCGCCGAAGCTCAGGAGCCGGTCAAGCATCGACACACAATCGTTTTCGGTCGCCTCTGAGGCATACTCTCTTAACGTCACTTTCATCGTTCTCCCTCCTCAAGTATCTTTCTGAGCTTTTGCAGTCCCCGTGATATCCTCTTATTGACTGCCGCCGTGTTCATTCCCAGCTCCTTAGCGATATCCTTGTTGCGTTGACCAAAGAAGTATCTGCGAATAAAGATCTGTGTGTCCGGCTCGCCGAGTGCTTTTATCGCCTCGGTCAGTTCCTCAGAGCTTTGTGCAAAGATGTCCTGCTCGCTTTGCATATCTTCTATCTCGTCAAGCGGGATATCCTGCGTTTTTGAGGTGCTTTTTCTGAACAGGTCGATACAGTGCCGCTGGGCTATCACCGACAGATATGCCCCGACAGACCGTATCTTAACGTCTTGCTTTGCGGCAGTGTAAAGCTTGACGAACACATCGCTCACTGCTTCCTCGATATCCTGCTTTGTAACTGTATCGGCAAGCCTTGTGAGAACAATTTTATAAACGTATGCGCTGTAATGCTTCACCACATCGGCAAGCATAGTCTGCGGGCTGCTCAGAAACTGTTGTGTCAGATCTTTGTCAGTCATATGAAAATCTCACTCCCTTTGAAACGTTTCATATAATACAGACGAACCTTCCGCCAAAAAAGTGACAGGGACACGAAGAATATCTTCGTATCCCTATGATCGTTTTTATCTGCTTTGTTTTGTTCTACAATTCGATGGTTATAATAAGTCTTTGGTCTTTAAGCTCGGCGGTGATGACTGCCCCCATGCTTTCAATGAGCGTCTTTGCGATCGCAAGTCCAAGACCCGTTGAATGGTGCGCTGCCTCAACAGTGTAGAAACGGTCAAAGAGCTGTTCTACCGAAACTGCGCTAAGGTGCCCGGCAGTATTTGCAAACGTTATCCTCCCCGTATCCGAAAGAGTGACCTCAAGGTCGCCGTCAGAATATTTGGCAGCGTTATTGAGTATATTTGCGAACACCCTTGAAAGCGCAGCCTTGTTGAGCTGACGGACTATTTTTTTATGTGTGATATTGACTTGGGGCTGGATATTTCTTTGCGAAAGAGCAGGGTAAAAGTCTGCGATGCTTTGCTCAAGAAGCTGATTGACAAAGACCTCCTCGGTTGTCATTCCGCCCTCGTCTGATATCATCACGGAGTATCTGAAAAGTTCTTCTGTGAGCTGCTTCATCAGCTCTGTCCTCTCGGTGATGATATCAAGATACTCCCTTATTCTCTGCGGATCGTCCGTCTTTTTTATCATATCAAGATAACCGTATATCGTTGTCAGCGGAGTACGCAGATCGTGAGAGATGTTGGTTATGGCGTTGATAAGCTCCCGGTTGCCCTGGTGATAACGCAGGTACTCCTCTCTCAGCTTTCGCAGCTGGGTGTTCAGCGATGCGGCAAGCTCTTTCATATCCTTATCGCTGCTTGTTATATCTATTCTTGTATTGGTGTCGTCATGCAGCTTCTCGGCAAAGCCAGAGGATATCTCCCGTGCGGTCTTTTTCATAATGCATATCTTCACGATGCAAAGCAGCACCGCTGCTGCAAGTATACCGATAACTGCATATAACAATCCGATTCACCTCAAATCTTTATTTTCAGCTCTTTCCACTTTTGGATCGTGCCGGTGTGATCCTTTTCATTTTTCATCACAAACGGCCTTATCCCGAACGAGAAAATGACCTTGTGAATGAGCGTCTGTACAGGATAACTCTTTTCAGACCTTATATCTCTGTATATTTTTCCGGACAGCTTCGCAATGCGTTTTTTCATCTTATCACCGCACGGATCGCTTCCGGGCGAGCGTTTATAATAACTGCCTTCAAATCATTTCAGATCCTTTCGTTTGAACGAAACTATGCCTGCCAGAGTAGCCAGTATTCCCAGCGAACCGCTGCAAAGCGCTGTCAGCCATGGAGTATCGGTTATCTCAGCTGTGGTATAGAAATTCATCTGTGCCTGTATAAAGAACCTGCACACCAGCTTGTAGACCTCGTTATTTTTGTACACCTCACCGACAATTCCGAATATCATCATCGTTGACTCGTTGTAGATAAATGCCACCGCAACGCTCTTGACCCCTGTGAACAGAGTGGAGAACAATATGATGATCGCCGTGAAGCTAAGGTCGCAAACTGTCATTACGAGCAGGTTTATTACGGTCGCCTTTACGTTCGTATCGGAAAAATCAATTCCAAAGATCAGTGCCGATGCAAACGAAGCAGCCACGAGAACTATGACCATCGCCAGCGTTATCACAAACGAGCATATCAGCCACGAGCCATAAATGCTCTGTCTTGTGTGACCTACCGTCAGCTTGTTGCGTATGCCGCCGCTTGTGAATTCAGCGCCGATCATCAAGCATATACCAATGCTTACAAGCATCGGCAGCAGCATACTGCCCATACCGAAAATGACCGACGAGAAAACATTTTCTCCTGCCTGTACATCATCGCCCGTAACAATCGCACTTTCTAAAACGATAAGTCCCGCAAACAGCAGCATCATCAGGTGCAGTATCCTTGATCTGAACATTCTTGTCATATCAGCACGGATAAGCTTAGTCATGGCTGTCACCTCCCACCAGAGAGATAAAGAAGCCTTCGAGCGTTTCGTCGTGTTCCTTGACTGTCAACAGCTCGCAGCCCTGCTTGTCAAGAGCGTGGACAAGCACGGTGATATTGGGCTGTGCGTAAACATCAATCCTGTTGTCCTCCAGCACAGTGTAATTTCCGTGCAAGCCCATAGCTTCAAGCGCATTTGCAGCGGACGCCGGATCAGAAACACTGAGCGTGACACACTTGCGGCAGGCATCATTGAGCTGCTGAGCGCTCATCTCACGAACGATAGCGCCCTTGTCGATAAATCCGTAATGCGTCGCAAGCTTTGAAAGCTCATCGAGAATGTGACTTGAAATGAGCACGGTTATGCCCCTCTCACGATTGAGCTTTAAAATAAGCTCTCTGACCTCGATAATGCCCTGCGGATCAAGACCATTGACAGGCTCGTCAAGAATAAGAAAATCCGGGGCGCCGCTCAGCGCTATCGCAATTCCAAGCCTTTGGCGCATACCAAGTGAAAAATCCTTGACCTTCTTTTTGCCGGTATCAGAAAGCCCCACAAGCTCCAGAAGCTCCCTGACCCCCTCAAACCCGGGTACACCTATCAAGCGGAACTGGTGTTTGAGATTTTCCTCTGCTGTCATTTCGGGAAAGATCGAAGGCGTTTCCACCACTGCACCTATCCTCCTGCGTGCCTTGCAGATCCCGGGGTCTGAATTTTTCACTCCGTAGATCTCAAAGCTTCCCTGTGAGGGGAATTGCAGACCGCATATCATTCTGATAAGTGTTGTTTTTCCCGCACCATTGCGTCCGACAAAGCCATAGATCGAACCCTTTGGAACGTGCATAGTAAGACCGTTGAGAGCTTTGAAATTTCTGTACTGTTTACAAAGCCCTTCAGTTTTCAGAATATACTCCATTTAGTTACCTCCCTGTTTTATTCTAAATTCATCTTACCATACAATAGTTAAGAAACCGGTTAATAAAACAGTTAAGATTTGGTTAAGTGTTTATCTATTCTTGCCGATCTGCATTTACTAAAGTAGTGCCCTATAATAAATCAATATTTAGCGTAGCATATTGGGTGAGTAATCGGGCTGGAACTCTTTGGAAAGAGTTCCCCCCGAGCCCCCCTCAGAAACTTTTTAATGATTTTTCGCCATTGGGGTCTACGACCCCAAT
>CADAHS010000016.1:8933-85766 GCA_902787825.1 uncultured Ruminococcus sp. | reverse complement strand
TATCTCAATTATTTTCCGTATCATAGCCATACCTCCTTGACTTTCTGTATCCATTATAGTATAATCAAAGGAGAAAGTATGTTGTAATTACAACATTTTTGGAGAAAAATATGGATATTTCAGTTTTGCATAATTCGATACTGTTCAAGGGCTTTGATGATACCGAAATATCGGAGCTTATGAAAGCGCTTAATGCAGTTGAAAAGAAATATAATAAGGGTACGATGATCTTTTCTTCGGGAGAGATCACCGATAAGCTATGCTTTGTGACCGCAGGCAGCGTTACCGTGGAGAGCAACGATATGTGGGGAAACCGAACGATACTCAACCTCGTAGGTAAAGGACAGTTCTTTGCGGAAAGTTATGCACTCCTGCCCGATGTGCCAATGCTTGTTGATGTATGTGCTGCCGAGGATTGCAGTATCATATTTCTGAGCATGAAGTCGCTCGCTAACCTAAGCGATACTGTCAGGGCGAGACTGCTCACAAATTTACTGACTATCACCACAAGAAAAAATCTGCACCTGTCGAGCCGGAGCTTTCATACAGCTCCGAGACAGGTGCGGGGACGTATTATGGCGTATTTGAATACCATATCGGTTCAGAAGCATTCCCGTGAGTTTGATATACCCTTTGACCGTCAGCAGCTTGCAGACTACCTCAACGTAGAACGCTCGGTGCTTTCCAACGAACTCAGCAAGATGCAGCGTGACGGATTGATACGGTGCAGGAAGAACCATTTTGAGATTATATAACAGAAGCGCAGATGACCATTTTAGCCTTCTGCGCTTTTTTATGCTCCTGTTTTTTCAAAGCCTTTCAAGACCTGTTTATCCGAGAACGAGGACAGCTTCCCGTCCGACCATTCTATGAAAGCATTGTCCATTTCGTCTATATAAAGTATCGTTGCCGTTGAGCCGACAGGATAATCCCCGGTGACTGCTTCTGTCATTCTGATCTTAGCACCGACTGTGATAGAGTCCATCATAGTTATAACCTCCTGAAATTCACACACTTGCTCTATTATACAATGTTCGGTAAGTGGCAGCCAAGAACCAATAATCCAATGCTGAGTTTGTATTCAGGTATTGCAATATCAAAGGCAAAGGCGAATAGAAGCACCCCATATACAGTTTTCGCTGTAATTGATGATAAGACCGATCCTGCCAACGAGAAGTTTGAAATGGAATGGAACAGTTTCTGGCTTTTCGTCAATGTTCTCCAGTTTAACCCTGAGTTTTCGTTTGTAACAGCAATAGGTCTTGAAAAGATGATCTATATTATTTCCCGAAATGGAATAGATGCGTTTTTAGATTCAAGAGGTTGGTTCTTGAGATGCAAAAAACTGAAGCATAAAAAGCTTTATTGCTTTTTGTAAGGGCGGCACTGCGGTGGCGTCCTATTTTTTGCGTAAATACGAGCTTTGAAGCACACTCGTAGCTCATATTATTACTCTAATGATCTTACACTCTTAAGAACGCCAAAACCCTGCCCATGTTTTGTTGTTATGCCACTATTTCGATTTGGTATGTAATCGCTGATTCTGCGGTGTTTGCACGCAGCTTTCGTGGTGGGAACATAAATTGGAGTTCGGGACCTTTCATTTTATTATTTTGGCCGCCTAGCGATTTTTAGGAGAAAAAGTTTACAAATGATGTCAGCGTGTTTGAGATTTTGTTCTCTATCGGAAGACCAAACAGCATACCTCTTGTACAGCTAACTGTACGATGAGTTGGACAGAAAAGAAAGCCTGCGGTAAAAGAAGCTGCAGGCTTTGATATTCTCGGCTTGTACTACCATTCAAATCTTTTGAGCGGTTTGAGGTAGTTTTTCTTGAGGTCACTGAGATTCCCGAAGAACTCCATTTCAGAAGGTGAGATCGCAGAATCTTCAATTTTAAGTCTAAGAAGCTCCATTGAACAGAACATATCTGCGACCTGAAACAGCCGGTAATCCGACGGTGTTACCTTTTTTATTTCAAAATCCGAAAGGAGTGCTGAAAAGACAGATGCGAGCAACCGTGAAAGCTCTATCTGGCCGTTGTCATAGTATATCTTTACATTGCTGAATGAAAGAAACTCCGAATAGTTATCTCTGATAAATCTTGATATCGAGGAAGAGAGTCTGGCAGAAGCCTGAACAGAATCCTCAATATGTTTCTTCTCGATATGAAAACAGTGATATCTTATACCGCTGTGCTTGATAAAGGTCACCATACTGTTGAGGATCTTTCTTCGTTCGTCTATCGAAAATGTGCTGTATTCGTTTTCACGGCGAATGATAGGACCTGTGTGTATGCAGTGATCTGGTTTCAAGCCTTTGTCGGACAGATCTCTGCACAGCTTTTCAATAGGTGAGCTGATATCTATTGATTGGTCATGAAATACCATAGCGATTATGTAATATGGAGAGCGGTGATCGTACGGACCAAAATCACCGCTTTCGTCAATGAATATACTTAATTCGCTCAATGCAAAAACTCCTTAAATAAAAATAGCGGGGAACATCCCCGCTCTCGATGGACCCGGGTCTTTCGACCAGCCCCAAATAGCATCACTGCTAATCTTATATATATTATATCCAAAAAATCTTGATTTGTCAAGAGCAGAAAAATGATTTATTTACAATTTGGGTGTTGTGAATAAAAGTGCTTTAAATGTTTAGTACTAAAAATAAGCCAACCGTGGAAATGATCAGATAGCAGGCTTTATCATAATCTGTCAATTGTTCTGTTTTGCACTTGGAATACTCTGAATCGAGAATGATTCAAAGCAGCATCTCAAGATATGTATCAAGCAGTTTTCTGCAGCGGAGTTGATCAGCATATTTTCGTAGCAAAAAAACATTGCCGCCGGTCCTTACCAGATAGTTCTTCAGTATCTTTTTAGTTTCTTCCGTTCCTATTTGGTTTCTGTGATGAATAATGTCAATAACAGTCCTTTCAATGCTGTAAATCTTGAATTTGCCTGTACTATCTTCAGAAAAAGAAAAATTGCTTAGATATCTTTCTTTTGATAAATACCAGACTTTAACGGGCGGATGGTCGGGAAAGGTGGATATTTTCATAGTTCTCTCTATAGCTATATCGACAGTGTCTGAAACGGAGGAGGTCAATCCGTGATACCTTGCAGCGCTCATCAAGCAAATTACGCCGTTCGGAATATATGCAGCGATCCTTGTGAAGTCAGACCTTTCACCGGTGTAGCCAGTGTTCTCGTACATTTTCTTGTTCAGCTTGACAAGGGTATTGTTATTAACAAGCTGATTGATCTTATATAGACTAAGACCAAGGCGCTTTAGTTCATCTATGGTGAAAAACTGCTTGCTGTCTGGTATGCAGGTGGTCATAGGACATGTCTCCTCTCTTGTTTTATTATAGCATATTCCTGCACTGGTTTCAATATAATTCTGCATAATTGAAAAGTGCAGAAAAACAATAAAAACCCTGCTCATTTTATTCTTTGGGCAGGGTGGTTTTGTTGTTATGCGACTATTTCGATCTGGTATGTAATCGCTGATTCTGCGGTGTTTGCACGAAGCTTGCGTGGCGGGAACATAAATTGGAGTTCGGGTCCTTTCATTTTGACCATCTGACCGCCGACTGAACCGGCCTCACGGGAGGTAAGGTCGCCGTTGTAGCCCTGCTTGAGGTTAACTCCTACCTCGCTTGCAGCTTCCATCTTGAATCTGTTGAGGGTCTCTCTGCCCTGCTGTGTTGTTACACCTTTCATTGTTTGTTCTCCTTTTGATTAATTCGGGTTTGCAATATTATCTTTTGCATTGCGCGCGAAAATATCAAAGGGAATTTTTTGATTTTGAAAAAAGAGAGTACACAGAATTGTACTGTTACAGGTAATCTTTGATTTTCCCCCAATCGCTTTTTTGAAGAGTCAGTTCTCTATAATTACACCCTTTATTGCGGTTGTTTGTTCCGAATACACCGCAGTGAGCCATTGGAAAAACAACACAGGTCGTATCATTGAATGTCAGTATTAGTTTTTAAGCTCAATAGCCCTGCATTTTTCGGTTATTTTCAAACGCATCACTCCTATCTTTATTCTTATCATCGTCAGGTGGATTATACCATTTCCCGCAGTCGTTTTTACCACAAGAGTACCACACTCTGCGGCGGTTATCTATCACCAACTGCAACGAATTTTGTCTATCTTTTTTGTGCATCAAGCAGCACATCGCTTTTGGATTATAGTTTGTCATTTTTGATCTTCCTTTCGGTTTGGATTTAGTTTCAGATTTCGGTGTTAAGAATTACAACACAACTTTTTTGTTCAGCCGAAAACCGCCTGTGACTCCTGCACAATCCTTCGCACCACTGCCGAAAGAGGCACACTTTTTGAATTTTGACGTCGGTGCTTTTGCAATTATTCGATTTTGACTCCAATTCTCCTTTCGCAGATCCTCTCGCAAACACGCCGAGCTTTGCTGACTTCTCATCAGATCACGTCTAAGACTGACTTTACGCTCTTGCTTTCTTTCCTCAAGCGACTCCGGGCAGTGACACACATCAAGCCTTTCGGCGATCTCTTTGTAATTGTTGTGATTCTTGAGCTTCTCCCAGCGCTCTTTCAGCTGGTGGTACTCTTCAACTAATCTGTTCTTCCAATCGACCATAAAATCAAATCCTTTCTGTTTTTTGGTATGAAAAAACCGCCTAACTAAGTTAAGCGGTTTAGTCATTTTTCTGCTTTCTTTGCAGATTTAAGTCCAAAGCAATTAAAATTACATTTTCATATGATACATCTTCGCCGTTTTGGATGTAATCAATGACTTTTTGAATGTCCTCATCGGTTTTTAAGTCATTAAGGACACCAAGAATAAACTCTGGGTCTTTAGATATACTCTCGAGTAGCTTTGAAAGCTCTAACGCTTTTTTACTCCGCAAATTTCCATTACGGAAATAACAATAATCAGGATAAGTCATTCAATTAAGTCCTTTCCAATGACTCTGTAATTGCCAAAGCCTTTATTTTCAACCGTGTAAATGTAATCTCCAATGTGTTTCTTTATTACCCTCTTTGTAGACTGTTCTTCCGTAATGTTTGTAGCTATCTCACTCATAACATGAGCATATTCATCTTTTGGAAGAATAATTGTTGCAAAGTCCTCAATACTCTTTGAGAAAAATTGCATACCAGTATTTATGCGATTACCATTTGATCCAAGTATACCACTTTGGATAGATTTGTCAAGTGCTTGTTTTTCAAGTTCTGCCGCCTGCTCTGGTGTGTTTTTCATTATCTGTTTTTCTGCAAGTACTTTCTGCTCCAGCTCTTTCGCCTGCTTGGGTGTGTTCACCGTGGGCTTTGAGGCTTCCGAGAGCGCCTTGCGCTGCTCAAGCTCTTTCTCGCTTGCCTGCAAGGTACGCTTTGACCACACGTCCTGCCGCATTCTGCCGCACTCGTAGGTCGTTGTACAGGTACAGTGATCGTGCCGCCTGAAAACATCATCGGGTGCTTCGGCGTACTTATACCGCCCTGCGATAGCTGCACACCACGGACAGCACCCGCCGCCCGCATCACGAACGAGATAGCAGTCCAAGCTTGCTTTATCATGCAGCTTTGCATTTACTTTTACATTTAACGAGATGTGTCAATAGATAACAGTACAAAAAAACTCCCCACAAAATAATAATTGTGTGATATAATATGTATGATGTAAAAGAATTAGATAGCAGGAGAACGGACTGTTTATATAATGCCACTACTGAAAGTGAATTTTATGCAGTATTTTATTGAAACTTTGGCTCTTTGTTAAGGCTTTTACAGAAATAGCCAGCAATTTGTGTGTGATATTGACATTTATATACTTTTGTGATATAATTAACAAGGATTTTACGAGTAAATTTATTTATTTTTAACAAGAAATGAGTTGACAAAAATTATGAGAAACGGTACAATTCGACAGACAGACAGACAGACAGACAGACAGACAGACAGACAGACAGACAGACAGACAGACAGACAGACAGGATAACTGCGTCTTTTTTTCAATATGGAAAAAAGCACGTTCTTTGGGCAGCCATGCCTAAAGAGCGTGCTTTTCGTTTTTGCCGATAAATTTTTCGGGGGTAAGGATAAATGAACAATGATAATTACAGCGGCGGATTGACCCGTGAGCAGTTTCTTTTTGAGGAAACAAGGATAACTGCAAGGCTCATGGATCAGGGCTTGGAAGATAAAGAAATAGTGGACATGATACAGGCAGACAACCTGTTTCAATACCCGACAGAGAAGATGCTCCGGTCCAAGGCTCTATCGTGTCTGAGGAGGCTGAAGGCGCTTGACAATAAACATCTTGTTTATCATCTTGCGCACGGTTCGGGCAGCCTTGCAAGGCAGATAAATCTATATGCTGTTATGAGGGAAAATGCGATCGTATGGGATTTTTTTGTTTATACGATCGGTGATAAATACAAAGCACAGGATCTTAACTTTACTCAAAGGGATATCAACGCATTTATAAGCGAGCTTATGGAACGTGTCCCGAAGTGTTCGCAGTGGAGCGAATCTACAGAGAAAAAGATCAAGCAGGTACTTAAGAAAATGCTCGTTGAGTGCGGGTTCCTCAGAGATATAAAATCTGAAAGATTGGAACAGATTTACCTTTACCCCGAGCTTGAGGACGGGATTGCTGCAAACGGTGACAGCATTGTGCTTGCGGCATTTAACAGTATCAGATGAGAGGTAATGATATGAGCGATATAAAAGACAGACTCGCAAAGGTCGAGGAACTTATTTCAGATGAGAAATTCCTCACCAATAAAGGCGTTGCAAATGAAGTTGGGATTCATATTTTTCAGTATGATCCCAAGGATGAGATAACAGTAAGGAGCTTTTTTGAAGAGCTCAGTCAGTCAGCAGGCAAGCCGTTCAGATTTGTTGAGTGTGATCTGTTTGAGATCTTTCTGCAGATATGCGATGAAAAGCATCTTACAAAGAATATCGAGAAAACAGAAGAAAAACGAGGCAAGGATTATCTGCTGACTAATATCCACAAGGCTGTTCCGGTCGAGCTGTATGTTCAGAAAATGCAGTATGAGCCGCACGAGCAGGGCGATATACTCCTTATAACCGGCGTGGGTAAGGTGTATCCGTTCATGAGATCACATACTGTGCTCAATAACATTCAGCATATGTTCTCGGATATTCCGGTGATAATGCTTTATCCCGGAAGCTATGACGGACAGAGCCTGAAGCTGTTTTCAAAATTCACCGATGACAACTATTACAGGGCGTTCAACCTGATCTGAAACGGAGGCAATGAAAATGCAATTGCAGAATATATACAAGGCAGACATAAACAGAAATATCAACGGAGTTATCAAGGTTGCACAGGATGACGAGGCATCAATAAAGCAGGAGCTTAGCGAGTATGTTATTACCAGAGAGCTGAGAAGTCATTTTGCGACTTTTTTTGAGAACTATGAGAACTCGATCCACGAGCCGACGGATAAGATAGGCGTTTGGATCTCGGGCTTTTTTGGAAGCGGTAAATCTCATTTCCTGAAGATGCTTTCTTATCTGCTGTCAAACCCTGTTGTTGCGGGTAAAAGTGCTGTGGATTACTTTTCGGATAAGTTTGATGATCCGATGATGTTTGCGCAGATAGAAAGCTGCGCAAAGGTACCTACGAAGACTATTCTTTTCAATATAGACAACAAAGCACCGATAAACAAGGACAAGACGGTTATCGTAAGGACTTTTGCAAAGGTGTTCTATGAGCATCTCGGATATTACGGCGATGATCTGAAGGTCGCTAAGTTTGAGCAGTTCCTTGCGAAGTCAGGAAAATCAGATGCTTTCAAGAACAGCTTTAAACAGATCAATGGTGACAGCTGGGAAGAGGCAAGAACAGCATTCGGGCTTATAGAGGACGATATTGTTGAAGCTCTGACAGGCGGTATCGGAATGAGCGAAACAGCTGCACGCAACTGGTTCAACGGAACAGAGGATGCCGAGATAAGCATCGAGAGCCTTGTAAGAGATATCAAGGATTATATTGATTCACAAGGCAAGGATTTCAGGCTTATGTTCATGGTCGATGAGATCGGTCAGTACATTGGCTCGGACAGTAATCTTATGCTCAATCTCCAGACCATCGTTGAAGAGATCGGAACACGCTGCGCAGGCAGAGTGTGGGTTATGGTGACCAGCCAGGAGGCTATTGACAGCATTACAAAGATAAGCGGAAACGATTTTTCAAAGATCCAGGGCAGATTCAATACCAGGCTTAGTCTTTCTTCGTCTTCTGTTGATGAGGTCATAAAGAGAAGAATACTTGCAAAGAATGAGCAGGGCGAGGATATGCTCAAAATGAGCTATGCTAAAAACGAAATGGTCCTTAGGAATCTCTATACGTTCGATAAAAATGCTGCGGTGCTCGATATGAAGGGCTATGCAGGTGAGGGAGAGTTTGTAGAGACGTACCCATTTGTGCCATATCAGTTCAAGCTCATGCAGAATGTTCTTGTACAGATAAGGCAGCACGGCAATTCGGGCAAGCATCTTTCAGGCGGAGAGCGTTCAATGCTTTCAGGCTTCCAGGAGGCTGCTCAGGCGATCGGTGACAAGGACGAGAATGCACTTGTGCCTTTCTGGAGATTTTACGATACTGTTCACACATTCCTTGAGGGTACTATCCGCCGTGTTATCGACAGATGTCAGACTGCTGCGGATAGTAATGACGGCGTAGAACAGTATGATGTCAGTGTTCTCAAGCTTTTGTACCTGATAAGATATGTAAACGATGTAAGAGCAAATGTCGATAATATCACCACGCTAATGATAGATGACATAAGAGCCGACAAGATCGAAATGAGGAAACAGATACAGAATTCTCTTGACAGGCTTGTATGGCAGAACTATGTTTCAAGAAGCGGTGACACTTACACGTTCCTGACAAATGATGAGCAGGATATAGAAAGAGATATCAAAAAGACGATGATCGGAGTAATGGATCTGACCAAGGGAATGAGCGATATTCTTTTCCAGGAGCTGTTCGATGAGAGAAAGCTTCGTTACGGCAAGAACGATTTCCCGTTTGACAGAGTAGTTGATGATGTTCCGGTCGGTCAGCCCAACGGCGCAATTCAGCTGTATTTTGTAACCTCTGCCAATTGCAGCTTCAACGAAGATGATGATCCTGCGTACAGATTGTACTCAGGCTCACACAATGCGGCACTTATTGCTTTGCCTGATGATAACAGGTATCACAATGAGCTTGAAGAGGCACTGAAGATCGAGAAATACTTAAAAGAAAAGAATATTTCGCAGATGCCTGAGGCCATTCAGGCGATCATCAGATCAAAGCGTGATCAGGCGCATATGTATAAGCAGCACGCCAAAGAGCTTACCAAGAAAGCTATTGCAGATGCAGATGTTTATGTTGCGGGTGAAAAGCTGAATATAAAGACAAGCGATATAAATGAAAAGATCAGGAGAAGCCTTGAGGCGCTTGTTGAGAGTGTTTATACAAAGCTGAGCTATGTCAGAAAAAACTATGATGATGACTCGGATATACTAAAGATCCTTGCAGGTGCTGACGGGCAGACCAGCTTTGATGGCATCGGTTCACCTAACAGTGAGGCGTGCGACGAGGTCTTGCAGTATGTTGACCTTCAGAATCACAAGAGTATCCCAGCTAATATGATGGATATACACAGGAGATTTTCAGGCATACCGTATGGCTGGAGAGAGATAGATATAGCAGGCGTTGTTGCTGAACTGGTCGCACAGAGAAAGCTTACCGTAAGCTACAGCGGTGAAGCGGTACTTGCGGCTGACAGAAAAATGCCCGATTACCTGCGCAAGAAAAATGCAATTGATAAAACAGTTATCAGTATGCGTGTGAGCATATCACCTAAGCTCATCAAGGACGCAAGAGATGTTCTCAAGGAGTATTATAATGTCAATACCATGACGATACCTGAGGACGAGGACAAACTGATAGAATACATTGCTGACAGTTTCACAAAAGATAAGCAGCGCCTTACGGATATGCTTTCTAATGAGTACGGACAGCACAGATATCCGGGAAAGGATACGGTGCAAAAAGGTATTGATCTGTATAACAAGCTGCTTGCACAGAGAAAGGATAACGTAGCTCTTTTAAATGCTATAGTTGATTCGCAGGACGAGATGTTTGACCAGGCGGACGATATGGCAGATGTTGATTCATTCTTCAAAATACAAAAGGAGGTTTTCAAAAAGGCAGCAGCTCAGGCAGCTCGGCTTGAGAGTGAAAGAGACTATCTTGAAGCAGACAGCGAGGCAGTAAAAACACTTGGCAGGATCAGAGAGATACTTGAAAGCCCACGTCCATACAACCGCATCAGCGAATTGCCGGAGCTTTGCAAAACGCTTGAGGATAAATATAATGCGATCTTAGCTCTGAAAAAAGATGAGCTGAGCAGTGATATTATTTCGGCACGGGGTGATGTTCACCAGGCGGCTGACGAGATAAAGCAGCAGGATATTATCAAGCGTGCTGATGATGAGCTGGATATGAAGCAGAATGATGTCAGAAATGCTGATTCAATTACAAGACTTGATGCGATGAAGACACGTATCAATGCGATAAGACAGAAGTATATCCAGCAGATAATGACACCGCCTGATGGAAAAGTTGATATAGTTACAACGAGCAGAAGTGCTGTTTGTCACAGTGCAAAGCTGAGATCAGAGGCGGATATTGACGAGTATCTTTCTGAGGTCAAGCAGAGGCTTATGGAAAAGCTCGGTGAACACGAAATACTTCAGATAATGTAACAGGAGAGCGTCATGAATAAAACAGCGATAAAAAATTTCGCCATAGGGGCAAGAGTCAGTCTGATCTCGGCGGTTACGCAGAGAGCTTACGAGTACGAGATCACAAAAGACAGCGAGAATACCAAAGCGCTTGATCAGGTCAGCGGCAGACCGCTTACACCGACCGAGAAAAGCCAGCGTTCACAGCTCATCGCAAGGATAAACGAAAAGGGCTTTGACAATGTGATGGAGGAGGCTGCGTACACCTGGTTCAACAGGTTCACAGCTTTGCGATACATGGAGGTCAATGGCTACCTGCCAACGAGGATAAAGGTTTTCTCGAACGAAAACGATGAGTTCAAACCGGAAATACTTTCGCAGGCTCTCGATGTTGAGATCGAAGGGCTTGATAAGTCGTACATAGTTGATCTGATCGATGCACAGGATAACGAAACGCTTTACAAGTATATGCTGATAGCGCAGTGCAATGCTTTGAATAAGGGGCTGCCCGAGCTTTTTGAGCAGATCGGCGGCTGGACGGAGCTTCTGTTCCCGAGAAATCTGTTGCGTGAGGACAGCGTAATTGCACGAATGGTAAAGGATATTCCGCAGCAGGATTGGCAGGATCAGGTGCAGATAATCGGCTGGCTGTATCAGTATTACAACACCGAGCCCAAGGACAAGGTTTTTGCAAATCTGAAAAATAATATCAAGATCAGCAAGGACGACATACCAGCGGCAACACAGCTTTTCACTCCCGACTGGATAGTTCGGTATATGGTGGAAAACTCCCTCGGTCGGCTGTGGGCAGAGGGTCACGGCAAGATTGATTCTGCCGACTGGAAATACTATCTTGAAGAGGCACAGCAGGAGGAATCCGTCAAGGCGGAGCTTGAAAAGCTGCGTGCGGAGTATGCACAGATAAAGCCGGAGCAGATCAAGTTCCTTGACCCGTGTATGGGGTCGGGGCATATCCTCGTGTATGCATTTGACGTGCTGATGGACATTTACACGCAGCAGGGCTGGAGCGAGCGTGACGCAGCGGTGAGCATAATCACAAAGAACCTGTACGGGCTGGACATTGACCGCCGTGCGTACCAGCTGGCGTATTTCTCGCTGATGATGAAAGCAAGGCAGTACAACCGCAGGCTGCTGAGTCTGTCGGCAGAGGGTGCCTGCACGCCGAATCTTGCGAATTTTCAGGACATCGGCAGATTCAGCACGGATATGCTGACGGGGGAGATAGCGCAGCTTGCAGGGCAGTTTGAGAACTGCGACACCTACGGCTCGCTGATAGACGTGCAGGAGATACAGGGACTTGACGAGGCGATCGACGAGTTCCACGGGGTGATCGGGTTCAACGCACAGCAGCTTGAGCGAATGATGCAGCTTTACAAGATACTTTCGCAGCGGTACGATGTGGTGTGCACCAATCCGCCGTATATGGGCGGCTCGGGAATGAACAGCACGCTGTCGGGGTATGTGAAGAAGAATTATCCTGACACAAAGTCCGATTTGAGTACTTGTTTCATGGAAAAATGCGAAAATCTAACAAACGATCATGGCTATTATACTATGATAAACATTCCTGTTTGGATGTTCCTTTCGAGTTATGAAAAACTGCGTGAGAAGATTTTACATAACAACACATATTCCAGTATGGTGCATTTTGGGCGTGGCATTTTTGGTTCTGATTTCGGCACAACCTCGTTTGTTATTTCAAAGAAACACATTTCAAATTATACTGGAGTTTATAGGCGTTTATTTGAGAAGCAAGGCGCTGTTGATAGCGTGGAGCAGAAAGAAAAATGGTTCTTTGAGGGTATGGGCTACCACACCGCCAAGCAAGAAAACTTCTCAAAGATACCAGGTATGCCTGTGGCTTATTGGGTGAGTGAGGCGGTATTTAACACATTTGACAATAGCAAGCTTGAAAAATATGGAGTAGCAAGAGCGGGTTTGTCAACAGGTGATAATGATAGATTCCTTCGTTATTGGTTTGAGGTTAATTATCATAATGTCGATTTCGATTCTAACTCACGCAAAGAAGCGCAGGAGAGACAATACAAATGGTTTCCTCATACAAAAGGTGGCGAATTGAGAAAGTGGTACGGAAACCTTGAGTATATTGTAGATTGGTATAATGATGGATATGAGATTAGACATTTTTACGGACAAAATGGTCGTCTTGCATCTAGACCACAAAACATGGATTATTATTTTCTCCCAGGTGTTACTTGGACAAATATTACATCGGGTATTCCATCATTTAGGTTGTTAGGCTCAGGTTTTATTCAGGGTGCTCGTGGACCTGCAATCTTCGGTGAGCAAGTCTATTATTTACTTGGTTTGTATAATAGCATTGTTGCAAGAAAAATATTTGAAATAATTGCTCCTACTATTACGTATGAGGTTGGTCATATTTCAAATTTACCAATCATAATTGATGAATCAAAAAAAGATATAGTAGATAAACTTGCTGAAGAAAACACGGATTTATCAAAGCAAGACTGGGACAGCTTTGAAACAAGCTGGGATTTTGAAAGGCACCCGTTGATATAGGAGGTAGAGTTATGTCAAAAATGGATAAACACCCTGATTATAAGTCATCTATGTTTCATAGTAGCAAAAGCGCGGGAATGATATACACACTTGATCAGTATATTGATGAATTTGTTAATATTGATGACATAAGCAAAGAGCTAAGTGATAAATACCGTAAGTATAAGTATTATTCAAAGGTTGAATTAAAAAAAGAAATTGCGGACGATATTTCTGCAATTTTGGAAAAGAACAATACTTTGTTCTCTAAGTGTAATTGTATAGTTCCAGTACCCAGCCATAATTTCAATTACATTGTTAAGCTGATTGCTCCGATAATAAATTTGCGATACATTGATGCTTTGCAAAAGAACCGAAGTTTCAAAATGAAAAAAATAGAGCCTATTAGTACAAGAAAAAGTGAAACAGGGTTTATATCATGTAATTACACTTTTGATGCTGATGATTACATTCTTTTGATTGATGATTTTGTTGATAGTGGAACAACATTTAGAGAATGTATTCAATCAATTAGAAAAACAAACCCTAATGTTGGAATTGTATGTATTTCTATTTTCAGAACCGAAAAAACACAAGTTGAGTTGGAGTGAGGAATAACAATGGGAACACTAATATCCGATAAATACAAGAAATGGGAATCCGAATGCGAAGCACGTTTCCAGAAGCTAAAGGCGAACGAGGAAGAACTCAACCGCATTTTTATCGACATTTACGGCTTGGGCGGCGAGCTGACACCCGAGGTCGAGGACAGGGACGTGACCGTGCGCCGTGCCGACCTCACCCGTGAGATCAAAAGCCTTGTCAGCTACGCTGTGGGCTGTATGTTCGGGCGTTACAGCGTTCAGCGCAAAGGGCTGGTGTTCGCAGGCGGCGAGTGGGGCGATGCGTTCCGTGAAAGCGAGGAGTCGAAAAATCAGCAGGAGGAGGCGCTCTCCGAGGCGGGCAGGGCGCTGAATGTCAAGAAAAAAGTCTACGATGAGATATTTATTGACGGTGCCTGGGAAAAGTGCATTTTCCCGCCCGACAGCGACAATGTTATCCCGATCTGCGATGACGAGTATTTCCGTGACGATGCAACCACCCGCTTTGTCGAGTTCGTTAAGGTCGTTTACGGCGAGGACACCCTTGAGGAAAACCTCAATTTTGTCGCTGACGCTCTCGGCACAAAGGGCGACGGCGCTAGGGAAAAGATACGCAGCTATTTTCTGAACGATTTTTACGCAGACCACTGCAAGATCTATCAGAAACGTCCGATCTACTGGCTTTTCAGCTCGGGCAAAAAACACGGCTTCAAGGCGCTGATGTATATTCACCGCTACCGCCCCGACACCGTTGCAACTGTCAGAACGAACTACGTTCACGAGCTTCAGGAGCGTTACCACACGCAGATAGAAATGCTGGAGTCTCAGCTCGTATCGGCATCGGGTGCACAGCAGTCACGCCTCAAAAAGCAGCTGGAAAAACTGCGTACACAATCCGATGAGATCGCCGCTTACGAGCCAAAGGTCAAACACCTTGCGGATTCGATGATACCGCTTGACCTTGATGACGGCGTAAAGAATAACTACGAAAAGCTTTCAGACATTCTGGAGAAAATCAAGTAAAAAGGGCTGGTTCAAATGACCATTGAAAATATAAAGCAAAATCTTACCGAGCGTTTCAGCGCACCGCTGCAGGAGTTCTACAAGCGTCGCATTGTGTTCTGGTTCGATCCCGAAAAAGAGTTCGAGGACGTTATTGATGAGCTTGTACCTGACGGTGTTAAGCTGCTAAAGCTCACGGGCAGCAATAATTTCACTGCAAAAAAGCTGCTCGAGCACGATGATGCTCAAAGTGATTATCTTATCTACGACACCACCGAACACGGCAGAGCCCAGGACAACTGGCTGCACGATATCGAGCTTTACAGCGAATCTTTCAGTGCTGACAGGATATCTATGTTTATGCAGGATCTTGGCATCCCCGACGAGCATAATTTCCGTAAGGCTTTAAAGGGCTATTCAAAGTTTCTGGCAAGCCAGGACAGAGTGGGTAAGCTGAAGGCTTTCGGCACGAACTACACATCTGTCGGTCAGCTGAACTGTGATATTATTGCCGTACTTCTCGGCGTTAAAGATAACAGCAGCCGAGGGATCATCAAGTCGCTGATGATTGCTTCACTGCGGTGTGATGACAGCGATATGCTTGAAAACATAACTAAGTTCGGTAATGATGATGCTTTCCGCCAGATGCTGATAAACTCTGTTGGCTTTGCAAGTGAAGCGATCGATCTGAATGAGCTTGCGGCGCATGTTATCATTTCAGCAGCAGCATCAGAGCTGGGCGACGATATGGTGGACGGCTTGGAAAAGTATATTTCCGAGCAGAGCTCTAAATGTGATAATTGCTATTCTCTTATCAGCGATTGGCAGCACTCGGGTGACAGTGATGTATTGTACGAAATAATAGCACAAGTCAATGAGCGTTTGCAGCTTAATGAAAAGTTCAGAACACTGGAATACGAAACTCTGCAGCGTGCCAGCTGTCTGCTTTGCTTTGATGAGCTTTTGCTTGAAAAGATGTTCTCAGGTCTGATAAATGACAGCATCCGCACAGATGAACTTATCAGCGTATGTGAGAGCCGAAAGCTCTGCGGCTGGATAGATAAGTATCGTGATGTATATGATGGTATCAGCTGCGCTGCACAGATGATAGAGTGTCTGCGTGAAAGCATGGCACAGCTGCACGTATCGCAGTATAGCGAATTGTGGTCGCTGTATACAGAAAAGCTCTGCTTTATTGATACATATTACAGAAAGTTCTGCCTTGCATTTGAACGCTCGGTAAAGCACCCGATCGACTATCTTGACGATATTTTCAAGACAGCTGCTGAAAGGGTAGAGAATATATACAAGAATGAATATCTTTGCAAGCTCGGTTCAAAATGGTCTGCACTTATCACTGATGATGTGAGAGAAGATATGTGTCTTGTGGGTATCGAGCAGCAATGTGAATTCTATAAGCGCAAGGTCCAGCCGATAGTTTCGGGCGGATCAAGAGCCTATGTTATAATCTCCGATGCATTCAGATACGAAGCAGCAAAGGAGCTTGAAAAAAGACTTACTGCTGAAACTAACGGTAATGCTAAGCTTTCTTCCATGCAGTCTGTTTTTCCTTCTGCGACCAAATATGGAATGGCTGCACTGCTTCCGCATAGCGATCTTGAGTTAACAGACAATATGAAGGTCAACTGTGACGGATCAAGCACCTCAGGCACTTCAAATCGTGATAAGATCCTCAAAAAAAGTAACGCTAAAAACACTGCTGTGAAGTACACAGACCTTATGGCTATGAAAAAAGAGGACAGACGTGCTCTTGTCAATGGTGCTGATGTAGTTTATATCTACCACAACAGCATAGATGCAATGGGTGAAGAGGCTGCTACCGAAAATCAGGTGTTTGAGGCTTGTGAGACAGCAATGGAGGAGATCAAGTCAGCAGTCAAAATGATCTGCGGAACACTCAGCGGTTCAAACATACTCATCACCGCAGATCACGGATTTTTGTACTCAAGAAGTCCGCTTGAGGAGAGCGAAAAACTTGATAAGCAGCATATTACGGGTGAGATAAAAGAACTCGACAGACGATATGCTGTAACTTCGGCTGATTCAAATGCAGAGTATATGCTTGATGTTTCTTTAAACAGATATGGCACTGATTACAAGGGCTTTGCACCTCAGGAGTCGATAAGGATCAAAATGCAGGGCGGTGGTGTGAACTATGTGCACGGCGGAATGAGTCTGCAGGAAATAGTTGTTCCTGTTATTGAGTTCAAGAACTACCGTGCGGATTCAAAGAATTTTGTGGACATAAGGAAAGTCCAGCTCCAGCTGCTTGCGGAAAGCAGAAGGATAACCACATCGTCTGTATTTATCAGATTCTATCAGGTAGAGCCTGTTGAGGGCAAGACGATCGCTGCATCATTTGAGGTGTACTTCACCGATAAAAACGGAAATATCATTAGTGATGTGCATACTATTACAGCTGATAAGGTTTCACAGAATGCTCAGGACAGAGTTTTCAAAGTGAACTTTGCTATGAAAGGTGAGCAGTTCAGCGACAGCGAGGTATATTATCTTAACATAGCCGATAAGGATAGCAAGGAAGTGCTTGCAAAGGAAGACTACAAGATCAATATCGCTTTTGCTGATGACTTTGATTTTTAATTTTTTGGAGGAATAACCATGGATGCTCTTGACAGAAAGGTCATAGATACTTTTCCGGGGAAGATAGTAAGAAAGGATCTCACTGCGCTGATGAAGCGTGGAGCGAATGTGCCAACGTATGTGCTTGAATATCTACTTGGAATGTACTGCTCGACCGATGATGAGGAGATCATAAATAACGGCATCGAAAAGATAAAGAAAATTCTTTCCGAGAATTATGTCAAGCCAGATCAGAGTGAGTATGTGAAATACAAGATCAAGGAAAAAGGCCGCTACACGGTCATCGACAAGATAACTGTGCGTTTTGATGAGGATGAATGCAAGTACATTGCTGAGTTTACAAACCTTGATATATCACCGTTTGAGGTGAAGTCTGACCTTGTTTCACATAACGAAAAGCTGCTTATCGGCGGTATCTGGTGCATAGTAAAGATCGAGTATAAGGATCCTGATATGCAGCAGGAAGAAGAAACCTTCGATATCTTTGACGGCGACAAGCAAAAACAGAAAAGGGGCAGAAAAAAGAAGTCAAAGTACGGATCACCATTTAGCATTGAGTCGTTAAGACCGATACAGATGGCAAATCTTGATCTTGATGAGATAATAAATGCAAGGAGAGAGTTTACAAAAGACGAATGGATATCTCTTATGCTGCGCTCCGCAGGATACGAGCCTGATGAGCTTGATGAAAAGCAGAAGCTGCATTATATGCTCAGATTCGTGCCATTCATTCAGAAGAATTATAACCTCGTTGAACTTGGACCGAGGGGTACAGGCAAAAGCCATGTTTACAGCGAGCTTTCGCCGTTCTCGATCCTGATGAGCAGCGGACAGACGACTGTTTCAAATATGTTTTACAATCTGTCTGCACGCAGAGTCGGTCTGGTAGGTAACTGGGACTGTGTTGCTTTTGATGAGGTCGGCGGAATGAAAAAAGCTCCCGTTGATTTTGTTCAGACAATGAAAAACTACATGGCTAACGGTTCGTTTGCAAGAGGCTCTGAATCGATAGGCAGCGATGCATCTATCGCATTTGAGGGCAACACTTTCAGAACAGTCGGCGAAATGCTGCGCACAACGAATCTGTTTGAACCGTTCCCGGATTCGTTCAATAATGACTCGGCATTCTTTGACAGGATACACGCATATCTTCCGGGCTGGGAGACACCGAAGCTGCGTTCAAGCCTGTTCACTCAGCACTTCGGGCTTATTTCAGACTGCTTTTCAGAGTATTGTCATGCTATGAGAAAGTATGATTTCACCAACAGCTTCGGCGAGTATTTTGAGCTTAACCGCAACTTCAATACCCGTGATGAAACGGCTGTCAGAAGGACATTCTCAGGGCTTGCAAAGCTATTGTACCCTGATGAAGTTATGACCAAGGACGAGATGAAAGAACTGCTTGAGTATTCGATCGAATGCCGACGCAGAGTGAAAGAGCAGCTTCGTAAAATGGAGCCTACCGAGTTCAGTGATGTAGGACTGGGATACATTGACCTGGAAACTAATGAAGAACATATAGTTTATCTTCCCGAAGAAGCAGACGGCACGCTTATTCCGGAAGGCTTTGAAAAGCCTGGTTATGTATATGCTGTCGGAAAGTCTGTCGAGGATAAGGTCGGCATATACAGGCTTGAAAATAAGCTGCTTGACAGCGGAAGCGGAAAGCTCAGCTTCAAGAATGTTGAGGGCTTGGGAAAATCTCCGAAAGCAGTCAGGGAAAGCATTATTGCTGCATTCAATTATTGCGGTGAAACTTATGCTAATCTGGTCAGAAACAGATTCGCTGATTACGATTACAGCCTGTTCTTCAATGACCTTCAGGGAAAGGGTTCAAGTGATGAGCTTTCAGTTGCAGAGGTCGTTGGGCTGTTTTCGGCACTCGCTAACCGTCCTGTTATGCCTTCAACTATAATCTGCGGCAAGGTGGTAATGTCGGGCAGCATGATGCCGCTTACAAGTGATATCAGCGAGATATTTGTTGCCTGTGCAAATGCAGGTGCAAAGAGGATCTTTATGCCTGACGATTTCAGGGATAAGTATGACACTCTGCCAGAAAGAATAAAAAACGAGATAAAGGTCGTCTTTTATACGTCGCCGCTGGATGCGGCTAAAAAAGCACTCGGAGTTGATTATTGATGGACGTTTACAAGTGCATAGCCTGCGGTGAAGAAAAGCAGAGCGATACGCCCTGCAGCTGCAGTATCTGCGGATTCACAATGTATAAGACTCCGTATGACAGAAAAGATCTCATCATTTCGGAGATAAGAAGATATATTTATTCGTACTCTACCGATCCGATTAAAATGAATGAGCTGGAATTCCGTGGTCTCAAAGAGGCATTGACACGTTTCCCAAGCTACAGCGAAATAAGCAGGTTTGTTCACGATGCAGAAAAGACAGAGGTATTCATTGACCGTCTTAACAGGTCATGTGACCAGCTGAACGAGTATGTACACAAAAGCTATGAAAACAGTTTTGTTGCCGATCTTGACAAAGCAGAGGATCATATGATCGAAAACAAGCTTACTCTTGATGCCTTTTTTGATGTGCTTGGAAAGAGATACGAAGTAAAGGATATTGAGCTGCCGAAAGTCGTTATGCACTATGTAGTGACGCCTTTTGATGAACGTGTAAGAAAAGCCGATGAGCTTTTTGAACTGCAAAAACAGGTGATAGCAAAGCTGTGGAAGTTCATTAAGCAGAACAATCTGTTCGGTGAGAAGTCGTTTGCCTCAAAGAAGATAATGAAACTCGGCAAGGATCCGCAGTGGGACGAGCTTTATTCCAAATGCAGGCAGGAACTTGAACGAGTACTTGAAAAAAGGTATATGGTGGATATATTTGATGATGGCACTGCAGAGATCGGTGAAATGCTCGGTGCGGTAATGAGTGCTGTCAATGTTATCATCAGCTCGGATATACTGCGGTCAAGTAAGGAGTATATTTTCAACGGTGAAAAATGGCTTGGGCAGGATGAGTGTGAGCAGCGTATCAGCGAGTGCATGAACAGCATATTTGCCGATGCAAGAGAGGTTGCAGACAGTGAGGATTTCTTAAAAGAAGAATCCGAGGATAAGCTCTTTGATATCTACAACGAGATGCTTGAAATGGATCCTAAAATGTATATGAAGCTTTACAAGGGCAAGCTGTTTGTAGGCAGGGCAGAGCGAAAGCTTAACGAGCTTATCGGGCTTGATGTTATTAAAAACAATATCCAGAAGATAAAGGCATATGCGCTCGCAAATAAAAATGATGAGAATTTCAACCTGCATATGTGCTTTTACGGAAATCCGGGAACTGGCAAGACGGAGGTCGCCCGCATTATTGCTGGAATACTGCACGAAAATGGTTTGCTGCCGACAGACAAGGTGATAGAAACAGACCGCAGCGGACTTGTTGGCAGATATATGGGCGAAACGCCGCAGAAAACTCTTGAGGTCATAGCCGCTGCAATGGGCGGTGTGCTGTTTATTGACGAAGCGTATTCGCTTGTGCCTGATGATAATGGACAGGATTACGGTCACGAGGCTGTTGCCACGCTTATAAAGGCGATGGAGGATTTCAGAGGCAAATTCTGCGTTATCCTTGCAGGCTATAAGAACAAGCTCAACGAGATGATAAAAACCAATCCGGGTTTTCGTTCCCGCATTCAGTTCGAGCTTGATTTCCCCAACTACTCCCGTGAGGAGCTTGGCAGGATAGCAAAGCTGATGTTCAGAAACAGAAAATATTCCATCAGTGATCCTGCTATGGACAAGGTGCTTGATATAACTGATGTCAGGCGAAAGGATCCCAACTTTGCAAACGCAAGAGAGATCAGAAATATAATCGACCAGGTAGTTATGAACAACAGCCTGCGCTGTATTGGTTCTGAAGAACGCCACGTCGAGATCGTTGATGTCAACAAGTACATAAAGGATTCTGGCATTAATTTGCCGCTGACGAACGATAAGGTCAACAGGCGTATTCTCACAGCTGATGAGGAACTTGATGCTCTTGTCGGGCTTGACGCTGTCAAGCGTATGGTGAAAAAGATAAAGGCTTATGGAAAGCGTAACAAGGACAGCGCAGATTTCAATATGCACATGTGCTTTTACGGAAACCCCGGAACGGGCAAGACAGAAGTTGCCAGGATACTTTCACGGCTTTTGTATGATGCAGGTGTTCTGCCCGAAGCAAAACTGACAGAGACCGATGCACACGGTCTTATCGGAAAGTATGTAGGTTCTACTGCACCAAAGACGCTTGAAAAAATCAACGATGCTATGGGCGGTGTGCTGTTTATTGATGAGGCGTATGCATTGACAAATGACAGCAAGAGTGCAGAGTACGGCGACGAGGCAATATCTGTTCTGCTGAAAGAGATGGAAGACAAACGTGGAAAGTTCTGCGTTATCATGGCAGGCTATAAAGACGAAATGGCGGAGATGATAAGTACCAACCCGGGACTTGCATCACGCATTCAGTTCACGCTGGATTTTGAGGACTATACCCGTGAAGAGCTTGGTGAGATAGCTGTGAGAATGCTTGAAGGCAAGGGCTATGTCATCAGGGACGATGCACTCAGGCTGGTGCTTGACCTTACAGATCATTTCAGAAAGCAGGACAACTTTGCGAACGCACGAACAGTCAGAAATATACTCGATCAGGTTATAATGAACCAGAACCTGCGCACCGAGGACAAGGGAGGAAATGACATTATACTCAGCGATGTGCAGGACTATATCAACGACGAAAAGATAGATCTTTCCAAGAACCAGACAAAGAAGATCGGATTTTAAGAGGAGGTAGGAAAATGGGATTTGAGATAAAGAATCAAACATTAAAAAAATACGAATGGGAATATGGAGTTACCGAAGTAGTTGTACCCGATGGTGTGACGGAAATAGGCGAGGATGCTTTCTCTCGCTGTACGGATCTGACCTCGATTGTGATACCATACGGTGTGACAAAAATAGGCAGTAGTGCTTTTGCAAACTGTACAAGCCTGACCTCGGTCACAATACCTGAGAGTGTGACAGAAATAAGTGAGGAAGCATTTGGAGATTGCAAAAACTTGACCTCGGTAACAATTTTAGGAAACATAAAGAAGATAGGAGCGACAGCCTTTAAAGGATGTATCGGTTTGACATCGGTCAGAATAGAAAAAGGGATCACAGAAATACCATCATCACTTTTCTTGGATTGTTCTAATTTGAGAACTGTGACGATCCCTGACAGTGTTACGGAGATTGGTTACAGTGCTTTTGAAAACTGTTCAAGCCTTGATTCAATAGCTATACCCGACAGTGTGGTGGAAATAGGAGCAGATGCATTCAGAAATTGTACAAATATTACTTCACTGATAATACCCGGGAGTGTAAAGGTGATTTTGGGAGGTGCTTTTGCCGGTTGTACAGGTCTTCGTTCTGTTGTGCTGAATTGTCAAATTGACGAAATAGACAGTGCTCTTTTCGGATGCTGCGATAGTCTTACCGAAGTTGATGTTCCCGAAACTGTTAAGAAAATCGGTCAGAGTGCGTTTGCTAAGTGCTCGAGTCTTAAAAGCATAGTGCTCCCCAAAGGTCTGAAAATAATAAATCGTTATGCTTTTGAGTCTTGTACAAGTCTCGAAAAAATAGAACTGCCGGAAGGGCTGGAGATTATCGGTGATAGAGCATTTGATGGCTGTACAAACCTGAAGGATGTTCTCATACCTGATAGTATTACAACCATTTCAGAATATGCATTCAGAGGAACAAAATTTATAGAAAAAGGGAATTTGCCGATTGTTGTGAACGGGATATTGATCAGCTGTAATGCAACAGGGGACACGCTGGAAATGCCTGATGGAACCGTAGAGATACCGGAGAGTTTCTTTGGTGGTACAAATGTCAAGAGAGTAATCATACCCGGCAGTGTGAAGAAGATAGGATTTAGAGCTTTTAAATGCTGCACAGCCGAAGAAGTGATAATACATGAAGGTGTTGAGATTATTGGCGATGCCGCATTTTCACGATGTGAAAATCTTGATCATATAGATTTGCCCGACAGCATTACTGATATTGGTGGAGGTGCGTTTGATTCTACAGGTATCAAAAGAGTAGTTATACCTCCTAATGTTGAATCAATTGGCAGATCACCTTTTTCAAAGCAACTCGAATATATTGAGTTTTCCGAAACTATAAAAAAGATACCCGACAATGCATTGATTAGCGGTGATGTATGGGGTGGTTATGACTATCCGTCATTGAAAACGCTCGTAATGGCACTCGATTGCAGCTTTATGGATGATGATCCGAGCAAGGCTCTGAGTTTTGATTATTATCCCGATACAAGAATAAACTTAAAACATACAAAAGATTCGCTCAAGTGTGATATTATTCTGACAAAGGGTAAACTCAGAGTAAAGCTTCCATATGTGGCAAAATGGTGTACCAAAGAACCTAAAACCGCACTTATGATACAAAAGGAAACGGATATCGATAAATGCAGAGAGATGTTCGGAACTATCAAAAATGCAAAGCTCAAACCTGCCGTTGCTGTGATGCTCGCCTTGAAGGGAATGGACGAGGTCATCAGAGATTATGTGTCAAAAAAATCGGCGGATATTGTAAATATGCTTAAAGCTGATGGTTATATCGACACATTGACAGCACTTAAAGAAAAAGGAATTGTATAATTGGATCGAGATAACGGGAGGGATATATTATGGGATTTGAAATTGAAAACGGGCTTTTGCGTAAGTATATTAAAACACCCGGAGAAACATCGGTTGTTGTTCCGAATGGAGTAATAAAAATAGCTTATGGTGCATTTGAATACTGCGCTGGAATTAAATCTGTTACACTGCCGGATGGCCTTCTGGAGATAGATGGTAAAGCTTTTCGCGGATGCAAAAAGCTGACGATGATTAATATACCTAAAAGTGTAGAAAAAATCGGGACAGATGCATTCGATGAAACAAAACTGATTGAAGACCTGAGAAAACAGGCTTATAAGGATTATCAGGATAATAAGGTGGATGTTCTTTACTGTAGAACTATCATAATAGATTCGGCTTTGATAGAGGTAAAACTGCCTATGTATGGCTCGACCATTGGGAATGTATATAAAAGAGAAGAAGTTGTTTTCAAAGTACCTGAACATATTACTTGTATTGCAGACAATGCTTTTTATGATATGGAACGCAGAGAAACACCCAAGGTCGTATCTATAGAACTCCCAAAGGGATTAAAGAGGATTGGTTATTCATCATTCAATAAGTGTAAGAGTTTAACACATATAGACATACCTGAAGGAGTAACATCAATTTCTGATTGTGCTTTCTTCGGATGTGAAAAGCTTGAAAGCATAGATCTTCCACAAGGGCTTGAGGTGATTGGAGAAACGGCATTCTCCGGATGTGCAAAACTGCGTTCTGTTGATATTCCTGATTCGGTAGTACGCATTGATTCATCGGCATTCAGTGGATGTAAAATGCTTAAAAATGTCAATATAAACTGCGATATACCATTTGTCTATGCAGATTCTTTTGCCGGAACCAAGTTGATAGAAGATATGAAAAAGAAGTCCGACTTTGTTGCGCTTGGTAAAACTCTTTTGTGTTCATCTCAACCTGTCACGGGTGATCTTGTTATTCCGGAAGGTGTTACTGTAATTGCGGGTCGATCGTTCTTGGGCGCAAAGATCACATCGTTGACTATACCTGAGGGGGTTACAACAATATGTGATCAAGCATTTCAGGATTGTGAAAAGATCACAGAACTAAAGCTGCCAAGTACTTTGCGCAAAATAGGAACGAGTGTGTTTTTGCGATGCAATAACGTCTCAAAGCTTGTCCTTGCTGATAATCCGTATCTGGAACTGAAAGGCGATCAGTTGTATAAGAAGGATTCAAGAAGAGTCAAGATACTAACGCTGAAAAAATAACGGATGGATATGGATGCTGATAAGGAGGTATCATCTATGCTCAAAGGAATACTCGTAATAGTTATCGGTTTTCTGCTGGTCAAAGCATTTTGCGATACCGTGCTTGATATCTTCTTCGGAAAGAAAAAGTAGCATACATTAAAAGCAGTCGGGGGAACCCGGCTGTTTTTTGATATCTCACATGATGAGTTTGTCCGCTTGACAATGGGGCGGTACTATGTTACTATGAGAATGAAAAGCATCAAGGGGGAACGTTATGAAAAAGATTTTGACCTATGCGCTGTCATTGTGCTTGATACTATGTATTTTTCCATCGTGCGGCAGTTCGGACAGCAGCAACAGCGGATCTTCGCAGGGGGAAGGAGAATCAGCCATGCACACATACAAAACACAGGAAATATGGGTGCAAAACGGCGCCTTCAAAATATACGGCGAAGCCTATATTCTGGACACGGGTGGGAAGGTGCCGCTTGTTATCTTTTCACATGAACTCGGCAACGATCATACATCAGGTGAGCGGTATGCCAAACGGCTTGCGGGATCGGGATATGCTGCGTATGTATTTGATTTCTGCGGCGGCACCGTCGGGGGAAACAAAAGCGACGTGAGCAATAAGGAAATGTCCATACTGACAGAGGCTTCCGATCTTGAGGCGGTACTCAAGGCAGCAAAGTCGTGGGACTTTGTTGATCATGACAGGATCGTGCTTCTCGGCGGCAGCATGGGCGGACTTGTTACAACCGTTGTTGGCAGCGATCATCAGGACGAGATAGCCGGAATGATCCTTATGTACCCGGCTCTGTCTGCAAAGGTCGACAGCGGAAGTGATGGGTACAAAACAGAAAGCGATATCCCCGAAGATGTCAGCCTTTTCGGCGGCTGGATCCATGTGGGCAAAAACTACATAACGGATCTGTGGAAGGTTGATTTTGACCGGCTGCTTTCTTCCTACAAGGGACATATGCTGCTTATGCACGGCGACAAGGACAGCACTGTTCCTATGTCCTGGTCTGAGAATGCCAAAAAGATAATTCCCGACTGTGAGTATTATGTTATCAAAAACGGCGGACACGAATTTTTCGATCAGCCCTTTGAAGATGCAATGTCACATATCCTGACCTATCTTGAAAAGCAGACAGCAAAAAGCTGACGGCTTGAATCTCATATACCCAACGACAACACCCTGTCCGATCAGTCGGGCAGGGTGGGTTTTTGTAAAGATCTACAGTGATCTGTTTTCGATCTGTCGAATCTTTTTTGTGCCGTTTATTATCATAAAAGATGCGATGGCGAGGACGATCACAAGGACGCAGCCGCCTGTGACGGTGTTCATTATCAGTCTGAACCTTACATCATCATCGCCGCCGAAGGTATGCAGCATTGAGTTTTGCAATGAAAACATTGACATCACAGCACCGCTCATTGTCAGATCCTTTGTCGCCCGCAGTATCGCATTGTCGCTTTTGCGGAAGGACACCACATTTTTTATTCCGATGATAAAGCAATAAAATGTGTAAGCTGCGGAGATTATAATGGCTGCTTTTGAATAGCTTGTCACCTCGTTTTGCCATATCATCTGCACGGACATTCCGCCTATCGTCAGGTTGAGCAGCATCATCATGATCCCGCATCTGCGGTAGGTTCGGTACTCATACAGCTTATTGTTCGTGCGCTCATCTGTCTTTTGCCTGCGGTAGTTTTGTGTGAGCATAAATCTTGCGGCTGCAAAGGCAAAATAGTAAAATCCTATCGAGATGAGCCAGGCAGATCTATCGTGTATCCCGCTGGCTGCTTTAAAGGTCGCAAACAACAGATTGAAAGCAAGTCCGAAATACAGCGAGACCTCAGCTCTGAAATCCTTGCTGTCCAGATACATTGCGGTCAGCTTATGCCTGTTCATCAGCTGTCTGAAACGGACTATGGATCTGATCTCGTCGCCCTTGACAAGCTGCTTCAGACGCCGGCAGAAACGCTTTAAGCCGATAATGGTTATGACAAGTGCATATGTCGAAAGCAGATATGCGATAAGTGATATCGGGTTTGTGGAAGATAGAAACACAAGCGCAATAACTGTGAGAGGTATTGCTATCAGATCGGTGACGATCACCACTTTGACAGGCGGCTTGAATATCTTTGAGAGAAGCGTTTTCAAAGTTACCCTCGGTTCAGCTGTTTTGCTGTGCTATCTCGTTTGAAAGCTGAATGATCTGCGGTGTAAGCTCTTCCTTTTTAGCGGCGACCATCTTTGAATACACGGGATAGTTCACAATGCAGACTGCTGCACCGACTATGCCAAGGACTACACCGAGTGCAAAAAGGTCGGTCCACACGAGCCAGCAGCACATACCCACACCAAATATGAGGATACCGATGATCCCAACAGTCAGGCTGATAAAGGACGGTATTGAGGTAACGCTGCGGTCCAGCTTGCGCAGCAGCTCGATCTTATTGACCGATTCGGGCTTTTTCTGATACTTCTGTGCGATGTTTCTTGCTTCCTGTGCGATGCTTTCATTACTCATAACGAAACCTCCTCAAATCATTATTGACATTTGTTTTATAGTGGTGTATGATGAATGCGAGACACTCGTATCTTATATTTGGATTATATCACAATGTATTTCACAAGTCAATTATTTCACGCTTTTTGAGACATTACGGCATATTCTGTATCGCATAGGAGGAAGCAATGAGAACAGCAGAGGAGATCGAGCGCACAAAGCAGAGCCTTATAGATGCTTTGTTTGAACTTATGGCGCAAAAGGATTATCAGAGTATTACTATGAGCGAGGTGGCGAACACGGCAGGTTATGGTCGTGCTACGCTTTACCGTCACTTTCAGTCAAAGGAGGACATGATCAAGTCTTATTTTGAGAAAAACAATGCAGTCTTTCAGGACATGAAAAATATCCGGATAACGGGCGCGGAGGATCTCTACGAGGTGATATTCAGCGTATTTTCTGCGCTCAGGGACAACAAGGAGATAGTTAAGCTGCTTATCTCGGCGCATCTTGAGTTTATGTACCTTGAATTTATGAACACGGCAATGGTAAGAAATTACGAACAAAACGGTTTTATTGTTTCAAAGTATTCACCCTATTATTTCATGGGAAGCTTGTTCAATGTATCGATGCAGTGGGTGCGAAACGACTGCGAGGAATCAGTCAAGCAGATAACTGATTTTTATTACAACCATTTGTTTAACGTAAAACCGATGCTGTGATGCACGCTTGCTGATGTATTAAAATACAACACCATGTCCGATTTGAAGTCGGGCATGGTGTTTTTTTGATCCTTCTATATCAAATACTCCTTTTACGCAATAAGTTTTGTTAATTAAGCGCATAACTACACTTAAATTTTATGCAATTCTCCAAAGTTGTAATGATACTATTGACAACTTTAAACTTGCGTGATATACTAAAGTCAGAAAGTTGAAACAAAATTAGTTACAACTTTACAGCAACCAAATTTTATGTTCAATAAGGGGCATCGCCCCGTCATTCAAGCACGACCGGGCGTTAGCCGCTCAGGGTTTCGGCGGGGGATTCATTCCCACCACCGAAAGACTAAGATGACCGCCCGGGCGTTAGCCGCTCAGGGTTTCGGCGGGGGATTCATTCCCACCACCGAAAGACTAAGATGACCGCCGCCTAAGAGGCGGGGGACATAAGTCGTGGTTATAATTCAGGAGGTAAATATTATGAAAATCGCAGTAGTATGTGCAAATGGCAAGGCAGGTCAGCTTATCGTGAAAGAGGCAGTAAACAGAGGATTTGACGTTACGGCAGTTGTCAAGGGAGAGAACAAGTCCGCTGCTCAGAATGTTATCGTGAAGGATCTGTTCGACCTGACCGCAGCAGACCTTACGGGTTTTGACGCAGTTGTGGACGCATTCGGCGCATGGACACCCGAAACACTTCCGCAGCACTCCACGTCACTTGCTCACCTGTGCGACATTCTTTCGGGAACTGACACAAGACTTCTCGTTGTCGGCGGCGCAGGCAGCCTGTATGTGAACGCTGAGCATACCGCCTGCGTTTCTGACGGTGCAGATTTCCCCGAAGTGTTCAAGCCGCTGGCTGCTGCTATGGCAAAGGCGCTTGGCGAACTCCGTCAGAGAAATGATGTAAAGTGGACTTACATCAGCCCGGCAGGAGATTTTCAGGCTGACGGCGAACGCAGCGGCAAGTACATTCTCGCAGGCGAGGAGCTGACACTCAACTCTAAGGGCGAGAGCATTATCAGCTATGCGGATTACGCTATTGCTATGGTGGACGAGATCGAAAAAGGCGATCACATCGGGCAGCGTATCAGCGTGGTAAGGGAGTAAAGAGAGATGAATATCTATGCAGATAACAAGTAAATTCACAGTGGCGGTGCATATCCTCACCTGTATCGACGTTTTTGGCGGACAGATGAGAGTGACCAGCGATTTCCTGTCGGGCAGTACGGGGGTAAATGCGGTGATAGTCCGCAATGTTCTCGGGCAGCTTCGCAATGCAGGGATCGTGGAAACTCGTCAGGGAAGCGGCGGCGCACACCTTGCAAAAGCACTTGATGAGATCACGCTGTACGATATTTACAAGGCGGTTGACTGCATAGACGATGAGGGACTGTTCCATTTTCATGAGAACCCAAATGTGGATTGTCCTGTGGGACGAAATATCCACAAGGCTATGGACGGCAGGCTTAAAGCGGCACAGGAGGCTTTGGAAAACGAGCTGAAAAGCACCACGCTTGCACAGGTGGTCGCAGACACACGCAAGATAATATACGGAGAATAAAAAAAGAGTGTGCTGAAAAATATCGGCACACTCTTTTCATAAATCGGTTTGGCGGCTGTTGCAGATCGGGATTCACATAATGATTTCCGATTGAAAATACTGTTCCTGAAAACGGATCAATTCCATGATTTCTTCTTTTGTATATGAAACATCTTCGGGACAAACGACCCACTTTTCTTCCGCATCATCATTTCGCTGAACGATCGCAATTATCTTACCTGTAAACCTTTCTACTGGCTTATCAACGCCTAAAATGTACGCATCCTGTTCCTCGCCATCAGGGGCAATTATACCCTCAATATATCCGTAGTTTATCGGATAATACATATCTTTGTATTTCGGATGATAGCTTCCAAGCGGTCTGTCAACTGTAACTGTAACAATTTCACCAATCATTATAAACCTCCTATAAAATCCTATTTACACGAGCGGTCCGCCCAATTGCTATTACTTCATAATTATACGTCTTCTTCCCAAAAAAGTCAATTCCAAAGCGAGGTGCTGGTATGAACAAAATCGATTTCCTTATAAACTATCTGTTGTCAGAGAGAAACAATGTTGACGGGATAAAGATACCCAAAACACAAGAGGATAAATTCCGCCTTTACAGAAGCCTTGTGAATATCCGTCCTGCTGTGAAAGCAAGTGATGACTTTCTGCAAGCCGAGGACGAATATCTCACAGCCTTGACCGAGAGCAAGGGTATCACGGATATTGCAGATCTGTCGCCCATAGAGGACGGCATATTTCTTTGGAAAGGCGATATTACCACGCTCCGATGTGGTGCGATAGTCAATGCCGCAAATTCGGGAATGACCGGTTGCTGGCAGCCGTGTCACTCTTGTATCGACAACTGCATACACACTTTTGCAGGCGTTCGTCTGCGGTATGAGTGCGGTCAGATGATGCAGGCGCAGGGGCATGAAGAACCCACGGGTAAGGCAAAGATCACCCCTGCCTACAACCTGCCATGTGACTATGTGATACACACGGTGGGTCCCATTGTGCAGGGACGGCTTACAGATGAACATTGCCGTCTGCTTGAAAGCTCATACAAAAGCTGTCTTGATATAGCTGTACAAAATAATGTACAGTCGGTAGCTTTTTGCTGTATCTCAACAGGGGTGTTCGGCTTTCCGCAGGATAAGGCGGCACAGATCGCAGTCCGCACCGTCAGGGAGTTTCGCAAGAGCCACGATATACAGGTCATTTTCAACGTATTCAAGGAGGACGATCATGAGATCTACAAGAGATTACTCGGCGGGAATTGAGCGTCTGAAAAAAGAAATACAGACCGCTGATGCGATAGTCATCGGTGCGGGTGCAGGGCTTTCCACCGCCGCAGGGTTTACCTATTCGGGAGAGAGGTTTGAAAAATATTTCTCGGATTTTGAAGCAAAGTATGGCTTTCGGGATATGTATTCCGGCGGCTTCTACCCCTTTGAAACGCCCGAAGAGCAGTGGGCGTACTGGTCACGATTCATTTACATCAACCGCTATATGGACGTGGACAACGGCACATACAAGACGCTGTTTGAGCTTATGAAAGACAAGGACTATTTCGTTATCACCACAAATGTCGATCACCAGTTTCAAAAGGCAGGATTTGACAAGCACCGCCTTTTCTATACCCAGGGCGATTACGGGCTTTGGCAGTGCAGTGAGCCTTGTCACCAAAAGACCTATGACAACGAAAAAACGGTCAGGGCGATGTTTGAGCAGCAGAAAGATATGCATGTTCCGTCAGAGCTTGTTCCGCACTGTCCTGTCTGCGGCAAGCCCATGAGCATGAACCTCAGGGCAGATGATACATTCGTAGAGGACGAGGGCTGGCACACAGCGGCAGAGCGTTATGATGAATTTCTGCGCCGCCATGATGGACTGCATATCCTGTTTTTGGAGCTTGGTGTGGGCATGAACACGCCTGTTATCATCAAGTATCCGTTCTGGAAGATGACCTATGCAAATCCGAAAGCGGTCTATGCCTGCCTTAATTTCGGTGAAGCGTATGCGCCTGACGAGATAGCGGAGCAGAGCGTTCTTATCAATGGGGATATTCGTGAGATATTGGAGAAAATACTATAAAAACAGAGATCCCAAACTCGTTATGATCCGGGTTTGGGATCTTCTGCACTGCGTGCGAAATTATCAAAGGGAATTTTTTGATTTTGAACAAGCAATCATGTACAAAAAAATGGACACAATAAAACCTGTAGTAAGCTGAACTACAGGTTTTTAATATTGCTGTATTTATCGACGAAGAGGACGCCGCAAACTATCTGTAAATCCTCCAGTTACAAGCATAATCAGATCAATTATCCAGCCAACACCAAACAGTCCTGCTGTAAACAGCCATATTACACCAGTTCCGCCTTTGCCAACATAGAACCTATGAATGCCAAAAACACCAAGGAAAATGCAGAGCAGTAATGCTGTTGACCAACTTTTATCAGATAAAGCAGAGATCATTGCTTGCTGATTGTTTTGATTCATTATTACAATACTCGGTTGTTGTCCTGATAAATTTGCGTTCTGACTAAGAGGACTTGAATTAGTCGGAGTGCCGCAAAAGTTACAGACTACTGATTCATCACTAATTTCTTTTCCACATTTATTACAAAACATATTCTTAACCTTTCTTTCAATAGAAAACGATTTGTTTATTTGTTTTTTACATTATACAACAAAACGTTTTGGAAATCAATGCAAGATTTAAACAAAATGTTGAATGTGCGGTTGTTAATGTTGCTTAAATTGTTATAATATTAAATAGAAAGAAATGAGGTGAGAGCAGTGCGGTTGAAAGAACTTCGGAAAGAGCGGGGACTTCGCCAAAGAGATATAGCTGATTATTTAAGCATTACACAAATGTCATATAGCTATTATGAACGTGGGCTTCGTGAACCTGAGATCGCATTACTCATCAAGCTTGCGGAGTTGTTTAATGTGTCTGTTGATTATCTTATAGAAAATGAAAATGAACGATTGGAAAAGCTGACAAATGACGAGCGGCGAGTAATGAATAAATACAGAAAGCTTACATCGGAAAACAAAACCAGGATCGAAGAACGAATTGATGTTTTCCTTGAACAGCAATAAGAGTATTAAAGCACTAACTGTACAAAAATCTGTATAGTTGGTGCTTTTTCTTTAACATAGCATTACCACACTCTGCGGCGGATATCTATAATTGTGTGGTCAATAATAAAGATTGTGATTCCCACACAGAGTGGAGACCGTAAGCTTTTAACCTGTTTGAAAAGACAAAACCCTGCTCGATTTGAGATCGGGCAGGGCTTTTGATGTTTTATTGATCGGGTGACATATTAGTCATCTTTTTTGCGAATAACTGCAATAGCGGCAGCACCGATCAGAAGTACGCTTACTGTAATGGTAGAGCCGGTATAGCCTGTCGGAGGAGGTGTATCATCAGAGGGCTTGTTATTATCAGGCTTTGATGGATCAGGCTTGCTGTTATCGTCCTTCTTGGAAGACTCTTCTTTCTTGGAAGACTCGTCTTTCTTGGAGGATTCGTCTTTTTTAGAAGACTCGTCCTTCTTGGAGTTGTCATCTGGCTTTATACCGTAAAACTCGTTGATGCATTTTTCAAGCTTTGCAAAATCATAGAAATCCGAATAATCCTTTTTGCCGTCAGCAGCTTTTTTAACAAGGTCATAATCTACCTTTGCGCCATTGTCAACGTCGGTTTTATCGCCACGAAGCATGGTATAGATACCTGAGGTCATGTAGTATGTACCATCGGGATAATAATGCTTGCTTACCATACAGGTTCCGCCGCCGGAGGTCTCACCCATGATGAGTATGCCTCTGTCCTTTGCCATGCAAGGCATCAGGTTTCCGCTTGAGAACGAGTTTTCCGACGTAAGCATCGCATAGTTGAAGTCGTAGTATACTTTTTTATCCTTGTCATCAATTACACCGTTGAGATCAAGGTCTATTGTCCAGTTAGAGTCGAGAAGATTGCCGTTTGCTGCATCACGCATTTGGGTGACTATCTCATTTGTGTTTTTATTCTTATTTGTGATGATGGTATTTATAAAGTGAGCAATACTTTCATCACCGCCGCCGTTTGTAGCAATATCTATAACAAAGTTCTTTACGCCGTTTTTAGAAGCATAATCCAGTGACCATGCAAAATCTCTGACAACCGGATGCTCAAATTGATCAAAACTGAACATAGCAGTTTTGCCTTTGATATAAAGGGCTGTTTGATGCTCGTCCCATTTTTTTACCAAAGCTGCATCTTTAAGCATTTCTTTTCTGGCTTTTTCGATCAGATCCTTTTTTTTCTGATCTGACATCTGCCTTTGTATGATCTCATTCGCTTTATCTGAGAACATCATTTCGAGCTGGAACTTTGAAAGCATTGCGCATTTGTCATTTTCACCATAGATGTCCAGATCACCGAGTATACCTGCGCACATGATCGTGTGTCCGCCGTCATCAACTGCATCGGAAAGAAGCAGCAGACCGAGCTGGAACTCAGCACGCTTGTTTGACTTGAGCATCTTTTTTATTTCGCTGTAATCATCAAGGGTCTTGTCAAATCCTTTTTCTGCAATGCTCTTTGATATAGCAGCCTTCGGAGGTCTGCCATAAAAATGATCCATAAAAAAGCACAGCTCGTTGTAGGTATAATCTATCATAGCCTGCGAGCGCTCTGTCTGCACATAGACAGATGAACGGTCAAAATATCCGTCCGCATCAGATTTAACAGACAGAGTCTGCAAAAAGTACAGATTGTTGTTTACATACTCAGCTGCACGGTATGTGCAGTCAAACAGATCTGAAAGGGTCGTCAGCGGGAAATAGAGCTTTCCGCTGTCGCCGATAAGGTCGATGCTGTATTTTGAATAATCAAGATTAACAGGTTTATCACTGCCTTTAACAACCGGTTTATCATACTTGAGATAATCGGGGACATCTTCCTTTTCGACCTCTATGACATTATACTGTAAGCCGTTGTCGAAATTTTTGATGGTAACGGTTTCTTTGGACGTATCTGCCACGATCGTCATATCGTTTCCGCTTATCGTGTAAACGTCGCCTTTTGCCTTGGTGGTAAAATCAACGGTATAGATCCTGTCGAGATAATCCTCAACATTCACATACGGTACCTCCGGAAGCTCTTTAGTAAACAGGCACTGGAGAGTTTCTTTCTTATCCATGCTGAACCTGTATGAAGTAACGTCCTTTACTTCGTAGGTCGGTTGAGTGTCAGCAAATGCGGAAAAAGGGATCAGTGAAACGGAAAAGACCGCAGCAGCCACAGCTGTGATGATCCGTCTTTTTACAGCCATAATCATTCCTCCTCGTACTTAATTAAGCTGATATGCTTATAGGCCATTAACCTATCGCTTCTATTTTAACATATTAACAAAATAAAATCAAGTACTCATTATATAAAACTAAAAAGAACAAGTTTGTTTTTTTTACATACTGTTCATTTATTCCGGCAAGACAACAAAAAGCCCTGCCCGGGGAGAATTTCATATCTCGGACAGGGTGTTTATCATTTCAAAAATATTGAAAGCTTATGGCTTCCATTCTGTGTGGGAATCACAGTTTCTTTTGTCGACCGCTCTTGTATCACCTACATGGATCTGTATGCTGGCATTTCTGCAAAGACCACGCAATTCTATATCGATCGTATCCCAGTCAGTGTCATATGTGTTGGTCCAGAAGACATCGCTGTACGGGAAATCCGTTCCCCAGGTGATATCAAAGCTGAATGCAAAATTCACATACGTTCCATCAAATGTAATTTCGTTATCCAATGAAGATTCTCCGTGTACTGATACATTATCTATGATCTGCTCCCAGCCGCCGAGAATAAAGTTGCCGTCCTTGTCAACTCCCAGCGCCCTGCGTCCGTAGAGCTTTATCTTTTTCGCATGATAAAGGCCACTGTTGGTGATATTTACTGACTTTCGTGTCCCGTAAAGGTTATGGAATTGATCTTTTCTTGCGTTGTATCTGGCAGCTGCAAGTGCATCTTCATCAATAGTTTCATAGTATTTGCTATCATAGTCAAGGACCGAATCATCAGCCGATGCTGAGATCGAAGCTACGGTAGTCATCATCATTATTCCTGCAAGTGCTGCGGTAAGTGCTCTCTTTGTTTTCTTGGTTGTCTTTTTCATAGTAATTTCTCCTTTGATCATTTTTTTTGTTGTTTCCCTTGCTGTGATTATACAATAGCATATTTCTTAAACGTTTTCAATATTCAGATCTCTGCGTTTTTGTAGTTTAAACTACAACCTGCCTGTGCAGTGTAGCATAAACTACAAAGCAGCATAAATCTGATAGATGATATGAAGGCGCTGAAGAGAGCCTTCCGAAAAAGTCTATGAAAAGCAGTGTCTGTGACCGGAGAGATCAGATGAAAGCTATGGCTGATATGACGGTGAACTAAAAAGCGGCTGCTGCATCACATGATGCAACAGCCGTTATCTTTTTGGCATTTATCCTTGTATGGTCGTAAATTGGTCGTAAAATCAGCACTTGATGTGCTTAAAACAACGCATCTGCGTGGCTTATTTGTCAATGCTCTTCATTGTCGGGAAGAGCAGGACATCACGGATAGCAGGGGAGTTGGTCAGCAGCATTACAAGTCTGTCGATACCATAGCCGATACCGCCCGTAGGAGGCATACCTATCTCCAGCGCTCTGAGGAAGTCCTCATCAGTGTGGTTCGCTTCTTCATCACCTGCTGCAAACTGTTCTTCCTGCGCCTTGAATCTTTCACGCTGGTCGATCGGGTCGTTCAGCTCGGAGTATGCATTGCACATCTCCCTTCCTGTGATGAACAGCTCAAATCTCTCAACATAATCCGGAGCGTCGGGCTTTCTCTTTGTCAGCGGTGAGATCTCGACCGGGTGATCCATAATAAATGTAGGCTGGATAAGATGCTCCTCAACGAACTCCTCAAAGAACAGATTGAGGATATCGCCCTTTTTGTGCCTGTCCTCAAACTCGATGTGACGCTCCTTAGCGAGCTTCTTTGCGGTCTCATCATCAGCAACCTCGTTGAAATCGACACCTGAATATTTCTTGACTGCTTCGATCATTGTCAGCCTTTCAAACGGCTTTCCGAGGTCTATCTCATATTCGCCGTAAGGCACGCAGGTCGTCCCGCAGACCTCCATTGCGACGTGTCTGAACATATCCTCGGTAAGATCCATCATACCGTGATAATCGGTATATGCCTGATAAAGCTCCATAAGTGTGAACTCAGGGTTGTGTCTTGCGTCAACGCCCTCGTTTCTGAAAACTCTGCCTATCTCGTAAACTCTTTCAAGCCCGCCGACGATAAGTCTTTTAAGATAAAGCTCCAGGCTTATTCTCAGCTTAACGTCCTCGTCAAGAGCATTATAGTGTGTTTCAAAAGGTCTGGCAGCAGCACCGCCCGCATTTGATACGAGCATTGGTGTTTCGACCTCCATAAACCCACGGTCGTCAAGATAACGTCTTATTGATGCGATTATCTTTGAACGCTTGATAAATGTTTCCTTGACCTCGGGATTGCAGATGAGGTCGGTGTATCTCTGACGGTATCTTACGTCTGTATTGGTCAGACCGTGCCACTTTTCGGGAAGCGGCAGAAGCGACTTTGAGAGCATAGTGATCTTATGTGCATGAACGGATATTTCTCCACGCCTTGTTCTGAAAACAAAGCCCTCGATGCCCACGATGTCACCGATATCCCAGGTCTTGAACTCCTTGAAAGCGTCCTCGCCGATGTCGTTCATTCTCACATAGACCTGCATTCTGTCGGTCTTGTCACGAACGTCAATAAAGTTAGCCTTTCCCATATCACGCCATGACATGATCCTGCCGGCGATGGTGATATTTTTTCTGCTTTCCTCCAGCAGCTGCTTGAGCTTTTCCTCGTCATCGCCTGCCTGCGCCTTGCACTCGGCTTCGTGAGCTTCGTAGGCTGCCTTTGCATCAGCGTTTGATGAAGTTACATCAAACTTTGTGATCTGAAACGGATCGGCGCCCTTGTTCTTCAGGGCGTTGAGCTTGTCTATCCTGATCTGCTTGAGGCTGTTGACTTCCTCCTGAGACAGCTCCTCCTGTTCGGACGAATTATTTATGATTTCCTCACTCATCGTTTACTTTCCTTTCTTGACAAGTGTCCGAAAAATCGGACTTGTTTGTTATCTCGAGATCTCCAGCACCTCGAATTTGAGTATACCTGCGGGAGCCTCTACCTCAAATATATCGCCGACTTTCTTTCTGAGTGCAGCTTTGCCGATAGGTGACTCGTCAGAGATCTTTCCATTGTCAGGGTCAGACTCGGTAGAACCAACGATCTGAAGGGTCTCGATCTCGTCAAATTCAAGATCCTTGATCTTTATCATCGAGCCTACACCGATCTCGTCAGTTGAGATCTCATCGTCCTCAACGACGATAGCATTGGCAATGAGAAGCTCCAGCTCGTTGATCTTGGATTCGAGAATAGCCTGCTCGTTCTTGGCTTCATCGTACTCTGCGTTCTCGGAAAGGTCACCGAAAGAACGTGCTTCTTTAAGCTTCTGAGCGACCTCTTTACGTTTGACGGTTACAAGGTACTCTCTTTCTTCCTGTAATTTTTCATAACCTGCTCTGGAAACTGTCTTTGCGTTTGGCATGATAGTTCACTCCTAAAATCTAAAATTTCTTTTAACATGTTCCTTAAAAACACGCATACTGTCAAATTGATATTATACATCATATCCCTTGATTTGTCAAGCGTTTGGGGTATTTTCGGACAGCATTTGAACAGAATGAAAACGATACCGATTTAGTGATATTTACTATTGACGAAAATGGGTATCCGTGGTATAATACATACTATGCAGGTGGGATATACACCTGAGAACTGAAAAAGAAGGAGAAGTGAAATGCTCAGACTTGAAAATATAGTTTGGAATCTTGAAGACGGCAGAGGCATACTTAATGATGTCAGCCTTGAGATACCTGATAATAAGCTCGTTGTAATAACGGGTCCCAACGGCGGAGGAAAAACGACGCTTGCAAAGACGGTCGCAGGTTTGATAACTCCGGAAAGCGGAAGGATAATCTTTGATGGTGAGGATATCACGGGGCTTGATATAACCCAGCGTGCAAAAAAAGGCATAAGCTATGCTTTCCAGCAGCCTGTGAGATTCAAGGGACTTACCGTCAGGGATCTTCTGGAGCTTGCAGCAGGCAGGGAGCTCAAGCAGGTCGAGGTCTGTGAGATACTTGGCAAGGTCGGACTTTGCAAGAATGATTACATCGACCGTGAGGTGAACGCATCACTTTCGGGCGGTGAGATAAAACGTATAGAGATCGCAACGGCGCTTGCAAGAAACACGAAGCTGTCGATCTTTGACGAGCCGGAAGCCGGAATTGATCTGTGGAGCTTTGCGGGACTTGTTGACGTATTCAAAGAGGTCAAGGAAAAGATCAACGGGACACTGATGATTATTTCGCATCAGGAGAGAATACTTGAAATTGCCGATGAAATAATAGTTATTTCAAAGGGCAAGGTGGAAAACTGCGGAACGGCTGATGAGATACTGCCAACGCTTGTAAGCGGCAGCAGAGCGCCAAGACCGTGTGAAAGGAGCTGAGGACGATGAATGAAACGACAAGACAGCTCCTGGAGATCATTTCTGATTACAAGGACGGATTCAAGGGGGCATACAATATCCGTGAGGACGGTCAGTGTGCTGCGAGGGAATCCTCGGAGAATATCAAGATAGAATCAAAGCAGGACGCACCGGGACTTGTGATAAAGATCAAACCGTTTACCAAGGGTGAAAAGGTATATATCCCTGCCTGCGTTACAAAAAGCGGCATCGACGATCTGGTATACAACGACTTTTACGTTGGTGAGGGTGCAGATGTTACTATCGTAGCTGGCTGCGGTGTGCACAATTCAGGCGATGAGGAAGCACGCCACAACGGCATACACCGCTTTTTTATCGAGAAAGACGCTAACGTGCTGTATCAGGAGAAGCATATCGGAACGGGTGAGGCAAAGGGTCTGAGAAAGATAGACCCGGTTACGGATATCGAGCTGGGAGAGAATGCAAAGCTGACTATGGACACAGTTCAGCTCAGCGGAGTTGATCTCACCTCGAGAACGACCAGAGGAACGCTTGCAGCGAACGCAAGACTCATAATCAAAGAGAGGATCATGACCGACGGAGTTGAGCAGGCGAAGACTGATTTTTATGTTGAGCTCAAAGGTGAGAACAGCGGCGTAGACCTTATGTCAAGGTCGGTGGCAAGGGACGAGTCATATCAGGAGTATCACAGCACGATCAAGGGAATGAACGCCTGTACGGGACATTCAGAGTGCGATGCGATACTTGTGGGAAACGGAAAGGTCTCGGCATCACCGCAGCTTGACGCAGAGCACGCAGACGCAGCGCTTATTCACGAAGCGGCTATCGGAAAGATAGCAGGCGAGCAGATCCTGAAGCTTCGCACACTCGGACTTACCGAGGAAGAAGCAGAGCAGAAGATAATCTCGGGATTTTTGAAATAAGGCAAAATGAAAGAGGCAAGATGCTGTCAAAGCAGGTCTTGTCTCTTTTTCATAGTTCAAGGATATTCTCGGGGGCTTTCCGCAAATATGCGCCCGTCCGAACCCCTTCGGGTAGAAATTTATATGGTGTTATATCAAAAGAGGACAGTATTAACTGTCCTCTTTTTTGTACTGTTTTGATTTATAAGCCGTTCGGGTTTTTGCTGATAAAGTTCCAGCTGTCTGCGGTCATCTGATCGAGGTCGTACTTTGCTTCCCAGCCGAAAAGCTCTTTCGCTTTGTCGGTCTTTGCGTAGTAGGCAGGCAGGTCGCCGGGTCTGCGCGGCAGCACCTTATACGGCAGCTGCTTTCCGCACGCTTTTTCAAAGCTATGCAGAACGTCAAACACGCTTGAGCCTTTGCCCGTGCCAAGGTTCACAGCTTCAACGCCCTTATGCTCCAGCACATATTTTACAGCGCACAGATGCCCGTCGGCAAGGTCGCAGACGTGGATATAATCCCTCACGCCCGTGCCGTCGGGGGTATCATAATCGTCACCGAAAACGCCAAGCCTTTCAAGCTTGCCGACAGCGACCTGACAGATGTAAGGCAGAAGATTGTTCGGAATGCCGTTGGGATCCTCGCCGATAAGTCCGCTCGGGTGAGCGCCGATCGGGTTGAAATAGCGCAGCAGCGAGATCGACCAGTCATTGTCAGAAACAAAGACATCTTTGAGTATCTGCTCTATCATCAGCTTGGTGTAGCCGTATGGGTTTGTTGCTGAGGTCGGCATATCTTCAACGTAGGGGATAGGATTTACAGGGCCGTATACAGTCGCAGATGATGAGAAAACTATCTTCTTGCAGCCGTATTTCGCCATAGCTTTGATAAGCATCAGCGTGCCTGTTATATTGTTGTGATAATACTTTACAGGCTGTGCGACAGATTCTCCGACTGCTTTGTAGCCTGCAAAATGGATAACTGCATCAACGCTGTTTTCCTCAAATATCTTTTCAAGTTTTTTAAGGTCAAGAAGATCGACCTCGTAGAACCCGAAGTCTTTTCCTGTGATAGTTTTTATCCTGTTGAGTGCCTCGGGCTTTGAATTTGAAAAGTTGTCGGCGATTATGATGTCATAGCCTGCATTCAGCAGGGCAACGCAGGTGTGGCTGCCGATAAAGCCTGCACCTCCGGTCACGAGTATATTTGGCATAGCATCATTCCTTTCGGTCTTGATAGGTCTATTATAGCAATTTTTCCCTTGGATTTCAAGACCCTGAACGAGATTTCTCACAAATTTTACAACCTGTGAAATAGTGAGTAAGTATCTGATCGCAGCTCTGCCCCTGCTTTGCCATCTCGTTTGCGCCGTACTGGCTCATTCCGACAAGGTGTCCCAGACCACGGCAGGTAAAGATGAATTTGTCGCCGGAGGTCTCAAAGGCAAAGCTTTGCGATGCAAGATCAAGTACCTCGCAAAATCCCTGGGCATCTATCTTTTTGCCGCAGACGCTGACTTCGGTCACAAGCCCGTGTTCGCCTGTTTTGGTGATGTTCAGCCAGCTGTGGATATTGTCGGAGAACTTTATATCGTTATAGCTTTTACTGAGCTTTTCCCTGAACTGCGAAGATGTGAATTCGGTTTTTGTGACAGCCTGCTTGAGCAGGGTATCGGGCTTGCTCTCAACGCTTGTAAGATAGGGGATATCCTGTCCCCACGCATCTTTTGCCGAACGTGTGAAGCCGTCTGAGACAGCGTGAAAGGCTATCACCACGGGTTTGTCTTCGTAGGTCAGGAGCTTGTCCGAAACATTGTTTACAGCATCAACAACTTTTTTGTGTGCTTTTTCGTAATCATCTTTGTAAAACTCCTTTGCCTGCTCGGGTGTGAAAAATGCCTGATAAAGTTTCCGGTCGTCGCTCATGAGCGCACCGTAAAGCTCAGCGGTGGGACGGCTTTTTTCTGCGTTCATACGGTAAAGTGCATAGGTGTGAGCAAGCACTGCCTGAGCCTGCAAAGCCGCAGGTTCGTAATCAGCAGGCATCTGAGCCATTACCGCACCTACCATGTACTCCTGCATTGTGAACTCCCTGATCTGCTTTTGCTCGGTAAAGTATATCTTCACGCTGTTTTCGCTTTTCGTCTGTACAGCTGAGGAAGGCTCGTCCCTTGCCGGCAGATCCCGATCGGTATTTAAAAAAACTATGCTCGGTATCACCATCAATAGTATCGCAAAAACGACTGTTATCTGTATGTATTCTTTCATTTTCTCATTCCTCCGTATGCTTGTCTGTAACTATTTATATTCACCTTGCGGGGAGAATATTCCAAAAATATTTCTGAAAGCCCTTGACAAATGAAATAAGATATGTTATCATCTAAATAATTAAACACGTTTAATTATGGAGGCGGACTATATGCCGCAAAAGGGTAAAAGGAACTTGCAGGCGACCAGGCAGGCGCTGCTTGATGCCGCAAAGGAGCTTATGACGAGCTGTTCGGATTCGGACGAGGTGACATCCCGTGCGATAGCTGCAAGGGCTGAGGTCAATCCGGCAATGATAAACTATTGCTACGGTTCAAGAGAAGGACTATTGTACGAGGTGTTCAAGCAGCTGCTTGCAGATGCTCAAAGAGCAGATCCTCAGCTTGCTGCGATGCTGGGTGCTGATATCCCTGCTAAACAGCGTGTGATCATGCTGCATTATAGTATGATGAAGCTGATGATAGCTAATTTCAGCTATTCAAAGGCTATCACAAAGTATATCCTGCTCAATCGCAGCGGTGACATGGGAATGGAGAGCCTGCCATGTATCACCGAGCATTTCGGCGGAAGAAAAAGTGAGCAGGAGTGCAGGCTGATCGCATTTGAGCTTTCAAGCATCCACGAGCTTGCGGTGCTTCGGCACAGGGAGATGAAAAGCTTATGCGGCATCGACCTGACGGACGACAGGGTGCTTGAGGAGTATGTTATCAAAAGTGTTGAAAGGTTTCTTGACTAATGGGGGGGACATATGAAAAGGACACACGGGATATTGGGCTTAGGCATACTGCTGGCGCTGTTTCTGGGCATGATGGCGCTTATGAGAGTGACGGCTGCAAACGTTAAAACGCTCTCGGGCGGACAGGGGATAATCGACCTGACCTTCGGGATCTCTCCGGAAAGGATACGATCTGCACTTTCAGGCTACGGGAAAAAGGCTGCGGCATTTTATCAGTGGGTGTTTTTGTCGGTGGATATGGTGTATGCATTTGCGTACTGTACGTTTTACCGATGCACTATAAAGTCGCTGCTTGAAAGGCTCGGCGCCGGGGACCGTTCGAGTGTGATCCTGCCGCTGCTGCCGGTGGTGGGAATGACAGCCGATCTGCTTGAAAACACGGTTATGTTCATACTGCTTTCGTCAAGCACAGCAACGGCTCTGTGCGGTGTATTCACAGTGCTTAATATCATCAAGTTCGTATTCGTTTATTCGTCACTTGCGATAGTTGTAGGAGGTGCGTTATGTCTGATAAAAAAGCGCTTGTCGTGATAGATATGCAAAATGATTATCTGTGGGATAAAAGAAAGCCGATGTTCTCGTACGATACGGACAGGCTGACAGCTGAAGTCAACGAATTGATACACACTTTTGAACAGTCAGGCGATGATGTTATTTATATTGCACATATCCTGCCAGACATCGTTACAAACCGTCTGTTCATCGGCTTTTCGATAAGAAACACCCCGGGTGCGGAGCTGTACGGCGGACTTGACATCGTTTCTCAGCTTTTCTTTGAAAAGAAGCTCTCAAACAGCTTTACCTCAAAGCCTTTCAGGGAGCATATGGCTGCTATGGATTACAGCGAGGTGCATCTGTGCGGACTTGATCTTTGCGGCTGCGTAGGCAAAACAGCCCTTGGCGCAGCAAAGTCCTGCAAAAAGGTGTATGTTCACCAAAATGCGGTCGGCTCACGCTTTGACAGCAAAAGACAGAGCAAAATGATAATTGCTTTGAAAAATGCAGGAGTAATATCCGTCTGAGGCTGATCTGCGTGAAAAATGTCCTGCTGTGCTCTTTGTGCTTGACAAAAAAGCTGAAATATTGTAAAATAAATAATTACAATATGTTCTGAAAAACAGCAGTGACGGGAGAGTGTAAAAATGAAAGAGACAGCGAGGTCTATATTCTATAAACAGTTTACGGATAACAATACCATAGACCCACGATATTATGATAAGTACGTTGTTAAAAGAGGACTGAGAAACGCTGACGGAACAGGAGTTATCGCAGGCCTTACCAACATATGCAACGTTCACGGATATGTTATCAGCGAGGGTGAGAAGGCTCCGATCGAAGGACAGCTCATCTATCGTGGATACAATATCAACGATCTTGTTGAGAATGCACGAAAGGAAAACAGGTTCGCTTACGAGGAGATAGTTTATCTTCTGCTTATGGGCGATCTGCCGAACAAGACCGAGCTTGAAGCGTTCAGGGCGATGATCGCTGACAACAGACCGCTTCCGGACGATTTCTTTGAGGATATGATCTCAAAGGCTCCGTCAAAAAACATCATGAACAAGATGGAAAGATCGATCCTTGCTCTGTATTCATACGATCCGAATCCCGAGGAGCGTTCGCCTGAGTTTGAAATGGCTACGGCTATCTCGATAATCTCAAAGCTGCCAAATATCATGGTGTCGGCTTATCAGGTGAAAAAGCGTTCGTTTGACGGCGAGAGTATGTTTATGCACCCGCTTATCCCGGGTCAGTCAACAGCGGAGATGATACTCTCTGCGCTCAGACCCGACAGAAAGTTCACCGACGAGGAAGCTAAGCTGCTTGATCTGCTCATGGTTCTGCACGCAGAGCACGGCGGAGGAAACAACTCCACATTTGCCTGCCGTGTGCTGACTTCATCAGGCACCGATCCTTACTCGGCATATGCCGCAGCTGTGGGTGCGCTGAAGGGTACTCGTCATGGCGGTGCAAACATCAAGGTGTCGGCTATGCACCAGTTCATGGAGGACAACATCAAGGACTGGGAGGACGAGGACGAGGTCGGCGAGATGCTCAAAAAGATCGTCCGCAAAGAGGTGTTTGACAAAACAGGTCTTATCTACGGCATGGGACACGCTGTATATACGCTTTCGGACCCAAGAGCAAAGATACTTAAAGCTAATGCGAGAAAGCTTGCGCAGGGGACCGAGTTTGAAAAGCAGTTCAGACTCCTTGAAACCATCGAAAAACTTACACCTGCAATAATCAGGGACGTTAAGGGAAGCGATAAGTCGATGTGTGCAAACGTTGATATGTACTCGGGTCTTGTTTATAAGATGCTGGGTATCCCGGACGATCTGTTCACACCGATGTTTGCCGTTTCAAGAATGGCCGGCTGGTGTGCTCACAGATTTGAGGAGCTCGTAACGGGCAAGCGCATTATCAGACCTGCTTATAAGGCTGTAATGAGAGAAAAGATATATATTCCGCTGGAACAGAGATAATTTGTTCAAAGCACTTGAAAAAAAGAGCGGATTGTGGTATAATAAGGTCGGGTATGCGTACCCGGCCTGTTTTTATGCTATGAAGGAAGGGAAGTGAGCGATTGACAAGGATCAAAAGGGCGGCAGTGTGTGCTCTGAGCGTGTTTCTGACGGGCTGCACAGCGTTGAATTTCTCTGTTGAGGGACTTGTCAACGCCCCTAAGCTGACAGCGGAACAGTCGCAGATACATGAGGCGCTTATCAGAAGCGTTGGAAGCAATATAACGCTGAAATATCCAAGAAACGGCGACCACAGAAGCGCTTATGTCATCGCTGATATCGACGATGAGCCTGATGACGAGGCTATCGTTTTTTACGAATACAGCGGAAGCAAGGATAACGGAATGAGGATAAATGTCCTTGATACCAATGAAAACGGTGAGTGGTATTCCGTTAAGGAGCTGCACGGCGCAGGAACGGATATTGATAAGGTGCTGATATCATCATTAGGCGAAAATTCAGGAAAAAGCGTGCTGGTCGGCTATCAGAATCCGTCGACCGACGACAAGACGCTTGAGATATACAGCTACGATAACAAGTCATTCAGCAAGATCGGAACGGACAATTACTCGGTGCTGGAGATGCTGGACATAAATGCTGACGGGCAGACTGAGATAATCTCGGTTCAGAAAACAGTAAATCCGGAGACCGAAAAAGTTACCGCAAGGACCTCGATGCTGGTGCTTGAAAACGGTGAGATAAAGCGTGAGCAGACGATAGAAATGTGCGATAACGTCGCAAGCTATGTGAAGTCGACCAAGGGAATGCTGGACAAGGGCAGAAATGCAATATTCATCGACAGCCTCAACTCTGAAGGCAGTTTGCAGACGGAGCTTGTGTATTTCAGATACTCAACGCTGCAAAATCCCGTTCAGCAAAGAAAAGAAAAGCTTCTGCCGAGCTGCACAAGACCATCGGGCTACTACTGCACTGACGTTGACGGCGACACTGTGATAGAGATACCCTCGGTCAAACCGATGCTTGGCTACGAAAATGCCGTTGCAGACGAAATGCTTTATAAAACTACCTGGAACGTGTATAAGGATTTTTACAGGCTCGAGGAAAAATATACGGGATACTATTCGATACAAAACGGATTTTTCTTTGCGTTTCCCAAACGCTGGACAGACATGGTAACGGTAAGGCGTGATAATGATACCGGAGATGTCGTCTGCTACAGATATTCAGGCAATATCAACACCTCGACAACAGAGCTTGTCAGGTTCTGCTCGGAAACGAAAAACAATGCGCCCGACAGGCTGACAAAGGGTTATGAGCTTATAAATACCAGAGGACAGCTCCAGTATTTCGTCAAGTTTCCCAAAGATAAGAACGATCAGCTGATCCCGACGATAGATGAGGTAAAAAGCAATTTCTATATCATAGATTAAGGAGGAGAACAAAAAATGAAAAGAGTGCTTGTGTGTGAGGACGAGGATTCCATCAGGGAGTTTGTCGTAATAAATCTTGTAAGAAGCGGCTACGAGGTAGTCGATGTCAACTGCGGCGAGGACGCTCTCAAAGCTTTTGACGACAACGCAGGGCAGTTTGATGTGGCACTGCTGGATATAATGATGCCTGGCATCGACGGTATGCAGGTATGCAAAAAGATCAGAGAAAAAAGCGATTCGATCGGTATAATAATGCTTTCTGCAAAATCGCAGGAAATGGACAAGATCTCCTGCCTTATGAGCGGTGCGGACGACTATATCACTAAGCCGTTCTCTATAAGCGAGCTTATCGCAAGAGTTGACGCAGTGTGCAGAAGGGTCACACGCTCAAGCTCAAAACCGGAGGAGGCTTCGGTGATAACCTCGGGACCGTTCACTCTCAATCTCAAGAGCAGGACAGTGTTCAAAAACGGCGAGCAGGTCGATCTCACCCAGGTCGAGTATCAGATAATGGAGTACTTCTTCAAGAACCAGAATACTGCGCTTGACCGTTCAAGTATACTCAGTCACATCTGGGGCGAGAGCTACTACGGCGATGATAAGATCGTTGATGTTAATATCAGAAGAATAAGAATGAAAATAGAGGACGAGCCTTCAAACCCCAAGTATATCCTTACCATATGGGGCTTTGGCTATAAATGGTCGGGCAACAACGCCTGAATGAATGGAGTAAAGACAGTTGACAAGACCTGAGATCAGATACTCAAAGCACAGCATCACACGCCACTGGCTGAGAAACAGCTTTGGCGTGATAGTTGCGATACTGCTGCTGATAGCGCTGCTGATGGTATTCGTTGTGCGTAACTATTATTACAACACAGCAAAAGAATACGTCACCTCAAAAATGAATATCGTGACAGCTGCCGTGCAGAGCAACTCTGATTCGGGCAAGGCTAACCTCAACTCACGCATCAGGACATACGTCGAGAGCTATGAGGATAAGGAACGCATCGAGCTGATGGCTATCAACAACGACGGTGAGGTAGAGGTCACATCATCCGGATTTTTGCCGTCAAATGACGAGCTTATGCTGGATTTCGAGGAAGCAAAGACATCTTCGCAGGGCATTTCCTCACAGATCTATGAGCTTTCCACCGGAGAAAAGGTCGTGGCGGTCACGGCGGTGATAAATGCAAAGGGCTGCCAGTACAGCGCACTGAGAATGCTTTCTTCAATGAAAAAGATAGACAATCAGATACTTCTTATCAGTATAACCACGCTGATGATATGTCTGGCGATAATGCTGCTCATATTCTTCTCGGGAATGTATTTTATAAGATCTATCGTCTATCCGATAAGAAGCATAGGAAATATGACGCAGAAATTTGCAAAGGGCGACTTTACCGACAGGATCAAGAAGGAGTCTGAAGATGAGCTTGGTGACCTTTGCGATTCGATCAACAATATGGCGGACGAGCTTTCAAATACCGAGCAGATGAAAAACGAGTTCATATCCTCGGTATCTCACGAGCTGCGAACTCCGCTCACCGCAATAAAGGGCTGGACCGAGACAGTCACCTCGATGTATGAGGACAGAGAGACCTTCAAAAAAGGAATGAGGGTCATTACCAGCGAGACAGAAAGACTATCGCAGATGGTCGAGGAACTTCTGGACTTTTCAAGGATACAGGACAACCGGCTGACGCTGATAATGGATACTATCGACATTCTTGCCGAGCTTGGCGAAACGGTGCTGATATATCAGGAAAGAGCAAGAGCGCTTGGCATAAAGCTCGATTACTATGAGCCTGAGATGCTCTCGTTCGTCTACGGCGATAAAAACAGACTCAGGCAGGTATTTATCAACATCGTTGACAATGCGATCAAGTATTCTGACAAGGGCGATACCGTTTCAGTGGAGGCTTACGAGGAGCACGGAGAGATATGCATTTCTATCTCCGATACGGGAATGGGTATCTCTGCTGAGGACCTGCCAAAGGTCAAGACCAAGTTCTTCAAGGCTAACCATACACGCCGAGGCTCCGGTATCGGACTTGCAGTCGCAGATGAGATAATCCAGCGTCACGGAGGTACGCTTACCATTAACAGCGAACAGGGAGTGGGTACCACGGTGCTGATAACTCTGCCGTGTATGAAAAAGAATGATACAAATAGTGACGAGAGCAACGATACTACCGATGTACGGCTCATATCGTCCGAACCAGAACCGGAAAGGATAAACCCAGAGAATGAACAATAGTAAGGAAGAAGCATCAACTGAGAAGTTCAGATCAAAGATCGGCGGGCAGGCTGTTATCGAAGGCGTAATGATGCGTGGTATAGATAAAGCAGCTATGGCTTGCAGACTGCCAAGCGGCGAGATAGACCTTGAACAGTGGGATATCAAAGGCGGAAAGAACGCTCCGTTTTATAAAAAGATCCCGTTCGTCAGGGGAGTGTTTGTGTTTATCTCCTCGATGATAGACGGCTATAAGTGCCTGTCACGTTCTGCGGACAAGCAGATGACCGACGACGAAGATGAGGAGCAGACAAAGTTTGAAAAGTGGCTTGACGACAAGATCGGCGATAAGCTGATGCCTGTGATCACAACCGTTTCAATAATCCTTGGACTTGCCCTTGCGATCGCACTGTTTATGCTGCTGCCAAGCGGTATCTCAAAGCTGATCGACAAGTTCATCGTTGAGCTTCCGTCAGTGGCGAAAAACATTATCGAGGGTGTGCTGAAGATCGCTATTTTCGTGGGATATACCTCGCTGACTGCTCTGATGAAGGATATCAGAAGAACATACGAGTACCACGGCGCAGAACACAAGACCATTACCTGCTATGAGCACGGCGAAGAGCTTACGGTCGAAAATGTCAAAAAGCATTGCCGCTTCCACCCCAGGTGCGGAACGAGCTTTATCTTCCTCGTGCTTTTTATCAGCATTTTCGTGAACACCGTTTTTCAGGTGTCGTGGGGAAATCTTCTTGTGAGAACACTTTTAAAACTTGCGCTGCTGCCGATAGTAATGGGTATCTCATATGAGGTGATAAGGCTTGCAGGCAGATATAACAACATCGCAACAAGAATTATTTCCGCACCGGGACTGTGGATACAGAGAATAACCACAAGAGAACCCGACGGAAGCGAGATAGAATGTGCAATCAAAGCGCTGCAAAGCTGTATCCCCGATGACCCCGAGGAGGACAGACTATGAGCAGCTGTGCACAGCTTATGCAAGCCTGCGTAAAACAGCTTGAAGCAGCAGGCATCGAGGACGCTTTGCTCAACGCAAGGGAGCTTGTGGGAAAGGCAATGCAGACTGACTGCCGAAGCATAGAGTTTGATATGAAGCTGAAGCAGCAGGCTGACAGCAGCGTGCAGACGCAGGTCGAAAACCTTTGCAAACGCCGTATACAGGGCGAACCGCTGCAATACATAATCGGCGAGTGGGAGTTCTACGGGCTGCCGTTCAAGGTCGGAAAGGGTGTGCTGATACCACGGCAGGATACCGAAACAGTGGTCGAGACGGTGCTCAGAAAAGCTCCCGTGGACAAGCCGCTGACGATAATCGACCTGTGTGCCGGCAGCGGCTGTATCGCAGTCGCTTTGGAAAAACACCTTGAATGTGAAAAGGTGTACGCTGTTGAAAAGTCCATGCAGGCAATGGATTATCTGAGGCAGAATATTTCCCTCAACAACAGCAGAGTAATTGCCGTGCAGGGCGATGTCACTGATGAGCAAACGCTGAACCGCTTCGATACAGCCGATATTATAGTTTCCAATCCGCCGTATCTCACTAAAGAGGATATGCAGGCGCTGCAAAAAGAGGTATCTTTTGAGCCTGAGAGCGCACTTTTCGGCGGTGATGACGGACTCGATTTTTACACAACGATCATCAGACTGTGGAAAACACGCCTCAGACAAGGCGGAATGATGGCTTTTGAGATAGGGATAGATATGCAGGATGAGGTAATGACAATGCTCGTCAGACACGGGTTCGAGAATGTCCGTGCAGTAAAAGATGCCTGCGGGATATTCCGATGCGTTACGGGCTTCAAAAAATAAGAGTACAAAAATCAGTACAGTTGAAAGCTGTACCGGAACTGTCCGGACAAATGGACAGTTAGTGTGTTATTATATACTTGCAAAAGCAAAACACAAACAATACGGAGGTAGACACTTATGGCTATGGACAAGAAGAAAAAGGCTGCGGCTGCACCTGTTACCAACATCACCGACAAGGCTGAAAGAAAAAAAGCTCTTGATACTGCTATCGCTTATATTGAAAAGCAGTTCGGAAAGGGAGCTATCATGAAGCTTGGCGACGCAAGGGCAATGGACATTGAGGCGATCTCGACAGGCTCACTCACGCTTGATATGGCTCTGGGTATAGGTGGTGTGCCAAGAGGAAGAATTATCGAGATCTACGGACCTGAGTCCTCCGGTAAGACCACGGTTGCGCTGCACGTTATCGCACAGACTCAGAAACTGGGCGGAGATGTCGCATTTATCGACGTTGAGCACGCTCTTGATCCGGTGTACGCAAAGGCGCTGGGCGTCGATATCGACAATATGCTCGTTTCACAGCCGGATTCGGGCGAGCAGGCTCTGGAGATCGCTGAGGCGCTTGCAAGGTCGGGTGCGATCGACTGCATCGTTATCGACTCTGTTGCCGCTATGACCACTAAGGCTGAAATAGACGGCGAAATGGGCGATAACCACGTCGGACAGCTTGCAAGACTGATGTCACAGGGTATGAGAAAGCTTACCTCTGTTATCGCAAAATCCAATACAACTGCTATCTTTATCAACCAGATCAGAGAAAAGATCGGCGTTATGTACGGCAACCCCGAAACAACTCCGGGCGGACGTGCACTTAAATTCTATGCTTCTGTCCGCATCGAGGTAAGGCGTGGTGAGCAGATCAAGGATGGTGCTAATGTTATCGGAAACAGAACACGCTGCAAGGTCGTTAAAAATAAGGTCGCTCCTCCGTTCAAGGAGGCTGAGTTCGATATCATGTACGGCAAGGGTATCTCAAAGGTCGGCGAGATACTTGATATCGGTGTTGAGCTTGGTATCGTCAAGAAAGGCGGCGCATGGTTCAGCTATAACGATATGAAGCTCGGACAGGGCAGAGATAACTCCAAACAGTTCCTGCTGGATAATCCCGAGGTGATGCAGGAGATAGAGGAGCTTATCAGACAGCAGGATACCTCTGAGGTGGTAACTCCGAAGAAAAAGACCTCAAAGCTTGAAGAGGCAGCTAATGCGAGCGCAGGTATAACTGCCGAGCAGAAGCCTGCAAAAAAGCCTGATGTGCTTGCAGACCCGGAGGACGATTTTGAAGAATTTGCACCGGTGGACATCTCTGAACTTGGCGACTGAGCCGACAAGCATTAAGATATGAAGATAGTTTCGGTAGAAAAATATAAAGGCTCTACTTATCAGATCAATTTTGATGACGCAGAGCCTGCTTATCTCAACATAGAGATAGTAAACAAGTTCAATCTGAAGGCAGGCATTAGTCTGCCTTTGTCTGCATGGCAGCAGATACGATCGGAGAACGATTACCGCAAGGCTCGTGAAAGAGCGTTGTACCTGCTGGATTACAGGGACTATTCGTTTGTGGATATGTTCAAAAAGCTCAGGGCGAATTATGATGAGGATATCTGCTATCGTGTGATGCAAAAGCTCGTCGAAATGGGTGTCATCAACGATAACCGATACGCCGAAGGATTGGCACGGCATTATATCGAGGTCAAGCTGTTCGGCGCAAGGCGTGCTTTCCGGGAGATGCGGCTCAAGGGGCTGACCAAAGAGGTCATCGACAACGCCCTTGAAGGCTATGCCGAGGGAACGGACGAAAGACTCGCAGCGCTCATCGAAAAAAAGTATCTCAGATACCTTGACGACGAAAAGGGCTTGACCAGAACGAAAAACGCCCTCGTGCGTTACGGCTACGATTACAGCGATATCAATCGTGTTCTCAGACAAATGGCTGAAGATGATACGCAAGACTGATAAGCTTGCAAAATTAACTAATACGACATAGAATACGCTTGACAAACGCTTTCAAAAGTGAGATAATAATTAATATGTATTTATCAAGTTGTGCAGGACAGGAGAAATCAGTATGTCTACAAGAGTTGGAATGGTCTCACTCGGCTGCCCGAAAAATCAGGTCGATGCCGAGCATATGCTATTTGATCTCAGAAAGCAGGGGTTTGAGATAATCACCGATGCGGCGCTTGCCGATGTCGTGATAGTCAATACCTGCGGTTTTATCGAGTCTGCAAAGCAGGAGGCTATCGACACTATACTTGAATTCTGCGAGCTGAAAAAAGAGGGCAGGATAAAGGCTGTCATCGCAACCGGCTGCCTTGCGGAAAGATACCGTGACGAAATGATGAAGGAAATGCCCGAGATCGACGCCGTTATAGGCATCGGATCAAATGATAAGCTGTGCGATATCATCAGACAGATCCTCATTGATAAGCAGCAGGTCTGCTCTTACGGTGAAAAGACCGCGCTTTCGCTCGAGGGCGGAAGAGTGATATCGACCGAGCCGTTTTATGCATATATTAAAATAGCCGAGGGCTGCAACAACTGCTGTACCTATTGCGCAATACCGTCCATAAGGGGCAGCTTCCGCAGCCGTAAGATAGAGGACATAATCAAAGAAGCGCAATGGCTTGCCGAAAACGGCGTTACCGAGCTTGTTGTGGTCGCTCAGGATACCACCAGGTATGGTGAGGATATCTATGGCAAAAGCGAGCTTCCAAAGCTGCTCAGAGAGCTTTGCAGGGTAGACGGACTGAAATGGATAAGAACACTTTACAGCTATCCCGAAAGAATAACAGACGAGCTGCTCGAAACGATAGCAAGCGAGGAAAAGCTTGTTAAATATATTGATATGCCTATCCAGCACTGTAACGAGGATATTCTCAGACGTATGAACAGACACGGCAGCAGACAGCAGCTTACACAGCTTGTGCAGCATATCCGTGAAAAGATACCCGGAGTTGTGCTGCGAACAACGCTTATCGCAGGCTTTCCCGGCGAGACAGATGAACAGTTTGAGGAGCTTTGCGAGTTTGTCAAGCAGGTGAGATTTGAAAGGCTTGGCTGTTTTGCATTTTCACCCGAGGAAGGAACACCCGCATTTGATATGCCCGACCAGGTGCACCTTAAAACAAGGGAAAGACGTGCCGAGATAATAATGGAAGAGCAGATGCTGATATCTGACGAATTCAATGAAAAGTGCAACGGAAAAACGCTGGAGGTCGTGTGCGAGGGCTATGACAGATATGCCGAGTGCTACTACGGAAGGAGCGTGTATGATGCTCCCGAGATAGATGGAAAGGTGTTTTTCATGAGCGAGCAGAAGGTCGCAGTCGGCGAGTACGTCAAGGTGCTGGTCGATGATACTCTGGATTATGACCTTATCGGTTCAAGGGTAAATGGCTAAAAATGAAAGTGAGATAATAGATATATGAATCTGCCAAATAAACTGACTGTCCTTCGAGTGATACTGATACCGTTTTTTCTGGCATCGGTATTGTGGTTTTTCAAGGGACATATGATAGTCGCACTGGTGTTTTTCGCACTTGCGTCGATAACTGATTTTCTCGACGGAAAGATCGCAAGAAAAAACAACCTCGTGACTACCTTCGGAAAGTTCCTCGATCCGCTTGCAGATAAGCTGCTGGTGATGACCGCACTTATCGCATTCGCCTTTGAACGATGGATAGATCCTGTTGCGGTGGTGCTTATACTTTCCAGAGAATTCATGGTGACAGGTCTGAGACTTGTGGTCGCAAATGAAGGCGTTGTGGTCGCAGCAGGTATCTGGGGAAAACTCAAAACAGCGTTCACAATGGTGGCTTTGCTGGTGATAATGTTTTTGCAGATACTTTATCCCGATGCAAAGGGAAGCCCCGATCTGAACTGGGGCGCACCGGTGTTTCTCGTGAACGAAGCACTCATCTGGATATCTGTGATACTTACACTGATCTCCGGAGGCGTTTATCTTTCGGGATACTGGAAATACATTGATTCAAGTAAATAAAATAAATGCGTATCAGCAAGAGTAGCCGGTGCATTGCCGTTACAGAGAAGACACGTTGGTGAGAGTGTCTGCGGTGAGCGTTAGTGAAGTGCGGCTGACAGCAGGAGAGCAACAACGGCGGAAAGCTCAGTATTCTCTCCCGTAGATCTGCGTTAAGGATAAATGAGCCGTGAAAACGGAAAAACGAAGTGGGACCGTAGGTCGTTGATGACTTGCCTTCGCAGATGACAAAGCGTCGTCTGTGAGGCATTTTTGTTTTTAAGAGGTGCGTTTGAATGGGCTTTATCAAGGAGATAAAAAAGGATATTCACTCGATAATGGAGCGAGACCCTGCGGCGAGCAGTGCGCTGGAAGTGCTTTTGACATACTCCGGAGTGCACGCAGTTATCGTCCACAGAGCCGCACATTGGTTCTATAAGCACGATCATAAGATCATCGCAAGAATGATCTCTCAGGCAATGAGAGGTCTCACCGGCATCGAGATACACCCCGGTGCAAAGATCGGAAAGGGTCTGCTCATCGACCACGGAAGCGGAGTGGTTATCGGTGAGACTGCCGAGATAGGCGACTACTGCCTGCTATATCAGGGCTGTACGCTCGGCGGCACCGGAAAGGATCACGGAAAGCGTCACCCGACACTCGGAAATAACGTAATGGTCGGAGCAGGCGCAAAGATACTTGGACCGTTCAAGGTCGGCGACAATGCAAAGATCGCCGCAAATGCGGTCGTTCTGAAGGAAGTGCCGCCTAACTCTACGGCAGTCGGCGTCCCCGCAAGGATAGTAAGACAGGACGGAAAGCGTACATTGGATCTGGATCAGGTGCATATCCCTGACCCCGTTGCTCTGGAACTTGCCCGTGACAGAAAGCGACTTGCAAAGCTCGAAAAACGAATTGCCGAGCTTGAAGCGATGCAAAGCGATAAGAAAAACAAGGAGGAAAAGTAAAATGCAGATATATAACACACTTACGCATAAAAAAGAGGAGTTTGTCCCCAACGTCCCGGGGAAGGTCGCAATGTACACCTGCGGACCGACAGTCTATCATTACGCCCACATTGGAAATCTCAGAAGCTATATAATGGAGGACGTTCTGGAAAAGTATATGAGATACGACGGGCTTGATGTCAAGCGTGTTATGAACATCACCGATGTCGGACACCTGACCAGTGACGGCGATACAGGCGACGATAAGATGCTCAAGGGCGCAAAAAGAGAGCATAAAACAGTCATGGAGATAGCCGAGTTCTATACCAAAGCTTTCTTTGAGGACTGCGCTAAACTCAATATCAAAACTCCTGATGTCGTTCAGCCTGCAACGGGAATGATAGATGACTTTATCAAAGTTATTCAGTCGCTTATCGAAAAGGGCTACGCTTATGAGGCCGGCGGAAATATATACTTTGATACATCAAAGCTCAAGCAGTATTATGTGTTCGGCGATTTCAGCGAGGACGACCTTGAAGTAGGTGTCCGTGAGGGCGTAGAGGAGGACGGAAACAAGCGTAATAAGGCAGACTTTGTGCTTTGGTTCACCAAGTCCAAATTTGACGATCAGGAGCTTAAATGGGATTCTCCGTGGGGTGTGGGCTATCCGGGCTGGCATATCGAGTGCTCATGCATCTCGATGAAAAATCTTGGCGAGTACCTTGATATCCACTGCGGCGGAATAGACAACGCTTTTCCGCACCACACCAATGAGATAGCTCAGTCAGAGTCCTACCTCGGTCACAAGTGGTGCAACTACTGGTTCCACGTTCACCACCTCAATACGACGGGCGGAAAGATGAGCAAGTCAAAAGGTGAGTTCCTTACCGTTTCACTGCTTGAAAGCAAGGGCTATGACCCTGTTGTATACAGATTTTTCTGCCTTCAGTCGCATTACAGAAAAAGCCTTGTGTTCTCATATGAGAACCTTGACAACGCAAAGATCGCTTATGACAAGCTCACTGCAAGGATAGCCCAGCTTATTGCCGAGAATGATACCAAGCCTGTTGACAGCGCTAAGTTCGATGAGCTGAAAAAAGGCTTCAAGGACGCTCTTGACAACGATATAAACACAGCCCTTGGCATTACTGCACTTTATGATGTCCTCAAAGCTGATACCAATGCTTCAACAAAGCTTGCGCTGGTTGAGGATTTTGACAAGGTGCTTTCTCTGGGACTTACCGAGCACGCCGCAAAGCTTGCAAAGGCTGACGAGCAGGAGGATATCCCGGAGGAGATAATGAAGCTTGTCGAGCAAAGAGCCGAGGCAAGAAAAGCAAAGGACTTTGCAAAGGCAGATGCCCTGCGTGACGAGATCACCGCAAAGGGCTATGTTATCGAGGAAACAAGACAGGGAACAAAGATAAGACGCAGATAAGCGAAAGGAAAGACAATGAGCGAGAAGAAAAAAGGCGGGTACGAGTACAGCAAGAGCAAAAACAGATCAATAGCGCAGATATCTATTCTTGTGGTTTGTTTTATAATGATCGCTGTGCTGACGATAATGTTCAGCAACTTTACAAAAAAAGAGGGGCAGAATTATGACGATCCTACCCTTGTGCAGAAAAAGCTGCCCACAGACGATATGCCTGTTGTGGTGTTTGAGACCACAAAGGGAACGTTCAAAGCCGTGATCTATGAAAAGCAGGCTCCCGAATTCACCGAGCATTTTGAAAAGCTTGTCAAAGACGGCTACTATAATGATACCTACGTTTTCGGCGTTGAAAAGAACGTTTATTTCATGGGCGGCTCAAAGGATCCCGACGGCGTTGATACCGACGACACCGACAAGACCGTTTATGACAAGGAGATCTCCTCAGATCTCTGGCCTTTCAAGGGCGCTTTGGTCTCCTACGGCGGAAAGAACAAAAAGTTTGTCAGCTCAAATGTGTCGGGAAGCAGACTGATGTTTGTCAACACCATTGAGTTTACCGACGAGATCAAAAAGGAGCTTGAAGAGGCAGGCGGCAGCGAGGAGGTCAGAAAGACCTTTGTGGAAATGGGCGGTGTGCCGAACTTCACAAGGCAGTACACGATCTTCGGACAGATCTATGACGGAATGGATGTCTACGAAAAGATTTGCGCAGTCGAAGCTACCTCCAAGGACGACCCCAAGCCAAAAGAGGAGATAAAGTTCACCAAGGTCTATATGTCCACCTACGGCGAAAATAAAAACGACAGCTTCTTCCCGGACAAGTAAAGCATTAACAAAAAAATCAGCCATACAGAGCTTTTTCTGTATGGCTGATAATTTTTTGTATTATGACTTCTGATTCTTTGAGATGTAGTTGGTGTATCTGTCAAACAGCGATGTTGCAGAGTATCTCTTGATAGCATTGTCATCAACTTTGATGTTCAGCTCTTTCTCCCAATCCTCTATCATCTTCTCAAAATCTTTATCCTTCATCTCTTTGAGAACGGTGTCACGGTTTTCGGAAACGTATTCTTTGCTTCTCTGAGTAACATCACCCTTTATGATGATGTAATATGTGCTGTCGTTGTCAAACTTTTCTGCCTTGCCCTGAGACATATCCTTGATCTTGGTGAGCAGCTTGCCGTAATCCTCTTTGAGCGTTGACTCATTCAGATTTGCATAGTTTACCATCGACTCGTTCTTGTACTTTGAATTCTCAGCGTCTGCTGCAGAGCTGTCATCATCGTGCTCGTGCTCGTGCTCGTGATCGTGCTCGTCAGCGGCGGAGCTGTTTGTATCAGCAACTGACGACGTATCATCGCTTGCAGCTGAGCTGTCTGTCTGCGAAGAACTGTCTGTCTGCGAAGAACTGTCTGCCTGAGAAGAACTGTCTGCCTGAGAAGAGCTGTCCGCCTGCGAAGAGCTGTCCGCCTGTGAAGAGCTGTCAGGTTCGCCGACCTTGCTTGAATCAAGGGAAACAGTGCTCAGGTCGCTGTCAGAGCTGCTTGAATCTGTGCTTGCCGAGCTTGAATCTGTGCTTGCCGAGCTAGAATCGGTGTCAGATGATGTGCTGTCAGAAGCAGCTTTGTTCTTTTCCTCAACGTCCTTGTTGTACTGTTCAATGACCGCATCGAAATCCTCAAAGCTCTTGCCCTCAGCCTGCTTGAAATATTTCTCGATAAGCTCCTCGTTCTCTTTATTCTCTTTTTCCTTTTCAGCCTTGTCGCTTTTTGTGCTCTTGCTGATGCTTATGACTTTGTATCTGAGGTAGCTTTCGTTGACATATTTCTCAAGCTCCTCATCAGAAACGGCATTTTTGCCTTCCTTGCCGTAGTAGTACTCAAAGATACTGTCTCTCATCTTGCCCTGCTCTATCACCATCTTGATAGATTCCTTGGAAATTCCCATTTCCTCAAACATTGATTTCTGGGCATTGTATGCGCTTGTTGCAGAGGAGCTGATAGACTTCTTATCCTCTTCTGAGAATGAAAGACCGAGCTTTTTGAACTGCTCGCTCAGCGCACAGTATTCCTTGGTGTTTTTCATGGCGGTATCTTCAAGGAACTCAGACATCTTCTTGCCCTCGATCTCCTTGTCCATAAGCTTGCTTGCATCTTCGCCGGTATAGTACATCATGTACTGCTGGTTGAGCAGCTCGCTCATGATATTGTAGATGTACACACCCGAGTTTATGTCCTTGTTGTCATAGCTCATGCAGTATCTTCCGCTGTTGCAGCTTGTAAGCATTACAGCTGCCATAGCGATGCTGACTACTGCCGATGCCAGTCTTTTGAGCTTTGCCATCTTATATCCAAATCCTTTCAATTTATGTTTCCCTGTTATAGGCATAATTTAACCTATATATTATACACCAAAACTATTTACAAGTCAAGTACTGTGCCCTGAAAAACCAAATAAAAAAGAGAGGAAAGCATTTTCCTCTCTAAAATCGGCGCTTGCACAGTTATTTCATCGGGTCAAGACCCTTTGCAAGTATGCAGTAAAGCAGGTCGTACGGACCGGTGAAGCTCACACTGTTGTACACCCTGAACTCGTGAGGCGAGCAGTCAGGCTGTGCGGGGATCTTCATCTGCGCCCTTGTGAAGCGGTCCTCAACACAGGTAAACTCCAGCTTTCCTCCAAGACTATTACAATATAGTTCAGCTATCGCTATACCCAGTGACTCTCTTTGTGCGTACCCTCTGAATGAGCTGAACGGCTTTTTGAATGATTCAAGAGTCTGCTGACTCACCTGTCCGCCGTTGTCCTCGATGCTCAGACATATCTGTGTTTCGTCGCTTGTGAGTTTTACGATGCAGCAGCGTTTATCAGCCTTGTTATAAATAAACGCATTTATCAGCAGATTGCATACCGCAGCACGCAGTCTGTCAGCGTTCGTGCGCAGGTAGACCGAGGGCTGGATATCAGCCTCAAATTTGCAGCCGCCCTTTTCAAACAGCTCACCTATCTCGCCGCACAGTTCGTTCAAAACGTCTGAGATGCTCATAACATCGTTTTTGTGACCGCCGCTGTAATACCTTGAAAGTTCACTGATGTTGACCGTCGCAGAAAATGTCTTCAGTATCCGGTATCTTGCATCGCTGTCAAACCTGATGTAGTCAATGTCGCCTGCCTTGGCATACTTTTGCCTGTTTGAATCAAGCAGGCCTATCAGCTGCGACAGCTCGTTTCGGATATTGCCGAGATAATTCGTTCTTATCTTCAGATGCTCCGACCTGTCTGAGAGCTTTTCAATGTCATCACAGCTGTAAAACTGCAAAACATATCTTGCCTTTTCGCTGTGCTGAATAACGCTTATCTCCACAGTCAGTGCACCTGTAAAAGCACCGTTGAACTCCGCCGTGACCGGGTCTTCCAGCGGTAGGACGACCTCGCTGCGCTGTGCATCAAAAAGCCGCAGCTTGCAAGACGAAAAGTCACTGAGATCGGCAGGCTTGTTTTGCCAGATGATCTGCATATTCTCATCTGCGACAGCAACCAGCCTTTGCGACGAACCGTATATCGCTACTAATGTGTCGATCAAATCCATATGCTGTTCTCTCCTTAAAATACATCCATATATATTATAGCCAATTTCATACAAAGTGTCAACACAAATGTGCAATATGCATAAATTTTCAGCTAATATCGGCGCTTAATAAAAAGTTAGTATAAAATTCAGAAAAACGCTTGCAATCATAGGCGAAATGTAGTATAATGATTACAGAATTTTTTTAGGAGGTATAACAATTATGGCAGTTAAAGTTGCAATCAATGGTTTTGGAAGAATCGGACGTCTTGCATTCAGACAGATGTTCGGAGCAGAGGGCTACGATGTAGTTGCTATCAACGACCTCACAAAGCCTTCCATGCTGGCTAATCTTCTCAAGTATGACACCGCTCAGGGCGGATATTGCGGAAAGATCGGCGAGAACGTTCACACTGTATCAGCAGACGACGAGGCTAACACCATCACAGTTGACGGCAAGGTTCTGAAGATCTATGCTGAAAAGGACGCTAACGATTGTCCTTGGGGCGAGCTTGGCGTAGACGTTGTTCTGGAGTGCACAGGCTTCTATTGCTCAAAGGAGAAGTCCATGGCTCACATCAACGCTGGTGCTAAGAAGGTAGTTATCTCTGCACCTGCAGGCAAGGATCTCAAGACTATCGTATTCTCAGTAAACGAGAAGACACTTACAAGTGAGGATCAGATCATTTCTGCTGCATCCTGCACAACAAACTGTCTTGCACCTATGGCAGATACACTTAACAAGTATGCTCCTATCCAGAGCGGTATCATGAGCACTATCCACGCTTACACAGGCGACCAGATGATCCTTGACGGTCCTCACAGAAAGGGCGACCTGAGAAGAGCAAGAGCTGGTGCTGCAAACATCGTTCCTAACTCAACAGGTGCTGCAAAGGCTATCGGACTTGTTATCCCTGAGCTCAACGGCAAGCTTATCGGTTCTGCACAGAGAGTTCCTGTTCCAACAGGTTCAACAACTATCCTTACAGCTGTTGTTAAGGGCAAGGACGTTACAGCAGAGGGCATCAACGCTGCTATGAAGGCTGCTGCTTCTGAGAGCTTCGGCTACAATGAGGATCCTATCGTATCTTCTGACGTAATCGGCATGAAGTTCGGCTCACTGTTTGATGCTACACAGACAATGGTTAGCCAGATCGCTGACGACCTCTATGAGGTACAGGTTGTTTCCTGGTACGACAACGAGAACAGCTACACAAGCCAGATGGTTAGAACTATCAAGTACTTCGCTGAGAACTGCTAATAGTTTACCTGATGAAATAACAAACTCCCGATCGGAAAGGTCGGGAGTTTTTTTATGGTTTTCAGAATAGTCTTTTTCCGCAGCCGATGCAGGTGGTGACGCCTGCGGGATTTTTGGTATCGCAATGGGTACAGCGAATGCCGAGCGTCTGATCCTGAAAGGTCTTATCCGGCGTCGGCTGTTCGGGCGGAGCTATAACATTTGTGATCTTGTTCTTGACTTTTCTGTTTATCGAAGCAAAAATGAAGCGTAATACGGCTACGATCGCTGCACATACAGCTATGTAGATAAGGAGCTGTAGTCCCAGCTCGGGCAGTGACGGACCCGTCGGTTGACCAAATATTGTTAAGTTCATATATAGTCTCCTTTTCAGTTCAGTTAAGCTTTTCGCCGCAGGCGTTGCAGAATCTCGCTTCGATCGGATTGGTCATACCGCAGTGCGGACACTGCCTTGCTGTTTGGTGATCGGGGAACGGCTGATTTTGCATTGACGGCTGGTTAGGAAACGGCGGCTGATTTTGCATTGGCGGCTGATAAGGATATGGCGGCTGATTCTGGAAAGGCGGATTGACATACTGGTCAAATGGACTCGGTGGTATCTGCTTTGTCTTGTCCTCAATGCAAAGGCAGATTATAAGCCCGATCAGTCCAAGGAAGAACCCGCAGCAGAACCAGCCTGCAAGAGTGTCGTAGCCTTTCTTTTTCATGATCTCCATACAAACAATGCCCATAGTCGTTGCAAATACTGTCGCAAATATGATGCTGAATATTGCAAGTCCGAGGGTGACCTCTCCGAACCCTACAAAAAAATCGCTTAAAACCATAGTGTAAACCTCCGGATCAGAATTATGTATGTATACAGTTTAATACTTTTTTCGGCAAAAGTCAAGAAATTAACGCGTAAAAAGACAAGTCCCCGGTGTGAGGACTTGTCAGAAAAGCTATGCCATTTTGTTTCCGCACTGCATACAGAATTTTGTGTCGGGAGGATTCATCATTCCGCACGACTGACAGCGAACGCCCTGCTGATTCGGCATAGGCTGGTTAGGCATACCGTAAGGCGCATTCGGCGGATACGGCGGCTGCATCGGCTGACCGTTCTGATATGGCTGGTTCGGATAAGGCGGCTGCATCGGCTGACCATAGGGATTGCCGTATGGGTTGCCGTAAGGATTGCCGTTCTGGAAGGGCTGGTTTTTGAGATCGGGACGTGTGATCGCAATGACCAACCCGATGATGCCGAGGAAGAAACCGCAGCAGAACCACGTTCCGAGATTCTGATAGCCCTTGTTTTTCATAAGATAGCGTACAACACAACCGAAGATGGTAGCCGAGATAAGAGAGCCTATCAGAATACCGATCCAGAACGCAGTCCAGTCATCTGAAGTAGTATAGTAACCGTACATAATATAACCCCCCCGATAGTTTTCAAGCATATTGTACAATATTGAGGGTAAAAAGTCAAGCCCTCGGGGGAGGGCTTGGAAGTGATATTATCTTACCCATTCGCCAGTGGCTTTGTATTTTTCAGGAAGACCATAGTTTGGGTCGTTTTGTAACCCACTATGCTCGGCGCATCTATCGCCTTCATTTTCTACTTCTTTCATACAACCGCCGTAACTACAATAATGTTTGCAGCCGGTAAGTAAAGAGACAGAAGTCAAGAGAATAAGCGAGACTGTTATTACTCGTTTCAATATGTTTTTCATATAATCACCCCTTGTATTCGTGCTCAAAATGACAATCAGGACAGTAATATGTAACTGTTTTCTTACCAAGAGCACCGCCTAAAAGTCCAACCGGACCTAACAATACTCCACCTGCAGCTGCTTTGCCAACGCTAAATCCTTTTTTAGACTTGTCAACTTTCATCCATTTGTATGAGCCACAAACAGGACACTTGCTTGGTGCATAACCCATTATAATACCTCATTTATTTTTTATACCCCGTATTTATCATATTGCTTATTGAGATAATCCTTCCACTGCTTTTCCCATTCTTTATTATCTACTTTTCCGTTTTTATCAATATCATTAACATATCCATCGGACTTGTATCTTGTAGTGGTCTTATTTTTAAATTCATATTTGGTTGTATAGTTTTCGTCTCCATCGGACTTGTATCTTGTAGTGGTCTTATTATTAAATTCATATCTGGTTGTATAGTTTTCGTCGCTTTTGTTTGTTCTTGTTGTTCCACCATCACAGCCTACCAACGCTAAACTTGCTAAAAGTATCACAAAAATAGTAGCATTACAAATAACACGTTTCATAGTTAATTTCTCCTTTCACTTCTTGAGCTTTTCAACTGTAAGACCTTTATCGCAAAGCTCTCGTACAGCATCGATAAAAGTTAGCTTCTTTTGTTTTTGATACGCTTTGATTTTCTTGACTAATTCTGCATCTTTACCGGTGTCAATAAATGTTGCGGTTTTTGCCATTGTAGTAACCTCCGTTTCTTTTTAGCGACTAATTCGCTAAAACTTTACAATTATAGTTTAGCGGATTTTTCGCTAAAAGTCAAGCGGATTTAACAAAATATTATATAATAATCTTGACAAAATTTCAAACAATGATTTGTAGAAAATGCCAAAGGAGATTATTATGTACAAACGTATCCGTGACCTGCGTGAGGACGCTGATATGACGCAGGTGCAGATCTCAAAGATACTCAACTGTTCTCAGCGTGTCTACAGCAACTACGAGCGCGGCGATATCGACATTCCCACCGAGATACTCATAAAACTCGCAAATTTTCACGACGTTTCTGTCGATTATATCCTCGGACGAACCAACAAAAGAGAACTCAATAAATAGGCTGCAATGCGTTTTGTTACACGTTTTGCAGCCTGTTTTTGTTTTAACAACCAACCGCTTGCAAGCATAGATTGTAGTATGCAGGTGCAGCTTAATTGTACAAATTATCGTACACTTGCAAAACTACCCGAAAGGACTGCTTTAATGAACGGTTTGCTTTATGCACTTGGCGGGACCGGTTTCACATTCATGATGACCGTGCTCGGCGCCGCTGTGGTGTTTTTTCTCAGAAACGATAAACAAAATCAGAAGACCCAGTCTGCATTTCTCGGCTTTGCATCAGGCGTGATGATCGCAGCTTCTGTCTGGTCGCTGCTGATCCCTGCGATCGAGGAAGCTGAAAGCCTCGGCAAGGTCGGCTGGGTGCCGGCATCGTTTGGTTTTCTGTTCGGCGTGATATTTCTAATGCTGCTTGACAAGATAGTTCCGTACTTTCAGCCCGAACCGGCGAGAGAGGACTGTGTTCGGCGTGGACTGAAACGAACCTCAATGCTCATATTTGCCATAACTCTGCACAATATACCTGAGGGAATGGCGGTCGGACTTGCTTTTGCTCTTGCCGCAAAAAACGACAGCAGCGTGCTGCTTGCTTCTGCGGTCGCACTCGCCGTGGGAATGGGTATCCAGAACTTTCCCGAGGGCGCTGCGATAGCGCTTCCGATAAGACAGTCCGGCAGATCACGCACAAGAGCCTTCCTCTGCGGCGCAGCTTCCGGAGTTGTCGAGCCTGTGTTCGGACTTGTGACCGTGCTCATTGCCGGTACTGTTCAGACGCTTCTTCCGTGGCTGTTGTCCTTTGCAGCAGGCGCAATGCTGTACGTCGTTGTCGAGGAGCTTATCCCGGAGGCGCATCTTGGCAACTCGCACATTGGTACGATCGGCGTAATGATCGGCTTTATTCTGATGATGACGCTTGATGTTGCCCTTTAGAGGCAAGAAATGATCTGACAGCATTGCTGACAAAAGCGAACGTTTGATAATTGCCTGTGTTGTATAAAATGCACAAAAAATAAATAAAATATAATGTGAATTATATATTGATAACTCATTGAATATTTGTTATAATGTATAAGGCGGTTTGCACAAATTTTTGCCGCCGTGAAAGGATGTTAATATTATGTGGGCTTACGAAAGCGTGTTTTATCAGATCTATCCGTTGGGGTTCTGCGCAGCTCCGTTTGAAAACGACGGTGTGCTGGTCAACAGGATATCAAAGGTGTCGGATTGGATAGGTCATATGTCAAAGCTGGGCATCAATGCTATCTATTTTTCACCTGTCTTTGAGTCTGATACTCACGGCTACAATACAAGGGATTTCCGAAAGATCGACTGCCGCCTTGGGACAAATGAGGACTTTGCAAAGGTCTGCAAGGATCTTCACGAGGCTGGTATAAAGGTCGTTCTCGACGGAGTGTTCAACCATGTCGGCAGAGGCTTCTGGGCTTTTCAGGACGTGCTGAAAAATCGTGAGGCATCGCCTTACAAGGACTGGTTCTATATCAATTTCGGCGGAAACTCCAACTATAACGACGGACTGTGGTATGAGGGCTGGGAGGGTCACTTTGACCTTGTAAAGCTCAACCTCGGCAATCCCCAGGTCGTAGATCATATCCTTGAGTGCATAACTCAGTGGGTCAAGGAATTTGACATCGACGGACTGCGTCTTGATGTTGCGTATTGCCTTGACAGGAACTTTATGAAGCGTCTGCGTCAGCACTGCAACTGGGTGAAGCAGGATTTCTTCCTTATCGGTGAGATAATCCACGGCGACTACAAGCAGATCGTCAACGACGAGATGCTTCATTCCTGCACCAACTACGAGTGCTACAAGGGAATGTACTCAAGCTTCAATTCGCTGAATATGTTTGAAATATGCCACTCGGTAAAGAATATGTTCGGTCCCGAGGACTGGTGCCGCTGCAAGGGAATGACGCTGCTCAATTTCGTTGACAATCACGATGTCTCCAGAGTTGCAAGCGTGCTTAGCGACCCCAACCACCTTCCGCTTATCTACGGACTGCTTTTTGCGATAAAGGGCATACCTTGTATCTACTACGGCTCGGAGTGGGGAACAAAGGCAGAAAAGAAGGACGGCGACCCTGCGCTCAGAGTCAGCTTTGAAAAGCCCGAGTGGAACGAACTGACCGATCTTATCGCAAAGCTGTGCGAGATACACAAAAACAGCAAGGCGCTGTGCTACGGCGACATTTCCGTCCCTGTGCTCACAAACAAGCAGTGCGTTATCCAGAGAAAATTTGAGGACGAAAGAGTGCTGATCGCCATCAATGCCGACAAAGAGCCATACACCGTGCACTTTGATGCAGGCTGCGGTCAGGCTGAGGAGCTTATCACAGGAACGCTCCACGATTTCGGCGGCGGAAGCGAGCTGAAGCCTTACAGCGTTGAATACTGGAAAATGGAGAAGTGACTTTAAAGGGGGTAACACTTTGGAGACTATCACCTATGAGGAGGGCTTTACAGCGCAGCCCCTCCCCGAAAGCATTCAGCAGTTTATAACAGGAAGATCTTATCGTGAAAATAAAGATATCGGGCTTGACGAGCTTGCGTATCTTCAAATGAAGTTCGTCGGTTTTGACGGTATAACGCAGACGGGTGAAATGATCGTGCACTATTCACTTGCAAGGGAAGTGCTGGAGATATTCTGCGAGCTGTACAAGTCCGGCTATCAGATCGAGAAAATGAAGCTTGTGGACGAGTATGACGCAGACGACGAGCGTTCAATGTCTGACAACAATTCCTCTGCATTCAACTACCGTGTCGTTGCGGATACCGACATCATCTCAATGCACGGCTATGGGCGTGCTATCGACATAAACCCGAGGATAAATCCGTACATAGTAGGCGAAAAGGTGATGCCCGCAAACGGTGCGGCTTTTGCAGACAGAACAAAGTCATTCCCGCACAAGATAAACCACGATGATATTTGCTATAAGCTTTTTAAGAGCCACGGCTGGACGTGGGGCGGCGACTGGAAGACCCAGAAGGACTACCAGCATTTTTACAAAACTTAAAGACTTCTTAATGTTGTCCATGCTATGATATGTTTGGCAGAGATCTGCTATATGTACAAAAAAGCGGACAATTTACAGGAAGAGGGAATACAAATGGAAAAGTATGCTTTTACAGTCGTTGTACCTGCGCATAATGAGGAGAAATACGTTGTCAGGTGTATAAACTCAATTAAAAAGGCAGCAGATCATTTCGCAAAGCCTGTTGAGATAATAGTAGTCTGCAACCGCTGCACCGATAAAACGCAGCAGCTTGCAGAGGCTAACGGCGCAAGAACTCTGCTCAACGAGGATCGCTGCATCGCATCTGTCAGAAACGCAGGCATAAAAGCTGCCCGTGGAAAATACATAATGACTATCGACTGCGATAATCGTATGACAAAGGGCACTATTAAGGAAGCCTACCGTCTGCTCAGAAGCGGAAACTATATCGGCGGCGGCGCTCCGATACGCTTTGAAAGATATTCGTTCCCTCTTTATATGAACGACTATATGTGCCGTGTCGGTTTTGGACTGACAGGGCTTTACTGCGGCATATTCTGGGCTTCAAAGCAGACCTTTGAGGCGATAGGCGGCTTTGCGGACAAGCGTGCTATGGAGGACGTTCAGACAGCTAAAAGCCTGAAAGCTTACGGCAAAAAGCTGGGCAAAAAGTATGGCTGCCTGCAAAAGAACTATCTTATAAATTCCACTCGTAAGTGGGACGATATGGGCGACTGGCTGTATATCAAGCTTTTGTTTGAAAACGCAGGCACACTTGCAAAGGCAGCTCTTGGCGACAGTAAGGAGTACGATAAGCTCATTGATAAACTGTTTTATGATTACAACGGGTGAGATATGCGAACGGTAGAACTATCCAAATTTTCGGACTATAATTCAATTTCACAAAAGATCATCTGCGGCAAAGTCTATCCGATGTCGGTCACACAAGGCTTTCAGCAAGGCAGGATCTATGAGCTTGAAGACTGTGTGCTGATCTGGCATTACAGTGGGTTTTGCTTTGTCAGCGGCACACCGTCAGAAACTGACTGTGAGAGCATTTTTGAGCTGATGAACAATGCAAAGTCAGATGCGAAACGACTTGTGCTGTTTTGCGAAAGCAGGAGCTTAGCAGAGGCGTTTGTGCGCTGTGATGTTTGTGTTGAGAACAGATCGTTTTATGAGTTTGCGCAGAAAAGACCGAATGACATCATTTTGCCGGGCGGCTTTGAGATAAGAGAGCTTGATGAGCGCCTTCTGAGCCGACTTGATGGACACATCACGCCTTCGTTCTCGTGGGAGAGCAGCAAGCGCTTTCTTGAAAACGGCAAGGGCTTTTGTGCCGTCTGTGGCGACACACCTGCGGCGTGGGCTTTCTCGGCGGCAGTAAGCGATACCGAGATCGACATCGGCGTTGAAACGCTTGAGCTGTTCCGTGGAAAAGGGCTTGCCGCTGCGGTCGCAGGCAAAATGGCGGAATATGTGCTTTGCGCCGGCAAAAAGCCTGTCTGGGCGTGCCATGCCGACAACACAGCATCGCACAGAACAGCTTTGAAGGTTGGGTTTAAAAAGGTAAACGAATGCTTTATCGTGCGCCTTGCCTGCCGTTAAGAAAAAACAGAGGAGCGAATGCGAGCATATGCAGTTTATCATCAGAGAGATGAAAGCACAGGAGTACCCGCTGCTGGACGAGTTTTTGTATCAGGCGATCTTCGTTCCGAAGGGCGCTGAGCCGCCTGCAAGGGATATTACAAATGATCCTGCCTTGCAGGTATATGTACAGAATTTTGGACAGCAAGCCGGCGATGATTGCCTTGTCGCAGAGGTTGGTGAAAAGATCGTCGGTGCAGTGTGGGTGCGGATAATGAACGATTATGGGCATATCGACGACGATACGCCATCTTTTGCGATCTCGCTGCTGCCGCAGTACCGTGGGAACGGCATAGGCACGTCGCTGATGAGATCGATGCTGCAAAGGCTTGCAAGCAAAGGCGTTGAACAAGTCTCGCTCGCTGTGCAAAAGGATAATTACGCCGTGAGAATGTACCGGATCTGCGGCTTTGAGGTGATCGGTGAAAACGAACAGGAGTTTATTATGCTGTGCAGACTCACCGGCAAGATCGGCGGAAAATAAGGTCAGATCTACAAACTTTTATAATTATCGTGACATTTTGTTAGAATTATGACATTGGTTTGCTGAAATATTTTTTTGCTTTAAATGATAAAATCGCATCTGATATCTGTGCAATTTGACGAAAGCTCCTCTGAAACAGCGTAATAACGTAGGTTTGACGGGTGCTCATATATTTGTTTTCAATTTGCAACTATCTTCGACAACTATTGACAAAATGTAAATATTGTGTTATATTAAAAACCAAGGTGACGGAAACTGTAGAATAGGGTGTAAGTGTTTCCAGACTGATAGAAAGTCACCAGATTTAGGAGGATCGCAAATAATGAAAGAACTCATTATTGTAAAACCGGAAAAGTGCGTGGGCTGTAATTCCTGCGTAAGAACCTGCCCTGCCCCCGAGGCAAACATCACCAAGATGCTTGAGTCCGGCAGATTTGTAACGACCGTAAACCCCGACCGCTGCATTGCCTGCGGTGAGTGTGTCCGCAACTGTGCACACGGCGCAAGAGATTATATTGACGATACCGAAGAAGCGCTTGCTGCTGTGCGTAAGGAAAAGCTGATTATCCTCGCTACACCGGCTATCAAATCGACTTTCCCCGATAAGTGGAAGGGAATACTCAACTGGTTCAGAAAACAGGGTCAGCTGATCTATGACGTATCGTTCGGTGCGGACATATGCACATGGGCGCACCTGCGTGCGATCCAGAACAATACAGTCGGAAATGTAGTGACCCAGCCTTGCGCTGCTATCGTAAAATATGTCGAGACATATCAGCCAAAGCTTCTCAAAAATCTGTCACCTATACACAGCCCGATCATGTGCGCTGTTGTGTACATAAAGAAATATCTGCAAAGACAGAATAAGATACTTGTTTTGTCGCCTTGTATCGCAAAGAAAAACGAGTTTATGGAAACTGGTCTTGTTGATTATAACGTAACGTTCCAGAAGCTTGATGAGTTCTTTGAGAAGAATCATGTAGTGATCCCGCCCGATTTCGGCGGCGAGTTCAAATATGACTTTGAAGGCGAGCAGGGACAGGTCGGAGCCATCTATCCTCGTCCGGGCGGACTTCGTGATAACCTCTGGCTGCACGATCCCGAACTGAACATAACTACATCTGAGGGCGTGCATAAGGTATATCCTGAGCTTGATATGTATGCATCTCTCCCCGAGAACAAGCACCCGAGAGTGTTTGATGTTTTGTCATGTGAGTTTGGCTGTAACGTAGGCGCAGGTACCGGCTCAAAGAAGACTGTGTTTGACGTTATGGAGACCATGAGAGAGGTCGAGAAGGAAGCAAAGAGCAGGAGAAAAACCAGCGGCGGTTTCTTCAGAGGCGCTGAGGATAAGCTGTTCAAGCGTTTTGATGAAGAGCTTCAGCTGGGCGATTTCACAAGAAAGTACCTGCCTGCTATCCCAACACCTATCCCGACAGACAAACAGCTTGATCCTATCTTTGAATCAATGGGCAAGCATACCGAGGAGGAAAGAAACTACAACTGTCATGCCTGTGGTTATCGTTCCTGCCGTGATATGGCGATCTCTATATTCAGAGGACTCAACACCTCTGATAACTGTATCGTACATGCTAAGAGCGTGCTTATCGCCCGTCATTCCGCACTTATGAATCAGCACGAAAAAATGGCGAACATCAACGCAAGGTGCAAGGAGCTGTTTGATAAGCTCGATCAGGACGTTGACAGCATCGTAGGTTCAATGGGTTCTATCAGCGAGTCCACAAATGCTACCGAGGACAGAGCATCAGTCGTTCACGATCTGCTTTCAAAGGTCATCACATTCTGCAGCAGCAACGACAGCCTTGATGAAAACGGACTCAAAACACTTGTAACTATACTTGAAAAGACAGCTTCTGCATTCCATGACCTCAACGATAATGTCAAGAGCACAAATGAGAATACCGAAAAGGTAAATGCTTATGTCGAGGATATAAGAAAGCTTGGTATAACTATCAATGAGACCCTCAAGGAATCTGACACAAAGTAACAGCATAACAGCATAATAATAACGCCGTCCGTGTGGGCGGCGTTTTTTGTGTGTATCAGAAATTGACCGTTCTCGGCGGTGCGGTAAATGAGCTGAAAACAGCAGTCGCATTCTTGAAATAGAGTACCTGTGTGTTGTCGTCGTCTGCTGAGTACATCGCTTTAAGGTCGGGATAATTGTCAAGCATATGCTGCTTTGGTTCTGTCCTGTTATCGTCAACCAGTTCCCCCGACACTCTCAGCCATACTCCGTCCTTGAAAGCGCACAGCTCAGCCTTGGGATTTTCAGCAAGCTGCTTTGAAACGTCCTTTGACCTGCCCGTCTGAATGTACAGCTTATCCTCGAAGATGTCTACCGTTCCGAACGGTCTGACCCTTGGCTGATCGCCCTCAACAGTAGCGAGGTAGTACGTCCCTGCACTTTTGAGAAAATCATAAACTTCTTTCATTGATCTGACCTCCTTGATATTATTTTTGATATTATTATTATGCCATAAATCCTCACAAAAGTCAATGATCTATTGCTGTATCATAGTGTCATCGCAGGCAATGCTGATGCTGTACATATCATCTACTGCGACCCTCTCACCATCGGTGAATACAAGTGCGTTGTCATAGCAGTCGTAGATCCGCACCTCACCGGTCTTGCAGACATACCGCCCGCCCTGCTTTCTTTTATCGGCAACGAAGTATGTTACCGCAGCAGTCACAGCGTATTCGTCAAGCAGCCCGAGCAGCCTGTTCAGCCCATCGTTGAGTGCGTCCTGCTCGTCCTGGGTAAGCTCTGTCCTGCTGTCTGTCAGCCTTGCTGTTTCCGCAACAGCCTCGTCGTACCCCACAAGCGCCGCAAACGGCGAGAACTGAGCTGCTCTGTCGCTTATGCTCATCTGAGGAAAGTCCTCATACTGCGGTCTGCAAGCGTGTATTATCTGGTTGTGATTATCAAGCATTTTATTATCACCTCATGCCTTGTGTCCGCCTATCTGCCTGTTGCGATCCTTTGCAGTAGCTCCCTCTGTGTAGTTTGCACCCTTGAGTACCGCATTTTTTCCGTATCGGTGTTTTATTTTCAGTATCGCTTCCTGAAGTGCACGTTCCTTTTGCAAAGCCTTGTCCTCGTCGGGTCTTACCACGTCAAACAGACTCATCTGCTCATATGCCTCACTTTGAGGAATGTCCTGCTCCCTTATAACATCACACGCAACGAGCGTCAGACGCCTTGTGAGCAGCGACGGGTCGGTGATACGGTCAAAAAGCTGCATCACCGCATCAACGATCTTTCGTGTCGATGAGGTGTGCCTGCTGAGATTTTGCGTGCCGTGAGAGTGCTTGGGTATCAGCCTGCCGTAATGATCCGTAACTACCTCGCCTGTGTAATTTCCGCTTGAAAGACTTAGCCTGTCATAGTTCACAGTGAGCACTATCTGCTTTGTCACAAGCCCCTTGTCCACCAGATCAAGCGACAGCATATCTGCCATTTCCCATACGATCAGCCTTGTGCGGTCGTAGTCGCACGGCTCTGACAGCACCTGCCCCGAGGTTATGCTGTTGTGCTGCGGCCGGTAAGCCTTTACGTCTGCAATAGTCGTCGGCTCGATGCCCCACGCATGGTCGATGAGCAGCTCTGCGTTTTTGCCGAGCGACTTGTAAATGCACCTGATCTGATAGTGATCCATAGAGTGTCGGGCAATGTCGCCCATAGTGCGTATGTGCAGCTTTTCCAGCCGCCTTGCAGTTCCGCTGCCGACCATCCAGAAATCGGTTATCGGCTGGTGATCCCACAGCTTTTCACGGTAACTTTGCTCGTCAAGCTGAGCTATCCTCACACCGTCCTTGTCAGCGGGAATGTGCTTTGCAACGATATCCATAGCGATCTTCGCAAGGTACATATTCGTCCCGATGCCTGCCGTAGCCGTTATCCCTGTTTCAGAAAGCACGTCATTTATCAGCATTCTTGCAAAGCCGTGAGCATCAGTCTTGTAAGTCACAAGATAGCTCGTAGCATCAATAAAGACCTCGTCTATCGAGTAAGCGAAAATATCCTGCGCTGCAACATATTTCAGATAAATTCCGTATATCTGTGAGCTGACCTGCATATATTTTGCCATCTGCGGTGTCGCAACGATGTAATCAAGCTCCAGCGACGCATCTGCGATAAGCTGCGAGTGGATAAAGCTCTTTGCGCTGAATTCTCTGTGCGGAGCTTTCTGCCTGCGCTGTGCGTTTACCTCACCCACACGCTGTATCACCTCAAATAGTCTCGCTCTGCCCGAAATGCCGTGGCTCTTTAAAGACGGAGTGACCGCAAGACAAATGGTTTTTTCTGTACGGCTGAGATCAGCCACAACAAGATTTGTGTTAAGCGGATCAAGCCCTCTTGCTACGCACTCAACACTTGCATAGAATGATTTCAAATCTATCGCAACGTATACTCTGTCCACGGTCCTCACACTCCATTTCATTTATATTTCGTGTCACATATTCAACCGTTAGAAACGTTTGTTCTTTTTACATTATAGCACACGAACAAATGTTTGTCAAGGGGGGCGTTTTATTGACTTTTGTGCGTCATTCTGTTATTATTTATTTAAAGCAGCATCGCACAATGATTGTGCGGTATCAACCTGAATGGCAGACTGAAACGGAGGCTCAGTAATGAAAAAAGGTACTATTGAAAAGCGGCTCGGCATAGTGGCCGATATAGTTATGTTTGCGCTGCTGTTGACGCAGATGCTGTATGTATTTACGGGCAATAATATTCACGAGATAACCGGCATAGCATTCTTTGTCTGCCTGGTCGTTCATATCCTGCTGAAACGAAAGTGGATAAAGGCAATGCTCAGCGGAAAGATCTTTAAAGGCAGCAAAGCGCAGATCTTTTCGGCTGTGCTGACCTGTCTGCTGTTTTTGTGCATCATCACGCTTGCGCTCAGCAGTATGGGTGTTTCAAGATTTATCTTCCCCAGTATCAAGTTTCTTGGCAGCAGTGACCTGCACCGTTACCTCGCAACAGCAGTGCTCTCCCTTGCCGCAGCCCACGGCGGGATGCACTTTTATATCCGTGCAAAGAAAAAGAAAAAAGCAGCTGTGCTTATCATTGTGATGACCTTAGCCTGCGTTGCGCTGGGACTGTTCGGCGTACCGTATATTAACAGACATTTCCGTACCGTGAGTATAGATTATTCAAGCAGCGTCCACGGCGAGAAAGCCGACTGGAAAGGAAAGAAGCCGCTTGTAGTCTATTTCACACGTCTTGGAAATACCGATTTTGATGATGATGTCGATGCGGTATCCGGAGCATCTTTGATGTATGCCGACGGTAAGCTTACAGGCAGCGATCAGCTTATCGCAGATATGCTTGAGGATATTATCGGCTGCGATAAAAAAGCAGTGACACTCACCGGTGAGAAGTATCCGTCAAGCTATGGTGCGACTGTTTCGGCAGCGAGCAAGGAGATCAAAGCCAATGCCCGCCCTGAAATCGAACCGATAGAAATAACTGACTACGACAGCATTATCCTTGTGTATCCGCTTTGGTGGGGCACCGTCCCTCCGCCGGTATCGACATTCCTTGAAAGCAGTGACTTTGAGGGTAAAACGATCTATCTTATCGCAACTCAGGGCAGCTCCGGCTTTTCAAGCAGTACAGAGGATATCAAAGAAAGCGCAAAGGGTGCAAACGTCGAAGAGGTTATGAGTATCTATTGCGACGATATCCCGAATTCAAGACAAAGATTGCTTGATTGGGTGAAAGAACTCTCATAAAGTCCAATCTTTTCTCTGATGTTCTTAATAAACTAAATCAGAATTTGCCACCGCATATTCGGTGAGTAATCGGGCTGGAACTCTTTGGAAAGAGTTCCCCCCGAGCCCCCCTCAGAAACTTTTTAATGATTTTTCGCCATTGGGGTCTACGACCCCAAT
>CADAHS010000016.1:0-8856 GCA_902787825.1 uncultured Ruminococcus sp. | reverse complement strand
ATGTTTGCCGCTGGCACAAAAGAATTGAGCGGGTACGGCAAAAGATAGGTGAAGGGAAAGGGGATACTAAGGGGGAAACCGTGAGGGAAGAAAAGTCCGCTTACCACGCCGTAAGGCAGGGCGTCCTGTTCTCCCTTATGGGTTTCCCCCTTAGACGAGAGAGCAAGCTATGTATCAAAAATAATTGATAGTTTAGCGGACAATCTTACCGCTAAATTTCTTACCTCTTACATCTGATGTTCTTGCTTTTTTCGGGGGCTTTCCGATCGCCCCCATACCCCTTCGGACACATACCCATATTTGATAGTAATAGTTTATATTTACAGCTCCAAAGAAATTCAGCCCGGAGCCAACCAAAACAACAGCAGCGAGTAAAACCTGATATATCGGTGTTTCCACGAAACCCCGAGAGATCGTTCGCTCTGCTGACCGTGCTGCTGCGTTTTTGTTTAAAAAAATCAAAATGTGAATAATTCGCTTTGTTCGGTAAATCATATAAATACAAAAATAGATATGAAAGGAATCAGATATATGAAAGCAACCGGAATAGTCCGTCGCATAGACGATCTGGGCAGGGTAGTCATACCCAAAGAGATAAGAAGAACAATGCGTATCCGTGAGGGCGACCCGCTGGAGATATACACCAATACCGACGGAGAGGTCATTTTTAAAAAGTATTCCCCGATAAACGAGCTTTCCGACGGCGCCGTTCAGGCAGCCGAGGTCATCGCAAAGCTTGGCAATGCACCTGCGGTCGTGTTCGATAACGACCACGTCGTAGCCGTGTCTGGTGCATCTAAAAAGGAGTATTCTCAGCGAAGGCTCTCACCTGCGCTTGAAGAGCTTTTGCAGCAGCGTAAGTCCTATGAGTACACCTCATCGGGTGAAAGCGTTGTCTATCCGGTGGAGGGGCTGAAGGCTCATGCACTTGCAGTCGCACCGATAATCTCAAACGGAGATGTCTCAGGTGCAGTCGCATTCGTCGCCGAAAAGGATAGCGAGTGTGCAACGATGAAGCAAACTCTGCTTGCCAAGACCGCTGCACTGTTTCTGGGAAAACAGATAGAAGAATGAATTGTTAAGACCCTTGCGAAACGCCGTTTTGCAAGGGCTTTCTATTTGCCCGTTAATATTCCGGCAAATTTTCATACATCTCACGTTTGCCGTAATCTGCACAAAATCAAGCGTCAGAATCGTTCAAAACGCAGAAACTCTCTGCTGCCTGTTGACAACATCGAACATATGTGCTACTCTAATTCAAGAACAAACGTTCGTCAGCGATAAATGCCGACTCGCTGAAGTCCGAGCACTCTTAAATGCCGACAGAGTGCCAGAGCAAAGGAGGACATTATGACAATAACTTTAGACCAACAGTACTTCGCTGTGGCAGACGACAACCTGCTTGGATACAGGGGAGAAACAAATGCGAGAACGATACATTTTGTCGGGCTTGACAACGCAGCTGCCGATACATACAGCGTTGTTTTTTCCTACGATGACGCAGTTACCTACGAGTCGATGCTGCTTGATGATACCCTCACGTTGACCAGTGCGATAATGCGTAAAGCCGGCAAGGTCGATGTGCAGGTGTATGCCTGCAATGTTTCCGGTGACGAGTACACAGTCGTTAAAAAGAGCAATATCCTTGAGCTTGAGATAAAACCAAGCCTTGATGATAACGTACCGCCTGTACCCTCGATCGCAGATTGTCTCAGACTGCTCACAAGCCTTGAACAGCTTGCCGCTTCTCTTGGGAATATCACCGATACCATCATCACCGAGCAGACCGATATCAGCGCCGACCATTCGTCTATACAGCAGATGCACAATGCGCTTACCAACCGTTTCAATGAGTGTATGCTTGCAATAAGCAGCGCCGCTTCGGAAGTCAGCAGTATGGTCTCACAGATATCTGCAAGCGTGAGCCAGATATATCTTAACAAAACATCTATCGGTATGAGCAAGAAAAATATGCTGAAAATAGGTGCATCGGACAAGCGGATAAACGGAGTTGCAATGACCGTTGGAGATGACGGGGCAGTCACTCTCAACGGCACTTCAAATGATGAGTTCACAAGCTTTTATCTCTCATCTGATGAACCATTTGATTTCAAAAAGCACATACCTAACGGCAGCTACATATTATGCAGTAACAGCATACCCGGCTTAGCCGTGATCGTGACGGGCTATAAGTATGTAAACGGGGAACTTGTGAACCGAACACTTGCCTACTGTGATGATGCCGCCCCGGTGAGCTTCACGGTGAATGATGATTATGATTATAACTATGTCGAGCTTTACATCGACCCTCAGATCAGCTTCACCCAAAAGAAGGTCCACGCAATGATAAGAGACAGCAGAATAACCGATCCTGACTGGGAAGCGTTCAGACCATCTCTCCAGGAGCAGATCGACGAGCTGAGGGATCTTATCAGCGGCAGTTCAGCCTACAACGAAGTCAGAACAGAAAGCTTCACAGACAATGTACAGGAGGTAACAATATGATAGTTAAAAACGGCGGAAACCTGTTCGGATATGCAATGATGAGAAACAACAACGTCCTTACAGCAGGGAAAGCTATATGGAACGACGGCGCAAACACGCTTGTGAATTTCACGACCGTGACAAACTTCACCAAGAGCACAACGGAGAACAAGATCGATCAGAACACCAACGCAGGCGTTACAATGTATCTCGGTGTGGGAACTACTCCACCGACTGTAAACGACTACTGGCTTGACCAGACCGAGGTCAACGGCGTGGATATCAATGACGATATCCTCCTGCGCTCCGGTACCGTGGGCGAGGGTGCAAACGGCTCGTCACTGTATACCTTTGCTTTTATGAATATGTCCGATAAAACATATACGGTAAAGGAGATCTGCCTTGCGGTCGTTCCGTCAAACAACTCGGGCGATCCACGAAACGGCAGATGTATTATGATAGCAAGAAAGCTCATCGTCCCCAGGACTGTGCAGCCTTCCGAAACGATAACCTTCACCTACGAGATATCACCCTGTGGAGGTGATTGATGTGGACCGTATCAGAGCATTTTTCACCGCAGCGGTCGGAGCTGTCGGGGCAGGCATCTCAACAGCGTTCGGAGGCTGGACCTCGGCAATGACCACGCTGCTGATCTTTATGAGCATCGACTACCTCACGGGTTTGATGGTCGCAGGCATCTTTAAGCGGTCGCAAAAGACAAAGAACGGAGCGCTTGAAAGCAGAGCAGGCTTCAAAGGCCTTTGCCGTAAAGGCGTGATGCTGCTCATCGTGCTGGTAGCCTGCCGCCTCGACATCGAGCTGCACACCACCTACATACGAGATGCGGTCTGCATCGCATTCATCGTTAATGAAACGCTTTCGATAACCGAGAACGCTTTGCTTATGGGAATACCTTTTCCAAAAGCGCTGAAGAATGCGATAGAGCTTCTCAAAGCTAAGGGGGATGATGACAACGCCTGATTTAAACAAACGCAGGTGCAGCACCTGTAAGTATTATAGGATCTGCCGTTCAAAAACGATCTTTAAAAGACTTTTCGGCTGTCGGCTGTGGGAAAGAAGGGAGTGGATCAGTTTTGCAGATAAGCGGCATTGACGTTTCCAAGTGGCAGGGCAGAATAGACTGGCAAAAGGTCAAGGCTTCGGGGCAGGTCGAATTTGCCCTGCTTCGTGCAGGCTACGGCGACGCCCTGAGCTGCCCCGACCAGTACGACCCGACATTTGAATACAACTACACCGAGTGCACCCGTGTCGGTATCCCCGTCGGCGTGTACTGGTATTCCTACGCAACAACGCCCGAAATGGCACGGCAGGAAGCCGCAGCCTGCATCGCAGCCCTCAAAGGCAAGCGCTTTGAGTACCCTATCTACTACGATGTCGAGGAAATGCGTATCTTCAACACAGGGCGCACAAACGAGATCATCAAAGCGTTTTGTGACGAGCTGGAGAAAGCGGGCTGCTGGGTCGGGATATACATCTACCGTGCAGCCGTGCAGCAGTATCTTGACGACTACACCCGTACACGCTACGCCCTCGCAGTCGCAGAATACGGTCCGAAGCTCAACTATGACGGACAGTGCGGCATCTGGCAGAACAGCGGAACGTGGAAAGTTGACGGCATAAATACCGACGTAGATCACGACTGGTGCTATGTCGATTACCCGAAGCTTATAAGGGAAAAGGGCAGGAACGGCTTTCCCAAGCCTGCCCCGAAGCTGATGTATAAGCTCACAAAGGATACGCCGATAGTGCAGTTCGAGGGCGAAGCCAAAGCAGGGGAGACCCGACAGGTCTACGGACGCAAAACGGTAGACGGAGTGCAGTACGGCAGAGTGACCGACAACGGCTGGATAAGCCTGAAGGACGCAGAACAGGTACAGTGATGCAGCCGACATCATAAACATCATTTTCACCCTCCCGGGCAGCAGTCTGGGAGGGTGGTTTTTTGTCTTGTACGTTCATGGAGTAAGAATAACAGAGGACCATTAAGATCCTCTGTTTTTGTACTTTGCGGGGTGAAATAGCGGGTGAAACAGCATAAAAACATTTGTAACATGAGAAAGCAAAAAGCAAACATAAAAAATCCTCGCAGACGTTGAATCTACGAGGATATGCACGCGGATTGAGAGATTTGAACTCTCGCGCCCGTTTCCAGACCTACTCCCTTAGCAGGGGAGCCCCTTCACCACTTGGGTAAATCCGCAAACAGTATTTTCGGAGCATTGCTCCTGATAAAAAATGTGGCGGACAGGGTGGGATTCGAACCCACGGTACGTTGCCGTATCACCGGTTTTCAAGACCGGCTCCTTAAACCACTCGGACACCTGTCCATTTAGAAATAAGAACGCTGCGCTTTTAGAAGTAAGAAGTAAGAGGTAAGATGTAAGAGAATATGTAGACCCATAACTTCATTAGCGACTTAATTATTTTATCACACATTTGTATGCTTGTCAATAGGTTTTGAGCAAAAATTTCTCTCATTTCAAAAAAACTTTGAGAAAATTTGAAAAAACACTTGCAATTTCAGAATAAGTGTGCTATACTATCATAGATAAATTTGAATTGATCGCTATTTTGAATACGGAGGAGAATAAAATGTCTGTTGTTGAGATCGTAGCAGGATCGTTACTGATTTTAGTCAGCCTTATTCTGATTTTGATAGTGCTTTCGCAGGAATCCAAGGATCAGGGACTTACATCTGCCATCGGCGGCGGTTACAACGAGTCTTTCTATGGAAAGAACGGTGCCAACACCAAAGATGCTAAGCTGTCAAGGCTTGCAAGAGTATGTTCGATAATCCTTTTCATCGTAACGCTTGCGGTGAACATCGTGGTTTCGATCTATCATAAATAAGAACACAAAACGGGGCTGTTGCAGGTTATGCAGCAGCTCTTTTTTTACAGGAGTTTAAAGGAAAGAATATGAAAAATTCGGATACAATAAAAAATAAGCTCGTTAAAATGTTTGAGTGCTTTGACGATTCGATGCTCAACAGCTACTTTGAAGGTGTATACGGAACGTCGGTCTGTGACGATCTTCAAGCCCCCGCAGCTGCGGTCATCATCTCCGGGGACTTTCACTATCTTGCGGGAATACCCGATCAGAAAAGTGCCGACGAGATAATCAGTCTCGCACTTGATAAGCCTCACGCCGTGTTCGTTCCCGATAACGATCGCTGGTTCGAGCCTCTTGATTCTGCCTGCGGGGGAAACCTGAAAAAAGTCGAGCGTTACCATATGCGTACCGCAGAAAAAGGCTTTGACAGGCAGACCCTCTCGGATATCGCAGATAATATGAAAACCTTGAAGTTCTCAGACTGTGAGCTTTGTGCTATCGGCAGACCGGAGTATGACGAGTGCATTTCAAGCAGCTGGGCTGATTCGTTTGTGTCCAATTTTTCGGACTACAATGAATTTGAGGAACACGGCTTCGGATTTGTTATCAAACACCATGGCAGGATAGTCAGCGGCACAAGTACATACTGCTATTACAGCAAGGGTGTCGAGGTCGAGGTCTCAACTGCGCCGGAGTACCGCAGGAACGGACTTGCAAGCATAACAGCAGCAAGGTTTATCCTGGAGTGCATCAGCAGAAACCTTGCACCCAACTGGGACGCAAGGAATATGGCTTCGGTAAGCATCGCAAAAAAACTCGGCTTCCGGCTGCACGATAGCTATACAGCATACGAGTTTTCTGCACCCTGCCAGTACCTGATGCCAAAGGACAAATTCGATGTTCAGGCGGTAAATAAGCTCTCGGAGTTTTCCGAGGATCAGCTTGCACCGGTGATACCGCAGCTTCTTGAATGGCTGCAGGATATGAACTGGCAGACAGCGCCGCTTGTCTGCGAGCTGTTGCGTGAGCATTACCGTGTTGTGCAGCCGCACCTGCCTGCTTTGCTGATGCCTGCGCAGACCGACGATATATGGAAGTATAATATCATAAAGTATCTGCTCTCAGCGTGCTGTGAATATCAGCCCGACGAGCGCATAACAAGCGAGATATTGCGTATAGCCGACCACCCGACCGACAGCGAAAGAAGGGAAATGGTCGATGAGGCGGCAAAAGAATTTTTAAAGGACCATTCATAAAGGAGAAAAGATGAAAATAGATTACACAAAGCTCATAGTCAGCAAACTGAAGCGTTCGGGGAAAAAGCCCGTACGTTATAAGGAGCTTTTGCGTGACTGTAAAAGAAAGCATTTTGATATAGATAAGTTCAACGATACCGTCGCAGCAATGAAGCGAAGAGGAGAGATAACCGAAACAAAGTACGGCTTCAGCCTCGGCGAGAAAAAGAAGGAGCGTAAGTGCAGGGTCGTGCGCATCAACCGAACATTCGGCTTCGTGCAGGACATTGACACCAGCGAGGAGTATTTCATCGCCGGCAAGTACCTGCTCGGTGCGCTTCCAAATGACGTAGTTATGGTGCATACCTTCAAAGGCAGGGGAGAGTCGCTTGAGGGCGAGATAACCGAGATAGTCGAGCAGAACTATTCACGTTTTATGGGCGAGATAGTCAGTGAGTACGGCGAGCTGAAGATCGTCCCCGATACCCTTTGCAGATCAGCGCTTTGCTTTGATAACCCAAGCGGTATCGACCTTCACGAGGGCGATAAGGTCATCGCCGAGATCACCTCCCGCGGAAAGCGTCACAGCGAGCATAAATGCGTCATCACCGCAAGCTACGGCAGCTCAATGAGAGCCTCGTCCTGTGCTCTGTGCGTCGTCGAGGTCAACGGGCTTACCCCGGTTTTTCCGCCGCAGGTGATAATGCAGGCAAGACAGGTCAGCGACTATTCCCGTATTCAGGCGGAGATCCCCAACCGCCTTGACCTGCGTGATAAGCCGATATTCACGATCGACGGAGCAGACACAAAGGATATCGACGATGCCATCAGCGTCGAAAGGACCAAAACCGGCTACGAGCTCGGAGTGCATATCGCAGATGTTTCCCACTATGTCACGCCAAAGAGCGAGCTTGACAACGAAGCCTTCAAACGAGGCACCAGCGTCTACTATGCAAACAGAGTTATCCCCATGCTCCCCAAGGAGCTTTCCAACGGCATCTGTTCACTCAATCCCAACGAAGACAGGCTTGCCTTTTCCTGCATTGCCCAGCTGGACAAACAGGGTCATATCACAAGCTATAAATTCGCCAAAACCGTGATACGTTCCCGTGTCAAGGGCGTTTACAGCGAGATAAACGAGCTTCTTGAAGGCTATAATTCAAAGTCGAACAGCGTCAAATATGCCGCCGTCGCAGACTGCCTTCCCGTAATGCTGGAGCTTGCCGATATATTAAAGAAAAACCGTATCAGCCGTGGCTGTCCCGAGCTGGAAACGCCTGAGAGCAAGCTGATAATAGACGAAACGGATAAGTGTGTCGATGTCGTACCAAGAACACGGGGCAGAAGCGAGGAGATCATCGAGGACTTTATGATCGTCGCAAATGAATGTGCCGCACGCTTTGGCTATGATAACCGCCTGCCGTTTGTCTACCGTATCCACGAGCAGCCGAGCGAGGAAAAGACCGAAGGGCTTAAAGATGCGCTTGTCAAGCTCAACATTCAGTATAAGATCGGCGACACAGCCACCCCGCAGGATATGGCAGCGATACTTGAGATTGTCAAGGGTCAGCCGGTCGCACCGATAGTCAATAATATCATTCTCAGAAGTATGTCCAAAGCAAAATATTCCACCGAACCTGTCGGACACTTCGGGCTCGTGCTTTCGGACTATGCACATTTTACCTCGCCCATACGCCGCTATCCCGACCTTGCGATACACCGCATAATGTCAGAGTTTTTAAGCGGTACAAAGGCAGCTGACTGTGCGCAGAAGTATTCCAAATTCTCCTACGCCGCAGCCGATCAGTCTACAAAGACCGAGATCACCGCAATGGAGGTCGAGCGTGCCTGCGAGGACTGCTATAAAGCCGAGTATATGCTGTCGCATATCGGCGAGGACTTTGACGGTATCATCACCGGCGTTACCGATTTCGGCGTGTTTGTCGGACTTGAAAATACCTGCGAAGGTCTGCTTCATGTTGACGAGCTTGAAGCAGGTGCGTATGAGAGTGACGGCGTGATGACGCTGAAAAACTATTCGACCGGCAGGACCTATACCGTCGGCGATAAGATAAGGGTAATGCTCACCAACGCCAACGTCAACAGCGGAAAAATAGATTTTGCACTTGCGCAATCGTAACGGATAACAGAGGTAAGGTGCTGACCTTACCTCTTTTGTTAATATGCTAAATCAGAATTTGCCGCAGTGTTCCTGCCGGACAGCCGGGGGAAACCCTTTTGGAGAAGGGTTATCCCCCAGACCCCCTTCCTAAACCTCTTAATG
>CADAHS010000015.1 GCA_902787825.1 uncultured Ruminococcus sp. | reverse complement strand
ATTAAATATATATCAGAGCTTACTGCGGTATTCTTGTTGAATAACTGAGGATATTCTCTTGAAGAAAGCTTTTCTCTCACACTCTCTTTTCTGAACTTTCAGTTATTTTCACTAATCGGGCTTTTATGCCCGATTAGTGAAAATCATTAAGAGGTTTAGGAAGGGGGTCTGGGGGATAACCCTTCTCCAAAAGGGTTTCCCCCAGCTGTCCGGCAGGAACACTGCGGCAAATTCTGATTTATTGCAGAAAAATTTTGAGAGGGTACTTGACAAATCGGTGAGAATATGATATTATCATAAACGTAAATAGCAGCCAAAAACCAATGATCGAGAGTAAGTAACTTTATGCACCTGATTCAAAGAGAGCTGTGGGTGGTGAGATCACGGCAGTCAGACATATTGCGAATGGACTCGTGAGGGCGAACCGAAAGGGTTTTGACCGATTAGGCAAGACGTAGAACCTGCGTTAAGGGTGAGGCGTATGATGGTACGTTAACAGCAGCGTAAGCTGAAAATTGGGTGGCATAGCAGGAATTTCAGATCCTGTCCCATTATGAGTGGGGCGGGTTTTTTGTTTTTGTGAGTTACCCCGATAAACAGAAAGGATGAATTATTATGAGCAACCAAAAAGAGATACCCTACAAGATCTATCTTGATGAGAACGAGATGCCAAAGCAATGGTACAATGTTCGTGCAGACATGAAAAACAAGCCTGCTCCGCTTCTCAACCCTGAAACACACAAGCCGTGCACAATAGAGGAGCTCAGCCACGTTTTCTGCACAGAGCTTGCAAAGCAGGAGCTTGATGACACAACACCTTACATTGATATTCCGCAGGAGATACTTGATTTTTACAAGATGTACAGACCTTCTCCGCTGGTAAGAGCTTACTGTCTTGAAAAGACTCTTGGCACGCCTGCTAAGATCTACTACAAATTTGAGGGAAACAACACCTCCGGAAGCCACAAGCTCAACAGCGCTATCGCACAGGCTTATTATGCCAAGAAGCAGGGCTTGAAGGGGGTTACAACAGAAACAGGTGCAGGTCAGTGGGGCACGGCTCTTTCAATGGCTTGCGCATATCTCGGACTTGACTGTCAGGTATATATGGTAAAGGTATCCTATGAGCAGAAGCCTTTCAGACGTGAGGTAATGCGTACCTACGGCGCAAACGTTACCCCTTCGCCTTCAATGACAACAAATGTCGGCAAAAAGATCAATGCAGAGTTCCCGGGCACAAATGGTTCTCTTGGCTGTGCGATCTCAGAGGCTGTTGAGGCTGCGACCACACAGGAAGGTTACAGATATGTTCTTGGCTCGGTGCTTTCTCAGGTACTTTTGCACCAGTCTGTAATAGGTCTTGAATCAAAGGCAGCAATGGACAAATACGGCATCAAGCCCGATATGATAATCGGCTGTGCAGGCGGCGGTTCAAACCTTGGCGGACTTATCTCGCCATTCATGGGTGAAAAGCTCAGGGGCGAGGCTGACTACCAGTTCATCGCTGTTGAGCCTGCTTCGTGTCCTTCACTGACAAGAGGAACCTACGGATACGATTTCTGCGATACCGGTGCTGTTTGCCCGCTCGCCAAGATGTACACGCTGGGAAGCACATTTATGCCTTCACCAAACCACGCAGGCGGTCTGCGCTACCACGGAATGAGCAGCGTACTGTCACAGCTTTATGCAGACGGTCTTATGGAAGCTCGCTCGGTCGAGCAGACAAGCGTTTTCGCAGCTGCTGAGCAGTTTGCAAGAACAGAGGGTATCCTCCCTGCTCCGGAAAGCAGCCACGCTATCAAGGTCGCTATCGACGAGGCTTTGAAGTGCAAGCAGACAGGCGAGGAAAAGACTATCCTGTTTGGTCTCACAGGCACAGGCTACTTTGATATGTACGCTTATGAGGCATTCAACGACGGCAAGATGACCGACTACATTCCCACAGATGAGGAGATCGCACAGAGCGTTGCTCGTATGCCAAAGGTAGATTGATACAAACTTAATTATTTCCTTCATAATATGATACAAAAAAGCACCGGGTCTGATGACTCGGTGCTTTTGCTGTTTGTGTTAAGAGTAGCTGCACAGCTGTCTGTCCTTATAGGTCAGTACCTGGAGCTTGCCTGTGAAGTTGTCTTTTTCCTTGGTCGGGACGATAACGGTATAGCCGTTCTTGGTTTTTACCATATCGTAGACATTATCCATTTTCAGCCATACATCATCAAAGCTCTCATCGCTCCTCCAGCTTATCACGGTGAAGTTGTCGTTCTTTTTGATATCAAAGCTGTCGTAAGAAACAGGTCTTGGCAGCGGATCGACTCCCTTCAGCGCAGAGAACGGAATGTTGTAGGTCAGACCCTTCATTCGATCAAAGTTGAAGAAATCCGGTTTGATAGCATAATCGGTGATCTCAAAAACTACACAGTCCGGTTGGAAGATGTTGAAATAAGACGGGAAATCTATAACATTGTTGTAGCTGTGTATCTGTATGCACTCGCCGAATGCGTTCTCATAGAACTTGTGTCCGCCGGTATTCATATAGCTTCCCTGGAACACGAGTGCTCTGGGGCAGCCCTCCTGCTTGCGGACATTGTTGGTCACATAGTCAAAGTTATGATAGTCCTTATCAAACGGGAGTCCCTCATACTTATCAAGCTTGCTCCATGTGGTTATCTTGGGTGTATACACGGGGATTTTCTCGTTTATCGGGAACTTTGACACGGGCAGAGAGGTCTTGGTTTCGGTGGTGATGTCAAACTCTGACTCCTCATTGATATGCACATTCGGGCAGGTCTCTTTGAGCTTTTGCAGCGAATTGAGAGTCCCGTAATAGGCACCTGTTTCGTTCCAGTGGTTGGCATCGTACTTCTTGTTGAACACCTCTGTTCCCGAATCGCTGAGCTTTTGCAGCGTCTCGGTATTATCGACATAGTTTACGCCACGCTTTTTAAGCTCTGCAACAAACTGAGTGATGCTGCTGCGATCATAGTTAATGCTTGATGGCAGCTTTTTAGTGAGTATTGCCGGCTTTGAAGGGTTGAGCACAAACAGGAACGGGATCTTCCTTCGGTTGCAGTAAGCCTGCATCTGAGATACCATATCCGCAAATGAGGTGTGAAACTCACCAAAATCGTTTTTGGTCATTATGCCTGCTCCGAACACATAGCCGTCCTTTCCGTAGGTATAAGACGGGTGCACCATTTTATTGAACACAACATCATTGACCACAGTATAACCAAGTATCATCTCGTCTCGCAGCCCGATACGGTCATTGACGTAATTCTCCATACGGGTCGTCAGGCTTTGAGATTTATCTGCATTTGCGCCAAACGGCGAGTCAGCAAGCTTTCTGTTGTCTATTTCAGACACTGCATCGGGCTTGAAATTGAACAGAGCCAGCGGTACTATCAGTATGGCTGCAAACACTATTATTGTAAAGACTTTAACGCCTTTCATAGCTTTTCTCTCCTTTCACCGTCAGTACTGCATATAGATGAACGGGCTGTAGGTCGAGCTTACCATAAACATAACAGCCAATGCAAACAGCGCTATCCCCAGCAGCTGTCTGAAGAACATAAAGCCTGCAGATGACTCTCTGACCCTTTCAAAATAGCTCTTAACGCCTTCAAATCCAAGGATCGTTGAACCCAGCAATGCGATCGCAGCAAATGCGATGATCTGCCAGTCGAAATAATACAGGAACGTAAACGGAACATTTGAATAGGTTTTTATACCAAACATCAGCTTGAACCAGTCGATGAGCTGAGTGAAATCGGTAAATCTGAATACTATCCAGCACAAGTATACGATCACCATTGTTACCAGCCACTTGAAAAACGATGGGATAGCATTGTAGAACCTGCTGTTCTCCATAAGCTTTTCAAGTATCCTGAACAAGCCGTTGAGCAGTCCCCAGATGATGAACGTCCAGCCTGCGCCGTGCCACAGTCCCGAGATGAGGAATACAACAGCGAGGTTCAGGATAGTTCTGAGCTGACCCTTGCGGCTTCCGCCGAGGGGGATATATATATACTCCTTGAACCATGTTCCAAGTGAGATATGCCAGCGCCTCCAGAAATCTGTGATAGACGTGCTGAGGTACGGGAAATTGAAGTTTTCCTCAAACTCAAATCCGAAGATCCTTGAAAGTCCGATAGCGATATCCGAGTAGCCCGAGAAATCAAAGTAGATCTGCAGCATAAACAAAAGGTTCACACCCCAGGCTGTTGGGACATCTATCGCTGCACCGGCGGTCTTTGCGATGCACACACCAAAGGTATCGGCGATAATGAGCTTCTTTGCAAAACCGATCATAAGCCTTTGGATACCGTCAAACAGGGTGTCCACAGAAAGACTTCTGCTGCCGCACTGTGGTTTGAAATCTCTCCACAGCACGATAGGTCCGGAAACGACCTTTGGGAAGAAGCATATATACAAAGCGCAGTCTATCGGGTTCATGCTCGATGCTTTATCCTTGTAGATATCCACGATATATGATACAGATGAGAAGGTAATGAAAGATATTCCGATCGGCGCAATGAGCGATGCCTTTCCCGAGCCTTTGAAATTGAAGGTGAAAAGGTCGGTCAGGAAGTCGGAATACTTGAAGACTATGAGCACTACCGTCACGAAAACAACGCCGAGCACCATTATGCCAAGCAGTATCCAGTCACGCTTTTTCTTTTTGGGATTGCCGTCCTCGTCGGTCTCATCTTCATCATCGTCATACGAATACATTGAATTGAAACCACGATTCTTGAAATCACGCTTGAACTGTATTCCCCAGCCGACAGCGTATACAAGCGCTATGTACAGACACAGCTTCCACATATTGCCGATGCCCGCAGCCGCATAGAACACGAGACTGACTATTATCAGGACTATATCGCAAACCCTGAATTTCTGAAACACGTTCGCAAGCGGTCCCATGGTGCTGAGCAGATTGAAAATATAATACAAAAGCACGCTCACCGGGAAGAATACGAACAGGAACAAAGTTGTCGTGAATCCCATAATTATCTCTCCATTTAATACCCATAAACGAGGAATTATTTAATACATATTATTATATCATATCTTTATCAACAATTCAAGCCTTATTGTGCATAAAATAACAGGTCCGTGAGATAATTCCCACGGACCTGAATTATTTTGTCAGAGTATTACTTTGTATTCTTCACAAAGTTCACTACCTGATCCGGAACTGCAACAGGACCGCCGAACACGATGATCTTGTTAGCCTTTTTCTTCTTGAGATACTCTATCTGAGCCTTCTTGGAATCAGGATTTACGACAGGATCCACAAGGAACACAGGTGCCTTTCTGGCTGCTGCGAACACGCCGCCTGCGAGAGCGTCAGGGAAGTCAAGTCCCTTTGCCACACAAAGCGATCTGCTTGTGAGGACCTTATCGGTATTGGTGAAATACTCGTTGATCATTATGCAGGTCTCATATCTGCGGGCACCTGCAAATCTTATTACCCGGCTGCCCGGAAGTGCCTGCTGGATCTTTTTCTCAACAGTTGTCGGCATAGCTACTGTTCCGCCTATGATGTACGCCTTGGTAACGCTGCCCTTGATAGTGCTGAGATAGCTCTTGACTGCTGAATCAAGATCCTTAGCCTTAGGATCGACATAGATGATCGGTGCACCCTTGATAGCAGCTACAGGTGATGCGGAAAGTGCATCTGCGTATGCTGCATTTGTTACAAAGAATACTTCCTTAGGAGCTGAGGTGCTGCCGTTGGTATTGGTCTTGATCCTCGTCCGGAGGTTCTCTGCGACCTTTTCGGCTGTCTTGATATAGCTGCCCGTAGAGATCTGAGATACCTTTCCAAGCTCTCTGAGCTGGTCGATAACGGCTTTGCTGATAGTATACTGAGTACCTGTTGTGTTTACAACGATGATATTCTTTGCACCGAGTCTTACGATCTCGTCCTTGACATCGTCGTGCAGAACATTCATATGAACAAGCAGTATAGGTGCGTCGTAAGCTGTTGCAAGAGGTACTGAGATAAGTGCATCGTGGAAGTCATAGCCTGTGGTTACGATGACTGTATCAGCCTGATCATAGCACTTAGCTGAGATCGCGGTAGCTGTGAACTCACGTCTGCTTCCCTGCAGGCGGAAAAGTGACTTTTCGTTATCGTTGATAGTGAACAGCAGAGTCTTTTTTCCCTTGTAATTGCCCTTTGCTGTTACGGTGACGGCTGCCTTCTTGCTGCCCTCGACGTTGTTTGAATACGAAATTGTATAGTCCGTACCTTCCTTGAGCTGCTTTTTGCCGTCGGTGATAGTTACCTTAGGTGTTTTTTCCTTACCGTCGTAATTGAACTTGGTCTGGGAAAGAGTGAATTTAAGATCAGCTATCGGCTTTGCGGTTATCCTGAAGGTCTTCTTTACAGACTGATTATAGTTGCCCTTGCCGGTAACGGTGAATGTTGCTGTTCCGACGTTGGTATTTTTAGTATAGGTAACTGTATAATCCGTATTTGCTTTGAGCACCTTCTTGCCGTCGCTGACGGTCACGGTCGGTCTGAGTGCAGTGCCTGTATAGACCATTGATGCGGGAGTGAAGGTCACAGCTGCACCGGTGATCGACTTTGCCTTGATGGTGAACGATCTTGTCACAGACTGAGCGTAGTTGCCCTTACCTGTAACGGTAACAGTTGCTGTTCCTGCGTTGGTATTATTGGTATAGGCTACTGTATAATCCGTATTTGCTTTGAGCACCTTCTTGCCGTCCTTGACAGTTACAACAGGCTTCTTTGCTGAACCGTCGTAGCTGTAAGCTGTCTGTGAAAGGCTTACGGCTGCACCGGTGATCGACTTTGCCTTGATGGTGAACGTCTTTGCCACAGACTGATCGTAGTTGCCCTTACCTGTAACGGTAACAGTTGCTGTTCCTGCGTTGGTATTATTAGTATAGGTAACTGTATAATCCGTATTTGCTTTGAGCACCTTATAACCGTCCTTGACAGTTACAACAGGCTTCTTTGCTGAACCGTCGTAGCTGTAAGCTGTCTGTGAAAGGCTTACGGCTGCACCGGCGACAGACTTTGCTTTGATAGTGAAGTTCTTTACAACGTTTCCGCCGTACTTTCCTGCACCCGTTACGGTCACGGTCGCTGTTCCTGCTTTGGTATTATTGGTGTAGACTACTGTATAATCGGTGTTTGCTTTAAGCACCTTCTGAGCGTCCTTAACTGTTACAACAGGTCTTTTTGCTGTGCCGTCGTAGCTGTAAGCTGTCTGTGAGAGGCTGACAGATGCAGCGTTGATAGGCTTTGCTCGTGTTTCAGCGATGGTAAACGTTTTTGAAACACTTCCGCCGTACTTTCCTGCTCCTGTTACGGTTACAGTTGCTGTTCCGGGGTTGACATTGTTGGAATAGGTCACGGTATAGTCAACGCCGTTTTTCAGTATCTGTTCGCCTGATTTTACGGTAACGGCAGGCTTCTTAGCTGTTCCGTCGTAGCTGTAAGATGTTGCAGCAAGGGTAACGGCTGCATTTTTCAGAGATATCTTATTGATATTGAATGTTGCTGATGCGAAGGTATTCTTGTTGTAGTTGCCCTTTCCGTAAACTATCACACTCGCCGTTCCGACAGCGGTGTTGTTCTTATAGGTAAGGGTATAATCTGTTCCGTTCACAAGCACTTTTTTGCCGTCCATAACGGTGACCTTAGGTGTCTTTGCCTTTCCGTCGTAGGTGTAGCTGCTCGGTTCAACGGTAACGGTCGCACCTGCTATGGACTTAGCGGTGATCGCAAATGTCCTGGATACAGACGAACTGTAATTGCCCCTTCCTGTTACTTTCAGGGTCGCTGTTCCGACGTTTGTGTTATTTGCATATGTGACGGTATAATCTGTACCGAGTGTGAGCACCTTTGCACCGTCTTTGAGCGTTACTGCCGGCTTCCTGGCTGCACCGCTGTAAACAAAGCTTTCAGGAGAAATGCTCAGAGCCATGTTCGTTATAGGCTTTGCAGCTATCTTGAAGGTCTTCTGGATGCTTCCTCTGTACACTCCGTTACCGGTGACAGTAACAGTTGCAGTACCAACGTTTGTGTTAGCGGAATAAGCTACAGTATAATCGGTTCCCGATCTGAGGGTTGAAGTTCCATCCTTAACGGTAACGGTTGGCTTCTTTTCCTTTCCGTCGTATGTAAAGGAAGTCTGCGAAAGAGTTACCATCTGGTCGGTGATAGTTTTCTTTCCGACGCTTACAACGATCGTTGCCTTGAGTCCGCCCTCGGTGATGACTGTAAGGGTAGATGAACCGTCGATATTCTTAGTCGTGCAATGTCCTTCGTTATCAACGCTTACAACATTGATATTACTGCTGGACCAGCTGAGCATATCGTTAGTCTTCTGACCTGATGCAGTTTTAAGTGTGACTGTGAGATCAAATCTTGTCGACTTAGGATAAACCACAGACTCGCCCTGATCTATCGAGATCGTAGCAGCCTTCATATTGTTGTCGTAGAACTGGATAGTATTTTCGTTTGCTTGTGCATATTTCTCAGCGGTAGAACCTTTTGCGGCATAGAATCCGACCTTTGGCTTACCTGTAAGTCCTGAGAACGCAGTCTTTGCAAATTTTACGTTCTTGTTCGTTCCGAACTCTACCTTTGTAAGTCCGGTGCAGTTGAAGAACGCATTATCGTTGATATTTTCCAGATCTTTGTTGATAGTGACATTTTTAAGATTTGTGTTGTTGCTGACTGCCTTGGATCTTATCTGCTCAACGGTATCGGGGATCTCAAGGGTCTCGTCCTCTTTCATCATCGGATAGATGAGCAGAGTTTTGGGCTGGTAGTCATCAGGGTCCTTATCGTAGAGGACTCCGTTGATGCTCATGAAATTAGGGTTGTTTTCGTCCACATCAAATTCTTTCAGCGGGTCAGCATTACCCTTTTCAATATCATCAGCAGATGGCATTCTTGATATATCAAATGCTGACAAAGAGATAGTATCCGTATTTTCGGAAAGCACATACTTTGAAATGCACACGTTGTCCTTGAATGCAGAATCTCCGATAGATTTAACGCTGGCAGGTATCACAGCTTTGCCCTTGGTCTTGCTGTTGATAGTGCTGAGCTTTGTGCAGCCTGAAAGTGCTGACTTACCGATGCTGTTAAGAGTAGCTGCAGGCAGAGCAAGCGTTGTAAGCTCAGCATCATCTGAGAATGTGCTGTCTGAAAGATGCACAAGTGTAGATTTTGACAGATCAGCGGAGGTGAGCTTTTCACATCTTGCAAAGGCTGAAGCTCCGATCGTAGTTTTGTTATCGGTCTTTGTTGGTTTTACGATAGTAATGCTCTTGAGTGCTGTTGAGCTGAATGCCGATGTGCCGATCTCCCAGATGGTATTTGGGAACAGACTATTGATGCGGTCATTCTTATTTGCTGTGATAACTTTGAGCTTGGTACAGCCCTGGAACGCACTGTCGCCGATAGTTCCCAGCGAAGCGTCCTGCGGGAGATATACTGCAGCCAGATTAGTACAGCCGGAGAAAGAGTTCTTACCTATGCTCATCAGATCTTTACAGTCAGATATATCGATCTCTGTGATAGATGTGCACTTATTGAATGCCTTATCGTTTACCACCGTAAGCTGGCTGATACCTGATTTGCCTTTTTCTGTTACAGGTGCTTTTTTAAGTGATGAACAGTTTTCAAATGCACTCTCCATGATCTGAGTGATAGTAGGATTAACGACCACTGTTTCAAGGGAAGTACAATTCTGGAACAAGCCCTTATTTATAACGTTCAGATCGCCCGTGAAACGGATCTTTTTCAGGTTTGTGCAGCCCCTGAAAACATATTCGCCGGTAACATGGATACCTTCAGGGAAAGAGATCTCTTCGCTTGAAGTACCGTCCTTGGTCGCACCCTCAAATTTCTTGCAATTTTCAAAAGCGTTGCCGGACAAAGCTGTAAGTGCTGCTTTATCTCCGCCAAGAATATTGAGGTACTTGAAGGATTCGCAGTTTCTGAATGCGTTCTTGCCCAGAGATACGAGTGTTTTAGGGAATATGATCGCTCCGTCTATCCCCTTTTGTCCGCGTGGATAGACTTTATACAGCAGCTTGCAGCCTTCAAAAGCACTATCTTCGATCTCCTCCAGCTCATTTGAATAGATCACCTCAACAAGAGATGAACAATTATAGAACAGCTTTGTTCTGATCCTTTTTACAGAATTCGGGAGAGATACCTTCTTGAGCGAAGTACAGCCCTCAAAAGCGGAGTCGCCTATATCATCTCCTATATAATCCGTAAGATCCATAAGAGTTAGCCCCGAGCAATTTCTGAAAGTAAATGTCGGGATATAGACTACACCTGACGGTATCAGCACCTGATTATCGCTGAGAACGTCCTTGTTGCTCCAGCCTGCGAAGGAAAGCTGTTTACAGTTATAGAACAGGTTTCCGCCGGTGTCAAGCTTCTTATCAGGATCTTCCGGATCATAATACTGTTCAAATGGTGTGTATATAAACCTTTCTTTATCTTCATCATCTTTGTCAATTTCTGCTTTACCGCCGAGATACTTGGTATTATCCGGAACGATTACTTTTTTGAGCTTGCTGCAGCCGCTGAAAACACTGCTGCAAAAGCCCTTGAAATCTTCGCTCTTAGGGAATATAAGCTCTGTAAGTTCCGTACAGCCGTTAAACGCATTTTGTCCGACCCATTCCAGAAAGCTGTTGTTCAGATCGGTAAATTTCAGGGTTTTCAGACCGCTGCAGCCACTGAACATATTCGGAGGAAGATAAGTGAGCATAGAACCGATCTTCAGCGTGTTAAGACTCTTGCAGTTCTCAAAGCAGCCATTGCCGGCCTGAGCCAGCAGCGGAGGGAGCGTATTATTGATCGTAACGTTTTTATTGTCTACATAATTAATATTAGCAAGTGCACTACAGCCGGAGAATGCCTTTTTGAATATTACCAATGAATGCTTGGTGTAAAAAGTGACCTTACGCAAAGCCACATCACCAGCGAATGCACTTTCACCTATTCTCGTTACTTCTGACGGGATATTTATCTCAGCAAGCTTTTTACAGTTATTGAATGCCTTACTGGGTATCTCTGTTAGTCCGTTGCCGAGCTTGACCTTTTCAAGTATCGGACAGCCACTGAATGCACTCTCGCCAATGGACATAACATTTGAAAGATCAATACCCTGGGCACCTTCACCGATAAACATACTGCAGCCATTGAAAGCATTTTTTCCGATACTGCGGATATTGCTGTTGAGCTTCACTGTCTGCAGTGATGTAAAACCATTAAAGATATCATCGCCCAGATAAGCTATATAACAGTCCTTATCAGTTGTATAGGCGCCGGATAAGTCCACATTATTTATCTTGGTTTTAAGCTTCTTTTTCATGCTATTTTTTTTCTCGTCAGAAACGATATTCGTAAGCGTAATAGCACTTGGCGGTGCACCTAAGACCTGAGCAGCTGCTGTTCTGATCTTTTCCATCTTTGCAGAAGTGATCTTGATATTTCCTGAATCGTAAAACAATTCTGCTTGCTCATCATTATCAGGATTTTTCGGTTCGATCAAAACATTGTTGGGATAGAACGTCGCCGTAAAATATGCCGACTTGCCGTTATCCAGCATAATACTTGCTTGTTTTCCGACCCCCACTTCGGTCTCATCATCTGCCGTGGCTTTCACGCTGATATCCGGGACAAATTCCGCGATATCTGACATTGGCAAGGCTGATGCCGCCATCAACAGTGCGATCACCATTGCCATGATCCTTTTTTTCATGGTTCTTCCTCCTCACGTTTTTGTAAAATGATTTTATTAAGTTTCTTGGATTTAGTTCCAGATTTGATACAAATTAAGTATACCATATTATTTACATTTTTTCAAGAAGAATTCAGGGAATCACGCACTAATTTATGCACAAATTTTACAGCCTGATTTTGACGTTTTAAACAAAAAAAGGTCCGTGAGATAATTCCCACGGACCTGGATATTAGTGTTATGTGTTAAGAATTACTTAGTATTCTTCACAAAGTTTACCACCTGATCGGGAACGGCTACTTTACCGCCGAACACGATGATCCTGTCAGCCTTCTTGCTCTTGAGGTAGTTGACCTGCGCCTTCTTTGAGTCAGGATTTACAACCTGATCTGCAAGGAACAGAGGAGCCTTCATAGATGCTGCGAGCACGCCGCCTGCAAGTGCATCCGGGAAGTCAAGTCCCTTAGCCACACACAGAGATTTGCTTGTAAGCACCTTATCGGTATTGGTGAAATACTTGTTGATCATTATGCAGGTCTCATATCTGCGGGCACCTGCAAATCTGATAAAGTTACTCTTGCGGACATTTGACAGAACCTTCTTGATGCTCTTCTCAACGGTTGTCGGCATAGCAACTGTTCCACCTACGATATATACCTTCTTTACGCTGTTCTTGATAGAAGCGAGGTAACTCTTAACGGTTGCATCAAGATCCTTAGCCTTAGGATCGACATAGATTATCGGTGCACCCTTGATAGCAGCTACAGGTGATACAGAAAGTGCATCAGCATAAGCTGCGTTTGTTACGAAGAACACCTCAGAAGGAGCCTTGGTCGAACCGTTGGTATTTGTCTTTATCTGTGTACGAAGCTTTTCAGCGACCTTCTCAGAGGTCTTCAGATAGCTGTTTGCAGAGACCTGTGTCACCTTGCCGAGTTTTCCGAGTTCTTTGATGAGCTTTGAGCTGATAGAAGTCTTTGTACCGGTCGTATTTACAACGATGATATTCTTTGCACCGAGTCTCTTGATCTCGCTCTTGACATCGTCGTGCAGGAGGCTCATATGAACCAGCAGGACCGGAGCGTTATAAGCCTTTGCAAGAGGTACTGAGATAAGCGCATCGTGGAAGTCATAGCCTGTTGTAACGATGACAGTATCAGCAGATGTGTAGCACTTCTCTGAGATCGCCGTAGCGGTATACTCACGTCTGCTTCCTGCGATACGCTCAACTGCGTCACCGATATTAACAGTGATCTTAGTTGTGAGTCCGCCTGAGGACTTGACTGTGATAATTGCCTTGCCGGTCTTTCTCGGGGTAACGAATCCCTCGTTATCTACGGTAGCGATGCTTGTATCGCTTGATGTCCACTCGAGAACGTCCGTGGTCTTTTCGCCCTTGGCTGTTGTAAGAACAGGTGTGAGCTGGAATCTTCCCTTGCCTGCATAGTAAACGCTGCCCTCAGCAAGAGTAAGCTTTGCAGCGACCTTGTTATTGTCGATAAACTTGATGACCTTGCTGTTGGCTCTTGCATACTTTTCAGCTGATGATCCCTTTGCAGCATAGAAAGCTACCATTGGCTTGCCGGTAAGTCCGGTGAAAGCTTTGGCGTTAAAAGAAACGGTCTTGTTGTTGCCGAACCTGACAGTTTTGAGAGATTCGCACTTGTTGAATGCGTTCTGCTCGATCTTCTTCACGCTTGCAGGGATAGTAACGTTCTGGATATAGTTGTTTGAGGAGAATGCGCTGTCGGTGATAGTTGTAACAGTTGAAGGAACGGTGAATGAAGTATCAGGCTTCATTACAGGGTACAGAAGAAGCTCTGTGCCGCTCTTGTTGTACATTACACCTGCAATGCTCTTATAGTTTGCGTTCTTTGAGTTTACAACGATCTCCTTGAGCGGGTTGATCTTTCCTGTTTTGAGATCGTCCGGAGTATACTTGAGCGAGAAGTTCCAAGCGCTCAGAGCGATATCGTCAGTAGCAGCAGGGATAACCATTCTTGCCAGGCAATGGCAGTCCTTGAATGCCTGGTTAGCGATAGTTTTGAGCTTGCTTGGCAAAATAGCCTCGCCCTTCTTGGTGCTGTTGATCATGCTGAGCTTTACGCAGCCTGCGAAAGCATTGTCATTGATCTTTGTAAGGGTAGTCGGCAGCTTAACACTTACAAGTTCAGTATCGGTACTGAATATATTCTTTTCAAGAGTAGTGAGGTTAGAACCGGAGAAATCAACGGTCTTCAGCTTCTTACAATTTGAGAATGCGCTGTCGCCGATAGTATTGTAAGCGGTCGAATCCTTTGGCTTAACGATCGTCATATTTCTAAGATCTGTACCTGCGAAAGCATTTCTGCCGATAGACTTTACGGTGTTAGGGATCTTGCTGTTCTTGTTGGAAGCAGAATCCGTTACCAGAGCGAGAGCCGAGCAGGAGTTGAATGCATAGTCGCCGATGCTTTCAAGTCTGCCGTTGTTCGGAAGAACTACCTTTGTGAGTGCCGAGCACTTTTCAAAAGCGTTGTTTCCGATAGCTGAGATGTTCTTTGCTCCTGACATATCTGCTGTCTTGAGTGAAGTACAGCCCTGGAAAGTTCCGTTTTTGATATCCTCAAGCTGAGTGAATGCGACCTTGCCTTTTGCGGTAACAGGCAGCGAGCTAAGGCTTGTGCACTCCTTGAATGCGTTAAGGCCTATCTGCTGGATAGTATCGTTGACAGTGACCTTTGTCAGTGACGGGCACTTTTCAAATGCAGAGTCACCTATCGAGGTAACGTTGCCGGCGAATCTGATAGTTTTAAGGTTAGTACACTTTGTGAATACCTTTGGATGGATAACTGTAACGCCCTTAGGGAAGTTAAGCTCCTGATTAGATGTACCGTTCTGGGTCGAGCCTTCGAGCGATGTGCAGTTTGCAAAAGCACTTTCGCCAAGTGTAGCGAGCTTGCTCTTTGAACCGCCGAGCACGTTGAGGTACTTGAATGTCGAGCAGTTCTCAAATGCATTCTTTTCAACTGACATACACGAAGCCGGGATAATAACGGCATTCGTCATTGACTTAGTGCCGCTCGGTGTTGCGTTTGCAAGAACAGTACAGCCCTTGAATGCGCTTGACCAGATCTCCTGGAGGTTCTTTGAATAAACCACTGATTTGAGAGCCTTACAATCCTGGAAAACATTGTTTCTGATAGTTACCACTGCATCCGGAACTGTCACGTTCGGCAGAGCGTAGCATTTCTGGAATGCGTTGTCGCCGATATCCTTTACCTTGCTCATCTGTACGTTTGTGACACCCGTACAGCCGGAGAAGCACATGGTAGGTATGTATGAAACCTTGTCCGGAATAATGATCTGGTTTGGTTTAAGATCCTTTTCCTTGCTTCTTGGTGCAAACGAAAGTACCGGACAGCTTGCAAATGTTCCGCACTGGAATTTACAAAGCTCTTCGTCTGAATCCTCACCGTCAGCCTTTGCGTAGCAAAGTGCACCCAGTGCAAAGAGTTTGTCGGAAACTATGACTTTTCTGAGCTTTGCACAAGCATTGAAAGCCTTCTGGTTGATGACATGACAGTTATTAGGGAGGCTGATCTCTTCAAGTGCAGGGCAGGACTGGAACGAAGCAGCACCTATAAAGTGGCAGGATGCGTTTTCATCGTTCTTATTCAGATCGCCGAATGATACTTTCCTGAGAGTTGTACATTCCTTGAACATTTCCGTAGGAACATACTGCAAGCCCTTAGGGATAACGAATGTCTGCAGTGCTGTACAGCCGCAGAACAAACCTTTGCCCAGCCAGTCGAATCTGTTGCTGCCCTGCTGCTTAGGCTCCTGCTCGTAGTTATCCTTGTCGCCCATAAGGCTCGGCGGAAGTGTATTTACGGTACCGTTGCCGTAGAACACCTTGCTGAGCAGAGTACAGTCGCTGAAAATATAATCGCCTGCTGCTCTGAGCTGTGATTTGTCTGCAAAAACGACCTTTTCAAGACCTGTATTGCCCGAGAAAGCATTTGCACCGATCAGCCACACGCTTGCAGGGATCTTGACTTCCTTGAGTTTTATGCAGTTCTGGAATGTGCTTTTGCCGATCAGGCTCACGGTTCCAAGTTTGAGTCCTGCAAGTGATTTACAGCCGGAGAATGCCGAGCTGTCGATCTCAGCAACGCCCGTGAAATCCATAGTATTGTTTGATGTTCCGACAAAGTTTGTGCAGTTTGCAAATGCGCTTGTTCCGATATACGAAACTACGCCGTTGAGATCTGCTGTCTGGAGGTTGGTAAGTCCTGCAAACATATTCGGACCGATCTTGAAATTAAAGTTCTTGTTTCCCTTGAACACAACGTGTGCAAGTGACGAATAATACTTATTTTTACCTTCTTTTACATTACCGATATTATAGTTAAGCTCAACATACTGTATGCCGCCGCCGGAATAAGCAATACCGGCATTTTTGAGAGCGTTCTCAAAAACTGATGTGTCGATAGTCAGATTTGCTGTCTTGCCGAACAATCTCGCCTGCTGAGGCACAACGAGCTTCAGGTATCTCGTGTTAGATTCCTTGTCGATATCAACATAAGTGCACTCGATATCATAGCCGGCTACACTGATACTCTGTTTGTCCGCCGCAACAGCCGTTATGCTCGTATCCGGGACAAATGATGCAAAATCGGACATCGGCATCGCTGAAGCGACCATCAGCAATGCAAGCACCGCTGATACGATTTTCTTTTTCATTTAAACGATCTCCTCCTTGAAAATGTTTCTCTTTGTCATTACGCTTTCGGGCACACCACCCGATATACAAAATCAGTATAACACATATTATATTTTTTTTCAATAGTTTATCAAAAAATTCTTTTATATTTTTTTACAGTGCAGCTGCCCGTGCTTCCATTTCGGTATACAGTCTGTAAACGGGTGTAAGCAGCTGATAATCAGCGGCTACCTTCTCAAAAAGCCCCTCGCTGAACAGCTCGCTGCTGTCCGTCCCATCATAGCACATACAGATCGACTTTCTGTTGAGCCAGTCCCACAGCTCCGGCTTTGCGTCCGGGAAATGGTTTTTCTTGTACATCTCCCCGGAGAGATAGAATCTGTCCTGCTGCTCATAGGCTTTCTTTGCCGCTTTAAAGACCTTGTCCCCTGCAAGCGCCATATCTCTGAGCTGCTGCATTGCGCCGGTGCTTGTGCGGTAATAGCCGCAGCCGTAGCCAAAGCCCTGCGTCCCCATATAAAAATAGTACTCCGGAACAAGCGCAAAGGCTTCCCGCGGCCGTCTTACGGATATCCACAGCGAGTCCCTGAATACAGCTCCGCCCTTGACGTACCTTGCATCACGATAGATGCGTGAGATACATTTCGGGGTGCAGATAAGCCCGGGGTCTACGTCAGCCATCAGCGGTTCCAGCGTTTTCAGAAGCTCTGTGAACGGCTTGAGTATCAGCTCCTCGTAGTCTGCCTTATGCTGTTTGAACCACTGCCTGTCATTTCGGACATAGTTCTCGTCAAGAAATTCAAGCGCTTTTAATGTAAATGCCATTGTGTCAGCTCCGTTCTGTATTTTTGATTATTTTCAGATCTATCTGTGCATATCCGGGCAGACGCTTTTCAAAGTCCGCAAGTCTGCGTTGGTCGGCGGTGCGGCACAGAACAATGAAATGCTTGCGGTACTGCTCGATTATGTAAAGCGCACCGAACGGCGCCTGAATGCTGTTCACAAAGCTTTTTATCCTTTCAAACGGCACTCTGAATGAGTTTATCACTGCGATGCCGTCATCTCTGAGCAGCTCACAGACCTGTGAGATGTAATCGTTTGTATAGACATCGGGGTGAATTATATCCGCAACGTAGATATCGGTGTACACGAGGTCAAACTTTTGCTTTCCGACGCTGTTTGCGACATACTCAAACCCGTCGCCGCAGACAAGGTCAAAGCGTGGCCGCATAGCTTCGCTGATAAAGAAACGCTCAGCGATATCTACAAACTGCTGTGAATACTCCACACCGACGACCCTGCATCTGTTGAAATGCAGCAGCAGAAAACGTGGTATCGTACAGCCGGCGCAGCCCAGCACAAGCGCACCCTCAGGTCCGTGCCCTTTAAAATATGCATCAATGAGCCGCTGAGAGACCTGATATACAGGCTGAAAATGCCGTCTTTGGCTTTTGTATACCGCAGAATAAATGTACGAGCCGTTATTGTCAAACTCGATAGCCAGTACATCAGACGAGTGAAAAACAGGGAACGTGTACTGAACTATCTGATAGCGGATATCGTTTCCGCCGTCGGTATCACGCACCGTTTCAAGGATCGTTCGTCTGCCGTATTTTCTTATCTTGTCAATATCTGCTTTTCTCATATGTTTCCTTTTATGATATCGTATCATGCCGTGGGCTTTTCCGAAAAAACGGAGAAGCCGCAAACAGCTTCTCCATTTCTGATCTGTTTAAAAGACTTCTGCGATACGCACTGTCACTCCTGCACTTCAACGGGAGCTTCGGCTGCATTCTTTCTGACGCTTTCAATGCCGTTTTTGCATGATGCCTTTGCGGTGTAGCCTTCGCTTGCTGCGATGACCTGTCCGTTAGTTGCTTTAAGGCGGAAGCGTGTTTCGCCCTTTTTGTCGGTATACATCTCGAATTTAGGGCACTTGGCGGTCTCAAAACCCTCTGTGGTCTGATCTTCGATGTTTGCAGCAGGTGCGTTCTTTGCTACACTTGCACAGCCGTTCTTTGCGGAATCAAGCGTGGTAAACACCTCTCCGCCGATGCAGATGACCTCGCCGTTGCTCGCCTTGAGCGACCAGGTATAGCCTGTGGCAGTTTTCTTAACAACAAATTTTCCCATTGAAATGACCTCGCTTTCATTATAAATTATACTATATATTATAATACAGCTTGTCCTTTTTGTCAATAAAGCGGTAAATGATTGTATATTTTTATGCACAATGCACAGCTCATCTCATCAGTTTTCACAAAGTCAGGCAGCCGCTGCGTTAGAACATAAAGGCTCTAAAGCTGCGTATCTGCGCAGTGTTACGCAAAGTAACAGTGATGTTTCGGATATTCCCTTGCATTCTTTGTACGGTGTGTGCTATAATCAGGACATAGAAAGCAAAGGAGGTCAGCATTATGACATTTGCAGAAAAACTGAAAAGCGCAAGGCAGCAGGCAGGCTTTTCCCAGCAGGAACTGGCAGACAAGCTGAGCGTTTCAAGAAGTGCGGTGGCAAAGTGGGAGGCAGGCAGCGGAATGCCGGATATAGACAACCTCAAAGCGATCGCCGGCTTATTGAACGTATCTGTTGACCATCTGCTTGATGAGGGACAAAAGCTTTCAATAAACAGTCTGCGTGAGCCGATAGACCTTGAAAGCTTTGAAAAGACAGGCAAGGCTCGCTCAAAACAAGACGCTGCGGTGCTGGCAAAATTCCCGCAGGCAGTACAGATATACGCACTTATTCGCAGCAGGAAAAACACCAAGCTCGAAAGCTTGCTCGAATTGACAGCAATGCCGTCGTTCGGCGTTTTTGAAGCTGTTGACCAGATCAACAGCAACGACCCGTATTATCTCGTTGAAACAAACATCAAGCAGTATCTTGTCTGCGTGACCAATGAGTTTATCAACACCACAGAGCTTTCGCACCGGATCACCGACAAAAAGTTTATCATCGGCAGCAACAGGTTCAAGCGTTTTTACACACTTAAATAGCTAAAGCGGCATTTGCAAAAAGAATTGCAGATGCCGCCTTTTTTACAGCCCGACTACTTGTGTCGCTATCTTTTCCCGAAACACCGCATCGTGCTCAACGAACAGCATTGTCGGCTGATATTCAAGCAGAAGCTTTTCTATCTGCATTCTCGAAAAGATGTCGATATAGTTCAGCGGCTCGTCCCAGATGTACAGATGCGCAGGTGTTATCAGGCTCGATGCGATCAGCACCTTCTTTTTCTGACCCTGAGAATAATCGCTGATGTCCTTTTCAAACTGGACTCTTTCAAGCCCGAGCCTTCGCAGCACCGAGCAAAGCAGGCTCATTTCAAGACCGTTTTGTTCGCAAAGCTGCGCTATGCTGCCCCTGAGGTGCGAGGTGTCCTGAGAGATATAGGATACGATAAGCCCGCAGGCAGCTTCAAGTGTTCCCTGCTTTATCAGTCCGGGAAAATCGCTCTGTCCGCAGCTTTGAAGTATCGCTTTTATCAGCGTGGATTTTCCGCAGCCGTTTCCGCCGTGCAGCGCTATGCGGTCACTTTTTTTAACTTCAAGTGAAAGCCCGTTTATCACAAAGCCATTCAAGCCCTCGTATCCTACGGACAGCTCACGAATATTCACAAGAGTATTCTTGTGATGAGTAAGAGTGGTGAGCTTCAGCTCGTCAGTCTTTTCAAGATCACAAAGCAGCCCCTCCTTTTGCTCTATCTCCCTGTCGATACGCTTTTGCATCTGCTTGACACGGCTTTGCATCTTTTTGGTCTTTGCGCCAATGAAAGAGCGTGCGCTGATGCAGCGGTCGTGCTCCTTTACAGGGTCAAAGCCGATCTTGCTGCTTTCGCTTTTTTCTGCCCAGCTTGCAGTGCGTGATGCAGCCTGCCGCAGCTTTTTGATCTCTCTGCGGTGCTTTTCGTTTTCGGCAAGCGCAAAAGAGTCCTTACGCTGCTTATTCTCCCACCAGCTCGAAAAGCTTCCGCTTTGCACCTCAATGCTCTTTCGGTTGAGCACCAGCACATGATCCGTGCAGGCATCAAGAAGATCTCTGTCATGCGAAACAAGGATAAATCCCTTCTTGCCGGAAAGATACTCCCTGACCTTCATTCTTGCATCGTTGTCAAGGTGATTGGTCGGCTCGTCGATGAGCAGAAACTCGTTTTCCCCCGAAAAAAGCACCGCTAACAGCACCTTTGTCTGCTCACCGGGACTAAGCGCTGCAAACGGGCGGAACAGTATATCCGCCTGTTCACCGAGCTGTGCAAGCTCACTCATCACCCGCCAGCTCTCACAGCCCGGCTTTATTTCGTCCAGAAACTCCCCGGCGCACTGAGCGTACTGCTGCTGCGACAAACGATACGGAAAGTATTCAAACCTTGCGCTTGTGCTGATAGAGCCTTTGTAGTCGTACTTTCCCATAAGCAGATCCAGAAATGTTGTCTTGCCCTTGCCGTTTCTGCCTATGAATCCAAGCTTCCAGTTGGTATCCAGGCTGAACGATACGTTCTCAAAAATATTATCAAAGCTGCCCTCGTAGTTAAAAGTGAGGGCGTTCACACTTATCTGTGACATAAATACATTCCTCCTTTGCGACAGTTTCTGCAAACAAAAAAACTGTCCGTTGCCGAACAGTCGATATGCACCTATAACCTCATCGGGAGAAATCGGCAAAAAGCCGCAAAAAGAAAATGTATGCACAAAAAAAGAGAGGTTATGAAGAACATAATCCACTTTTGGCAACATGAAATAATGTACAGGCGCAGCACGCCCATACGCAGCTGTTATCGCTTCATGTTTTCAAAAGTTGATTATCTTCTCATCCTGACACCTCTCATTGCTTTTTGCGGTATTTGCTGAGCGTAGTATAACACAGCTTTTTTGATTTGTCAAGGGGGGTAAAAATTTTTCAGCCCGAATAGGTATCATAAGACCATGTATGCCAGCTGCCGTGAAAGGGCGTGTCATCTTCCGGCGGAAGGTGAAGTGTGTCCGTTGACGCAAAGTCAAATCCCTCATCGATATACACAAGCACACCGCAGCGTACATCGGGAGAATTTATACCATCTCTGCCGGCAAGCCTTTTGCTGCTGACGGTAATGCTCAGAGCCATATTCCCGTCTTTGTCAAAGCATGATCTGATCCGCGAGAAAACAGACAGATCGCTGTCCTTTTGATATTTCTCCCGCAGATCTCCGAGGATTTGTGATATCTCATCGCCGCCGCTTTGTTCGTCTATCCTTATGATCTGCTGTCCGCCGCCATCGGGACGATGCTTTCTCGAAAGCTCGACAAGCCTTTCAAAAGCCTGCTCGTTTGAATAAAAGCAGTTTTTGATATACTGAAAACGAAGCTTGTATGCTATAAAAAGCGTCAGCGGCACCAAGACGATCACCGCACCGATAACAGCAGGAACGATATATTGCTTATTAAGTTTCTTTTTCATGTTTTGTTTCCTGTTCATGAAACGGTATTTTTCTTCTGTTGATCCATATACTTCTGATATTCCTCTGCGGACTTTACGATCCTTTCTGCGTAAAGATACTCATCGACAAGCGCAAAATCAGTTATGCCGTTCATCTGTGCATAGACTATGCCGTTCGCCTCGTCATACTGCGTTTTGATGCGTTCAAGCCCGATATAATCCGGGACTGCATAGATCGCAAGCCTTTTTATCCCGTCAGCACCGTTGGCAAGCTTCTTGCCTTTGAGATTCTTATTTATATAGTCCTTGTCGATCCTGAACTTTATCACACCGTTTTTCGACTTGAAATCGCCGTATGAGCTTATCTCTACTCCGCTGCCGACAACGACATCTTTCATATAATTTGTAACCGCAGCATGGCGGCTTGTCGAAACGAGTATATAGCGCTTTGCACTTCCGACAGCTTCATATTCAAGCGACACCTTATATGGGGACTCCCCGAATTTGTTCACCATCCTAAGTGCCTCCGAATCCTCGGGGATAGTCTGCTTTATGTAATGCTTGTTATCGGCAATTCCGTTGGTAACAGGGTGCAGAGGATCTGTGCCCAGCTCAGCCTCGTCGCCGTCATTGATCGTGTCGCCGTCGGTATCGCTTTTCAAAGGGTCGGTATGATACTTGTTCACCTCATCACCGTCATTGAGCCCGTCAGAATCCGTGTCGGGATTTGCAGGAGATATTTTCAGTGCGATCTCTCTTTCGTTGGAAAGCCCGTCCTTGTCGCTGTCCGCCTTGGCATCGTTCGTCTTGCCGTCAGTCATCGGGTTTGTCGGGTCGGTCCTTGTTAAAACAAGCTCCACCAGGTCGTCCAGCCCGTCGCCGTCGGTATCAGCTTTTTCGGGGTCGGTCTGCGCCTGTGCTTCAAGAACGTCTGGTATCCCGTCCTTGTCGGTATCCGTAACAGGTTTGCCCGATTTCTCCACGATCTCTATGAGATACTTTTTAAACAGCTCAAGAGTATCCATAAGGTCATTTCCTGATCTTTCGGCAAAAAGCCGGTCTGCATAGTCGCTTTTTTTCACCGTTACAGAGTTGGAACTCAGGGTATCGGCAGCTGAGGTATCCGACGTTACGGCAGAGGTCGTTGTTTGGGGATAAGCCGTGGTCTGCGTGGTCGTTGTTGTCATTGACGAAGTCGTTGTTGTCGTTGTTGTTTCTGAAACGCTTGATGTGTCGTCCGCAGTGGGTAAAGCCGTTTTTGAACTGTCGCCCTCAGTGCTCCCCGAGCAGGCGGTCATAAATACCATTGTAAGTGCTGTGATAAATGCGATAAGTTTTTTCATATTCTCTCTCCCCTTAATATATCAATATCCGAATGTAACGACTTCCCACTTGCCGTCCTGCTCACTGGCAACGTAGAAATAGTATTCCCACTGCTCACCTTTTCGCCTTCCCGCACCGTTATCTTTCAGATGCTCCACAGTGCCCCAGGTCCTTATCCATTTGGTATAATGCTTGCCGTGATGCGAGCCGAGATCATTGACATATTCAAGCTCCTCATCATATTTCGGGTGATCGTATTTGCCGCAGGACAGCTTCAGCAGCTTACAGTCTGTGAAATTGTCCATCATATACTCCAGCGTTGCAGACAACGCCTCTGCCCTTTCCTGTTCGGTAAATCTTTCCGACTCCCCGAGGCTTAGCTGTGCATCTTTCCAGTCAAGCGGACTGCCGCAGTATTCGGTGTATAAGCCCACACCTGCGAGCACGAGCAAAACTGCGAGGAAGCATATTATTATTGTTAACGAACCTGTTCTTACTGCTCTGACGAAAGTGCATTTTGCCATAAAAACTCCCCCTCTATTATATAGAACGATCGGGAGTGCAAAAAGTGTGCAAAATATTTTCAAGTTTGTAGACTTGCACAAACCGTCAACTGGGGATTTGTGCATTTGCCACAAATGCTCAAGGGCTATCGCCAACGCAACAGCCCTTAGTTATCATTGTTGTTTTAATCTGCGTTTTTGCTTATACATTGCACGGTCGGCTCTTTCAAAGACATCTCCGAGATCGTTATCTCTGAGTGGGTCATAGCTCGCCATTCCCACAGCGAGAGTGAGCTTTCCTTTGAGCTTGTTGTGTTCGTTCTTTTCGCTGAGCTGTGCAATAAGCTCTTCGCCATGCTCGTTATCCTGCCCTTGCAGTATCACGGCAAACTCGTCACCGCCAAGACGGTACACGGGACAGTTCCTGAACACCTCGCTGAGAAGCATTCCAACAGCCCTGAGCTGTCTGTCCCCTTCGGAATGACCCTGAGAGTCATTGACCGTTTTGAGATCGTTGACATCAATGATGATAAGCGAGAATTCAGCAGCATCGTTGAATATCTGCTTTTCAAGCTCAGCAGCCTTATCGTCGTAGGCGTGCTTGCTGTACAGTCCTGTAAGCGGATCGTGGTTCATCATATCTATTGCGTTGTCACGGGCTTCGATGATCGCGATCTCCTTGCGGGTGACAGTATCGACATTGACCACAGCGATGATGACATGATCGGGATCCTCCGGTGCTCTCACAGCAAAAAGCGTTACGAACTGGGGTCTGCCGTCAAGCATCAGACGATATTTCAAGGTGAAAGCACCGTTGCTTCCGAGGCACTCAAGAAAATTCTCCTTTTGCATTGCCGAGGCAAGCAGCGGATAGTCCTCTTCATAGATATATATACGGATATTGTTAAGCGACTCGTTGAAAAAATCCTTGCCCTTCTGAGCTATGTTAAACTCCGAAAAGCCTTTGCTTGCCGAATACTGCTCGTACTCATCAGTACAGATGTTCACACAATAAATGACCTCAAAGTGGCTTGCAAGCGCCTGTATTATCCGGTTGAGCGTCATTGTCTTTTGCTGTATGCTCATCACACGCCTTTGCTGCGCATCGACGTTGATAACACCGATGATGATGTGGTCATCACCGCTTCTGGAGCGTACTGCAAGCAGCGTAACATACTGATAGCTGCCGTTAATGAGCTGTCGGTAGGTCAGTGATAATGAACCGTTTTTATCAATGCTGTCAAGCAGCGAATCTCTGTCTATCTCACGCAGCATCTTTTCGAGATCGTCCGGGTGGATAAGGCTTTTGATATCCTCACGGGCATTTGTGAAAAAGTCCTCGCCACGAACGTTTATATCAAGCTCTCCGTAGCCGCTTCCGGAATCGTACTGGATATACTCTCCTGTATGGATATCTATATCATAGATTATCTCATACCTTCCTGCAAGCGACAACGCAAGGCGGTTGTAGATAGCGCTTTTTTGTTCCTTTTCCTGCTCACGCCTCACCTGCGCATCGACATTTCTGATCGCAACGACAAAGTGCTGAAGATCGTTTCCCGGTACAAGTGCGAGCAGATTGATATACTCTTCCCTTCCGTTGATGACCTGTCGGTAGGTAAGCGTTACCGAGCCGTTTTTTTCAAGCTCCTGCATCAGTGTCTGTTTGTTTGTGACTCTCAGCAGCTTCTGCCTGTCCTCGTTATGTATAGCCCGTTGTGCGACCTGGTTCACAACGTCAAAAAAGTCGCCGTTTTTCATCTCAGTCAGCCCAAGCTTTTCAAATCGCTCGCTCGTGCTGAACTGGGTAAACTGCCCCGACTCTGAATCGACAAGGTAGATTATATCATATGCGCTTGCAAAGGCAAGGGCGATATCGCTGTGCAGTGTCTGTTCATCTGTGTTCAAAGCATTTTGCGCCATACTCTGACCTCCCCCCGTTCAAGTCAGCACTCAGGTTATTCCTTTCAAAAATGGGCAGTGCCCTATGGGTTTTGTTTTATCAAAAGATCTTCTTATCGTTTGTCCCTGTCTACCAGCGAGAGGAACAATGCTCCCAGAATTATATACACAACTGCGAACACAAGCGGGAGTCCCCACATTTTGAGCATATTTGAAGCTTCAAAAATATAATCGTCGTTTTTTGCCGCATCTTTCAGCGTGTTGGCGTTAGCTGTGATACAAATAGCGTTCAGTCCCCATTTGGAGATCATAAGATATGATACCTTCTCGGTAAAGCCCTTCAGCTCAAATATCATTCCCGACATTATCAGCTGCAATATCAGCACAAACGGCATCACAGTCATCGCCGTCTGCGGAGTCTTTACGATACAGGAGATCATCAGTCCCAGCATATCCGAGGAGAATATTATCACAAAGAAGGTCACTGTAAGCTCTATCGCCACCGGCAGCATAACGCCCGAGCTTGGGATATTGTCACTGTTAAAGACAAGCGTTATCAGCGTGACGATCACCGCTTCAAGCAGACACTGTATCAGCTCGAACAGCGCATGGGCATTGACATATGCAAACACGCTCATTCCTGAGCGGTGTTCACGCTTGATGATATCCCTTTCCTTGCACACTGACTGTATCGAGTTGAATATGCCGATCCAGATGCAAGCGCACACAAGTGCGAATGCTCCGTTTCTTGTCGCACGATACTCCCTGAACATATCCGAGCCTGTCACACAGCTTATCAGAAATGTTATTATCGCAGAGCTGATAAAGACCTTCCAGCCGTTTTCATTTTTGAATATTCTCCAGCATTTGCCGAAGTAAACCCTTATCTGTTCGCTGTTTGATGAACGCATCGCAGCCATCTCCCCTACCTGTATAGTCCTCTGAATTTACTTATGAAATAGTCCGGCTGATCGTTGACCTTTCCCACGATCGCTTCAAGGTTATCCGTATCAAAAAACGCATACGAATCCTCGACAGTGCCGAAGAATGACACATAGCCGCACATATCCTGCTTGCTTTTAGCCAGCACGAGCACCTTGTCAAAGTTCTTGGCGATACGGTTTGCGCCATGGGAGATTATAACTATGATCTTGCCCTCATCAGCTATCTTTCGCAGTATCGCCATGAGCTGTATGGTGTAGTGTCCGTCGATGCCGCTGTCCGGCTCGTCAAGGAAGAACACCTCCGGGTCAGAGATATACTCTATGGCAACGCTGAGCCTTTTTCGCTCGCCGCCCGAAAGCTTTTTCACAAGGCTGTCCTCGATCTTGTCAAGGTTGAAAAGCTTCAGCGTCTGCATGACCTTTTTTTCTATCTCCTCATCGGGGATATCATCTGGCAGCTTCATTTCCGCCGCATTTCTGAGGGTATAGTAAACGCTGTCATGATCTCTCATAAGATCCGACTGCGGAACAAAGCTGATCTTCTGCTGAACAGCTTCATCATCTGCATACAGATCTATATTGTCATAAAGGATCTTACCCTCTGCTTTTTCGTAGCCCAGTATCGCATTGACAAGCGTAGTCTTTCCTGCGCCCGAACCTCCGAGAATAAGTATCATCTCGCCGCTGCGGAAGGTGACATTGATGTCCCGAAGCAGTGCGTGCACCTTGAACAGCTTTCTGACAGTACGCTGAACGATATGTATTTCAAGTGTTGAGCTTTTGTTTGCGCCCAGCAGTTCACCACGAACGTTCTGATAAACTATCCTGTCGCCAAGGAACACAAAATTGATATTCACTATCCTTACACAGTCGCCGATCCTCAGATACAGCGGTGCCGTTATCCTGCGGTTGTTGAGATATACGCCGTTTGTGCTTGCGTGGTCAGCGATCGCCCAGCCGTTGTTATCCCTCATAAATGATGCGTGATCGCCCGAGATCGCCTGCGAAAACACGGTTATATCCTTATCGACGCTCCTGCCGATATTAATGGCTGTGGTCATCGCATCGAGCATGACCGTTTCGCCGCTGAACTCAGCCGGGTGATCCAGCATGAATATCAGCGTCACCACATCTGCACACGACTGTGGCGTGCCGTTATAGATGTGCAGCACATCGCCGTTGAGCAGCCTCACGGGGACATTCGGAGCAAGCGCAGAACCGTTGTAGAACGTTCCGTTCATGCTGCCGTTGTCGATGTAAAAGCAGCCCTCATTGGTACAGGTTATTGTCGCATGGTGTCTTGAAACGAAGTCCGAATCAATGGGAATATCAACGATATTGCCCTTTGTTGGTCTGCCAAGAGTCATACTGCTGCCCAGAGTTACCGCCTTCATTTCGCCGCCGCTGACTACCACAAGCTGCCTGCCTGCGAAACGTTCGGTATAATACACTGTATTTGACATATGTTCATTCTCCTTATGGAAATCAGCTGTTTATACGCTTGAACACAGCTTCCTTCTTTGAGTTGGTGTCCTTCTCCATCTCCTCTGCGGTCACAAAGGAAACGCTGTATTTTCCGACTTCCTTCTCGATAGCGACCTGCTTGTCAAGAGGACAGTCAACAATAGACAGTCTGAAATACCCCTTTTTGATCTCCTTGAGATCTATGCCCTCAAAGTAGGATATCGCAATAGTCATACCCTTTATATCCTTGACTTTATCAAGCGTCGTCAAGGGGTTGCTGTAAAACAGCACGCTTTCATATTTCTTGCCGCTTGCAAGCTCTATCTCACTGATCTGGTTGTTGCTCAGATCAAGCACATACATACTGTCCTTCATCGCCTCGGTCATTTTCCTGATAGGCTTCATATCGCTTATCTTGTTATGTGCAAAGCTTATACAGCTCATCGAGGACATATTCGAGATAGGTTCAAGCGACTGTATGCTGTTATTGTCACCCGATATCGCAGTAAGCTTTGTGCAGTCCTTTATTGCGTCAAGGCTTGATATCTTGTTGTTGTTGAAACTAAGACATTTAAGTCCTGCCGCTTTGCTCAGAGCTGAAAGATCTGAGATCTGGTTGTTGTCGATGAACACAGCCGTGAGCGTCTCGCTGCTCTTGCTCAGAAGCGATATATCTGAGATCTTGTTTGAGCTGAGGTTTACATATTTGAGCACAGTACAGTTGGTGAGTCCGTTGATATCCGGGATCTCGTTGTCACTGCACTCAAACTTTTCAAGTCTTATCAGCTTTTCCGCTTCGCTGATAGATCTTATCTTGTTATGGTTGAGGTTCAGATCCTTCAGTTCGCCGCAGTCAGCGATCGGTGCAATAGATTCGATCTCATTGCTGCTGACATCGAGATTATAGATCTTCTTATTGCCGCTTAGTGCTGAAATATCCTTTATCTTGTTGCCCGTAAGGCTGAGAGAGCTTATATTCTTGTCCTTCAGCGGTGATATATCGCTCACCTTGCAGTTCTCGATCTTCAGAGTATACAGGTTCTGCACCTTTGAAAGCGGCGAGATATCGCTCAGCTCACAGTAGCCTATTTCAACATTTGTAAGCTTGCTGCCTGCCTTTGAAATAAAGCTTATATCGCTGAGCTTGGGAATGCCGAGCAGCCGGATCTTATAAAGCTGTGTCAGCTTGCTCAGATCAAGCTCGCTGAAGCACTCGTTTGTGAGGTCACATTCCTGGAACTCAATGCTTGTGAGATTTGGCAGATCGTCAAGTGCCTTTATCTTTGTGAAGCCCGCACATTTCACAAATGAAACAAATTTGAGCGAATCCTTCATCACCGTCAGTGTATCGAAGGTCTCCTGCGGTATCTGACATTTGCTGAAATACAGGCTCGAAGCATTCTTTGCGTTTGCCGCTTTGATATCCTCAGGTGTGACTACTGTATTTGAAAAGCTTGCATAGTGTGAACCTTCGTCAATGTTCTTTCTTCCGCCGCTGGCATCGGTCTGCACCATTCTATCGCTGTCGCTTCCGGTGACAACATAGCCCACGCTTGCCGGGTCCACGGTGCTGTTTTGCGAGCTGCTTTCGCTTGCGCCCTTTATTGCAAGCACAACGCAAAAAATTACCGCTGCGATCACCAGCAGCACAAACAGCGTGACAATGATCTTTTTCTGCTTTCGTGCTCTCACCTTCTGAGCAACTCTGCGGTCTATCTCACTGCTTTCAGCAGACTGTCCGACAGCCATATTCTGCGGCATCTGCTGTGCAGCGTACACCTGTGCTGAAGGAGCATTCTGCGGTGCCTGCTGAGCCTGCTGATAGTACGGCTGCTGCGCAGCAACCGGGGCTCTGTAAGCATTGTTGTTCATCATTGCAGCTGCTGCACCCGGGGCGATGCATCTTGTGCTGTCATCTTCCTGGGGCTGTGCATCAGCCGGAACTGTTGTCCGTGGCTGCGGATCTCCCATAAACTCGACCTTGTCCGAGATCGAGATGCTGCTAAGATCTCCCACCAGCTCCTGCACGCTCTGGTACCTGTTTTGCTGCAAAACGCTCAGGCCCTTCATAAGCGCCGCTTCAAATGACGGTGTCACCTTCACGCCAAGCTCGCTGGGCTTTTTCAGCTCATCGCTGTGCAGCCTGTCATTGGCTTCGTCAGGCGTGATCCCGGTAATGCACTTATAAATAGTAGCACACAAAGCGTAAACATCTGTCCACGGACCCTGAACGCCCTTGCTGCGGTACTGCTCTTCAGGCGCATAGCCCGGCTTGAGCATCAGCGACATACTCCTGTTCCCGTCGCCTGCGGAATTTCTTGCAGCGCCGAAATCAATGAGCTTGACCGTGTTTTTGAGTATCATTATATTTGACGGGCTTATATCACGATGGATAAGTCCCTGCTTATGTACCTTTTCAAGTGAGAGCATCACCGGCATAAGAATGGTCAGCGTCTGCTCTGCGGTAAGTACGCCGTTTGTTTTGAGATAGTCGCCAAGGCTTATACCGTCAAGGTACTCCATAACGATATATGCGGTGTTGTTTTCCTCAAAAAAGTCGATGATATTGACAATACCCGGTTCGCCTGTGAACTTTGCCAGTGTCCTTGCCTCGTTAAGGAATCTCTCGCAGCCCTTTCTGAAAGCGTCCTGCCCCTGCTGCTCAGATGTCTGGGTCACGTTCGGGGAAACAGCGCTGTTGCGGTTCACAAGTCCTGACGGGAAGTACTCTTTTATTGCAACGATCCTGTCCAGCTTGTTATCCCTGCCTATATATGTTATGCCGAATCCGCCCTCGCCCTTTGCGATACCCACGGTATATCTTGCGCAAAGCATTGTTCCCGGAACGAGCATATGCGCCGCAACGCTGACTGCCGTGCTTTTTCCGCAGTGCGGACATTTTTCGCTTTCCTGAGCGATCTCATTCATGCAATAGCTGCATAACATGGATCATACCTCCTTAATAAATATCACGACAGCTGTGTTGTTGTCGTTGTCCTGATTAACGTTCTCATTGCGCAGCTTTCTCATTTTCTCCAGCCACTGCTGCGGTGTTGCGGACTGTTCCAGCGTGCTGCACATCTCCTGCTCGCTCACACAGCCCCAGAAACCGTCCGAGCAGATCAGCAGACTGTCATAAGCCATTTCGTCAAACACAGTAATATCCGCTCTGACCCCGTGCCTTCCGCCAAGGGTCCTTGTCAGAACGCTTCTGTCCTCATGGGTGCGTATCTGCTGCGCAGTGATCTCACCGGCATCAACACACATCTGTGCGACGCTGTGATCGGTACTCTGAAAAACGATGCAGCTATCCTTAAAAGCATATATCCTGCTGTCGCCGATGTTTGCAAAAACAGTCTGCCTGTTGTTTATCATCACAGCTGCGGCAGTAGTTTTCATCTTCAGCCCCAGCTCCGCCTGCTTTTGCAAAAGATATTCATTTGCATTTTCAAGCAGCCTTGCCATATCCGGATCAGGATCATTTTCAAACTGCTCCCTCAGCGACTCAACGACCAGTGCCGAAGCGATCTCTCCGCCTCTGTACCCGCCAAGTCCGTCAGCAACTGCCGCTATAAAGCCGTTTTTGCCCTCGCATACAACAAGGCTGTCCTCGTTGTTTTCACGGGTGCCCGCATCGGAATACGAATCGTATATATAGTTCATTTTTATCTCCATAGTGAAATTATCATATACATAGTTAATTATACACATAAATTCACTCATTGTCAACATCAGCAGGGCACAAAAAAACAGCCGGACCACATTTGCTGTGCGTGACTCTACGCAGCGTAGGTTGACGATATGTCAGCAATGTGGTATCATCAGCTCACAGAGTAAATATCAGAGGAGGCGATATTATGGATCAGATAAAAACAGGTGAATTGATAAGAAAGCTTCGCACCCGGCTCGGGCTTACCCAGAAGCAGCTCGCACAGCACCTCAGCGTCAGCGACAAGGCTGTTTCAAAATGGGAACGTGGCAGCGGCTGCCCGGATGTGTCTGTTCTTCCGCTGCTTGCAGACATTTTCGGTACGGATATAAATGCTTTGCTCTGCGCAGAGCTTGACAGCAGCAAGGGGGTGAGAAACGATATGAAAGATCTTAGGTTTTATGTGTGCCCCGATTGCGGCAGCATGATAACTGCCTCGACCGAAGCATCTGTCGTGTGCTGCTCAAACAGGCTCAGTGCGCTTGAAGCAAAAAAAGCAGCGCCGGAGGATATGCTGAAAGCCGAGGAGATCGGAGATGAACTGCAAATAACCGGCGATCACGAAATGACAAAGCAGCACCACATCTCTTTTATAGCTTATGTCGGGGATTCAAGTATGATGATGTTCAGACAGTACCCCGAATGGGAGCTGCGTGCGACCCTGCCGGTGCTGCGCTTTGGAAGGCTGTACTGGTACTGCACAAAGCACGGGCTTATGTATCAGGATCTCTGATTTAAGCCCTCGCCGAAACGACCCTCGTGCGCCGGATCCGCAGTCCGGTTTTTTGTAAGTTCACCCCTGAAAATTTCAAACACAAAAAAAGGCAGCCCTCGGACTGCCTTATTTTTTACTGTTTAAAACGGAAGATCACCAAAATCCCCGAAGAAATCATAGTTGCCGTACTGATCGTCTGAGCCGCCTGACTGCCTGCGGCTTCCCTGCTGCGCTGAACTGTCCTTATCAGACTTTTCCGGCGTTTTTTCGTCTACGGTCACGCTAAGCTGTGTATAGCTTTCATCTCTGTAAACCTTGAAAACAAGCTTGTCGCCCTTGCTTGCCGCTCTGACTGCCGAAACAAGCTCACCGCTTGACTTTATCTTCCTGCCGTTTACCTCGGTGATGATATCGTCCACCTTCAAGCCTGCCTGCTGAGCAGGTGAATCCTCATCGACCTTCTTTATCACCGCACCCTCCGGCTTGTTTTCCTCTTTCATCTGGCTGCTGACATCAGCTGCGCCCACACCGATATATGGTGTGACAACAAAGCCCTTGTCTATAAGGCTCTGAATGATCGTCTTTACATTGTCTATCGGGATAGCAAAGCCGATGTTGTCGATAGATGCCTGCGTTGAAGAACCAGCGCTTGAATACTTTGCGTTCGTCACACCGACCACCTCGCCGTACATATTGAACAGCGCACCGCCGGAATTGCCCGAATTGATCGCCGCATCTGTCTGGATAAGCTGCATGGTCGAATTCTGTGTTGTGATCGTTCTTTCAAGAGCGCTTACCACACCGGTCGTGAGAGAGAACGTAAGCTCTCCCAGAGGGTTGCCGATAGCTGCCACATCGTCACCCACGCTGAGTGATGATGATGAACCGAGCTTGACAGGTGTAAGCCCCTGAGCATCTATCTTCAGCACTGCGATATCATTGTTCTCATCGCTTCCGATAAGCTCAGCCTCATATGTCTTGCCTTCGTAAAGTGTAACGGTTATCTTGTTGGCAGAATCTATAACGTGATGGTTCGTAACGATATAGCCATCATCAGAAATGATGAAGCCCGAGCCTGAAGCCGCAGCTGTGGTCTTGTATCCGAAATAGTTCGTGTTTATTGATGTGGTTATGCCGACAGTCGAATTGACATTTGCCTTGTACACCTCAGCTGCGGTCATTTTAGACTTTGATGAGTTGGTCTGTGTGACAGCAGGTGCCTGTGCGGTGTTGAACACTGCATTGTGGCTTTCACTCTGTGAAGATGAGTCGGTGACCACAGCAGATGCGCTGTTATCCGAGCCTTTAAGAGCAAAATACGTTCCGCCCGTGCCGACTGCGCCTCCGAGAAGTGAGAAGCAAAGCGCCATAGCAACTATCCTTCCTCCGGATTTTTTCTTTGCCTTTTGCACAGCCGCCGGCTGATAAAGTGTATTGGTATTATCCTGTCTGAGGTCATTATTATTGTAATATGCATTCATATTCTGATTTTCCTTTCGTTTTATGTTGTCTTTAATGATAATTCGTGAACTTAAAAGGAACATTAAAACTTTGTGAAAATCACGGGAAACATTTTTCACAAAACCTTGACATTGTGATGATTTTTTTCACCTTTGAAGCGCACTGCTTGACAAAATGCATGAAAATAGGCTATACTTGTAATATCTTTTTGCAAATGCTGCAATGCAGCTTTTGTCCGTATTATCAGAAAGGAATGAAGAAAAATGTCAAACACGACCTGGATAATCATAGCTTTTGCCTGCTACCTGCTGGGAATGCTGCTCATCGGCTTTTCCTATATGAAGCGGACAAAGAACTCCGAGGACTTTTTCCTCGGCGGAAGAGGGCTTTCAGGCTGGGTAGCCGCACTTTCGGCACAGGCATCGGATATGTCCGGCTGGCTGCTCATGGGACTTCCCGGAGCCGTCTACGCCCTCGGGACCGGTCAGATCTGGATAGCCGTAGGCTTGTTCATCGGAACAGCTCTGAACTGGATATTCGTTGCAAAACGCCTCAGACGCTACACGATAAGGGCGAACAACTCGCTGACGCTTCCAAAATATCTTGAAAACAGATTTCACGATAAACACCGCATCTTGCTGCTCATCTCGTCCATAGCGATACTGATCTTCTTCCTCGTTTATACCGCCTCCGGTCTTGCAGCCGGCGGAAAGCTGTTCAACTCGGTGTTCGGCTTTGACTACAAAGTCTGCCTGACGATAGGTACAGCAGTTATCCTGTCATATACCTTCATGGGCGGATTTATGGCAGTCTGTGTGACCGATTTTATCCAGGGACTGCTGATGCTGGTCGGAGTAATCACCGTGCCGATCATCGCATTTATGCTCGTGGGCGCCGGAAACGTCATGGACAACATTAACGCATCAGGCGTTGATTCAAACTCGTTTTTCGATCTTCTCTCCGACGCAGACGGCAACAGCTATTCGTTTGTGGATATAATCTCGCAGCTCGGCTGGGCTTTGGGCTACTTCGGAATGCCGCATATCATTGTAAGATTTATGGCTATCAAAAACGAGAAAGAGATAAAAAAGTCAAGAGTCATCGGCATCAGCTGGTGTGCGCTTTCGCTTGCTTTTGCCTGCATAATCGGCATAGTCGGCAGAGCATATCTTTTCCCCGACAACCTTTCAGGCACAAACACCGAAAAGGTTTTCATCGAAATGATTCAAAAGGTGTTCAACACCGATATCGGCATCGCCTTTATCGGAGGCATATTCCTCTGCGGAATACTTGCAGCGATAATGTCCACTGCGGATTCGCAGCTTCTTGTCACCGCATCTTCCGTCTCCGAGGACATCTACCACTCGGTAATAAACAAAAAAGCTTCGCCTAAAAAGGTACTGCTTCTGAGCCGAATAACAGTCATCGTGGTCGCTGTGGCAGCTTACCTGATCGCACTTGACCCCGACAGCAGTGTAATGGGTCTGGTGTCAGATGCGTGGGCAGGACTCGGCGCATCATTCGGACCGATAGTTCTGACGTCGCTTTACTGGAAACGCACCAACCTCGCAGGCGCAGTTGCAGGCATCACATCGGGTGCAGTGACCGTCATCGTGTGGGACTACATAAAGTTCGGCGGAAAAACTCTTGCCGATATTACCGGTCTTTACTCGCTGGTGATCGGCTTTGCGATAAGCCTTGCGGCTATCATCATCGCAAGCCTGTGCACAAAAGCCCCAAGCAGTGAGATGCTCAAGGAATTTGATGACGTTTGCAGCGGTATCGACTGCGGCTGCGACGAGCAGGAACAAACCGTGTGACCCGCACTTCTATCGCAGCATTCCCGATCTGCGCTATACTATAAAATAATAGCATAATAAACAGCCATACAAAATTTAGCTTTTTGTATGGCTGTTTTTTCGTATTGTGTTGGTTTTTCAGACTAAAATACCTTCTCGGTGTTGCTGTCAAGCCTGGAAATAATGCCGACTATGAAATCCGCAGGCTCCGCAAAATCGCCCAGCACCCACTTGGATATGACCGCAATGCAGCCCTGCGCACGGTAGCAGCTCATATATTCAAGCTCCTTATCCTTCATATCCGATGTCTGCTTTTCTATCTCCACCTGACGGAACACACCCTCAATGATGTTGTTGAGCTTGCTTCTCAGCTGACCCGTGGAATTCGGGCTGAACACCATTTTAAAGACAGAGCGGTTGTTTGAGATGTATTCTATTATGTGTGAAAAAAACTCCTTTGCCGGCAGCTGTTCAAGCTGAAGCACCATCAGTCCCAGCTCAACGAGCGTGTCCTCCTCGATCTTGTCATACAGATCGTAAACATCGAGATAATGCTTGTAAAATGTTACACGGTTGACATTGGCTAAATCGCTTATTTCCTGAACTGTAACCTTGTGCAGCTCCTTTTTTGTAAGCAGCTCGGCAAGTGCATCACACAAAGCCCTTCTGGTCTTTACTGTCCGGCGGTCAAGTGTTTTCTCGCTCATTTCGTTTACCTCACCTTGTTTTAAGTAATTGTTTTCTATATTATATCACAAGCTTTTGAATTTTGCAATATGCCTGTATACAATTCTGCCGGCACCTGAGCAAATAAAGCTACAATTTCAAGCTGCGTGTAGTTTATTTTACACATCGGCACGAAGCTGTTGTTTAAACTACATTGTCCAAAAACATTGTCTGTTGTATATTTCCCTCAACCGTGGTATCATACAGACATAGCAAAAAAGAAATGAAAGAGGAGAAATCAAAATGACAAATTCAACAAACAACACAACAAAAACAAAGGAGACCTCAGCAATGACAAACACAGCAAAGACCACAAAGGCAAGCAGAAAATTCACCGCATCTGTCTGCGCAGCGATCACCGCAGCAGTAATGGTAACAGGTATCGCAGTATTCTCTGCATCAGCTTCTGAAATAGACAGCGCACCAAAGACAACAGCCGTAACCACAGTTACAACACAGGCTATTCCGCAGACCACGACTGTAAGTGAGGTAACTAAGCCCGTACAGACACAGCCGGCAGCATCGGCCACTGTGTCAGCAAAGAGCGTTAAGCCCCCTGTTAAAACGACCGCTAAACAGACAACAGTTTCAGTTAAGGAAGTTAAGCAGCCGGTCCAGACCACCGTTTCACAGACCGCTGCCGAAACAAAGACCGAAAAATCAGCTGATACAGCTTTTGTAAACAAGTATGGCAAGCACCCCGGCGAGTGCGGCTACGGCTATACAGAAAACGAGCCTGAAGATGCAAACGCACAGGTAAAAGACAACATTCCTACCGGAAGCTTCAACGCTGCAAACGGCGCAAAGATCACACTTGATATTGTTCCCGTTGCTGAAAACACATACTACTGCACAGTTTCAGCCCTCAACAAGAAGGGCAGCTACACCCTCCACGGTTTTGTCGGTATCGCAAAGGACGATGTTGTGAACTACAACGGCGGAGCAAAGAGCATCGCAGCTTTTGATAAGGACGGCAACGTTACAGGCAACGAGTTTATCAGCGACGGTCACTGCGGCACTATCACCAGAACAAACGCAGGTCTTGAGTGGGCTGACAGCGACGGATCAACCGTAGTTTTCACGATCGGCAAGTAATTTTTTAATTCAATAACCATGAGCGTCCGTGCAGCAGTGCGGGCGTTTTTCGTTTATAAAAAAATACAGCCGGGTCATTGCCCGACTGTCAGTAAGATCTTATATCCATCACCCGAGTCCCTCGCCTCTGAGTGCTCAGCGCTGATTCCACTTTTCTCTGTAATAGTCCTCAGCGTCCTCATAGTTCCAGAAATCATCGTAGTTGTCATCATAGAAATCCTCCGGATCATAATAATCGTAAACATTATACTTATCCTTTTTTGTGGTGGTCTTTTTGCGTACGGAGGACTTTTTTGCCGTTGAGTAAGTGCTGCGTGCCGTGCGGCTCGTCGTTATGTATGTTCTGCTCGTTGTATACTCCGCAGCGTAATGCTTTGCAGCAGCAGCTCTTGTTGTGCAGCCCGTGCTGCCATCATTCTCCTGCTTAGCAGATGAGATCCTTGCTATTATAATAAATATGCTTATCACAAGAAGAATTATTATAATAATGCTGCCTGTTTTGCTCATTTCTTTCTGACTGCCCCGAGCTGACTTCTGTGCGGCTTTTTCCCATTTTCTCATCGCACGCTCGTCGCTGAGCTGTTCAGTCGTTTTACCATCATAAAAGATGCGGTACCTTACAACCTCATCCATATTTTTCTGAAAAGTATTCTTTTTATAAGGCGGCTTTTTATCCATAATAACACCTCCCACTCGGTTCGGTCGTTATCTTCCACTGTTATTATAGCATAATAATTTCTGCTTGTCAGCCCTTTTTTTGGACTAACAAGTAAAAAATTTCCTTGACGATCCGACGCATATGTGTTATCATAAAATTGTCCAAAGACACCTATACAGAGTGCGTGAGGGACAAGCCCTGCGACCGCACAGCAACCTGCCGTAAGGTAAGGTGCTAATGCTTGACCGATAGGTAACATATTTTCAGTAAGAAGTGTTCCTGTCGGTGACGATGGGTTCTTTTTTTACCCCCATGTACCTGTGTAAATATTATTTTATGGAGGTATTGCCATGAACGACAAAAGAACACTTGAAGACCTGAGAAACAAGTACAAGGGACACATCTATCTGCGCTTCAACGACCAGCAGGAGTTTGATGACTTCCTTGTTAAAGCCGAAAGCGAGGGCTATTGCTTCGGCGAACACCGGCCGACAGAGTTTCTCGGCAAACCGTGGGATATTATTTCCCTGCTTGATGAAAAGCAGCTCGCATTCTGCGGCACTGTGAGCCATATGGCTTATCAAAGCGGCGGAAACAATGTCCGCCGGGTCAGCTACGCAAAATTTGCAGACGGGCAGAACGACTACCTCTTCTGAAACAGGCACACCCCAAAAGGTGTGCTTTTTGCTTGTAAACTTATGCTGCATCTGCCGTCGTGCATTGATTGTATACCATTCAAAAGAATTTGGTTGACAATCTAACCTGTGTGTGATATAATCAAACTCGGATCTGTAAAAAAGGAGTGAGTGACATCAAAACGAAAGATATGATAATGATATCATTTTTTGCAGCGCTTATCACCGTGGGGGCTTATATAAAAATACCGATAAGCGTCTGTCCCTTTACGCTTCAGTTCCTTTGCACGACCCTTGCGGGAATAGTGCTGGGCGGCACAAAGGGTGCGATAGCGGTGAGTGTATACGTCCTCATCGGACTTGCAGGCGTGCCTGTGTTCACGGGAGGCGGAGGCATAAGCTACGTTGTTCAGCCGACCTTCGGCTACCTGATCGGATTTATCGCAGCAGCGTTCGTGACAGGCAGGATAGTCCACAAGCAGGAGCCTACGATGAAGCGGCTTTTGCTCGGCTGCTTTTGCGGCCTGGCAATAGTGTATGCTGTGGGAATGGCTTACTACTGGGCGATATGCCGGTTCTGGCTGGGCGAACCTATCGGACTGTGGAGCCTGTTTTTGTACTGCTTCCTGCTCGCCGTCCCGGGGGATATTGCGCTGTGCATTTTATCAGCCGTGCTTGGAAAACGGCTTTTACCGATACTTAAACGCAGGGAGGCAATAGCAGTATGATAAAGCTTGCAAATGAGATAATAAACGGACGAAGGCTCACAAGAAATGACAGCCTCGGTTTTCTGATAACTGCTGATCTTGAAGATCTTTGCAAAGGTGCAGATATGCTCAGAAAGCATTTTTGCCACAGCCACGCCGACCTTTGCAGCATAATCAACGCAAGAAGCGGAAAGTGCTCGGAGAATTGCAGGTTCTGTGCGCAGTCCGCACACCACTGCACCGGCATTGAAGAGTACGGGTTCCTTGACGAGCGTAAGATACTTGACGAGTGCCTTTACAACGAGAAAAAAGGCGTACACAGATTTTCATTGGTCACTGCCGGCAGAACTCTCGCCGGTGCTGATTTTGAAAAGGCTCTGGACGCATACAGACTGATGAAACAAAAAAGCAGCCTGAAGCTGTGTGCCTCTCACGGACTGCTGACACACGAACAGTTCGTTCAGCTCAAAAAAGCAGGTGTCAGCAGATATCACTCAAACATCGAGACCTCCCGCCGCAACTTTCCAAACATCTGCACAACGCACACCTTTGAGGACAAGCTTGAATGTATCCGCCGTGCCAAAAATGCAGGGCTTGAGGTCTGCTCGGGCGGCATAATCGGAATGGGCGAAACGTGGGAGGACAGAATAGATATGGCGCTGACGCTCTCAGAGCTTGGCGTTTGCTCGATACCGATAAATGCGCTTATCCCGATAAAAGGCACACCGCTTGAAGAACTTCAAAGAATAAGCGAGCAGGATATCCTGCGCACAGTCGCCATCTTCCGCTTTATCGTTCCACAGGCTGACATTCGTCTTGCAGCAGGCAGAGATCTTATGAACGATTGCGGAAAAAAAGCCTTTCTGTCAGGGGCAAATTCGACCATCACCGGCGATATGCTCACGACCTCGGGAAACAAGATATCGCAGGATATCGAGATGCTGCACAGCATCGGATTTGACACCGAAAGGAGCTGCAAAAATGAGTAAAGGACTGTTTGTCACAGGCACCGGTACCGACATCGGCAAGACCTACATCACTGCACTGCTGCTCAAAAAGCTCCACGAAAGCGGCTGTGATGCAGCGTATTTCAAAGCTGCGATGAGCGGAAATCAAAGGCGTGAGGACGGCAGCCTCGTCCCCGGAGATGCACTGCACGTTAAGACCGTTTCGGGTATTCCTCAGCAGCTTGACGAGATGTGTCCGTATGTCTATGAAACTGCTGTCTCACCGCATCTCGCTGCGAGGCTTGAAGGCTCACCCGTCGAGCTTGAGTGTGTTGTGCAGGCTTACAAAAACGTCTACCGCAAACACGATATCGTCATCGCAGAGGGCAGCGGCGGCATCGTCTGCCCGATAAGGTTTGATGACAAAAAGCTTATGCTGGAGGACATCGTGAAAGCGCTCGGGCTTGGCTGCATCGTTGTCGCCGACGCAGGACTGGGAACGATAAATCATGTCGTGCTGACAGTAGAATACCTCAGAGCACGAGATATCCGGGTGTACGGGATAATTCTGAATAATTTCAAAAAAGGCGATGTGCTGCACGAGGACAACAAGGTGATGTGTGCCTGTCTGACGGATATACCCGTGCTTGCCTGCGTGGGTGCCGGCGAGCAAAGCATTGACATTGATGCGCAGCAGCTGATCTCGCTGTGCAGCTGAAAAGGAGGAATAATATGATCTGGTATCCATACGCTCAGATGAAGACTCTTGATGCCCCGATAAAGATAGACCACGCCAAAGGTGTGCATTTGTTCACCTCAGACGGACACGACCTGATAGATTCTGTTTCGTCGTGGTGGAGCGTCATTCACGGCTATGATCACCCAAAGATAAATGCTGCGATAAACGACCAGCTCCGGAACTTTGCGCACGTTATGCTCGGCGGACTTACCCACGAGCCTGTGCTCAGACTCTCGGATAAGCTTGCGGATATGCTTCCGGGGGATCTTGACTATTGCTTTTTCTCCGACTCCGGAAGCGTTGCGGTCGAGGTCGCTTTGAAAATGGCTTTGCAGTTCAACACCAACCGCAGTTCGCATCGTGACACTATCCTCGCCCTCGAACACGCCTACCACGGCGACACATTCAAAGCAATGGAGGTCGGTGACGACGAGGACTATCACTTTGCATTCGGAAAGAAAAACGAGAAAAAACGTGGTGTCATTCACATTCCCACGAGTATCCAAGCCCTTGAAGATGCATTCTCTCATTACGGCGAAAGGCTGACCTGCTTTATTGTCGAGCCGCTTTTGCAGGGTGCCGGCGGAATGAGAATGTATGACATCTCGTTGCTTGAGCGTGCCCGTCAGCTGTGCAGCGAATATGATGTCCTTCTGATATTTGACGAGGTCGCAACAGGCTTTGGCCGCACAGGCAACCGATTCGTCGCTGACCTTGTTCTGCCCGACATCGAGATTCTTGGCAAGGCGCTCACCGGCGGCTATATCGGGCACGCCGTGACAGTGGCAAACAAAAAAGTCTGGGACGGTTTTTACAGCGACGACCCCACTCATGCTCTGATGCACGGTCCGACCTTTATGGGCAATGCGCTTGCGTGCAGTGCTGCGCTTGCCTCTATCGAGCTGTTCGAGAGCGAAAACTACCTTGAAAAAATAAAGCGTATCGAGGAGATCTCACGCAGAGAATTCAACGGCTTTGGCGACGAGCGTATAAAAGAGATCCGCATAATGGGTGGCTGCGTCTGCATCGAGGTGAAAGACTCAAAGACGCTTGAAGGCTTCCGGCAGTTTGCGTTTGAGCATGGAGTTTTCAGCCGGACGTTCCTTAAATATATGTATACAATGGTGCCATATGTCATCAGCGAGCAGGAGCTTGTCAGAGTGTTTGACACAATGAAAGCCTGGTTCCGGCGCTGACAGAGCATAAAAAAGTCCTCACGAATGAGGACTTTTTTTATTATTGCATCTCAGTGTGCGCATCGTTTTGTGCGCTGTCGCTGCGTGACATTTTTTCGGTGTATTCATTTTTGGGCATCGGCTTTGCAAAGTAGTAGCCCTGTATCATATCGCAGCCCTGCTGCGCAAGGAAATCGACCTGATCCTTTTGCTCTATACCCTCTGCCACAGTGCGCATATCCAGGCTTTTTGCAAGTCTTATCGCTTCTGATACCACTATCTCGCCACGCTGACCCGCATTTTCTCCCCGGAAGAAATCCGCATCGAGCTTGAGTACGTCAAGCGGCATATCCTTCAGCGAGTTGAGCGAGGAATACCCTGCGCCAAAGTCGTCCATAGACACAGCAAACCCGTATTCCTTCAGCTTTCTGATCGTTGCGATCATCGCCTTTTTGTCATCAAAAAATGCGCTCTCGGTAAGCTCTATCTCGATCAGCCCGTGCGGACACTGAGCTGCATCAACGATATCCCTTATCTGCTGTGCAAGATCAGTTTCGATAAAATGCGCCCTTGACACGTTCACAGACACCGGCACACATTCATACCCTTCATCAAGCCACGCCTTCTGATCCCGTGCAACGTGCTTCAGCATATAGTGATCTATCTCGGTGATAAACCCGTTTTTCTCAAATATCGGAATGATCCTGCCCGGCGTCACGAATCCGAACTCGGGGGAATCCCACCTGACAAGAGCCTCCGCACCTTTCAGCGCATTGGTCCTCGGGTCATATTTAGGCTGATAATAAACCACAAATTCCTCGTTTTTCAGCGCATTGTACTGGTGCTGCTGAACGATGTCACGCCAACGCTGCTGCTCAAACAAAGCATTGTCAAATATGCGTACTCCCGATTCCTCGGTTTCTCCCAGCTCTGCTCTTGCAGCACAGGCGTTGTTGTACGCATTTTCAACACTCCGGCCCTTTCGCCTTACGATCTTGCCTCCATCATTCACCTTCGGCGGGATAAGATCAGCGCCTATCTGAAAGTCAAAATTGTGCTCGCTCTCTATTCCCCTGAGCTTTTCAATGAACCCGTCAAGCCGTTCTCTGAGCTGCTGCTCGCTTTTGTATTTCAGCAGCATTGCAAAGTTCGACATCGTCGCATGAGCGCACATCTCATCCTTGCCCAGCTCCTGCGAGAGCTGATAGTTTATCTCTGCAAGCAGATCTTCACCCTCGGCCATCGAATGGCAAAGGCAGTAGTTTCTGTAATTTCTGAACACGATATTGACCACGGCAAAGCTTTCTTTTTTTCTTCGCAGGCTGTTGATCCGTTCGTCGCCATAACGGACATACCAGTTCCAGTTGTGTCCGCCGGTAGTCGGGTCGGAGTAAAAAAGTCTCACAACACGTCTGTAATTCACAACGCTGCGGATTATCCTCACAAATGCCAGCACGCAGAAAACGATGACGATCGCCAGAAATGCACTCATCAGCTCAACGACAAGTATCGTATCTCTTTTGGTTATGATGAAATACATCTTTCCGACGAGCTTTCTTCCGCCGCTGAGACTTATGTTCACCCAGACAGGGACCTTTGCGTCCTCGTCGTCAGCAACATCGGTAAACCATTCAATGAATTTACCTACGCTTAATCTCAGATTACTGTCGTTATCCACATACAGAAAATCCGTTTCAGAATCGACATACAGCGTGTAGCTCTCTTCGCCGTTAAGAAATGATACCTTTCCGCTGGTGTCCGTGCGGGTATCTTTGCCCTTGCGATATATGATCTTTCCGTTTTGATCGGTCACATAAAAGTCGCTGTCGCCCGATTCGATATATTCCATTACCTTTTTGTCATCGCTGCCCATCTCGTACAATCGTGCGGTATGCTCGATCTCTGAATAGCCCTCCGCATATTTTGTCTCAACAAAATATTGAAGCACAAAGCCTGCTAAAACTACGAGCATCGCAATAAACAGTATTATCATCAGCAGATAAACTACCGTAGAGCCCCACGATGAGGTGTTTCTGATCTTCTTATAAAGCTTTTCGTTATTCTTTTTACGCTGGGTTTTTGTATTTGTCATTTTGTCATCTCCCCCAAAGCAGTCTGTCAGTGGGATCATCGTGTTGTGTCTGAAATCATAGCACAAACTTATTAAACGATCATTAAATCGCTCGCTGTGAACAGCTTCCAAAAGCACAATACCCGCAAAAGACGATCTGTTGCGGATATTGTGCTTCATTCATCGTTCAATGTATGCGTATGTTTGTCAGAGCGCACTGATCGCCTGTCAAAGCGGCGTAAACAACACTGACATCATCGTTTATGGTAGTGGTGCTTCTTGTATTGATACCTCCGAGTTCTCCCGAAACTATAATGGTATTATCCTTCACTTCAAAGCTTACCGTGCACTCAAGTCCCTGTTTGTTGCGAGCCTTCCAGTCCTCCCAGTCCTTGAATTCACCGGTGAGAGAATACATCATAATGTTGTCAGCTTTTTCATCAGTCTCCCAGCTCTCGCCGTCAAGCCTTACCAGTGCGAACTCACGGTAATTCACACCGCCTATCATCTTATCATCGGAATAGAAAAGATCAATGAACGGACAGTGCCAGATAAGCCTTGCCGTAGGAAGGCTCATCGTGTGGAAGGTTATCCTCAGACCGTCACGCACAGGTATCCCGACAGTTGCCGCTTTACGCCAGCCGTCTATCTGAACGTTGGGTATATCTCCCTGCGGCACGTTGATATAGCTTATCTTTTCGGCAATACGAACGATATAGTCCTCCGATATGTTCTTTTCCGAACGGTTTATCTTTATTCCCGATATCACGCAGTTGCAGCCGGTGAGGGCGATATAGGAGAACCTTGTGCTGTCAGGCATAGCTATGACAAGCTCTATCTTTTTGAACATCGTAACTATCCTTATCAGTACATGATCCTCATACCTGACCGCATCAACAGTGTATCTTATCCCGGCTTCCAGCTCCTGCCTGTATTCCTTTGGAGTAAGCGGATCAAGCTCGGTAACTGTGCATTTGATCTTTCTCACCTCAGGGCAGTCATATTGACCGTCGACACTGATCGTGCCGTATTCAAAATAGTTCGTGATCTTTTTGAGATAATTCGTATCGTGCGCTATGCCGTCAAGCGAGTCATACATTACCAGCGTCGGTATGCTCTGTTCATAACACTTGTCCTTATCAAGCACCTTTGCTGTAAAAATGATCTCCGAAAAAGCCTGGTTTACAAGCACTCCGTCCGAGATCGTCGAACGAGGCTCCTCACAGATCAGCTCACTGGTGTTGCTGACCTTTGTGCTCTCCTCTTTTTCGATCATTTCATATTCCGTATCAAGGTCTATAAGATGCAGCATCGCCTTTGCATATTCAGGGTCAAACTGCGTTCCGCTGCCCTTGACGATCTCTTCTCTTACGATATGCTGCGGCATCGGATCTCTGTAACTTCTCTTTGAGGTCATCGCATCATAAGCGTCCGCAACCGAGATTATCCTTGCGATATCGGGGATATCCGCACCCTTCAGTCCGTCCGGATAGCCCTTTCCGTCATATCTTTCGTGGTGATAGTGCGCACCTATGCTCAGCGACGGCGAATTGCTGATACTTGAAAGGATCTGCTCACCGATGACCGGGTGAGTCTTTATGATCGCATACTCCTCATCTGTCAGCCTGCCCTCCTTGTTCAGCACCCTGTCCGGCACGCCTATCTTTCCAACGTCGTGTAAAAGCGCCGAAAAGTATATGCTTTCACACTCTTCATCGCTTTTGCCTGAGAGCCTGGCTATCTTTTGTGAATACTCCGCAACTCTTGCCGAGTGACCGTGTGTGTATTTATCCTTTGCGTCTATCGCACTTGCAAGCGCCGATGCAGTCTGCTCATACATTACCTGTATCTTCTTTTGCTCATCTTTGAGCAGCTGTATCTCTCGTCTGTTTGCCTGCTCGACCGCATTGTTCATATCAATGATCGAGAATATGTACAGCAGCACAACAAGCCCGACCAGCGTGATGTTTATCAGCGAAAGTCCATACAAAAACAGCTGCAATACCGAGGCAAACACAGGTACGATCGAAAACAGCAAAAGGCTTATCTTCTGAAGCCTGCTGAGATTATTTATAAACTGTATGATGCATATGACATTGAGCATCATCAGCAGCACCGGAATAGCATAGCTCACAAAGAACAGTGGTGAGCGCTGGTAACGGTTGCCGTCATCAAAGGTATAGTATATTCCCGTGAACTGCGAAATAAGTATCAGCAGCTCGCCAAGGAGTATTATCATCTTCGATACACGCAGTATCTTGGGTATGACCTCTAATTTACCTTCGTTTTTGTACAGGTCTATCAGATAAAGCTCAAACGCATAAATTATCACCAGAATGAGAGCAAAAACCATATAGTTGCTTATTCTCACCATATAGTATCCCAGGGTGCTGGTGTCTCCCTTGTAGATATAGGCAAACCGGTCAAACAGCAGCAGCAAAGCAGCTCCCCACTCCATAAGAATAAGAGCGTGCTTTCTTCTTGGCGAAAGAGTCTTGGAAATGAACACAAACACCGGCAGTATTGCGCATATACCTATCAAAACAAGCATCAGATCAAGCTGATGCTGCTGTAAGAATTTCAAGGTCTATCACTCCGTCTATGTACACATTGTTTTACAATGGTTTCAGAACTCGTATGTTAACTTATATTTTACCACATTTCGCTGTAAAAATCAAGCTTTTACCACAGTTGGCTCAAATAACACTCATCTGCTTTCAAGCTCTCTGAGCAAGCCCTCGCAGCCACGCATTATGTCATCAAATGCAATATCGAATCTGCGTGAATACCACGGGTCTGAAACGTCACCGTCCGAACCTGCGAACTGCATCAGCTTGTAAAGCTTGCCTTCGCCTTGCTTGCCCAGGATATCCCTCGCCCGCCTGAGATTGCCTGTGTCCATAACTATGAACATATCATATCTGCCGCAGTCCGAGCGTGTCAGCCTGACCGCACGATGTTCGCCAAACGGTATCCCCCTGCGTCTCAGCTCGCTCTTTGCAGGCGGATAGATGCCGTTGCCCGTTTCCTCATCGCTTACCGCACAGGAGGCTATCTCAAATCTGTCATCAAGCCCCGATCTGCGCACCAGCTCTTTCATTATAAATTCTGCCATCGGCGAACGGCAGATGTTGCCGTGGCAGATGAACATTATCCTTGTCATCGTCCGCTCCTTAGTTGTCTTTTTTGCTATTATACCACACTTTCCGCTTCATATCAAGCTCCCCCGCCCGCACGGCTGCGCAGATAACAAATGCATTTTTCGCAAAGATATTCGCCCGACAGCCCGGGGTTTTTATCAAACCTGAAAAAATTTTCTCAAAAACATATTGACAAATTTCAATGTATGTGCTATCATATAGAAAATATTCGATATGAGGTGAACATAATGAAACTTTCAAACAAACAGATAACCGTTATCTTCAAAGCCCTTTGTGACGAAAACAGAGTGCAGATAATCAGGCTTTTGCAAAACGGCGAGAAATGCGCCTGCAAGCTGCTTGAGGCTATGCAGTGTACCCAGCCCACCCTTTCGCATCATATGAAGATACTCTGCGACAGCGGTCTTGTAGTCGGAAGAAAAGAGGGCAAGTGGATGTACTACTCCATTTCTGCGGAGGGAACGGAGATAGCTGTGAATGTTCTGCGTGAACTGACAAAGGTCGATATATCGGAAAGCGGAGAATGCTGCTGTAAATAAAACGTCCGTGGAAAGCACGGATATTTGTTTGGAGCAAATATAGATAAATTCAAATATATTTATTGGAGGTAAACTATGAAACATACAGAAATAGCAGCCGAGCTTTTCTCAAAGCGGTATTACTGCTCTCAGGCGGTGCTTGCGGCATTTGCCGAGGAGTTTGGAATGAGCAGGGAGCAGGCGCTGAAGGTCGGAGCTTGCTTCGGCGGCGGTATGTGCAAGGCTGAGGTCTGCGGAGCGTGCACAGGTGCGCTTATGGCTCTTGGTCTGAAATACGGTATGTGTGCGGACGGCGATCTGGAAAGCAAGCAAAGAGCAAACAGCTATGCCGTTCGTTTTCTTGACGAATTTGCAAAGCAAAACGGCTCGTATATCTGCCGTGAGCTGCTTGACTGCGATATTTCCACCGATGAGGGCAAGGCAAAAGCAAGGGCGAACGGGCTGTTTGCAACGCTGTGTCCAAAGATGATAGAGAGTGCTGTGCTTATCGCAGAAAAGCTGATAAATGAATGACTCGGTTTCAGATAAGATCCATACCCCAAATAAAGGAATTGATCTTATGCCCTGTGAGACTCAGGGCCAGATCTCACACGGCAGTTTCAAATATCCAAGCAGCAGGGAGAACACCGCTTCCCTTGCTGCTTTTTTTGCGGCATAAAAAAAGAGACTGTCGACCAACAGTCTCTTAGTATCTTAGTTGTTTGTAAAGATCACAGCTTCGCTGAACCTTTCATCACGGATACGCCCGGTCATTGACTGATGATATCATCGGGGGCGTTGAGCTGATCAAACATTTCTGTCATTGTAGGGTTATCCTTTGTGAGCGATTTTATAGTCAGCTGCTTTTGAGCCTTATCGTTTGCAAGGCGCAGATTGTTCAGCGATTTTGTCAGGTTTTCCTTGACTTTTTTCAGATGATCGATTGTCTTGTCTATCTCGTCGATCGCTGTATTGAATTGTCTGTTTGCGAGGTCGTAATTCTTGGAGAAACCGTCCTTGAAGGCATTTATCTTATCCTCGAAATCAGTTATGTCAATCTCCTGATTTCTAACATTGGCAAGCTCCTGTTTATATTCGAGCGAGTTCATTGCGGTGTTTCGCAGGATAGTTATCATCGGGATAAAGAACTGCGGGCGGATAACATACATCTTTTCATACTGATATGAAACGTCAACGATGCCTTGGTTATACAGCTCGCTGTCTGCTTCAAGCATAGTTACCAGCACGGCGTACTCGCATTTCTTTGTTTTCCTGTCCTTGTCAAGCTTTGTAAAGAAGTCGGAATTCTTATGCTTTTTCTCGGTCTGATCCATCTCGTTTTTCATTTCAAACATAATGGATATTATCTCGTTGCCGCTGTCGTCGGTCTCTCTGTAAATGTAATCGCCCTTTGAGCCGGAGGAGTCGTCGTTA
>CADAHS010000014.1 GCA_902787825.1 uncultured Ruminococcus sp. | reverse complement strand
AGAAAAGTCCGTGTACCGGCGCCGTAAGGCAGGGCTTCCTTGTCTTCCCTTAGGTTTCCCCCTTAGACGAAACCCCTTAGCAGCGGAGCTGCTACTAAGCCTTAGTGGCTTGAACGTTAATTCTGATTTAGCTTAGGAACACTTTTTAAGAGACCGATCAAAATAGCTTACTTATGGTTGAAATAGAAGATTGCGAGCTGGGTGCGGTCACGCAGGTCGAGCTTTTCAAGGATCTGGCTGAGATAGTTGCGGACAGTTCCTTCGCTGAGAAACATTTCTGAGGCGATCTCTTTGTTGCTCAGGCCCTGTGCGACGAGCGTAGTCAGCTCCCACTCCTTGTCGGTAAGTCCGCAGCGGGAATAGTCAAACTGTTCCTTGCCGCTCATAAGCTCAGGGAGCTTGCTGATGACCTGATCGCCGAACACGCTCTGACCGTTCATGACCGCTTGCAGAGCAGGCTCTATACCGTTGAAATCCTGTTTGAGGATATAGCCTTTTGCTCCGATATTGAGGGCTTTGACGATATATTCATCATCAGAGAATGTCGTGAGATAAAGTATCTTTGCGCTGCTGTCCGAGGCGAGTATCTTTTCGCCTGCTTCAAGTCCCGTCATACCCTGCATACGAATATCCATCAGCATAACATCGGGTTTGTGGGCGCTGTAAAGTGCGATAGCGTCTTCACCGCTGTGACCTATTGCTGTGACCTCGATATTGCCGGTGCTTTCAAGAATGGTCTTTAGTGAAAGCGCAACCAGATTATCGTCGTCTATAACAATTATCTTCATATTTGTCAATTCCCCTTTTTCATGATACTTATGAATATTTTAAAGCCCTGTTCACTCGGGGTGATATTCAGAACTCCGCCAAGCGCTTTTACTCTTTCGTGCATATTATCAAGACCTATGCCGCCGGAGGATATGTTTTCGGCGCATTTGCCGTTATCCTCAATACTGAGTGTGCACATTGCCGGGTGTTCACGCACTGTGATATTTACGCTGTTGCCGTTTGAGTGCTTGATAATGTTGTTGACAGCCTCTTTGACGACAGCGATAAAGCAGTATTTGATCTTTCCGCTGATGTGATTGGAAACATCATAATCAAAGGTCAGCTCGAATTTCTCTTTGAGAGGTGAGATCGCATCACGCAGAGAGTATTCAAGGTCTATTGAGTCGTTGTGCAGATCATGCACGCTTTTTCTTATCGAGGTCATAGCCTCATCAAGCGTTGACTTTACGCTGTCAAGCGGTTCTTTAAGATCTTCGTCCTTATTGATTATCTGTATCGCACCCATTTGCAGGATAGTCCTTGTGAGCATATGTCCGACGTTGTCGTGTATCTCACGGGCAATACGGTTTCGCTCGGTGAGTGTCGCAAGGTGGATCTCGTTATCCTGATTTCTGATAAGCTCGTTTGAGTATTCAACGGCGTTGTCCCTGGTTTTGATAAGCTCGGATTTCAGCAGGTGAGATCGTGAGGAGAGCAGCTCGACTGTTACGGAGATGACACTGAAGGTGATCGTTGTGAACAGCAGTCTGAGATCGCCGCTGTAAGTCTGAAAGCCAAGCGCCGCAAGAGCTGCGAAAGCAAGCACATACAGCTTTTTGCGTGATATGTCATAGGCGATAAGCGGAAGAAAGATCGCAAAACAGGGGCTTACAAAGCAGCAGCCGATAAACACTGTGACAAGAGCATACTGCATATATCTGGTTTTTACCAAGGTGACAAGACAGCTGATCGTTATGCTTGTGAGAAGTGCTACAACAGGCATACTTGTGCTGGTCGAGTGATCTATCAGGCAGGTGGAGCACACCAGAGTTATTATCAGTTTTTCTATCAGTTCAGATATAGTGTCCACCCCTCTTTCTGCTTTTCTTAAAAGATATGATACCACATTTTCGACCCTTTTGTCAATTACGATACAATATTACAAATGTCATATCGATTAGTTACTCTGTTCACTTACAAAGTGACAAACGGCGTGATATAATGTAGTTACAGTAAGAAAAACAAAACAGACACACGGGAGGAAACAACATGGCTCAGACAGTAGTTAAGATCAGCAATCTGGTGAAAAGATACAAGGAGCTTATAGCGGTGGATCATTTCGATCTTGAGATCAAACAGGGTGAGGTCTTCGGACTTCTCGGACCCAACGGTTCGGGCAAGACAACAACGATCAACTGTCTGCTGTCACTGCTTGACTTTGACAAGGGTGAGATCGAGATCTTCGGCGAAAAGATGACCCCGACAAACTACGCACTTAAAAAGCGTATCGGCGTTATCTCGCAGAATGTTGCGGTCTACGATGAGCTTACAGTTATTGAAAACATCGACTATTTCTGCGGACTTTATATCACCGATAAACAGACAAGAAAGAAATATGTTGACGATGCGATAAAGTTTGTGGGTCTTGAGGAGTTCACAAAGTTCAGACCCAAAAAGCTTTCGGGCGGTTTGCTCAGACGACTCAACATTGCCTGCGGTATCGCCCACAAGCCGGAGCTGATAATCCTTGACGAACCGACTGTTGCGGTCGATCCTCAGAGCAGAAACAAGATCCTTGAGGGCATACTTGAACTTAACGCTCAGGGTGCTACTATTATATATACCTCTCATTATATGGAGGAGGTCGAGCAGATCTGCTCACGCATTGCGATAATGGATAAGGGCAAGAACATCGCCCTTGGCACTAAAGCAGAGCTTAAAAAGATGATAAAGAACACAGAAACAGTTTCAATAGAGATGGAGCAGCCTGATGACAGCATTATCCAGCAGATGAGTGGTCTTGTGCACGTTTACGACGTACAGTACAAAGACTCAAAGCTCTACATCTACTGCTCGGGCGGTAAACACAACCTCATCAGGATCCTTGGAGTGCTTCAGGAGCACGATATTGCGTTTGGCAGAGTTTATTCGGAGCTTCCTACACTCAACGATGTGTTCCTTGAAATAACCGGAAAGCAGCTCAGAGACAGCGAATGACGAAAGACAAAAGGAGAAACAGTATGTTCAGGCATAATTTCAAATATGACATCTTAACGAGCCTTCGTGTAAGAGAAATAATCATATGGCTCATCATATATCCGATAGCGCTGGGCACTTTCTTCAAGGTGGCTTTCGGAAACATCTACGACAACGACATCAAGTTCACCACCGTCAGGACAGCGGTAGTTGTAAACTCCGAGGAGGGCGCAAAGGCTTTCAGGCAGGTCGCAGAAAATATGGAAACCGGCGATGATGCGATGTTTTCATTCATCTATACCGACAAGGAAGATGCTCTTAAAAAGCTCAAAGACGAAGATGTTCGTGGAATAATCTTCGTAGACGATCAGCTATCTCTGACAGTTTCCTCAAACAGCCTCAAAAGCACGATGCTTGAAAAGTTTGTTGAAAAGTACAATCTCAGCGCAAAGATAATCACTGACACAGCCAAGAGCGATCCTGCAAAGATCGGTGATGTCACAAAGGCTCTGACTGAGGAGATAAGCACCGTAAAGTCCGAGGCACTTTCAAACGGCAACACCAATATGTATGATCAGTATTTTTACAATCTGCTTGCAATGGTAGCTATGTTCGGCTCTATTGCCGGTCTGCACGTTGCAACTCACAACCAGGGAAATCTCTCTGCGCTTGGCGCAAGAAAGTGCGTTTCACCCACCCCAAAGATCACTACGATACTTTCAAACCTGTGTGCAACATTCGTTGTGCAGGCTATCTGTATGGTGATCGCAGTAACGTTCATTATTACCGTGCTGCGTGTTGATATGGGCGACAGGATACCGCTTGTTTACCTCACGGCGATACTTGCAGGCTTCGTGGGAAGCTCGCTGGGCTTTGTGATAGGCTCGATAGGCAGATTCAGTGAAAACACAAAGAACGCACTGTGTACAGCATCATCACTTCTGCTTTGCTTCTGCAGCGGACTTATGGACGCAGGCATAAAGCAGAAGATCGCAGAATCCTCATTCGCATGGTTCAACAAGGTCAACCCTGCGGCGGTAATGTGCGAGAGCTTTTTCAGCCTCAACATCTATGAGGATTACACAAGATACATTCAGTGTATCGTAACTATGATGATCACGATAGTTGTATTCATCACACTCGGACTTTTAATGACAAGGAGGCGTAAGTATGCAAGTCTTTAAGCTGTTTTTCAAGATCGCAAAGACAAAATGGCTGTCTATGCTTGTGTTCCTTGGCATATTCCTGCTGATACTCAACTTTACAAATGTCGGCGGCGGCGCAGATACATTCAAGACTTCAAAAATGGCGCTTACGATCTTCGACCACGACAAGACAGATGCAAGCAGAAAGCTTTGCGAATATCTTGCAAAGGACAACATCATCGTTGACTTTGAGGACGACAAGGATAAGCTCATCGACGCTTTGTACGTCACCTCAACAAACTATGTTATCACCATAAACGAGGGCTATCAGGATAAGCTTTCAAAGGGCGAAACAGACGGACTTTTCACTGCACGCTATCTTCACGACAGCTACACCAACAAGCTTGCAGACTCCAACCTTGACACCTACGTTTCGACAGTAAGGACCTATATGGCAGGCGGTATGGAGCTTGACAAGGCGCTTGATGCGGCGCAGCAGGCACTTGATGTCAAGACAGAGGTTACATTTGAGACGTTTGAGAACGAGAGCGCACAGACCAAAGCTGCATCGTTTTTCAACTATATGCCCTATGCACTTCTCAGCCTGATCGTCAGCGTGCTTTGCCCCGTCGTCGTTGCGATGAACAAAAAAGGTGTCGGCTTCAGAACAAAGTGCTCAAGCATAAAAACTTCAAGCGTTTCAGCTCAGACTATCGCAGCAAGCGGCATCTTCGTATTCATCATATGGCTGATACTTATGGCATTTGGCGTTGGCAAAAACGGCGGAATGTTCTCGGGCAATATGTGGTACGCAGTACTCAACACAGTAGCATTCACGCTTGTCTGTGTTTCGATCGCACTGCTGTTTGCAGAGCTTGGAATAGGTGACAACGTGCTTGCGTTCGTAACACAGGTACTTGGTCTTGGAATGGCTTTCCTCTGCGGAATGTTCGTTCCGCAGGAGATGCTTTCAAGCAGTGTGCTTGCAGCTGCAAGGTTCCTGCCTGCATACTGGTACGTCAAGGCTAATGATATGATCTGCGGTCTTAGCACAGAACAGTTCAAGCTTTCGACCGTAATGATGTGCGTAGGCATTCAGCTTCTGTTCGCTGCGGCTATATTTGCAGTTTCCCTCATAGTTAAAAAACAGAAAAAAGCGATCTGAGCAGGATCAGCGGCAGGACAGAATATGTCCTGCCGTTTTTTAAGCATTTTTTAAGAATTGAATTAAGGATTTTTTCAGGAAGGGTTGGTATGCTTATAACCGGAAACCCTTCACTAAAGACTGCACCCCAATATTTGCGGTTTATGGAACTAAGGAGAATATGAATGAAAATCAAATCGACTCTTGCGGCGCTTTTTCTGGCGGTGACCGCAGTTATCTGTCTGGGAAGCTGTTCGATGAACAATTATTCAAATGCAGACAAGTACACCACCGGTGACAGAGAGATAAGCGAAAAGATCAGTAAAATAGAAATCAACTGGTTGGCAGGGGATATTAAGGTATCGCTGCACGACAAGGACACGCTCGATGTCAGTGAATCCTGCGACAAGGACTTGAAGGAAAGCAGGAGAATGCACACCTGGGTCGATGGCGATACGCTGCATATCCAGTTTTGCAAATCCGGCGAGATGATGGTGTTTGAAACACCAAAGAAGGATCTTTATCTGAGCCTGCCGAAAAACAGCGAGCTTTCAGAGTTCAGTATCGACGGATCCTCGTGCGACTGCAAGATCGACGGGATAACCGCTGATACGATAAATTCGGATCTGTCCTCGGGCAAGCTGGAGATCACGGACTGCAAAGCAAACAAGATAAAAAGCGATTCATCATCCGGAGATGTAGAAATTGAGCTTGACGGCGATGCTGACAGCATAAGTGCAGACTCGTCTTCCGGCAGCGTTAGCATAACTGCCGCAAAGGTCGGCAATATAGATGTTGACACCTCGTCGGGAAAGATAAACATTGATGTCAAAGAGGCAGATAAGGTCGCTGCTGATGCGTCAAGCGGAGATATGAAATTCCAATTTGAGAATGTTCCGAAGAAGCTCAGAGTGGACGCTTCATCGGGCGATGTGACTATTTGTGTTCCTAAAGACGCCGACTTTGAGGCAGAGGTGGATACCTCATCAGGCGAGTTCTATTCAGAGCTTGCGCTGTCAAGAGATGGAGATACCTATACTGCCGGCTCGGGCAGCAATAGCATCAGCATAGACACATCTTCCGGCGATGTCAATATACTCGTCAATAATTGATAAACGACCCGAGGGATCCCGCTGGTTTCAAGAGAGAGCTTCCCGATCAATTATATTTTGACGGTAAAATTTGATGAGATTTAAGCTTTTTTTAAGACTTTTTTTAAGAGTTTTTTTAGAAAGAGATGTTACTATATAGACATAGGGGAGAAGAGTAGAGATTTCTAAATAAGACAAATGATACACCAAACACCCAAAGGAGACAGACAGGAAAAAGGACGGCGCACGCCGTCTTTTTTCTTTGCGGGGCAGTGCGCAAAAAAAAGGAGCCGTTGGAAGGCATATTCCAATGGCTCTTTGTTATATCAGATGATAATGTCTGTTCAGATGCATCAAGCACAGCTAAGGCTTGCTTGGCGCAGTGAACATTTCCCGGATATGGGAGTTCATCAGATTGTTGGATTCGACCTTTTCGCCGTTGATGTAAAGCTTATCAACGTAACGCTCGCCGTCGTGCGTCGTGAAATAGATCTCATACTTATCGCCGCTTTCGGTCTTCCCGGTGTAGTACACGCCTTTGGTTATGCGGTAGTGCCACCAGCCGGAATCGAAATAGTTATGCATTGCTTCAGCGTATGTCGAAGCGACTATCGGATCTTTTTTGCTGCTTTCGTAGCTGTATGTATCGTTTCTGGCAATAAGTATCATAATTCCGCCGAAAGCGAAATACAAAAAGATGAGAAAGGCAATGATCCAGCCGATCCTGTTGGCAATTGGGTGGAGCTTGCTTTTGCTCTCGTTGCCGCTGCCCGTTTCGACCTCGGTGGGCCGCAAAGCGTTTGCCTGTGCATCGAAATCGGTGTTGGCATAGTTCATCTTTATGGAATTATTGCTGGTTTGCAGCTTTTTATTCTTTTCAAAAGTATGTTTTGCGGCACGATTGCGCTCTTTGGAGTAGGTCTGGTTGCTTGCCGCCATGGTAGGTGAGAACTGTCTTTTCACGTCGGTCATCTGGGTGTTTTGATACATACCCTGATTGATCGCACTGAACTGGTTGCCTTCCCTGACAACTGCCTTAACAGTTTTGGGGAGGACTTTACCGCAGTTCAGACACATACGCTCGCCGTCGGCGATAACAGCACCGCAGTTTTTACAAATCTGACTCATATATCTGCCTTTCTGGCTGAAACCGTTGATTTATTTTATATATCTCATTACAGCAATTACCTTGCCGATTATCTGAACGTCATCTGAGATGATAGGATCCATGCTGTCGTTTTCGGGTTGGAGCCTGAAATGACCGTCCTCTTTAAAGAACCTTTTGACAGTGGCATCGCTGTTATCGACCATTGCTACAACTATCTCGCCGTTTTCGGCATATGGGGTCTTTTCCACAATGACAATGTCGCCGTCGAGGATCGCAGCGTTTATCATAGATTCGCCCGAAACTTTAAGCGCAAAAAGCTCGCCCGGATAGTTCTTGTGAGGCTGAAAGCTTATGTAATCGGTGATATCCTCTATTGCGGTTATTGGTTTGCCTGCTGTAACAACGCCGACCAGGGGTATACGCACACCGCTTTGTCCGGCAAGGCGGATCGCACGGTTTTGTTTATCTCCCTTTTCGATAAGTCCTTTGCGTGTCAGCGAGGCAATATATCTGTGAGCTGTGGAGGTAGATCTGAACCCAAGCTGCGAACAGATCTCTCTTACCGTTGGGGGATAGCCCTCATCTATCTGCTTTCTGATAAAGTCATAGACTTGTCTTTCGTTTTCTGAAAGGTTCATAAAGCCTCCATTCTGCAAAGATCAGTTTTTTTCTCTGAGTTTTGAAGCAAGCATTTTTGCAAGCTTGTATACATCACCGCAGCCAAGTGTAATAACAAGGTCGCCCTCGGAAGCGTTTTGTGCGATGTAGTCAACGCACTGTGAGAAGTTATACTCCTTCTGCTCGGCGGTCTGCTTATCGACAAGCTCGTGGTCGGTGATAAAGTATACCGAGCCTTTGATCTTTTCACCCAGCATCTCGGTATAGATATGGTCGGTATTTTTCTCACGGCTGCCCATAATATCGGTTATTACAGCAATATCTGCGATCTCAAGCGCCTTGACAAAGTCGTCCATAAGAATTTTTGTTCTTGAATAGGTAAATGGCTGGAACACTGCCCAGACCTTATTAAAATCAAGTCCTTTTGCGGCTTTGAGAGTACACTCGATCTCCTTTGGGTGATGAGCGTAGTCGTCAACAATGGTGATGCCGCTGACCTCGTCTATCTTCTGGAAGCGTCTTATGGCACCGAAAAAGCTGTCAAGACCTTTTTTTATTCCTTCCCACGAAACGCCCTCATATCTTGCAGCTGCGATCGCAGCGAGAGCGTTCAGGACGTTGTGATCCCCCGGGACGTGTATAGCCATTGTGCCGGCAGATTCGCCCTTATAGAACACCTCAAAGTCTGTGCGCAGACCTTTTTTTGCTGTAATGACAGCAGAGTAGTCGTTTCTGCGGTCAAAGCCGAAGGTTATTTTCTCTTTATCTACGCTGTCAACAGCTTTGTGGGAATTCTCGTCGTCGCCGTTGAAGACGATACATTTTGTGGTCTTGTTTGCGAATATGTTAAAGCTTTTTATGATGTTGCCGATATTCTTGAAATATTCCAGATGGTCTGCGTCAACGTTGAGTATCACCGCAACGTCGGGGTGAAATTTGAGAAAATGATCCTGATACTCGCACGATTCGCACACCATAATGCTGCTTGAACCGCTTCTGCCGGAGCCGTTTATGCTTGGCAGCTTTCCGCCGATAACGCAGGAAAGGTCAACGCCCTCGTCAAGAAAGATCTGGGTGAGCATTGATGATGTTGTGGTCTTTCCGTGTGTTCCGCATACGCAGACGGCATCGTCGTACCAGCTTGTGATAAGCCCCAGGATATCTGCTCTTTCAAAGACCTTTGCTCTGCCGGCTTTTTCAGCTTCTTTAGAGGCGATAAGCTCAGGGTTATCAGACATTATTGCAGCGGTATAGATTATAAGGTCTGCGCCCCGGATATTTTCCGCACGCTGTCCCATAAAGACGGTTATACCCATTTTTCTCACAGCTTCGAGCGTTTCGGTCTCATTGTTGTCCGAGCCTGTGATATGGTAGCCCTTGCTGTGGAAGATCTGCACTATCGGGTACATACCCGAACCGCCGATGCCGATAAAATGAACGTGTTTTATATTTTCAAGTATCTTATTGCTTATCATCAAAAAGACTCCGTTTCAACTGACGAATATTTGTTCACAGTATATTATAGTACATTTTTTTATAAAAATAAAGACCTTTTGATTATTTTTTAATAATATGGGTAAAAATTTTATTACATATTAACATTTGAAGGGACGCACAGGTATGAAAATAACAGAGGTAAAGATAAGAAAGCTGCTTGACACGGGAAGACTTCGTGCAGTGGTGAGCGTTACATTTGACAATGTTTTTGCAGTTCACGATATCAAGGTCGTGCAGGGTGACAGCAGGCTTTTTGTGGCAATGCCCAGCAGGCGTGAGTCTGACGGCAGTTACAGGGACGTTGTTCACCCGATAAATTCAAGCTTCAGGCAGATGACCGAACAGGCAGTGCTTGAGCAGTACAAAAGCGAGATAGGGCAGCAACGCTTTGAAAACGAGTCCTGAGAGTATTCTGTTTAAAACGGTTTAGTAATGTCAGGGCGTTGTTTTGTCAAAAGGGTGATTGACAAAAAAGGCGAACAGTGGTATATTATATAGTGTATTTTTATGAGATATGCCCGCCTTGCTGTGCGGGAGAAAAAGGAGAAGTAAAATATGCTGGATATCAAACTTGTTCGCTCCGAGCCGGAGCTTGTAAAGGAAAACATCAGGAAAAAGTTTCAGGACGAAAAGCTTGTTCTTGTTGACGAGGTGCTTGATCTTGATGCTAAGTTCAGAGCTGCAAAGACAAAGTGCGATGAGCTGAGAAACAAAAGAAAGGTAATGTCCAAGGAGATCGGAGGTCTTATGGGCAAGGGACTGAAGGACGAGGCTGAGAAGGTCAAGGCTGAGGTCTCTGCTATCGGCGAGGAGCTGGAGCAGCTTGAAAAGGACGAAACGACCTACGAGGCACAGATCCGTGAGAGAATGCTGGTCATTCCAAATATCATTGATCCAAGCGTACCGATCGGAAAGGACGACAGCGAGAATGTTGAGATAGAACGTTTTGGCGAGCCTGTTGTTCCGGATTTTGAGGTTCCGTATCACGTTGATATAATGGAGAGCTTTGACGGCATCGACCTTGACGCTGCAAGAAGAACATCGGGCAATGGTTTTTACTATCTCAAGGGTGACATAGCAAGGCTGCACTCGGCTATCCTGTCATATGCAAGAGATTTTATGATAGACAGGGGCTTTACATATTATATTCCGCCGTTCATGATCCGTTCGGATGTTGTTACGGGTGTTATGAGCTTTGCGGAAATGGAGAATATGATGTATAAGATCGAGGGTGAGGATCTGTATCTTATAGGTACCTCAGAGCACTCGATGATAGGCAAGTTCATTGACACGATCACTCCTGAGAGCGAGCTTCCGAAGACGCTGACGAGCTACTCACCCTGCTTCAGAAAAGAAGTTGGTGCTCACGGCATCGAGGAGCGTGGAGTATACAGGATACATCAGTTTGAAAAGCAGGAAATGATCGTTGTCTGCAAGCCTGAGGATTCAATGAAATGGTACGACAAGCTGTGGCAGAACAGTGTCGATTTCTTCCGCAGCCTTGATATTCCGGTAAGAACACTGGAATGCTGCTCGGGCGACCTTGCGGATCTGAAGGTCAAGAGCTGTGACGTTGAGGCATGGAGCCCAAGACAGAAAAAGTACTTTGAGGTCGGCTCATGCTCAAATCTTGGTGACGCACAGGCAAGAAGACTTGCGATAAGGATAAAGGGCGCAGACGGACAGAAGTATTTTGCGCACACCCTCAACAATACAGTCGTTGCGCCTCCGAGAATGCTGATCGCATTTTTGGAGAACAACCTCAAGGCTGACGGAAGCGTAGCTATCCCTGAGCCTCTGAGAATGTACATGGGCGGAAAGGACAAGCTTTCAAAGTAAAGATAGCAAAAATAAAAGCGGCGGAATTTTTCCGTCGCTTTTTTGTGCCTTAAATCAATATCCGGTGTATCACAGATCAAGAAGTGTTCCTCTTGATTCAGAAGACTGCTGCTCTGAGGACTGAGTCGGTGGTGTTGGCTGAGTGTCCTGAGAGGTCGGCTGCTGAGTCTGTGTAGGTGTTGGCTGCTGAGTCTGTGAAGGTGTTGGTTGTGATGTCGGTCTGGTAACGGGTGGCTGCGTCACAGGCGGCAGGGTCACAGGAGGAAGAGTCTGCCTTGAAGAAGACGTAGTCGTGGTGGTCGTAGTGGTTGTGGTTGTCGTTGTGGTTGTAGTTTCAGACGTAGTCTCAGAGGTTGTTTCTGATGTGGTCTCTGATGTTGTTTCAGAGGTAGTTTCCGAAGTTGTCTGAGAACTGCTGTCACTGTTATCAGAAGAATCTGATGAACTCTTTTTGGTTGTCTTTTTTGAGGAATCGTCCTCTGAGGAATCAGTCTCTGAGGAAGAATCCGGTATGCGTTCGGTCTCCTGCATCGAGTATGGCTTCAGCGGACCGTTATATGAGCTGGACTCTCCGCAGCTGCACAAACTCAGGAACAGACCTGCACAAAGCAGTACCAAAAGCTTCTGAGGTATTTTCAAATCCGATAGCACTCCTTTCAAAACTAAGCGGAACGTCTTTCCGCTGTCGGATAATACCAAAAATTATTATAGCATATTTAAAAGGACATTTCAAGACCTTTTGGTACAAAAAACGACGGAAATGTTTTCCGCCGTTTTATCTGTTTGTTAAATTTTTTTCTTGTTTATCAGCATCATGCCCAAAGCAGCCGAGATCAGTGTGATCGCCGCTGCAATGATTATTGCAGGCAGGATATCCGATACCGACCTTTTGCCCGTACACAGATCCATACTGTCAGTAAGTGAGGAGGGCAGATATTTCTTGATAGACTGCGTAAAGCCGAGGAGTGACATTGTGAAAACAACGCAGCCGGTACCAATCAGTACCTGAATGTGTGTCGAAGCAAGCGATGCAAAAAAGAACATCACGCATATGACCATTACCGAGAACAGCCACCAGAGCATAAACGCAGGGACAACGCTTTTTACCGAATCGTCATTCCAGTAATACCGGGTGTAGCCGTAGGTGATGCCAAAGCACAGCCACAGACCTGCTGACCATATGGTTAGTGATGACAGCAGCTTTGACAGGAAAAACGAGACCCTTGAAAGCCCCTTTGTGAGAAGCGGTATCGCTGTGCCTTTAGAAAACTCGCTTGTGATGCTGCTTGCAAATACGACAACAAAAACTATCAGGATAATTGACAGGTTGCTGAAAAACTGCTCGTAGGAGCTTGCAGCGGTGGAGGTCACGTCCTTGATGATAATGCCTTGCTGCTCAAGTTCTCCTGACATCATTTTAAAAAGTGCCGGGGTGAGCTTGGCGGTTGCAGGAGCTAAAATTCCAAAGAACACGAACAGTATGCCGAACAGAAGCAGTCTGCCTTTACGGTACAGCTCGAAGAATTCTTTTTTCAGAAATGGTGAAAATCCGTTCATTTGCCGATCACCTCCATAAACAGCTGTTCGAGATCGGCTTCGGCGTGTTCTATCTTTGATACGGGAAGCTTGCTGTCACTTATCGTTCTGAGCGCTGCGAACAATTTGTCCTCAGAAGCATTTCTGATGATCACAGTGCCGTTATCAGAGATCTCTGCGCCAAGCAGCGCAGCAGCCTTCCGGCAGTCTGAAGCGTTGGCAAAAACGATGTGCAGATCGCTCCCTGAGCGTTTAGCCCTGAGCTCGCTGACTGTTCCCGAAAGAGCGATCTTTCCTTTTTCGAGAATTGCGGTGTCATCGCATATCCTTTCAACGTCCGAGAGGATATGTGTTGAAAAAATAACGCTTGTTTCGCCCCGTGCCGAACGGATTATTTCAAGTATCTCTTTTCTTCCGACCGGGTCAAGAGCAGAGGTCGGCTCGTCGCAGATCAGCAGGCGTGGCTTGTTGATAAGAGCCTGAGCTATGCCCAGACGCTGCTTCATTCCACGGGAATAGCCTTTTATGCGGTGCTTTTCACCTGCCAGCCCCACAAGTTCCAGAAGCTCACTTGTTCGGGTCTTTATCTCACTTTGCTTCATTCCGGTTATATCGCCGCAAAGCCGCAGGTACTCCCCGGCGGTCATGTATCCGTAAAACTCCGGAACATCAGGCAGATAGCCGATATATCTGTTTGTCGGGGTGCTGCCGTAATGTACCTTTTCGCCGCAGACGGTTATCTCGCCGCTGTCAGCTTGAAGCAGTCCGAGAATAATTTTCATTGTGGTAGTTTTGCCTGCGCCGTTTCTGCCGATGAAGCCGAACACGCTCCCCTCGTTGACCGAGAAGGAAAGCCCGTCCAGAATGGTCTTTGAGCCGAAACGTTTGCACAGGTCTTTTACTTCAAGTATTTTCATTTATTCTTCCTCGTCGGTTTTGCCAAGCACAAAATAGAGTATTGGTCCGATGATGCTGACAAGCAGTGAGATTATCAGCCACAGCGCTCTGTTGCCTGTTTTGTACTGCTTGTGTCTGAGTATGCTTATCAGTGCCGCCAGCATAAGACTGAGCTGCAAAACTGCGATAGGTATGATAAATGGAAGGTACTCTTTAAGGTCCTCAAAACTTTTTATCTCTGCAAGTATGTTCATTGTTGTTTCCCCCTGTTATTCTTCATTTTTTGTAAGTGTTTTTTTGCACCAGCCTTTTTTGCGGCAGTGCGGACAAACCATTTTTCTTGTTCTGCCGATATGCTGCGCAAGGTATGTTTGTCTGAGTGTGGGCACGAAGGTATGCTTGCAGTGCGGGCACTCGTAGTAGCCTGCGGTCTGCTCTATCTTTATGCAAACGTGCATTGATACTGCAAAGATGACAGTTCCGATAACGCACGGCACGATGCGCCACACCTGCGAAAGCCCCGGCGCAAAGACCCCGAACAGCAAAAGTGCAAGAAATGCGGTTGTTGAGATGAAGCCGATGACTACTTCCATCGTGAGCATATTCCTGCTTGCCTTTTCTTCTTTCTCTTTGAGGTCGAGCAGGTTTTTCTCTGCCTGTTCATTATAGTTTGTCATATCAAGTTTTTCCCCGCTGAGCAGTTCGTTGACATTTATCCCAAGCTGCTCGCAAAGCTCAAGCATTATCGACGCATCGGGAATGCTCTTGCCTGTTTCCCATTTGGAAACAGCCCTGTCGGTGATGCCGAATTTTTCTGCAAGCTGCGCCTGGGTAAGTCCTTTTTCTTTTCGGCATGAGCTGATGAATTTGCCGATCTTGATCATGTCGATCATCGGGGAATGTCCTCCTTTCGTGTACTCATCGTAGCACACAAAAACTGAAATGTAAACAAACTGACGGTTGAAAACAACGCATCTGCGCCACTCAACCAGTAGTTGGGGGGAACTCTTTTCGAGAAGAGTTCCCCCCAAACCCCCTTCAGAAACCTTTTATCGCTTTTTCGCCATCGGGGAATAAATCCCCGATAACGAAAAAGAGGTGAGAGTCCAAAAGAGAGCTTGGTGAGAATTATTCCGCAAGAGAACCGCAGCTGTTGGTTGAAAAGCACAGCTGAGATGTTTCATCCGCGAATAGTTCAATTGCCAATAAAGAAAAAGCCGAGATTTCTCCCGGCTTTGTGTTTATCAGAATCCTGCCGAATAGTTCGGAGCTTCTTTTGTGATGTAGATGTCGTGCGGGTGGGATTCTTTCAAACCTGCGCCTGTGATCCTTACAAACTGTGCCTTCTCTGCAAGCTCCTCTATCGTGTGGCAGCCGCAGTAGCCCATGCCTGATCTGATACCGCCGACAAGCTGGTAGATCGTATCGCTTACGGGACCCTTGAAAGCAACTCGTCCCTCAACACCCTCGGGAACAAGCTTCTTTGTGTTGGTCTGGAAGTATCTGTCCTTTGAGCCGCAAGCCATAGCGGCGAGCGAACCCATGCCTCTGTATACCTTGAATGAACGTCCCTGGTAGATCTCGACCTCTCCGGGTGCCTCCTCGCAGCCTGCGAGCAGTGAGCCGAGCATTACAACGCTTGCGCCTGCGGCAAGTGCTTTTACGATATCGCCCGAGTACTTGATACCGCCGTCTGCGATAACGGGGATACCGTATTTTGCAGCCTCGCACGCAGCGTCATAAACGGCTGTGATCTGTGGGACACCAATACCTGAAACAACTCTTGTTGTGCAGATAGAGCCAGGACCGATGCCGACCTTGATAGCGTCTGCGCCTGCTTCGCAAAGAGCCTTTGCAGCCTCTGCGGTTGCGATATTACCTGCTATAACGGGTATATCGGGGAATGCAGCCTTTACTTTCTTGAGGCAGTTTATAACGTTCATAGAGTGACCATGCGCTGAGTCAAGCACCAGCACATCTGCCTGGGCGTCGATAAGAGCACCTGCTCTGTCAAGCACGTCCTGAGTCATGCCGATCGCAGCGCCGCACAGCAGCCTGCCCTTTTTATCTCTTGCGGAGTTGGGGTATTTCTCTGCCTTTTCTATATCCTTTATAGTTATAAGCCCTTTGAGAACGCCGTCTTTATCAACAAGCGGGAGCTTTTCGATCTTGTGCTTCATAAGTATCTGCTGTGCGCCTGCAAGGTCGGTGCCTACGGGTGCGGTGACAAGGTGATCCTTTGTCATAACGTCTTTTATCAGGATAGAATCAAAATCCTTGATAAATCTCAGATCACGGTTTGTAAGAATACCTACCAGCTTGTTCTTCTCGTCAACGATCGGAACGCCGGAGATCTTGTATCTGCCCATAAGAGCATCAGCTTCCGCAACGGTCTTGTCCGCCGTGAGAGAGAACGGATCAACAATAACCCCGTTTTCGGATCTTTTTACTTTATCGACCTCTTCAGCCTGTCTTTCAATGGTCATATTCTTGTGAATGATACCGATACCGCCTTCACGGGCGATAGCAATAGCCATTCTTGACTCGGTGACAGTGTCCATAGCCGAGGTCATGATAGGTGTGTTGAGCACGATATCCTTAGTAAGATGTGTGTGGATATCCACCATATCGGGTGTGCAGTCAGACTCTCCGGGAATGAGCAGCACATCGTCAAAAGTGATGCCTTCCTTTGCAAATTTCTTGTTCTCGTTTGTTTCCAGCATATTCATTACCTCCCACTTCTTCTTCAAACGTTCCCTACAAAAATATTATTCTTTATCATACACTATTTTGCTGCAAAAGTCAACAGCTCTATGCGTACAAAAAATGAATTTTGGATTTCCGAAAAACAGCAGACGGCACTTTTTTGCAGTGTCCGAAAAAAGTTTACAATTTCGGTTGAAAAAAAGCGAGAATTGTGTTATACTGTAAAGCAGTGTTGAAAATTTGGAGAGATGATAAAAATGCTGATGAATTCATTGTGTGCACTTGCGATAGGCTTTGTGCTGGATTCGCTGCTGGGCGATCCGCAGTCGGGTGCATATCCTTTGAACATAATAAAGAAGCTGCTTTGCGGACTTGATATCCGCATCAAGCACGCCTATGCCGATGAGCCGGACGCAAGAAACGCAGCAGGCGGAATGTTTGAGTTCCTTGCGATATCAATAGTGCTGGCGGCAGGTCTGGCGCTGTTCGTTGTTTCGTATATGATCTCGGATATACTGGGGATACTTGTGGAAAGCATTATGTGCTGGACAGCGATCTCGGTCCGGACCCCGAAGGAGCTTGCGGCAAGGATAATGCACTGTGCAAAATCGCAGGACGTGAAATCCGCACGAAAGTATTTCGAGCAGCTTACCGGAATGGACGCTTCGGGGCTTGATGTACAGGATATAGTCAGATGTACTCTTGAGCAGACGAGCGCCGATGTGATAGATAACGCTGTTGCACCTGTTTTCTGGATCGGTCTTCTCGGCGGTGTCGGCGGACTTGTTTACCGTACAGTCAATCTTGCTGACAGGATAGGCGGAAGGCTCGGCGGCTACGAGGACAGATCGGGAAACAAAGCCTCAGCTGTGAACAGATTTTTCAGCTTTATCCCTGCAAAGCTTGCGGCGGCACTTTGCAAAAAAGACGGCTCGCTGCTGATGCTTGACGCAAAGTGCGGTGACGAAACATACCGCTATTTCAGAAACGATTCCCAGAACAAAACAGCAGCTCATACCCAGTCGATGTGTGCAGGGCTGCTTGGCTGCTCTATCGACAGCGGATATCCAAACGGGAAAAAGATGATACTCGGAGAGGAAACAGCTGCCCCTGATGCAAACAGCATCTATTGGGTGAATCAGCTCGTTACCGGCGCAGAGGTACTGCTCATTTTTATCATCGCTGCGATCCGCATAGGATTGTTTTTCATTTTAAGATAGCACTGTGGTCTGTGATCGTTTCACAGACCGCTTTTGTTTTTACCCGATGAAAGATCATTGATGAACAGGTGCGGCAAACGTGTTTTGAGAGTTGCCTCCGGCTAACTTGAGGTGAATAAAAAATACAATGGGAAATTGTTTTTTCAAGAAAAAGAAAAATTCAAAACTTGTGGCGTTTTTTTTCATTAAAAAAACGACAAAGCTATTTACAAATTTGAAAAATAGTGATATACTATAATAGTTAAAGTGACATAGAAATGATTTTATGCTTTGGAGAATCTTTAAGTCACATTTACGATCCTTGCCGGGATCGACTTTATGCCCTCGGGGCTAAATATCCAGAAAGGAATGATTCAAAAAATGGCAAGAAAAATGAAAACCATGGACGGAAACAACGCTGCTGCCTGGGCATCATACCCATTCACAGAAGTCGCTGCTATCTATCCGATCACACCTTCTTCTGTTATGGCAGAGGTAACAGACCAGTGGTCTGCAAAGGGTCAGAAGAACCTGTTCGGTACTCCTGTAAAGGTTGCAGAGATGCAGTCTGAGGCAGGTGCTTCAGGAACAGTTCACGGCTCACTCGCAGCAGGTGCACTCACTACCACTTACACAGCATCACAGGGACTTCTTCTTATGATCCCTAATATGTACAAGATCGCAGGTGAGCTGCTCCCTTGCGTTATCCATGTATCAGCAAGATGCGTTGCTTCTCATGCACTTAACATCTTCGGAGATCATTCCGATGTATATGCTTGCCGTCAGACAGGCTTTGCAATGCTTTGTTCTTCAAACCCGCAGGAGGTTATGGATCTTGGTACGGTTGCACACCTCTCAACTATCGAGGGCAGAGTTCCGTTCCTTCATTTCTTCGACGGATTCAGAACATCTCATGAGATCCAGAAGATCGAGACATGGGATATCGAAGACGTAAGAAGCATGGTGAACTTCAAGAAGATCGAGGAGTTCAGAAACAGATCTATCAATCCTGAGCACCCTGTACTTCGTGGTACAGCTCAGAACCCTGATATCTTCTTCCAGGCTCGTGAGGCTTGCAACCCATACTACGAGGCTATCCCGGGTATCGTTGAGAGCTACATGAACAAGGTGAACAAGAAGATCGGAACAGACTATAAGCTGTTCAACTACTACGGCGCACCTGATGCAACACACGTTATCGTTGCAATGGGCTCTGTATGTGACACTATCGAAGAAACAATAGATTACCTCAACGCTACCGAGGGCACAAAGCTCGGTCTTGTTAAGGTAAGACTTTACAGACCTTTCGTAGCTTCCAAGTTCGTTGAAGCTATTCCTAACACCTGCGAGCAGGTTTCTGTTCTTGACAGAACAAAGGAGCCGGGTTCACTTGGCGAGCCTCTGTATCTTGACGTTGTTGCAGCGCTCAAGGGCACACAGTTCCACGATGTTCCTGTTGCTTCAGGCAGATACGGTCTTGGTTCAAAGGATACAACTCCTGACCAGATCAAGGCTGTTTACTGGAACGCTTCCTGGAAGGATACCTACAAGCCACGTTTCACTATCGGCATCGAGGACGACGTTACAAACCTCTCTCTCAAGAGCGAGGGCAAGCTCAACTCAGCTCCTGAGGGAACGACCGCTTGTAAGTTCTGGGGTCTTGGCGCTGACGGTACTGTTGGTGCAAACAAGAACTCCATCAAGATCATCGGTGACCATACTGATCTGTATGCACAGGCTTACTTCGCATATGACTCAAAGAAGTCCGGCGGTGTAACAGTTTCTCACCTCAGATTCGGTAAGACACCTATCAAGTCCACATATCTCATCAACCAGGCAGATTTCGTTGCTTGCCATAACGAGTCGTACATCACCAAGTACAACATCGTTAATGACATAAAGCCGGGCGGAACATTCCTGCTCAACTGCCAGTGGAGCGAGAAGGAGCTTGACAAGCACCTCCCCGGTCAGGTAAAGAGATATATCGCTGAGAACAACATCAAGTTCTATATCATCAACGGCGTTAAGATCGGTAAGGAGATCGGTCTTGGCAACAGGATCAATACTGTTCTTCAGTCTGCATTCTTCAAGCTTGCTAACATCATTCCTATCAAGGACGCTATCAAGTACATGAAGGACGCTGCGACAGCTTCTTACTCCAAGAAGGGTGAGGCTATCGTTAAGATGAACCATGACGCTATCGACGCAGGCTGCCAGCAGGTAGTTGAGGTCAAGGTACCTGAGTCCTGGAAGAACGCTAAGGATTCCAAGATGGGTATGAGCAAGGTCAAGGTTCCCGGCAACAAGACACTCCAGGATTTCGTAAACAATATCCAGATCCCATGCAACGCTCAGGAAGGCGACAAGCTGCCTGTTTCCACATTCGTGAAGATGGCAGACGGTACATTCCCACAGGGCTCTGCTGCATTTGAGAAGAGAGGTATCGCTGTTGACGTTCCGGCTTGGAACAACGAGAATTGTATCCAGTGTAACTTCTGCTCATATGTCTGCCCGCACGCTGTTATCAGACCTGTTATCATGACAGATGAAGAGCTGAAGAAGGCTCCTAAGCTCGCTCAGGAAAAGGCTATCCCATGCACAGGTATGCCTGGCTTCAACTTCGTTATGACAATGTCAGCTCTTGACTGCACAGGCTGCGGCTCATGTGTAAATGTATGCCCGGGCAAGAAGGGCAACAAGGCACTTTCTATGATGCCTCTGGAGAGCCAGCTCGCAGAGCAGGAAGTATTCAACTACGGTCTTACACTCGCTGAAAAGCCTGAGGTATTTGAGAAGTTCAAGGAAACAACTGTCAAGGGCTCACAGTTCAAGCAGCCTCTGCTTGAATTCTCCGGCGCTTGCGCAGGCTGCGGCGAAACACCTTACGCTAAGCTCATCACTCAGCTGTTCGGCGACAGGATGTATATAGCTAACGCAACAGGATGCTCCTCTATCTGGGGCGGTTCTGCACCTTCAACTCCTTATACAACAAATAAGGACGGCAAGGGTCCTGCTTGGGCTAACTCACTGTTTGAGGATAACGCAGAGTACGGCTATGGTATGTTCCTCGCACAGTCCACGATCAGAAACAGAGTTATCGCTAAGGTTCTTGAGCTTTCAAAGGCTACAAAGAACAAGGACGTAAAGAAGGCTTGTGAAGAGTACCTCTCTACTGTTGACGACGGCGCAAAGAACGCTCCGGCAACAGATGCTCTGGTTGCAGCGCTGAAGAAGAACAAGACCAAGGCAAGTGATGAGATCCTCAAGGATGCTGATTACCTCAAGAAGAAGTCCCTTTGGATCTTCGGCGGTGACGGCTGGGCTTACGATATCGGATTCTCCGGACTTGACCATGTTATCGCTTCCGGCGAGGACGTAAATATCTTCGTATTCGATACCGAGGTTTACTCCAACACAGGCGGACAGTCCTCCAAGTCAACTCCTACAGGCGCTATTGCACAGTTCGCAGCTGCCGGTAAGGAAGTTAAGAAGAAGGATCTTGCAGGTATCGCAATGTCCTATGGCTATGTATATGTTGCACATATCGCAATGGGTGCAGATATGAACCAGTGTATCAAGGCTATCAGCGAGGCTGAGGCTTACCACGGTCCGTCACTCATCATCGGTTATGCTCCATGTATCAACCACGGTATCAAGGGTGGTATGTCTATCGCTCAGACTGAGGAGAAGAAGGCTGTTCAGGCTGGTTACTGGCATCTGTACAGATTCAATCCTGAGCTCAAGGCTGAGGGCAAGAATCCGTTCACACTCGATTCCAAGGCTCCTACAGCTGATTATAAGGAGTTCATCATGGGCGAGGTAAGATACAACGCTCTTGCAAGACAGAACCCTGAAAGAGCTGCTAAGCTGTTTGATAAGGCTGTTAAGAATGCTGCTGACAGATATGATTACCTGCTCAGATACGCTAAGCTTTACAACAACGAGGAAAAGAAGTAATTTTTCCATAACCCCAAAAAGGTCGGACAGAAATGTCCGACCTTTTTTAGATGCAAGATAATAAGAGGCAAGAAGCAAGAAAACGGACGGCTTATGCCGTCCGTTTGTATTTATATCGAACCTTGATTAAGAAGATCTCTTGCCTCTTGCTTCTATTTTCTTGCTTCTATGCGGGGTACCCTTGCGGTAATGCCGCAGACGATCTCGTATCCGATGGTACCGGTCAGCTGAGCAATATCATCAGCAGTTATCTGCTTGCCAAACAGCGTGACTACATCTCCGACCGCTGCGTCGGCAACATCTGAAACATCACACATGAACTGATCCATGCAGATCCGCCCGACTACCGGGCAGCGTATACCTTTTATAATGACCTCACCTTTGTTTGAAAGTGAGCGTGGGAAACCGTCGGCATAGCCAGCAGTAACCGTTGCAAGCTTTATCCGTTTGTCGGCAGTGAATGTGCGTCCGTAGCTGACAGTTGTGCCTTTTTCTATGTATTTGACCTGCGAGATAACAGCTTTAAGCTCCATTGCCGGCTTTGGCTCAAACGGCAGCGGGTCGGACGGGTCAGGGTAAAGACCGTATAGGATTATACCTAACCTTGCCAGCGCACTTCTTTCGGTGGGGCAGTGGACACCGCCTGCTGAGTTGAGAAAATGAACGCAGCCAAGGTTCACCCCGCGGCGTTTCAGTTCGTCATCAAGCGCAAGTATCTTTTCGGTCTGCGCTTTGGTGTAAGCTATGCTTTCCTCTTCCTGACTGTCCGCAACAGCATAGTGCGTGAACATTCCCTCAACGCTCAGGTTTTCAAGTCTGAGCATCTTTTGTATCTCATCTGCATTTGACGCTGTATCACCGTGCAGACCTATCCTTGTCATTCCTGTGTCAATGGCGGCGTGGATACGCACTTTTCCCTGTGTTGCATTCTCGTTGAGCTTCACAGCGTATGAGTATTCGGTGCAAGCCTGTATAATATTGAACTTTATCAGGTCGTCGGCGTTTTCCTCGGGGGAGTAGCCAAGAATGATTATCTCGCCCTTAACGCCAAGGGTGCGCAGATGTTCGGCTTCAATAAGATTTGAGACCGCAAACCACCTTACGCCAAGCTTTTCAAGATGCGGTATCACCAGATTATCACTGTGACCATAGCAGTTTGCTTTTACTACACATAAAAGCTCCGTGCTGTCTCTGAGGTACTTGCGGTACCGGCTGAGGTTGTATTCTATGGCGGATAAGTCTATCTCCGCCCAGCAGCGTCTTAAACAATTCATTTTACTAACTTCCTTTCGTTTGCTGAGGTTTATATCCCGGCGAAGCTCTTTCATAAAAGAGCTTTATCATCTGTTGTGATCTGTGCACAGCGGTATGGATAAAAAATGGTATGCAGAATTTGCTTTTGCTATTGAAAATAAAAAATGAATGTGCTATAATATATTAAATGGTGTTATTTCATCGGGAGGCAGAATGCGTTGAAGGAGCTCAGTGTACAGGACTACCACGGAAACAGAAAAACTACCTGCTGCTTTACCGGACACCGCAGCAGAGACCTTCCCTTCGGCGGAAATCTTCACAAGCAGGGAATGAAATGTCTGGTAAGCTCGCTTCAGATGCTTATAATCGAAGCTATCAACGACGGTTATAAGACATTTATATCAGGAATGTCCGATGGGGTCGATCTTATCTGTGCACAGCTCGTGCTTGAGGCAGCAAGGTCGGAAAGATACGGACAGATCAGACTTGTCTGCGCCCTGCCTTATGCCCAGCAGTACCGTGAAATAGTGTCTGCGCTGGATAAGTATAAATACTCGCTGCTGCTCAATGACTGTGATGAAAAGGTCGTGGTCTCAGTTGCCGGCAACCGTGACCGGTATAAGCTGAGAAACCAGTTCATGGTGGACAATTCGTCAAGGATAATTGGTCTGCTCAAGGAAAAAAAGTGCGGATCAGGGACGCTTCAGACGGTGAATATGGCAAAGCGTGCAGGTCTGGAGATGAAGATAATCTCCGCAGACAGAAATCCGCAGCTTTATGTTGATACGGATCTTGAAGTATCAGACCGCAAGCCAAAGCTTCTTGACTGTAATATGATCTCTTATGAACAGTCAGACGGGTCATGATTATAGTTTACACCCAAATGTCAATAAGTTCAATAGGTTTTTAAAATTTTTACGATTATTCGATCCGGTCACGACAGATGTCAGGTCGTGCTTGAAGGTGAAAGGGAGTTATTCAAATGGCAAGTACTAATAAAAAGCATAGGTCACAAGCACCTGTTGCGCTGGTGTATTTTCTCACACTCCTGCTTGCATTATCACTTGTGGGCGGTGTGTCATACTATATGCTGAAAAAGTATAAGGTGTTTGAATCAACAACGACCGACTCCAAGGCAGATTCCGCAAGAAGCCTGAACATTTTGTTCGCAAGGGTGAGCGATCAGGGCGATTTTAAGGATCTTTGCGTGATGAGGATAGATTCCGATAAAAGACAGATAACCATTGTTCCGCAGACAGATGTCACAAAGACCCGTGACTCGGGGAAAACATATAAGGAAGTGCTCGCTGAGGGCGGTATGAAAAAGTTGGAACGTGCAGTTTCGGATAATTTCGGGATCAGTATCGACTACTATATGACCGTGTCTAACTCAGCATTTGAGCAGGTCGCAGACTTTCTGGGCGGAATGTCCTACACTGCACCGCAGGAGCTTTACTACATATCTCAGGACAGTAACAAGGACGATATCTCTGTTCCAAAGGGCGACCTTGTAACGCTCACCGGAAGACAGATAATCAACCTTGCAAGTATCGACAGCATTTTCAACACCAAAAAGCAGGGCAATCTTGAATTTCTGAGTGCAGCTCTGGAGCAGCTGGTAAACAACGGATTCAGACAGGCTGATGTTACAAAGGACAATCTTTTCAACCTGTATGAGATACTATCCAAAAACAGCGATACCAACATCACCAAAGAGGCGTTCAATGAGATCAGAAAATATATGAACGTTATGCTGGAGGAAAAGGATATCCCTGCGAAATCGCTCAATCCAACGGGAATGTGGAACGCAGATTTTACCGCTTTCACAATGAATAAAGAATATCTTTCGACGGTTGCCTCAGCCTTTGGCGTAGCCTTTGATGCAAGCAAGCAAAGCGGTGCAGTCACACAGCCTACCGAGCCGACCGAGCCGCCCGCAGCGGCTGTGCCCGAAACGACACCTGCACAGGCAACTACAACAACAAAAGCTCAATAATTCTGATACGGGGGAAAAGCAATGAAGCTGATGGTATTGATCCTGAATAAAACAGACGTTCTGGACAGTCTGCTGGAGGGTATGTCCGCAGCGGGTCTGGGAGGAGCGACCATTATAGAGTCCTCGGGTCTTGCAACAACGCTTTCACGGCTGGACAGCAGCTTTATCAGCTCGTCGATAAGAGCGATCCTCAGCGGTGCGGAGGACGATAACAGAACTATCCTTTCGGTGATCCGAAACGATCAGCTGGAGATAGCAAGAAAGGTCGTCTATAATACCGTCGGAGATCTTTCTCACCCCAATACGGGAATTATGTTCACTGTCCCGATAGATTTTGTGGAGGGTACACGCAAAAACCGTCCATCGCTTGCGCCTCTGCCACAGGAGGTCACACAGCCGCAGGAGCCGCCAAAGCAGGACGAAAAGCAGGAAAAAGAATCCGAGGAAAAGCCCAGAAGGTTCGGACCGTTCGGGAAAAAGGCTAAAAAGAAACAGGAAGAGGACCGGAGTTAATACATTTTTTACAAATTAGGTTCTGAAAATTCAATAAATCAGTTGAAAAGTTCCTGTTTAGCCTTGAAAAAATGATATTAATGTGTTATACTATCTATAATAGGCTTTTAATGAAAGACTGGAACTTGACTTCCGGTCTTTTGATTTTGTATGGAGGAAATCTATGGACAATAAGAAAAGCACCGTGCAAAAGGTGCGTGAGCTGGCACAACCCATAGCTGACGAGCTTGGACTTTTCCTGTGGGATGTGCGGTTTGAAAAAGAAGGTGCAACGTGGTACCTGAGAGTGCTCATAGACAAGGACGGCGGAGTCGATATGAACGATTGTGAAGCGTTCACCCGTCCGATGAACAAGGCGCTTGACGATGCCGACCCTATCCAGCAAAGCTATGTGCTGGAGTGCGGCAGCCCCGGACTTGGCAGAGAGCTGAGGACACCCGAGCACTTTGAGGTGTGTATCGGTGATGTCATCAGAGTCAGGCTGATACGCCCGGACGAGAACGGCGAGAAAGAATATGTCGTTGGACTGGTCGGATACGAAAAGGATAAGATACTATGCCAGACGCTTGACGAAAACGGCGATGGCGTGGCAAATGTCGAGTTCAGGCTTTCAGACTGTGCATATGTAAAATTAAACGATGACGCTGATCTGTTTGATGAATAATTGGGGAAAACCCTGAGAGCTGTTGGGAAACAACTTTTGGAGAAGAGTTTTCTCCCAAACCCTCTTTCACCAAACCTTTTATTGCTTTTTCATTATCCGGGTCAAGACCCCGATAATGAAAAAGCAGTGAGAGTTCTGAGAGAAGATCTGAAGAAGGCTCATTTTCAAGAGAATTATTTCAACAGTGCTCAAAGGATATCCTCAATTATTCAGCATACAAAACGGCGTTATCGTCAGGATACAACAATCTTAACTATGGAGCAGTGCTCCTTATAATAAAAGTAAAAAAGCCATATGGCAGACCATATCAGAAAGGATCGGTAGGAAAATGAACAAGGAAATATTTGACGCACTCAGTGCATTGGAACAGGAAAATCATATTGAAAAAGACGTGCTTATCGAAAAGATAAAGCAGGGTATCATGAAAGCGATCAAGAAGGATTACCCGATGTGCGAGCATATCGTGGTGGACATCGACCCGGAGCAGAATAAATTTGAGATGAAGCTTCAAAAAGAGGTCATGGACGTTAAGTATGTTGACGACCCGGATAACGAGATCTGGCTGGAGGAAGCAAGAATGTTTGACCCCAATGTGATCGTAGGCGACTGGGTGGATATCCCGCTTGACCCGGCAAGATTCGGCAGGGTTGCCGCACAGAATGCCAAGCAGTCGATAAAGCACGATATCAAGGACTACGAAAAGGCAAGGCTGATCGAGCAGTATCAGGATAAGGAGCGTGAGGTCGTTTCGGCAGTCGTTCAGAAGGTCGAGCCTGTAACGCTCAATGCGATAGTTACTATCGACAAGAATGAGGTCTATTTTGTAAGAAAAGAGCAGATACCGGGTGAAACGCTCAAAGCAGGAGATATGATAAAGGTCTATGTCGCAGGTATCGCAAATTCAGAGAAAAGACAGCCTGTTATCAGAATATCAAGAACACAGAGGGAATTTGTGAAAAGACTGTTTGAGATCGAGGTCCCGGAGATAGCAGACGGAACAGTTGAGATAAAGGCTATTTCCAGAGTAGCAGGAGCAAGAAGCAAGATCGCAGTCATCTCTAAAGATCCTAATGTTGATGCGGTCGGCGCCTGCATTGGACCGAGAAAGTCAAGGATCACCGCAGTCGTAAATGAGCTGCGTGGTGAGAAGATCGACGTTATCACTTACAGCGACGATCCTGCGGAGTTCATCGCAAAGTCGCTCGCACCTGCTGAGGTCATCAGAGTCGATCTGCTTGAGGATCTGGTAGAGGGCGATAAGGTCCAGAAGAGATGTCAGGTCATCGTTCCAAACAATCAGCTGTCGCTGGCTATCGGAAACAAGGGACAGAACGCTAAGCTTGCGGCAGGTCTTACGGGCTACAAGATAGATATTCTGCCGGAGATACCTGTTAATGAAGAGGAATAAGGTATGAAAACAAAAAAGATACCTATGAGAATGTGCGTCGGCTGCGGTGAGATGAAGCCCAAAAAGGAGCTTATCAGAATAGTTACCGACAGCGAGGGAAACGTAAGTGTTGACCCCACAGGTAAGAAAGCCGGAAGAGGCGCATATATATGCAGAGATACACAGTGCCTGAAAAAAGCAGGCAAGTCAAAACGAATAAAGGTGAGCGACGAGATAGTTGCCCAGCTGGAAGCGGAGCTTGCAAATGAACAGTAATAAATCAGGCACCCTGACCATGTGCAGAAAAGCAGGAAAGCTGGTCATGGGAATGGATATGGTAAAACAGTCCTGCAATATCAGGGAAGCCAAGGCAGTGTTCACAGCAACGGACATTTCCGAAAAGTCCCTGAAAGAAGCACGGTTTGTGTGTGCAAAGAACGATATCCCGCTGTACAGATTGGATATGACCATGGACGATATATGGTACAGTCTGGGCAAAAAGCTCGGGATAATGGCAATGACCGATGCGGGCTTTGCAAAGTCCTGCTCAAAGGGACTGGAGCAGATACAGACCGATAAAAGCGAATTTGATCTTTAACAGCCTGCACGGCTTGAAGGTGCGATAAACAAGGAGGACATAATTGCCTATGGAAAAGAAGATAACCAAAACTAAGCTCGGTGAGCTTGCAAAGGATCTTAATGTAGCCAATACGGATATAGTTAAGTGCCTTGAAACATATGATGGAGAGACCAGAAAAACTCAGGCGTCGCTGCTGCCTGAGGAGGTAGGGTATGTGCTTGAATATTTCACCCAGAAAAATCAGGTGGAAAATTTCAACGAGTATTTCGCTAATAATGTAAGACCAGAGGGCGAGAAGAAGACGGAGCCTAAGGAGAAGAAAACGACTAAGAAAGCTGCTGCTAAGACCGAAGAACCGAAAACCGAGGAAAAGGCAGAAGTAAAAGCTGAAGCAAAGCCTGAGGCAAGGGCTGACGCTAAACCGGAGCCAAAGGCTGACGCTAAACCGGAGCCAAAGGCTGATGCAAAACCGGAAGCAAAGGCTGAGCCTAAGCCGGTCGAGGCCAAGACTGAGAAAAAGTCAAAGAAGTCAGACAAAAAGCACGAGCCTGCTAAGAAAAAGGATTATGGTGTAAGAACACAGCTCGGCTTCGGCGGAAGTGCGTCTAAGGACGACAAGGGTTATACCCTCTCTTCGGACGACGAGAGCAGCTACTCAAAAACTACTACCATCGACACAAGAGGAAGTTATGTAGAGCTTGATAAGTATAACGAGAAGTACGATAATCTTGCAAATACAAAGCATAACAGAACCAAGGACAATCAGGCAAAGAAGCAGAAGCTCGTTCAGAAATCTCAGCAGCATAAGAAGCAGCAGTTCTCCCACAAGAGAGAGACCGAGGCAGAGAAGCTGCGCAGACTTGAGCTTGAAAGAGCAAGAAAGCAGCAGCTCAAGGTAATGATACCTGACGAGATCGTAGTTTCGGAGCTTGCTTCAAGGCTTAAAGTTACCGCATCTGTTGTTATCAAAAAACTCATGGGACTTGGCGTAATGGCAGGTATAAATGAGGTCGTTGACTTTGATACAGCAGCTATCGTTGCAGACGAGCTGGGCGCAAAGGTAGAGAAGGAAGTCGTTGTAACTATCGAGGAAAGACTTATCGTTGACGATGAGGACAAGGCAGAGGATCTCAAGCCAAGATGCCCTGTTGTCGTTGTTATGGGTCACGTTGACCATGGTAAGACATCTATACTTGACAGGATCAGAAATGCCCACGTTACCGATGGCGAGGCAGGCGGAATCACACAGCATATCGGCGCATATCAGGTGAACTATAAGGGCCAGAAGATAACGTTCCTTGATACCCCGGGTCACGAGGCGTTCACAGCAATGAGAGCAAGAGGAGCGAATATCACTGATATCGCTATACTCGTTGTCGCAGCAGATGACGGAATCATGCCTCAGACCGTAGAGTCTATCAACCACGCTAAGGCAGCAGGCGTATCAATAATCGTTGCTATAAATAAAATGGATAAGGATACCGCAGATCCGGACAGGATCAAGCAGCAGCTCACCGAGCATGACCTCGTTGTCGAGGAGTGGGGCGGCGACGTTATCGCTGTGCCTGTTTCCGCAAAGACAGGTATGGGTATCGACGACCTGCTTGAAAATATCCTGCTCGTTGCCGAGGTCAAGGAGCTTAAAGCTAACCCGGATAAGCTTGCAAAGGGTACTGTTATCGAGGCAAGACTTGATAAGGGCAAGGGTCCTGTGGCTACACTGCTTGTACAGAACGGTACTCTCAGATCAGGCGATATAATCATCGCCGGCACATCTGTCGGAAGAATAAGAACAATGACCGACGACAAGGGCAGAGCTATATCCGAAGCAGGACCGTCAACACCTGTTGAGATAACCGGTCTGGGCGAGGTCCCAAGCGCAGGCGACGTGTTCAATGCCGTTGCAGACGAAAAGCTCGCAAGAGAGCTTGTTGAGCAGAGAAAGCACGAGGCTAAGGAGGCTGAGTTCAGCCAGTATAATAAGGTCACTCTGGATAATCTGTTCGAGCAGATCAGCGAGGGTGAGATGAAGGAGCTGCCTGTTATCGTAAAGGCAGATGTTCAAGGCTCGGTCGAGGCTGTAAAGCAGTCGCTTGAAAAGCTCTCAAATGATGAGGTCAAGGTCAGGGTCATCCACGGCGCAGTCGGAGCAGTTTCCGAGGGCGACGTAATGCTCGCAAGCGCTTCAAAGGCTATCATCGTCGGATTCAACGTTCGTCCGGATCCTGTTGCAAAGATGAACGCAGAGCAGGACGGTGTCGATATCAGGCTTTACAGAATAATCTATGACGCTATCGAGGATCTTACCGCAGCAATGAAGGGTATGCTCGCACCTAAGTTCAGAGAGGTCGATACCGCAAGAGTTGAGGTAAGACAGGTATATAAGATCTCCAACGTCGGAACCGTTGCAGGCTGCTATGTCCTCAGCGGAAAGATCGGAAGAAACGACCTTATTCGTGTTGTAAGAGATGGTATAATAATCGCAGACGACAAGATGAGCAGCCTCAAGAGATTCAAGGACGACGCCAAGGAGGTCGCTGCGAACTTCGAGTGTGGTATCACGCTTGAAAAGTTCTCAGATATCAAGGAAGGCGATATCTTTGAGGGCTATATCATGGAGGAGTACAGAGATTAAATTTTTTTCAATTCAAAAAGAACTACAAATAACTATTGAAAAGCATTATTGAGAAATACACAGATCAGGATAATTTAAGGCAATACCTCACGATCGTTGTGCGGTGCTGCCTAAACCGAAAGGAGAATGACATTGGCTTCACATAAAGCAGGCAGAATGTCGGAGGATATCAAAAGAATAGTCTGCGGTATGATAAGAGAGCTTAAAGACCCTCGCCTGCACGGCGGAATGATGCTGACCGTGGTAAGGTGTGATGTGGCAAGCGACGGCTCTTATTGCAAGGTCTATATTTCAAGCTTTGAGGGTATTGAAAGCGCTAAAGAAGCGGTCAAGGGTCTTGACAGTGCCAAAGGATTGATAAAAAAAGAAATATCCAAGGTGCTGGGGGTCAAGAAGTGTCCGGAGCTGAGCTTTATTGCGGATAATTCAATAGAACGTTCAGCAGAGATAACCCGCAGGCTCAAAAAGCTCGTGCCGCAGCAGGACACTCAGACACAAAACAGTGAAGAACATGATGACGGAGAATGACCGTCTTTGAAAGGAAGCAGAATATGGACTTTCAGGAAATACTGGATATTTTCCTAACTAACGATAATTATACAATACTAACTCACAAAAGCCCCGACGGAGATACGCTCGGCTCGGGATTTGCACTGTGCTATTTTCTGCGTGGGATAGGAAAGCACGCAAATGTGCTCAACAGTGACCAGCTGCCAAGCAGATACGCTTTTATGTTTGAGGGATACAGACCGCAGGAGTTTGAGGAGAAATATGTAGTCGCAGTGGATATTGCGGATCCCAACCTGATAGGCAGCAATCTTTTGCAGTATCAGCGTGAGGGTGCGGTGGATCTTTGCATAGACCATCACATCTCAAACAAGCATTTTGCCAAGAAGACTTATGTTGACGGCGAGGCTTCCGCAGCAGCTATGATAATCTATGAGATACTAAAACTCAGCGGCGAAAAGCTTTCTGACCAGATAGCAAAGTGCCTTTATACCGGGATTTCCACTGATACAGGCTGCTTCAAGTATGAAAACACCACACCAAAGGCTCATATCATTGCAGCCGAGCTTATGGCTTATAACATCGACTACGCCAATATCAACCGTGAAATGTTCGATGTAAAGAGCAGAGGCAGAATGGAAGTCGAACAGAAGGTCATCAGCAATATGAATTACTATTTTGATGGCAGATGCTCAATGATAGTGCTTACAAGGAAGCTGATGGCAGAGTGCGGCGTTGACCAGTCGGAGTTTGACGGCCTTGCATCAATACCCCTTTCAGTCGAGGGCGTGGACATCGGCATAACTGTCAAGGAAAGACATACCGACTACTATAAGATATCGGTCAGAACAACAGATAAGCTCAATGCGTCCGAGTTCTGCCAGCAGTTCGGCGGCGGCGGACATATCAGAGCCGCAGGCTGCGAGATGCAGGGAACGCTGGAAGATGTACGCAAAAGGCTGCTTGACGGCGTGGAAAAGCTGTTTGGCTGATATGATGATATGATGCAAAACGAGAACATAGCAGGCATATTGCCTGTGAACAAACCGCAGGGCTGGACATCGTTCGATGTCGTTGCAAAGCTGCGAGGTGTGCTGAAAATAAAGCGTCTGGGACACGCAGGTACGCTTGACCCAATGGCACATGGAGTCCTTCCGGTCTTTGTGGGAAAGGCTACAAAAGCCTGCGATATTCTGCCCGATACAAAAAAAGAATACATAGCAGGATTTCGTCTGGGCATCGTTACCGATACGCTTGATATTACCGGTGAGGTGCTTGAACAAAAGCCGGCAAATGTCACACGGTCTCAGCTTGAAAGCATAAAAGCGGAGTTTGAAGGGGAGATAACCCAGCTCCCGCCGATGTATTCAGCTGTCAAGGTGGACGGAAAACGGCTCTATCAGCTCGCTCGTGAGGGTAGGACCGTTGAGAGAACGCCAAGGAAATGTGTTGTGCACAGCATCGGGATACTCAGTTTTGATGAATGTACTCAGCAGGGAGAGATGAAGATCTCCTGCGAAAAAGGTACTTATGTGCGAACGATCATTGACGATATCGGTAACAGGCTCGGTACCGGCGGAGTTATGACCAGCCTTGTCAGAACGTATTCAGGCGGTTTTGATATAAAGCATTGCCATACGATAGAGCAGATCACTCAGATCTGTGAACAGGGCAGGCTCTCAGAGATAGTTATGCCTGTTCAGAAAGCGTTTGAACTTTATGACGATGTCAGACTTGATGAAAGGCTGACAGCTCTTTATAAAAACGGAGTCAAGCTCCATTCACGACAGGTGAAAGCACCGTTGGGAAACAGCGGCGGAATATACCGTGTCTTTGGGTCAGACGGTGGATTCTTAGGGCTTGGCAGATATGAAGGCGAGCTTTTTCGCAGCTTCAAGAATTTCTTTTAGGTGATATTATGTTTCAGGATATTCCACAAAACGTGGATATACAGTACGATCCGGAGCCTGCAGGTGACAGCGACAGCGTGCTTTGCTTTGACGGCAGAAGTGTGCTCGTTCGTATAGACGATAATAAGGCAGTCCTGCCGCAGATGTGTGAGCTTGACCACAAGGTCAGAAATGTTTTTATATTCAAAGCCGACGGCACAAGATATTTTCTTTGCCTTGAAAAAGCCTCGGCAAAAGGCTTTGGCTTTGAACCGCTTGACAGGATAAGATACGTTGAAGCAGATGACGAGCAGTATGCGGTGGTGACAGGCTACCATTATTATTGCTTCCATTGTGAGAACAGGTTTTGCAGCGTGTGCGGAGCAAGGCTTGAACATTCGCCGCAAAAACGCTGTATGGTCTGCACAGACTGCAAAAATGAGGTCTATCCAAAGCTTTCTCCTGCGGTGATACTTGGTATAATCGACGAGAAAAACGACAGTATCCTGCTGACAAGATATGCAGGCAGGGAGTATAAAAAGTACGCCCTTGTGGCTGGCTTTGTGGAAATGGGCGAGTCTGCCGAAGCGGCAGCAAAGCGTGAAGCTATGGAGGAGACGGGTCTGGAAATAACCGATCTTGAGTATTTTGCGACCCAACCGTGGGGCTTTGCGCAGAATTTGCTGATAGGCTATTTTGCAAAGGTCAGCGGCTCACGGGAAATAAAAATGGATGCTTCCGAACTGTCAGAAGCGGTGTGGGTAAAGCGTGAGGACGTTCCCGCACAGCCCGGCGGAATAAGCCTTACCGGTGAGATGATGTGGGCTTTCAAAAGCTCACAGAGGTGAGCATGGGGGTAATGGTTTGAAATACCTTGAAGATAATGAGAGAATTGCCGAAAAAACGGCGGTGGCACTGGGGCTTTTCGACGGCGTGCACAGGGGTCATCAGCTCGTCATCGGCAAAGCCTGTGAGTACAGAAAATCAGGCTTGAAGCCGGCGGTGTTCACCTTTGCTACCGACACGGTAACTACCAAAGGGCACGACGGAAAAATAGAAATGATACTTACCGACCGATGTAAACATAAATGCTTTGAAAAGCTCGGAGTCGAGTATCTGTTTTCACCTGCATTTTCAGATTATAAGCAGATGTCGTGCGAGGACTTTGTGAAAAAGGTGCTCAAGGACAAGCTCAACTGCGAAAGAGCCGTCTGCGGGACGGATTTTCGCTTCGGAAGCGGAGCAAAGGGCGACTGTGACACACTGCGGGAGCTTGGAGAAAAATACGGTATAAAGGTCGATGTCATAAGACAGCTTTGCGATGCAAACGGCGTTATAAGCTCGACCGTTATCAGAAGTGCGATACGCTTTGGCGAGATGGATATGGTCAACGAGATGCTGGGATACACATTTTTTATGGAGCTTCCTGTGGTCCCGGGACAGCGCATAGCAAGGACGCTTGAGCATCCGACGATAAACCAGCAGATACCGCAGGGACAGATAATCCCCAAGTTCGGAGTTTACTGCACAAGAGCCTGTGTGGAAGGCAGACAGTATGGTGCAGTGACAAATGTCGGAGTGAAGCCGACCTTCAATAAGCAGACCACACCGCTGGCGGAAACGTATATAATCGGATTTGAGGGCGACCTTTACGGCAAAACGGTAAAGGTGTACTTCGACAGATTTCTCAGAGCCGAAAAAAAATTCGACAGCGTTGAAATGCTCAAAGAGCAGATAGATAAGGATACCAGGCAGGCGGCAGAGTATTTTGCGCACGCAAAGCTTTGCACCGAAGCCATATGAAAGGAACGGATATCGATGAATAAAGTCAGAACAAGATTTGCACCGTCACCAACGGGATATATGCATATCGGAAACCTCAGGACAGCACTGTTTGCATATCTTATCGCAAAGCAGAACGGCGGCGATTTTATCCTGCGTATCGAGGATACCGATCAGGAAAGATATGTTGAGGGTGCGACTGATGTTATCTACAAAACTCTCAAAGATGTCGGATTGAACTGGGACGAGGGTCCGGATATCGGCGGTCCTGTGGGTCCGTATATCCAGTCTGAAAGAATGGGAATGTTCAAAAAGTACGCTCAGGAGCTTGTTGAAAAAGGCGAGGCTTACTATTGCTTTTGCGATAAGCAAAGGCTTGACGGTCTGAAAGCTGAGCTTGAGGCACAGGGCAAAACGTACAGCTATGACAGGCACTGCCGTGACCTTTCAAAAGAAGAGGTCAAGGCAAAGCTTGAAGCGGGTACGCCGTATGTCATCAGACAGAAAATGCCCAAGGAGGGTCAGGTGACTTTTCACGACGAGCTTTACGGAGATATAACGGTCGACTGCTGTGAGCTGGAGGATCAGATCCTTATCAAGACAGACGGAATGCCGACATATAATTTTGCAAATGTTGTGGACGACCACCTTATGGGTATAACTCACGTTGTAAGAGGAAACGAGTATCTTTCCTCTGCTCCCAAGTACGAGCTGCTTTATAAGGCGTTCGGCTGGGAAGTGCCGACATACATACACGTTGAGCATATAATGAAAGACAAGCAGCATAAGCTTTCAAAGCGTGACGGAGATGCTTCGTTCCAGGATCTTATACAAAAGGGCTATCTCAAGGAGGCTGTGCTGAATTATATCGCACTGCTTGGCTGGGCGCCAAAGGGTGAGAACGAGATCTATTCGCTTGAGGAGCTTGTTAAGGAATTTGATATTCACGGGCTTTCAAAGGCGCCGGCGATTTTTGACCCGCTCAAGCTCAAAGCGATCAACGCAAAGTATATCAAAGCTCTGACACCTGAAAAGTTTGCAGAGTATGCGATACCCTATATAAAGCAGGCGGTACACAGACAAGATGTTGATGTTGAGTATGTTGCATCGCTTTTGCAGGCAAGAACAGAGGTTTTCACAGATATTCCCGAAATGGTGGATTTCATTGATGCTTTGCCTGAATACGACAAAGAGATGTACTGTCACAAGAAGATGAAGACTAACCTTGAAAACTCACTGGAGTCGCTGAAAGCTGTGCTGCCTGTGCTTGAAGCGCTTGATGACTGGAGCATCGACGGCATACATGACGCATTGTTCGGACTTATTGAGAAGATGGGCGTTAAAAACGGCATTGTTCTGTGGCCGCTGAGAGTAGCGCTTTCAGGCAAGCAGTCCACACCCGGCGGCGGAGTCGAGATAGCATACATCATTGGCAAGCAGGACACGCTGGACAGGATAAATAAGGGCATAGACAAGCTGTCCGTATAGGGCAAACCCTTTTCTCTGCGAGAAAAGCAAGGTGGTGCCGCTTGCGGCACCACCGGCGGCACCTGCGGTGCCGTGGTTTGCCCCCCCACAAGAAAAACTGCGAGAGGAGGATACGATCATGGTAGAGGTTAAGAATATCACCAAAAGCTATGGCTCTCATAAAGCCCTCAGCGATGTGTCCTTCAATGCGAACGATAACGAGATACTGGGATTTCTCGGACCAAACGGAGCGGGAAAAACAACAGCAATGAATATCATCACCGGGTATATCTCTGCTTCGTCAGGTTCAGTGCTCATCGACGGCTGCAATATCACCGATCAGCCTGCAAAGGCAAAAAAGGAAATGGGCTATCTTCCGGAGATCCCACCGCTTTACCCTGATATGACCGTGAATGAGTACCTCAGCTTTGTGTACGAGCTAAAAAAATGCAAGCTTCCAAAGCTGTCACATCTGAATGATATCTGCACGCTCACCGGTGTAGGCAGCGTCAGCAGCAGATTGATACGCAATCTCTCAAAGGGCTATAAACAAAGAGTAGGCTTCGCCCAGGCACTTGTGGGCGACCCAAAGATACTTATTCTTGACGAGCCGACCGTCGGGCTTGATCCAAAGCAGATAATCGAGATCCGGACACTTATAAAAAAACTTGGCAAAAGGCATACCGTGATACTCTCGTCGCATATCCTTACCGAGATCCAGGCGGTCTGCGACAGGATCGTCGTTATCGACCACGGTAAGATCGTTGCGGACGATACCGAGGAGAATATCCTCTCACGGTTTGACGACCAAAGAAATGTCTATGTTACCGCAGAGGGCGAAAAAGAAAAGATCAAGGCTGAACTTCATAAGCTCAAGGGCGTTGAAAAAGTCAGCAGTGTTAAATCCAAGGACGGCGTGAACAGCTTTGTGCTCAAAACCCATAAGGATACTGATGTCCGCAGAGATGTTTTCGCCTGTGCCGCAAAAGGCGGCTGGTGCATTCTTGAAATGCGTACCTCAAAGCCGACCCTTGAGGAGATATTTATCAGACTCACCGAGGGCGACGACGTACAAAAGGAGGTGCGCTGACCGTGGGTGCTGTATTCAAACGTGAGCTGAAAAGCTATTTTGTAACACCGATAGGTTATGTGTTTCTTGCAATGTTTTATTGCTATGCAGGGCTGATGTTCTATGTGACCAGCCTCTCAGAGGGCAAAACAAGAATGGATATGCTGTTCAGCTCCCTTATCATAATTCTTGTAGTAGTGATCCCTATACTCACAATGAGGACAATGGCAGAGGAACGGCGTTCCAGAACAGATCAGTGCCTGCTGACTTCACCTGTGAGCATCACCGGCATCGTCGCAGGAAAATTCCTTGCAGCCTTTACCGTTTACCTCGCAGCAATAAGTATAACGCTTGTAATGGCTCTGGTAACATGGATATATTCATCACCGGACTGGAGTGTTGTGCTGGGCAATCTCATAGGACTTGCTTTGCTCGGAGCATCATTTATAGCCATAGGTATCTTCTGCTCCTGCTGCACCGAAAGCCAGCCCGTGTCAGCTGTAATGTGCTTTGGCGTGCTGATGTGCGTCAGCTTCCTTTCGGCAATAGGCTCCAAGCTGCCATTTGAGTTTCTTTCAAAAATTGCGGATAAACTTGCGTTTTCTGAAAGATATTACGCTTTTACCTACGGAATATTCGATATTTCAAATGTTCTGTTTTTCATAAGTGCGGTTTTTGTGTTCCTTTTCCTGACCGTAAGGCTCACGGAAAAGCGAAGATACAGCTAAGGGGGTGTGCTTGTGAAGGAAAGTAAAAAGATCTCCCCCGAAAAAAAGAAAAAAGGCTTGTCAGCCCGGCTCAAGCACTCAACGCTCTCTTTGATACTCACAGTGGTCGTAGTTGCAGCAGTCGTGCTTGCAAATGCTGCGGCAACGATGTTTTTTGACCGTTATCCGCTGAGCGTGGATCTGACAGGCGAAAAGAGATATACCATCTCTGACAAGTCGCTTGAATACGTCAATAAGATAGATACCGACGTGCTTGTGACGATCTTCTCCGATGAGAATACGTTTGAGAATTTCAACTACCCGTATAATAAGCAGGCAGCGGAGCTTTTGAAAAACTATTGCCGTACCAACCGCCATATATCTTACAGGTATGTGGATATCGACAAAAATCCTGATATAGTGCGGTCATATACCGATGTCGGGGATATGGATATCGTGTTTGAGACCCGCACCGAGATAGATGGCAAGCAGATGAACCGCACAAGAAAGGTCGGCGTTTCGGAGCTTGTGAATTTTAACGATCAGCTCGTCCAGAGCCTCTCAAACTCAGGCTTTACTGTTCAGTCTTATGCACGCAAAAACCTCGAAGGCTCGCAGACTTCATTTGTGCAGTATTTTTCAAGCTATATCGAGTCGTCAAATGCCGAAACGGCGTTTACCTCAGCGCTCATTGCTGTTACCGACCCAAAACCCGTGCATATCGCATTTCTCACAGGAAGAAACGAGCTTGGAGATCTCAGCTATATGAAAACTCTGCTTGAAGCAAACGGATATGATCTTACGACGGTGGATATCACCAAAGAAGAGATTCCCGAGAATATTGATGTAGCTGTGATACCTGCTCCGCAAACGGACTATATGCAGCCCGACGCAGATAAGCTCACGAGCTTTCTGAGCAAAGGCAGCAAGCAGCTGATATGTTTTTCCCACGCCGCACAGGTCAACGCCCCTGTACTTGGAAGCGTGCTGAACAAGTACGGCTTATCAGTGGGCGAGGGCGTGGTATGCGAAAGTAAGCAGGACAACTACTATAATCAACCGTACTATACTCTTGCAGGAGAGGTTTCACAGCTTCTTTCCGATAATATGCAAACATCTGACCCGCAGATACTTATCGCCCAGTCAAGGCCGGTAAATACTGTGGACACAGCGGATTCGTCAGTCAAGGTGCAAAAACTGCTTTCCAGCACAGATAACGGCTATACCGCTGATATCGCAGCTTTGGTCAATAACGAGTTCAAGGTGCTTGAAGATAGTAAACAGTGCTATGCAGCATTAGGAACAAATGAAACAAACGGCAGCAGCATCGTGCTTTTCGGAACGTCCTCTATCGCTGAAGACCAGTTCATGGCGTATGGAAATTACAGCAACAGGGATATGATCCTCACCATTTTCAGCAAGCTGACAGGAAAGGATCCCGGTTTCAGAATAGAGCCAAAGGTCATAAAGGACAGCGTCTTTGATATCAATGAGGGCGAGAAAACAGTGCTCAAATGGTTGTTTATACTCGCTGTACCTGTGGCTGTGGCAGCAACTGGAATAGTGATCTGCATAAGAAGAAAACGCAGATGATAATCATGGGCATCGCCTCCCGGAAGATCCGTAAAAGAGGCGGCTGCTTGCGTTAAAGGTAAGGTAAAATGAAAAACAAGATCATCGGTATAATCGCAGGGCTTGTCTGCTGTGCCGTCTTTGCGGGAGCGATCGTCTTTATGTCGCTGTCGGATAACAGTGAGAGTATGCACGAGCACACACAAGATGAGCAAAGCTCGCAGCAAGCCTCACAGCATGAGTTCAGCCATAACAGCGGTTATATTACCTCTCGTGAGGACATCGCCTCTGTCACTGTGACCTCAGGCGGCAAAAGCTATACTGCCGAGGTGACTTCAAACGGCATTCCGCAGATAATCGAGCTTAAAGGGATAAAACAGGATGTCAGGCTCGCAAACGCCCTGATAACGTTGTGCAAAAGCATACATCCATATAAGCTTGTAGAGCAGGACGCAGCTGACCTTGGAAAGTACGGACTTGACCAGCCCGAAGGTGTTGGCGAGATAGTATATAAAGACTCGACTAAGGTGAGAGTGCTTATCGGTGATGTTTCACCCGGAGATGAGAGGTATGTGTATGCATCGGTGCAGGGGAGCGATAAGGTCTGGCTGGTGGAAAGCAGCGTCAGAACATATCTCACGGGAAAGGCTGAGGACTTTGTTTCAACGGTAATGACACCCGTGTCGGAAGCCACCGAAACTCTGGACGCAAAGCTCACGGTCGGCAAAAAAGGCTCAGCTGACATTGTTGTTCAGCGCAATTCAGGCAGGTGGCAGATGAGCTTGCCGATAAAGGCTGAACTTGATATGCAAAAGGCGTCAGCAACTGTCAATGGACTTTACGGACTCAACGCACAGTATTGTGAGTGTATCAGACCGGACGATACAAAGCTTGCCGAGTACGGGCTGAAAGAGCCTGCTGTTACCGTCAGCTTTAAGGAGGGTACGGTGGATCTTACGCTGTTTATCGGAAACGCAGTCAAGCGAGACGACAGCAGTGAGCAGGAAAAGTACTATTGCTTTATCAAAGGCAGCAGCGATACCGAGTGTATCTATGCCGTTGCAAAGCAGTATCTTCCGTGGGTGGAGATCACCGCACAGGAGCTTATCTCAGAAGTGATGCTTCCGAATTATCTTGTCAACCTCAGAAGTGTTGAGATAACCGCTGACGGAAAAAAGACCGAGTATGTTATCACCAACGAGGGCGGCGACAATACAAGAATAAACGAAGATATTTCCAAGATGCGAACCGTATCGGTGAAGTGCGGTGAAAAAGAGCTTGAGATATATAAGTTCAGACAGTTCTATGAGCTGCTCATGAAATGTCCGACGAATAAAATATTTACCGAAGATGTTAAGGGCGACGCAAAGCTCACCGTTGTTTATAACAAAAATGACGGGACAGCTGACAGGCTTGAGCTTGTAAAAACGGGCGAAGGCTATGGCGCAAGGGTCAATGCAAAGATGTCATACTTTGTGCCGCAAAGCTGGGCAGACGCAGTCACCGCTGACATAAATGCCCTGGCGGACGGCAAAACTCTCCGCACAGATTTTTAATTCACGATAAGACAAAAAATTCAGACAAAGCGGTATACAATAAACATACTGCACAGAATAAGGAGGAACGATCATGGCAAAAGAAAAAAATGCATTTTTCACCTACAAGGGACTACCGCTTGTGAGAAAGGGTAATCAGCTCTATTTTGGAAATATGTACGACGAATTCGTTGTACAGATGGAGATCACAAGCACCAAAAAGGTCGGCGAGCTTGAGATTGCTGATAAAGTGATGATAAGAAAAATGTCCACGGATATGACTATCAGCCCTCTGGAGGCTATCGTCAAGACTGCCAAGAAGGATAGCCTTTACGAAGCGCTGGACATCGCTTGTGCGTGGCTGAAGGTCTCATAAGGGCAAACGCCGCAGCCCTTTGGGCGGCGGAACGCAGGGGCGGCGCAGCCGCCCCTGCGAGCGAGCAAACGCTCGCCGTTTGCCCCCCCCCAATGCCCGAGTGGTGCGGAGATCTGAAAAACTAAATGTGAAAAAATAAAAAAACAGCGAAAAAAAGCTTGACAAAACAATGCAAATGAGGTATACTATATTTACCTCTTTGTGAGGTCTATTTTTTTGTGTCCTTTTTTAAAGGGTGCGAAAAGATCATAAGTTACCTCGGAAGCCCGAATGGACTTTGAATGAGGGAGGCAGACGTGCTCCGGGTGTTCTTGCGGAGTACAAATTTCGTCAGGAGGTGCCGAAATGAGAGTAAAGATCACACTTGCATGTACAGAATGTAAGCAGAGAAATTACAACACAAAAAAGAACAAGAAGAATGATCCTGACAGACTTGAAATGAACAAGTATTGCAAGTTCTGTAAGAAGCATACTCTTCACAAAGAGACTAAGTAATAGTCAGAAAGGAGCTATGAATAATGGCTAAGAATGATGTTACTAAGTCTGCAAAGGATAAGGCTAAAAAAGCAGTGTCCAAAGTGCCGAGGAAAAAAGGCGGTATCAGACGTTACTTCAAAGAGCTCAGAAGTGAGATGAAGAAGGTCGTCTGGCCGACAAAGAAGAAAGTCATCAACAATACAGGTATAGTAATGGGCGTAATGGCGTTCACGGGACTTTTCCTGTTTGCAGTTGACACAGGTCTTTGGTATGCGATCCAGGCTATCCTGAAGATAGGAAAGTAAGATCCTATCAGGTTTAAGACAACTTCGAGATATGGAGGTCAAAAGCATGTCAGAAGAAGCAAAATGGTATGTTGTGCATACTTATTCGGGATATGAGAATAAGGTTGCGGAGAATATTGAGAAGGTCGTTGAGAACCGAAAGCTTCAGGAGCTTATCCCCGAGGTGAGGATCCCTACGGAGATCGTGACCGAGGTCAAGGAGAATAAGACCACTGAAGTTGAAAAGAAGCTGTTCCCAAGCTATGTGCTGGTGAAAATGGTGCTGACAGATGAGTCATGGTACATTGTCAGAAACACAAGAGGTGTAACGGGATTCGTAGGTCCTGCAAGCAAGCCTGTACCGCTTTCTGAGAAGGAAGTCAGGGCGTTGGGCGTAGAGACCAAGAGAAGCGAGAATGTCACCGTAAACTTCAAGGTTGGCGACAATGTCGAGGTAACAGGCGGATCGTTTGAAGGATTTGTGGGCAAAGTCGAGAAGATCGACCTTGAAGCACAGACCGCAGACGTGCTTGTATCAATGTTCGGCAGAGAAACATCAGTCACCCTGCCGCTTACCCAGGTCAAGCCTGAAGCGTGAGGGAAAGGGAAAATCATTCGTAACGGAAGCAATATTTATTAATATAAAGGCTTCCAAAAACGTGGGAGAGTCGCAAAAGTGACTCGCCTGACCACTTAATTATGGAGGTGCGAATAATGGCACAGAAGGTAGTAGGCTATATCAAGCTGCAGATCCCGGCAGGAAAGGCAACTCCTGCACCACCGGTAGGACCGGCACTCGGTCAGCACGGTGTAAACATTATGGCATTCACAAAGGATTTCAACGAGAGAACTAAGAACGATGCAGGACTTATCATTCCGGTTGTAATCACAGTATATGCCGACAGATCATTTACATTTATCACAAAGACTCCACCGGCAGCCGTTCTTATCAAGAAGGCATGCAAGCTGGAGCACGCATCAGGCGAACCTAACAAGAAGAAGGTTGCTAAGATCACCAAGGAGCAGATCCAGAAGATCGCAGAGCAGAAGATGCCTGACCTGAACGCATCAAGCCTTGAGAGTGCAATGAGCATGATCGCAGGCACATGCCGTTCAATGGGCGTTGTAGTTGAAGATTGATCGATCGCTGCGTAAATAATGACGCAGGGGTGGGAGGATTATTCCGTATTACCACTTAAGAGGAGGAAAAATTAATGAAACATGGCAAGAAGTATGTTGACAGCGTAAAGGCTATCGACAAGACTAAGGCATATGAAGCTCCTGAGGCTCTTGAACTTGCAGCTAAGGGTGCGAAGGCAAAGTTCGATGAAACGATCGAGCTTCACGTTCGTCTGGGTGTTGACTCAAGACACGCCGATCAGCAGGTAAGAGGTGCTGTAGTACTTCCGAACGGAACAGGTAAGACCGTAAGAGTCTGCGTATTCTGCAAGGAGGACAAGTACGATGCTGCCAAGGAGGCAGGTGCTGACTATGTAGGCGGAATGGATCTTGTTGACAAGATCATGAAGGAAAACTGGATGGAATTCGACGTAGTAGTTGCATCACCTGATATGATGGGCGTTGTAGGACGTCTTGGTAAAATCCTCGGACCTCGTGGACTTATGCCAAACCCGAAGGCAGGTACAGTAACACCTGACGTAGCAAAGGCTGTAACAGAGGCTAAGGCAGGTAAGATCGAGTACCGTCTTGACAAGACCAATATCATTCACTGCCCGATCGGCAAGGCTTCATTCGGAGCAGAAAAGCTCAACGAGAACTTTGAGACACTTATCGGAGCTATCGTAAAGGCAAAGCCGGCTGCTGCAAAGGGACAGTATCTCAAGAGCGTTGTTGTAGCATCAACAATGGGTCCTGGAATCAAGATCAGTACTGCAAAGTACGGTAACTGATATATTTGATCCGATATGGAATTATGAAAGAAAAGAGCTATGGATTAGTCCATAGCTCTTTTTTTGTATATATGTTTTGGATAAAGCACTTTTTGTGCATTATCGTGTGAATTCTCTCAGTAAAGATTCTCCTCAGACTCTTTTTTGCACCCTACTACTTTTTCGCCATTTGGGTTGTAAACCCAAATGGCGAAAAAGCAATAAAAGGTTTAGGAAAGGGGTTCGGGGGAAACCCTTCTCCAAAAGGGTTTCCCCCGATAGCCACCAAAATCGGTTTATCCCATTACTACCTCAACGGTGTGTTCTGTGCCTGCCTCGAAAACAGGGAGAACGTTGCCGTTGACCTTAACACCGTCACATACAACGGACTTGATGCCCTTTGAAATGTGGTCTGGGTTCTTGACAGTTATGTTGTAGGTATTGCCTCTGTACTGTCTGGTGATATTGAATCCGTCCCACTTGGAAGGGATAGATGGGTCTATCTTCAGGCCGTCAAAATCAGGCTGTACACCGAGTATGTACTGGGAGATTGCTACCATGTTCCATGCAGCTGTACCTGTCAGCCAGGAGTTCTTGCCCTGACCGAAGTTCTTGCCTGTCTGGCCGATATCAGAGCCTGCGTCCTTACCGCCTATCATCTGACCGTATACATAAGGCTCGGTCTTGTGGATATCGGAAGTCTCCTCGGTGAATGCAGGAGCGATCTCGGAATAGTACTTGAATGCCTGGTCGCCTTCGCCTGCATAAGCAGCAGCACAGATTATCCAAGCGTTGTTGTGTGTGAATATACCTGCGTTCTCCTTATATCCGCCGGGATATGTGGAGATCTCACCGTACTGGATATAGTACTTGGTGAATGCAGGGTTGTTGAGTACAAGACCGAACTTGGTGTTAAGTCTTTCGTCGATAGCAGCAAGGGTCTTCATATCTGCGCCCTGCTCCTTGCCTATCTCGGACATGATAGCGAAGCCCTGAGGCTCAATGAATATCTGACCCTCTTCGCACTCCTTGGAGCCCATCTTCTCGCCGTTAGCGTCATAAGCTCTGAGGAACCAGCTGCCGTCCCATGCGGACTCCATAACGTTCTTCTTCATCTTGTCGATCTCAGCCTGTGCAGCCGCAGCTTCATCGTCCTTGCCGAGATGCTTGAGTATCGAAACGTAGTTAGGACCTGTGTATGTGAACAGTGTAGCTACCATTACGGACTCAGCTATCTTGGAGTAGCCGCCCTCAGCAGCGAACTTGGGGTTGGTATATGTCTGGAAGCTCTCGCCCGGAGTATCTGAATAGCATGACAGGTTGATGCAGTCGTTCCAGTCAGCACGCATAGCAAGAGGCAGTCCGTGAGGACCAAGGTTGTTTACGATGTGGTAGAAGGATACCTTCAGGTGATCGAGCATAGGCGCTGCCTTTGACTCATCATTGTCGTATGGCACAATTTCATCGAGTATACCCCAGTCGCCTGTTTCCTTGATGTATGCGGAAACAGAGAGTATCATCCACAGCGGATCATCAGAGAAGTCACCGCCGATATCGGAGTTGCCCTTCTTGGTAAGCGGCTGATACTGGTGATAGCATCCGCCGTCGGGAAGCTGTGTGGAAGCGATATCAATGATCCTCTCTCTTGCTCTGTCGGGTATCTGGTGAACGAAACCGAGTATATCCTGGTTGGAATCACGGAAGCCCATTCCTCTGCCGATACCTGACTCAAAGTAGGAAGCAGAACGTGACAGGTTGAATGTTACCATACACTGATACTGGTTCCAGATATTCACCATACGGTCTACCTTGTCGTCAGGGGTAGAAACGTTGAGTATGCCCAGCAGTTTGTCCCATGACTCTCTGAGCTCTGCAAGACCTGCGGCTACCTTCTCAGGAGTATTGAACTGCTCGATCATAGCCTTTGCCTTTACCTTGTTGATAGTCTTGCCGTCAGCCTCGAACTTCTGATCGACAGGCATCTCAACATAGCCCAGTACGAAGACGAGAGTCTTGCTCTGACCTGCTTCAAGCGTGATCTCCTTGTAGTGAGAAGCGATCGGAGACCAGCCGTCAGCGAAGGAATCTGTTGCCTTGCCTGCGATAACAGCCTGAGGATTGTTGAAGCCGTTGTACAGACCGATGAATGAGTCACGGTCGGTATCGTAGCCGTCGATGCTGTCATTTACAGAGTAGAAAGCATAGTGGTCACGTCTGTCTCTGTATTCTGTCTTGTGGTAAATAACAGAGCCGTCAACTTCAACTCTGCCTGTTGAGAAGTTTCTCTGGAAATTTGTGCAGTCGTCCTGAGCATCCCACAGACACCATTCTGCGAAAGAGAAGAGCTTGAAGGTCTTCTTCTCACTGCTCTTGTTTGTGAGGACTACCTGCTGAACTTCGCCGTTATAGTTGTTTGGAACGAAGAAAGTCACCTCAGCCTCGATGCCGTTCTTTTCGCCCTTGATGACTGTATAGCCCATACCGTGACGGCAGGTATACGCATCGAGCTCTGTCTTAACAGGAGACCAGCCCGGGTTCCATACAGTTCCGTTGTCGTTGATATAGAAATATCTTCCGCCCATATCGATAGGCACGTTGTTGTAGCGGTAACGTGTTATTCTTCTGAGTCTCGCATCCTTATAGAAGCTGTAGCCGCCTGCTGTGTTTGAGATGAGGGAGAAGAACGCCTGTGAACCGAGATAGTTTATCCACGGATACGGAGTTCTCGGGTTGGTGATGACATATTCCTTGTTGACGTCATCGAAGAAACCGAATTTCATAAAATATCCACCTTTCGTGTTAGTATGTATAAAAATTAATTTTCATTAATTATTACCCTTCCAGATGCAAGAACGCTTCGCTTTCAGAAGCAAAAGGCAAGAGGTTATCTGCCAAAGTTTCTGCTGTTTTGTTATACCTCATAAAGAGGCAAATGCGATTTTACAGTGAAGCTCTCGACTTTAGAAATAAGACCTATGTTTTAAAAGCCACATTTTCGTAAATAATAGACTTATTATAGTATGTGACAGTGATTGCGGATTCATAGAACTGAACGTCGCTGTATCCGTCTTCTATAACAAGCTGGTGAGCTTGTCCTGTGCTTTTTTTGTCCGAGGCATTTCCTTTTTGCAGCTCGTGATATTTATCCGCAGGTATCTCAAGCAGCACCGCACCTCTGTCGTTAAATGCGACATAGTGCTTACCGTTGCTGTCGGTGCATAGCGTATAGCTGCTTTGCTCTGTCGTTTTCGGATTTTTAAGCTCTTTTGAGATGCTCAGCACCGGCAAAAGTGCAGTGATCGCAAAAAATATAACGATTACCCCGGAGCCGATCGTGAATATCAGCTGCTCCACTGAACTTTGCTTGCCTTTCCAAGTCTTGAAAACAACAACGGTGAATGCAGCGACCACCAGACACATTATAATAAGCCGAACAAGATTACCCGTATAGAATCTCTGCACTGTGGCTTTGCCGCCGAGGTTATCTGCACCGCTTACTATCAGCATCTTTATTCCTGATGCAAGAATGCTCAAAACAACAAATATCGCCAGCAGCGGTGCCCATCTTATCCTTTCACGCTGGATCTCACGGTAGTTGTTTACCGCATCGCCTAATGATTCCCTGAGCCCCATCGTTATACCTTCTTAGTGGCAAAACTCTGCCAGCAGCTGTAAGTCTCGCCTTGTGAGATCTCACTGTACCCGGTAACTTCCTTTGGCAGACTAAGGTTAGTGCAGTTTATCATAGCTGTCATCGGTTCGGGGCAGAAATAATGGTTTACACCATTGTGATTCCACATATTCCAGAACTTAAACTCTTGTGATACCTCGTTGAGCACCATAGTGCCGTTGACAGTATCCTTTATGTAAACGCCATAGAAGTCCTTGCCGTCAAGCTTGTTCGTTTCGGCAGTATACATATCGTTGTCAAGCTCCTGAAGCGTAGGCATTTTGCCCGTAAGATACTCCTTGTCCCAGTCGCTGAGCTCAAGCAGTCTTTCTGTTGGAAGGCACCTGTCGTTCAGCTCGCATCTTTTTCCGATAGGAACGAACAGTCTGAGATCCTTTTCCTCGCCGCCGTCTACCATCGGTGAATTTATCGTTGTGTGCGTGCAAAGCGAGACAGGCAAAGCCTTTTTGCTCAGATTTGTAAGATCTATTTCCTGCTTCAGCCCATCGTCTGAAAGTGTAAATGTGTAGCTTATCTTGAAGTCAACGGGGAAAAGCTCGTACATCTCGTCTTTTTCGTCGTGAGTGAACGATGTTACCACAACGCATTTGTCCTGTTGCTCTGTCACGCTTTCGATGGTGTGCGCACGCTTGTGCACCCAGCCGTGTATAGTGTTGTGAAACTGCTTTTCATTTATCGGAAGCTGATATTCATTGTCTGATGTGAGCACGATACCGTCAGCAAAACGGTTCGGCAGATATAGCGTTGGCAGCCCCCAGATCTCTCTTGCGTTGTTTATCTCCTCGGCTGTAACGCTTTCATTGTAGCGGAAAACGTCGATCTTGTTAAGCTCGTCACGCAGTCTAAGCACCGAAGCGCCCATTGTCGGGGCGACAATGCAGAAATACCTGCCGTGCTGCATTCTAACGCATTCAACGCCTTTGAAATCAAAATTTTTGGTTACTTTTCCCATTATTTACTCATATCCCTTTGTTTGATTTATATAAAGTTATTATACCACACAATTCATTTTTTGTCCAGTAATTCTATACGACTATTTCATAGAATTTAAACTCATATTTTGAGTAGTATTTACCAAAAAAGCACTGAATAAAAAAGCATTGTGTGTCAATAATAGTTTTACAGAGCGTTGAAAAGCTCTGAAAGGAGGAAAGATCAATGTTGAATAAGCTTGCGTTGACACTGCTGATAATCGGCGGAATCAACTGGGGACTCATCGGTATCTTCCAGTTTGACCTGGTGGCATTCCTTTTCGGCGGAATGGGCGCTGTACTGAGCAGGATCATCTACACTCTTGTAGCTGCATCTGCGATCTGGTGCATCTCACTGCTGTTCAAGGAAAATGAGCTGGTAAGGGAGTAGCTCCCCCACTCGACCCACGGCTTCGGCATTGGGTAGGGAAGTCTTTTTTCAGACCTCGGCAACAATAAAAACGGGTTTGCGTTTTGTGCCTTGGTCCGGGACCGGACTTCCTTTCCCTGTGCTGAAGCCTTTTCTTTTAGAAGCAAGAAGATAGAAAAGGTATTGCTGCAAGCAGTGATGATTTAAATATCGTCCGCTATTGATCTGATAATAGTATAGATTCTGATCAATGTAATTATGCAGCTTGGTAAGAAGGTCGGGGGATATGGAAGATTTTAGAATGGTTGTTTTTGTGCAAATATTACAAAATGTAAGATTTTTTTTTTGAAAGCACGGAATATGCTTGACTTTATTGCAAAAAAACGATATAATTACATTGATGTTAATGGTAACGGGGTTTTCCCCGGTTAACATCCGTTTTGTTGTCTCCTTTCTTTTGTTCTACACATAGTTTTTTTGTTTTGTTTCAGCAGAGCCTCAAAGCTCTGCAATTTTTTTATCCCGGACATTCACAAAACGTTTACATATGAAAAGGCGAAAAATGTTGACAAAAGCGAGTGGGTCTGGTATAATATATAAGCATTCGTATCTAAAGACAGCAGGCAAAATTAGCAGACGCTTATTTGTAAGACCCGCCGAGGAAGGAATAGCAAAGTTTGAATAAATGACTTTGTATCTCTTTTGTCTTTTGGCGAAAGGGGTTTTCTTTTTTAGTTTACGCTGTGCAGACTATTTTCAAAGAGGTGAAAAAGAAGATGCCAAGTGAGAAGGTTTTGCTTGCAAAGCAGGAAAAGGTCGCAAAGCTCACAGACCTCATCAACAACTCAGCAGCAGGTGTACTTGTTGATTACAAGGGACTCACAGTTGAGGAGGACACCAAGCTCAGAAAAGAGCTGAGAGAGGCAGGAGTTACCTACTTCGTAGAGAAGAACACTATTCTTCGTTTTGCACTGCACAACGCAGGTTATGAGGGCTTTGACGGAGTTCTGGAGGGTACAACAGCATTTGCTATATCCAACGATGACCAGACAGCTCCTGCAAGAGTACTCGGAAAGTTCGGAGAGCAGTTCAATGGTGAAAAGCTCATCCTCAAAGCAGGTTATATCGGCAAGGAAGTATACGATCAGGCAGGAGTCAAGGCTCTTTCCAAGATCCCTTCAAGAGAGACACTGCTTGCACAGCTGGTCGGCTCCCTTCAGGGACCTATTCAGAAGCTTGCTGCTACACTCAAGGCTGTTGCAGACAGCAAGGGCGGCGACGCTGCATAATAGCGGCATAATACGCAGTGCTCAGGCACTTGCAGGGTAACAGGGCATAGACCCTGACAAAAGGGGCGTGTCCCCGACGGCAAAGAGCCGTATGACAAAATAAATTATAAGGAGATTATTATCATGGCTTCAGAGAAAATTATGAATTTCGTAGAAGAGATCAAGACACTTTCCGTTCTCGAGCTTTCAGAGCTTGTAGACGCAATCCAGGAAGAGTTCGGTGTAACAGCTGCTATCGCTGCTGCTCCTGCTGCTGGCGGAGCTGCTGCTGCTGCTGAGGAGAAGACTGAGTTCGACGTAGTTCTCGCTTCCTTCGGTGACGCTAAGATGGGCGTTATCAAGGCTGTTAAGGAGATCACAGGTCTCGGACTTAAAGAGGCTAAGGAGCTCGTTGAGAGTGCTCCTAAGGCAATCAAGGAAGGCGTTTCCAAGGCTGACGCTGAGGAGATCAAGAGCAAGCTTGAGGCTGCCGGTGCAACTGTTGAGCTGAAGTAATCAACAGATAAATTGAAAAAACAAACTGTCGGTGCGAACGTGTGTCGTACCGACAGTTTTTTGCTTTTTTAGCTTATCTGTAAGTTGTTTCAGACGGTTTTATCAGAGGTATTATTCAGGATCCTTTCCCGCATTTTCTCCAGAGCATTGCATGACTCTTTTTCTGATTCATAAGGGGTGCCGTCAATACAAAAGATGTCATTGTTAGGTCCTAACACTTTTGTATCGCCGTTTGTATACTCTATTTTTATCCTTGCGGTGCTGAACCCGTCGATCGATACTTCTTCCTTGGTCAGGGTCTTACCCGTCTTTATCTCCCTGAGAAGCCCGATGAACTCGTCAAGCTCCTTGTCGTCAAGCTCCGCCTTAGGGACACCGTAATTATTGCACATATAGACCTTGCTTATTTCGCTTTTGTTTATATCTTTAAACGGCTGGGACATTTCGGATGATTCTTTGAAAGCAAAAAACAGTATCACACCGATAACTGAAGCTGCAACAACGAAAATTAAAATGGGAATGATTTTTTTCTTTATGTTTTTATTCATAATTCTCACCTACCAATTCTTGCCGACAGTTTTTCTTTCTGAGCGATGAGCTAAAGTACAGCCGAGCATTTCATATGTACGGCTTTAATGGGTATGGGTTGTTCGGATCTATAACTTCTATTTTTATTGGCAGTTTTTTATCCAGGATCCTGCCTCGCATCATGCTCAGAGCGTTGCAGGGTTGGTATAACGCTTCATAGGTAACCCCGTCAACATCAAACAGGTTCCCGTTTGGTGCTATATAATGTTCGTCACCGTTACTAAATACGATCAGAATATCTCCTCTGCTAAAACCGTCAAGTTCCGTTTCGGTAGTAATCTTGCCGACCTCTATCTCTTTGAGAAGATCAATAAACTCATCAAGCTCATCGTCGTCAAGCTCTACCTTGTTTCCATTGCACATATAAACCTTGCTGATATCGCTTTTGTTTATGTATTTGAAAGGCTTATCCATTTCCGGGGTCGGATCGTAAAATAAGTACACGAGCAAACCCGCTGCCGCCGCAGCAAGTATGCAAAGCAAAACAATCAAACGTGTTTTAGAATTATTATCTTTCATACCGATCACCTCCAGGGTTTTTCAGGCTTAATGACCCGAAGCGATTTTTCTGCTTCTATATACATTACGTTTGAGAAGGCTATATTCGTGCACTTGATATTAGATTTCGGAGATGTGCCTAAAAAGCGAGGCATCTGTTTGTAAAAAACAACAAAAGACTGTGTAAAGATGCACAAATCATGCCTGCCGGAACTGTTATCAATTTTTGGGTCATAAGTATCAGAAAACCCGCAGGTCATAAGACGGGTACCCATATAGAAGTTTTGCCCCTGAGCATTTCAAAGTGCTCAGGGGCATTGTACTTATTGTTACTATGATAAATCAGAATTTAAAGTTCTATTCAAACAACTAAGACCAGTATATAAACAGGTTTTTTCGTCCACCTTTTTCTCGTAAAAAAAGGTGGCGGGTCAAGGGCGGCGCCCTTGTCGCTCTCCGCAGAGAGCGAAAGCCCCTTAC
>CADAHS010000013.1 GCA_902787825.1 uncultured Ruminococcus sp. | reverse complement strand
GACCGCAGTCAGCGGAACACCCCGAACGTCAAACGCTCAGCATAGGGTGAATTTCAAAACAGTCCTGTGGACTGTTTTGAAAGAGGGGCATGCCCTGCACGAGAGGGCTGCCCCTTGCCCTGTGTAGAACTCTTTTTCCTCAAGCCATTATGGCTTGACGTTCGAGCGTTGAACCTGAGCTTATTTAATATAGCCTCTTTAGGGGGGCTTTCCGGTCGCCCCCTAACCCCTTCGGGTGCAAAACTATTAATTTGATAGTAATAGTTTAAATTTATAACTCCAAAGAAATTTAGCCCCGAGCCAGGCAAAGCAACAGTTCTCCCAAAATTGTGGGCGAGGGCATTGCGCGCCGCAGCGGCGGCTAAATTCTGATTTATCTTATAGAGCCTACGGTTCTTGGGAAGAGGATAACATCTCTGATATTCTGCATACCTGTTACATACATTATAAGTCTTTCAAAGCCAAGGCCAAATCCGCCGTGAGGAACAGAGCCGAACTTTCTCAGCTCCAGATAATCCGAGTAGAGGTCTATATTCATTCCTCGCTCTTTCATTGTGGCGATAAGCTTGTCATAGTCAGCTTCTCTCTCGCTGCCGCCGATTATCTCACCAACGCCCGGCACGAGCAGGTCAACTGCTGCAACGGTCTTGCCGTCGGGATTCTGTTTCATATAGAACGACTTTATCTCCTTGGGGTAGTCGGTAACGAACACTGCCTTTTTGAATACCTTCTCGGAGATGTATCTTTCGTGCTCGGTCTGAAGGTCGCAGCCCCACTCAACGGGGTAAACGAACTTTTCACCCGATTCCTTCAGAAGCTTGATCGCCTCGGTATAGCTAACTACGCCGAACTCGTGGCTGATAAGCTCCTCCAGTCTGCTGATAAGTCCCTTTTCAAAATGCTCGTCAAAAAACTTCATCTCGTCCGGACAGGTATCAAGCAAAGTTCTGATAACGTGCTTTATCATATCCTCAGCAGTTTCTATGACCTCGGGAAGCTCTGCAAATGCGATCTCCGGCTCAACGTGCCAGAACTCTGCAAGGTGCTTTGGTGTATTGCTGTTCTCCGCACGGAAGCTTGGTCCGAAGGTATATATCTTACCCATTGCCATTGCAGCCATTTCGCCTTCGAGCTGTCCTGAAACGCTAAGTCCTGCTTTCTTTCCGAAAAAGTCGTTCTCGTAGTATTCAGCCTCATTCTTATACTCGGTGGAATATCCTATCGTTGTTACCTGGAACATCTCGCCTGCTCCCTCGCAGTCGCTTCCGGTGATAAGCGGTGTGTTCACATAAACAAAGTTTCTGTCCCTGAAATAATTGTGTATTGCCTGTGCAAGCACCGAACGTACTCTCATAACGGCATTGAAGGTATTAGTCCTTCCACGCAGGTGAGGCATAGTTCTGAGAAATTCAAGGGTATGCCTTTTCTTTTGCAGTGGGTACTCAGCAGGGCAGGTGCCTATGACAGTGATGGACTTGGCGTTTATCTCGGGTACAGAGTTTCTTCCCTCAACGACCTCTCCCTCGACCTTCAGGGAGCTTCCCAGTTTGAGTGCGTCCTCAAAGTTGATGTCCGACTCCTTGTCCACGACTATCTGGATATGTTTCAGACTTGTGCCGTCATTCAGCTCGATAAAAGCCACATTTTTTGAATTTCGTGCAGTTCTTACCCAACCGCAGACTGTGACAGTCGTATTCAACAGCGACTTATCCGCAAAAACTTCCTTGATGTCTATATGCTTCATAGTCCTTACCTCCGTATGATTTAATAATAAAGTTCGTTTTTTCTGTTAAAGCCTGCTTACCTCTTTCAGATGCAGGATAAGCAGAAGCAAGAGGTTTGGCAGCAGGGCTTCTTGCCTCTTACATCTTATCACTTTCAACTAAAAAACCCGTCCTGCTTTTCAACAGGACGGGAATGTATACAAAAATATACCCGTGGTACCACCTGAATTACCGCAAAGATCTGCGGTCACTCTCGGCGTTTAACGCACGCCCGACGTCTCCCCTACTTGCTGCGGCTTTGGGTTCGCTGCTCGAAAGTGTTATTCACACAAGCTCTGTTATGCGGTTCTCACTCTCCCGCACTCACTTTGAACGAATTCTCATGCTACTTCTCTTTGTCATGGCATTTATCATGTGCACATTATATCACTTCAAAAAAAAAATGTCAAGGCTTTTATCCGCATTTTCCCAAAATTCACAGCAGCACACTGCACAAAATCTTTTTGCGGGGGAATTTCGCACTGACTTTCATATTATTTTTTTGGAATATCGTTATTGAAAATGCAGGAAAAATATGATATACTATATCTTGAAAACAAAACTATCGGAGGTGTAAAAATGAACAACACGATTATTATGGATCATCCGCTTGTAAGACACAAGATAACCCTGCTTCGTGACGAAAGCACAGGCACGAAGGATTTCCGCATACTGGTCAGCGAGATAGCCAACCTTATGTGCTACGAGGCTCTCAGAGATATTCCCACCGAGCTTGTCAAGGTCAGGACTCCGATCACTGAGACGATGCAGCCAATGCTCACAGGCAAAAAGCTTGCCGTGATACCGATACTTCGTGCAGGACTTGGAATGGTGGACGGGGTACTGAATATGTGTCCATCGGCAAAGGTCGGTCACATCGGACTTTGCCGTGATGAACAGACTCACGAGCCTCGCGAGTATTTCTGCAAGCTCCCCGATAAGATCGACAAGCGTATAGTTATCGTTGTGGATCCGATGCTCGCCACGGGCGGCTCTGCTGTCAATGCGATAGATATTCTTAAAGCTAAGGGCTGCAAGAATATCAAGTTTATGTGTATCATCGCTGCACCGGAGGGCCTTGAACGTCTTCGGAACGCACACCCGGATATTAAGATATATGTTGGCTGTCTTGATGAAAAGCTCAACGAAAATGCTTATATCGTCCCGGGACTTGGTGATGCCGGCGACCGTATCTTCGGCACTGAGTAATTGTTGGGAAGGACTCTTTTGAAAAATGGTATCTCCCCAATCCCCACCCATAAAACTTTTAATGGAAAACGGCGTTATGGAGAATTTCTCCATAACGCCGTTTCTGACTAAGGCTCATAGTGAGATCTGAAAAAGATACTTTCAAACGAGAACCCCCAACAATTTACCGAATACACGGCATTAGATCATGATTGATATATAGATCGGAACTAACTTTAGCATTTGAGGCTACTTCGCTATCCTGATCGTTGTGGGTTCAGTTGGTTGGACTATGCTTACGCTGTAATCAGTGATACCCTTGCCCTGGTTTGGGACATTGAGCGAATATACGAAATCCACTGCGAAAGATACGCACAGGACTATCGCTGCGATCACAAGGAGCTTTTTGGACACTTTTTTATATATCGTATCCAGAAACGGTGACAGAATATAGATCACGAAAATGCAGGCAAAGCCGAACACGACGATACCCTCAAAGCATATTCTGCCGTTGATGTTGAGAAAATAGCCGTTATAGTCCCAGTATTTAAGATGCTGGATCTTTTCGATCAATACACTTGTGATATACTCTGCGGTCGCACACATTGCGACAGAGCCGACAAATACGCCGACCTGGTTATCGACGTGTTTTCTGAAAACGAGCAATGCAACCGTACCGCCGAAACCATAGATAGGCAGCCACGGTCCGTGCATCGTGCCTCGGTTTATGAATACGCCGTCCTCAATGACGTGGATCCCGACCTCCCATATCCAACCGCCGATGGAAAATGAAAAGAACAGCAGGATATAGCCTATCAGCGTATATGTGCGGTGATAGTCACGGTGCTTGACGACCTTGTTTGTAAATCTGCTGAAATGATATTTCTGCTCGTAGGCAACTCCGGGGTACTCGCCCAGCTCCCGGAGATCTTCGATGCTGTAAACTTTTTCAGTCACACCGTTACCTCCTTTGCTATTTCATCATGATCGTACTTTTCGTCAGCATTATCGGGTATTCTGATGCTGAACATCTTCTGCCCGTCCTGCTGGTCGATCTCCTGCTCAAGAAGGTCAAGATCAATGAACCTGTCGTTAAGCTCATCGGCATACTGCATACCCTCAAGCTTGGCTTTGCGTCTGAGGACGATATACGCCTCAGAATGAATGGTCGCTCTGTACGGATTTGCAAAGAAGATGCCTACAAGTCCGACGGTGAGCATTGAAAGCAATGTCCAGCCGAACATAGTGCAGTCTATCTTGAAAAGCTCCCACTTATAGCCGTCCATCATTTTCCGGGAAAGAGTTATTGCCTTTTTAGTCGGCATATTCGGGTTCTCTGCGAGGATACACGGCACCATTGCATACGAATACTGCTTGATGAAAAAGCCTGCTATCGTGAATGTCCACAGTGTGAGGTACAGATCCTTGATAAGCATTGTCTTTATGGGGTGCAGTGTTCTTTCTCTGAACAAAAATCCCATTCTTCCGACCTTGGTCTTATGGTAGGTCCTGCTTTCCATAAAGAATCTGCACTCGCAGACTATCATAAGATTGGTGATGAACACCGCTCTTAAAAGCGAAACGAGGAAGTTTGCAAAAACATCCCACGTCTGGGAGAAGGATTTATCCTCTCTGAACGCTGAAACGATAGAAGCCACAAACGTAAATTTATACGATTTGCTCCTTGTCAGCCCGTCAAAATAAAGTATCGCCTGGTCTGGAAGCTTTTCAAAGAAGCTGTCGCTGGTCAGCACATCGAGCCTTTCCTTTGCGGATCTTGTGATCGAGAAAGATTCAAGGATCGTATTGATATTGGAACCGTCGCCGGTCGTTCCGAAAAAGGTGAGCTCTTTTGATTCAAGTCCTTCAAGACCGAATTCCTCATAGGATTTCAGCCATGACTTAACTGCATCGACATTGTTGATCTCCCATTTCTCGTTCGCCTGTTCCGGCGTAAGGCGGTTATCGACCATATCCTGGATGATCTCTTTTTTTTGCTGGGGCGTATACTTGAGATTTGCCACATGAGTTTTATCCCACATAGAGATGCCCTGGACTGTTGTGCTGTATTCCCCAGCAAGAAAGACCATAATGAAGCAGACCGCAATACAGGCGAAGTAGTTCAGCTTCAACGCAGTGCGGGCTTTTTTCTTCAGTTGTTTCCTGTTAAAAACAAAATCAGTCATCTTACCCCTCAATTTATCTGTGTTATTGTTCGTCCCCTGATAATCAAACCATACATAGTTATTATATACAAAACTGCATATATTGTCAAGATTTGCGCACTGCGAGTCAAATATTTCATCTTTTTTTCACATAAAGCGTTCTCTTTCTCCCGGAAACTTTAAAGCCGCACTCTCGAACTCCGAGAATGCGGCAAATGATTTATTTTCACAAAGAGGGTTCTCCCGAATATGCCTCTTACTTCTTACCTCTTACCTCTTGCATCTTACCTCTATCAGTACATTGCTCTTATCTGCCGCAGGGATCTGAACAGCAAAAGCACAAGCAACCCGACACTGATGATCCCAAGGGTGGTGGTCTTTGCTCTTATCGGAGAGTATGCATCTTTATTCTCAAGCACAGTGACCATAAACTCCTGCTTTGTCTGCTTTGCGTCAGACCTCATTTTTTCAAGCTCGTCTTTGTTGAAATATTTTTCATATTCCTCACCGAGCTTTTCGTATTCAACAGCATACGTTCCGTCTTTTTGGACTATCGCTTCTGACAGAGGGGAGCTTTCGTTTTTCACCACAGAGAACATAAGCTCCTGCTGATTTTTATAATCTGTTCTGAAGCTGAAGAATGCAAGCAGTGCAAAAACGACCATTGCGATATTTGCAATATAAAACATCAGCATCAGAAACAGTGGAATACCTATTCCTGTGCTGTTTGAAAACTCCTCTCTCGGATTGTCAATGTGTGCCATATTATCTCCTTTCAGCCTCTGGAAGCAAGAGTGCTTCGCTTTTCAGAGGCAAGAGGCAAGAAGTATTAATACCGAGTTTGTGTTATTTGCTTCTCAGACTGCTGCGTCAGTATTCTTACCTCTTATTTCTTACATATTACCTCTCAGGGCTTATTTAACTCCAAAATTGATCGTTACAATTCAGCCTCTGGAAGCAAGAGTGCTTCGCTTTTCAGAAGCAAGAGACAAGAAGTATTGATACCGAGTTTGTGTTATTTGCTTCTCAGACTGCTGCGTCAGTATTCTTACCTCTTATTTCTTACATCTTACCTCTCAGGGCTTATTTAACTCCAAAATTGATCGTTACCTTAGCGACCTCACATGATGCGGGCAGCTTGAAATGAAAGCCCCAGCCGCCTGCGCCCTGCGTAGTGAATGCAGTCATTTCCCCGAACTGCTTTGTGCCGCACATCATATCATTGAGAAACGAAAACGGCAGATACGTCAGCGGGAACTGCTCGCCGTGGGTATGACCATGCATTGAAACATCTGCTCCTGCATCAGCGATCTGCTGTATGCCAAGAGGCTCGTGTTTCAGGACGATGACCGGCTTTGTCATATCGACCTTTTTCTGCTTGATGATACGATCTGCCGGATCGCCTGACGAGTCGTATTCGGACAGCATTCCCACAAGAGTGATATCACCTGCGATGACCGCCTTGTCGTCCTCAAGCAGTTTTATGCCTGCATCTTTAAGATAGCGTGCAGCGTCATCGTCCGCCATATTCTCGTGGTTGCCGTAGACAAAGTATGAGCCGTACCTGCTTCTGACCTGCTTGAATTTTTCACTGAAATACTCCATCTCATCGGTCGAGGTATTCTCATCAAAGATGTCGCCCAGCAGCAAAACGACATCGGGGTCCATCTCATTTATCCTGTCAATGATAGTATCTATGGTATCCTTGTGGGCTGAGATGCCGATATGTGTATCCGCAATGACTGCGGCGGTAATGCTTTTGTTCTTTGACGCTTTGGGGACGTTTATCTCATACTCGTTGACTGTGATGGTATTCATATGGATATAGCCGATTATCCCGATGATCGTTGTGATGCCAAGCAGCACGGGCAGGGTTATGTTTTTTTCCCTGATAAATCTGAAAAACGGATTTGTCGGCTTCATAAATCCGCCGAGAATGAATGTGAGTATGTATTTTATCAGCATTATGACCGATGTATATATCAGTACGATAAAGGTTATTGCCGAAAGAAATATCATTACCTCTTTCAGCGGCTTGATGGTGATGCTTTTTATATTGAACACAGTGTAGAACATATTTACAAGCAAGATCACTGTTATCCCCCAGAAAAACACCTGAGATAATGCAACGTGCTTTTTCCACCAGTCAAGACAGCTGAGCACGCCCACTGCAAGTGTGAACACGATCCCTGCAAAAAATACGAACACCATAACATATACCCCTTTCTTCATACGCCTACACGATCTGGAAAAGATAGAATTTCAGATAGTCCGTCTCGGGAACGTTGAGCATTATCGGGTGATCGGGACTCTGCTTGCGTGCCTCTATCATTTTCAGGCTCACTCCTGCATCGGAGGCCGCTGACATCAGCATTTTTACAAACAGTTCATTATCCATAAAGTGCGAGCACGAGCAGGTCGCAAGATAACCGCCTCTGGGCAGCAGCTTCATTGCACGGTAGTTTATCTCTTTATATCCTCTTGCAGCGCTGTCCACGGTCTTTCTGTTTTTGGTAAAGGCAGGCGGGTCAAGGATTATCATATCATAGTCTGCGCCCTGTTTTTCAAGCCTTGGAAGCAGCTCAAATACGTCCTCGCAGATAAATTCCATCGTCTTGTCAAGTCCGTTTTTAACAGCATTCTCTCTTGCGGTATCGACGGCGAACTGTGAAACGTCCACCGCTGTAACGTGCGCTGCACCGCCCTTTGCAGCGTTGAGCGCAAAGGAACCTGTATGGGTGAAGCAGTCAAGCACTTTTTTGCCCTTTGCTATTTTTGAAACAGCAAGGCGGTTATACTTCTGATCGAGGAAAAATCCTGTTTTCTGACCGTTTTCGACATCAACGGTATACACTATCCCGTTCTCTGTTATCTCGGTCACGGGTGACGGCGGCTGCGCAAGAAAGTCCGCCTCGTACCAGCCCTTGTACTGTTCAAGCCCTTCAAGCTCTCTTATCGCAACGTCATTTCGCTCCATTATTCCACGGACAGTCACGTCCTGTTTTGCAAGGCTTTCGCACAGAGCTTTATAGACAACATCTTTTTTTCTGTCCATTCCGAAAGAAAGCACCTGCGAAACGAGGATATCTCCGTACTTGTCAACGGTCAGCCCGCACAGACCGTCGGACTCGCCGAATATAAGTCTGCACGCCGAAAAGTCGTCGCCCATAACTGTATTTCTGTAATCTATGGCATACTGCACACGGCGAGCAAAGAAGCTGTCTGAAAAGCTCTCGTTGGCATTGTTTGACAAAAGGCGAATGCGTATCTTGCTTTTTTCGCTGTAAAAACCGCTGCCGAGGTACTTTCCGCCCTGCGAAAAAACATCGGCAATGCAGCCGTTTTCGCAGTTTTCGGGTGCGGCGGTTATCACGTTGTCATACACCCACGGGTGTCCGCTTTTTACCTCACGCTCTCCTTTTTTTGATACTGTGAACGCAGGAAACTGACGCTGTATTTTCATAAGCTCTCTCCTTGCTGGTCATCGGGATAATCCCAGAAACCGCCCTTGTGGAAATTCTCGTTGCCAAGCGGCTTTGCGGTCAGTCTGAACATCACGCAGCCGTCGGGGCAAACGATAGTTTTTGTATATTTACTGTCGCCGCCGAGATTTTCAAGGTCGCCGCCGCTGCGGACTGCTTCCATAAGCGGATACAGCATCATCATAGTTTTTGAGCATATGCCATAGCCCTGCTCGTTCACGGGACAGCCGTATGTACAGGTATATTTATCGCCGATCTCCTCGCCGTTGCGGCAATATCTCTCGGTTTTGTTTCCCCTCAGAAATCCTGTGACCTCGACTGTAAATTCGTATTCTTCATCATACCACTTTTTCATAGCGATCTCCTTGATATTATTTTTTTTCTTTGGCTGAGGAAGCTCGTCGTACATCTGACGGACAAGCTGTGTGAGAAGCTCCCTGTTGTCGATATCCTCAACAAGCAGCATCGGCTTTGCTCCCTCGTAGGGAAGCTCAAGCGGAGCTGTGGGCATCAGCTTCTTTGCTGACTCGGTGGGCTTGACGAGCAATCGGTCATCGTAAACTCCGCCGAAGATCCTGTCCTGATAATACAGTATATACTCCCCCATCATCGCCTTGTATGTGATGCCGTCAAGCTGTGAAAGCTGTTCCAGCACGAAATCGAGATACTCCTTTTTAGATGCCATAGTCTGTTCCTCCCGGTGTTTCACAATTCATAAATCAGGTATTTATCGACCTTATTATACTGCTGTGTCAGCCTGATCTCCTCCTGCGTCAGCTCCCTGTCGGAAAAAAACGCCACAAGTGAGCAAAGATAGTTATACCGTGCATCAGATGACGAACGGAACTTTCTGCCGTATCTGCCCTGTATCACATCAAAGCCGTACTGTATCTCGCTGACGCTTTTGCAGTCGGTAAACACGGCGTTTTCAAGTGCCTGTTTATCCGTGCTGTCTATCAGTGCTCTTGCGGTATTTACAGCAACAAAGAGCCACAGCCTGATGTCCGAAAGCCGATTGGGTCTTTGGTCAAGCTGCTGCAGCACGTCTGAAAACACATCGCTGTTCAACTTTTCACACCTCTTATTGAAACTTTAATTTGCTTTTAAACTCCTCGGAATAAAGCCCGATGTAAGCTTGCTTAAAATCGGTAATATGATTATATCACAAACCTGCCTCATTGTAAACAGCCGTACAAACAAAAAACTGCCCGACACACATCGGGCAGTCTGATAAAAGGTATTACTTGATGGTGGTAACGTCGCTGCCGAACCACTTCTTTGCGATCTCCTCGGTCTTGCCGTCCTTTTTCATCTCTCTGAGAGTTTCCTCTATCTTCTTGCAAAGCTCGTTTGCTCCAAGCTTGAAGCCGATAGCGTACTGCTCCTCGTAAAGCGAATCGGTAAGCGTTTCATAGGGCTTGCCTGTGGAGGTTATCTCGTAATCTGCGACCACAGAGTCAAGGAAAACAGCGTCCACCATTTTCAGCTCCAGCTGCTGGATAGCTTCAACGTTCGTACCGAGCTCGGTCACTGTCAGGTCGCTGTAAATGTCCGCACCCTTGAGTGTATCCTGTGCGGTCGAACCGTTTTGAACGGCTACCTTCTTGCCCTTGAGGTCGTCCTTTGACTTGATGCCGCTGTCCTTGTTCACCATGAACACCATTTTGTTGTTCATATAAGGCTCACTCATCAGCATCTGCTTTTTTCTCTCATCGCTGATCGAAAGTCCGTTCCAGATGCAGTCGATCTTATCTGCGTTAAGGTCCTGCTCCTTAGTGTCCCAGTCAACTCCGACCGGTTCGAGCTTGATGCCCATTCTCTTGCAGACTTCCTCGGCAAGGTCGATGTCAAAGCCGACGATCTTGTCATTCTCATCGGTGTAGCCCATTGGCTTGAATGTCGCATCAAGACCAAGTCTGAGCTTGCCTGCGTCCATCACCTTCTGGAGCGAATCGTCCTTGTTTGAGGAAGCGTCGGTGCTGCTGCTTGATGAGCTGCCGCAGCCAACTGCAAACAGCATTGTAGCTGCCATTGCCATACTTGCTATCTTTTTTATGAAACCTTTCATTTCTTATCCTGTCCTTTCTTGATTTTCCATAATCGTTTTTCACTTTTACATAATATCACAATTTACTGACCGTGTAAATACAAACCCGGTATTTTCAGTGTTTTATGCAATTTGTTTAGCTCCTTCAAAGCTTATTTGCGGCATTTTGCACAATCTGTACAAACAGCTTGCGAAACATCTGACTGTAATTATTTCGGTGCGGCAAACGTCGTTTTGTGTACAAAAAAGCGGACTATATGAAAATATTAAATTGCACGCTGTAACCGTTTACAAGTCTTAAAAAACGTACAGATGTTGAAAGATTTGAAGAAATGACCTCTGCACTGGTTGAAAACTATGTGTTTTTAACATTTTCAACCGACTTTTCAACAAAAAAATATGCCGTGGCGAGAGTTTTCAACTGTCCGAAAAAGTTCCGGTAACCGTTTTGTAACCTTCGGTTACAGCGCCGGATCGTCGAAAAAGGGTTTCGGCGCAAAAGCAAAACAGCACGCAAAAACGTGCTGTCAACGAAAATATTTCTGTGATTATCTCCGGGCAGAATTTTACTGTATCGGTCGATCGGCAAAATGATACGGCAGAACTAATCACCCACGGCGAACAGGGTTTGCACGGCTTTACAGATCTTTGAGGCGATATAGGGATTATTCATCGTATAAAGATGAATGCCCTCGACATCGTTTGCGATAAGGTCAACGATCTGCGAAACGGCATAGGCAATACCTGCATCACGCAGGGCGACCGGGTCATTTTCGTACTTTTCCATTATCTTCACAAATTTTCTTGGAAGCTTTGCGTGTGTTATAGCGACCATTCGCTGTATCTGTCTGGTGTTGGTGACCGGCATTATTCCTGCCTCTATCGGTACATTGATGCCTGCGATACGGGTTTTCTCGTAAAACTGGTAGAAATCATCGTTGTCAAAGAAAAGCTGGGTGATAAGCTGTGAGCAGCCCGCATCAACCTTTATTTTCAGATGCTTTATCTCATCTATCATATTATCCGACTCCGGGTGGGTCTCGGGATAGCAGGCACCGATAATGTTCAGGTCGCTGTTTTCCTTGATAAAGCTCACAAGATCGGAGGCGTGCTGAAACTCATGCTTAGGCTCTACATCTGGATTGATATCCCCTCTCAGAGCAAGCACGTTGTGGATACCTGCGGCTTTGAGTCTTTCAAGCTCCTGCATGGCACGCTCTTTTGTAAGATTAATGCACGGCAGGTGAGCCACAGCCTCGATGCCGCACTTATTCTTTATAGCATCACAGATGTCGATAGTTGCGTTGTTTGCACTTCCGCCAGCGCCATAGGTAACGCTGATGAAATCCGGCTTATAGTTCTTCAGTTCGTCGATGGTATTATAGATGCTTTCCACCGGTGTTGTGCTCTTTGGCGGAAAGACCTCAAAAGAGAGCACCGGCTTGAGCTTGAACAGATCATTAGTTTTCATTTTCCCAACCCCTTAAAACAAGCTTTGAAAACAAGTATAGCACATTAATTCACAATTATCAAGCCTTTTTTATGGTATACCAAAGAGAAAGAGACCGTTGGGTCACAACAGCCTCTTTCTCCGAAATGAAGTATAATTATGAAAAAAGAAAAGATCATTTGCTTATTGGGGTGGCACTCTGTCCCGACATCACGCCGGGGCAGCCTGCCAAATTCTATATGAAGGTGAAAGTGTATATTTTGACAGGATCTTTCAAATGTTCTTTGACTTGTTGTCTAAGTTTCTCTGCGGTGTCCCTGTGACCTTGAATACATAATACCCGCTTTTTATGAAAATCGTGTGAAAATGACAAGAAAGTATTCTGAAAGAACGATGTAAAAAAGAGGGCGGAAAAACCTGTTTCCGTCCTCTTGAGATCTGTTATCTGCCGTTTATCGCATTTATAAACGCAGTTGAATCAAGTCCTCGTCCGCCGAGTCTGTAAAGCTTCAGCGGATTCTTAGCTTTGAGATACTGCTTCTGGGTATCGCTGAGCACTCTGTCTGCTATGAACACGGGAGCTTTGTTGACTGCTGCAAATGCTCCGCCTGCCATTGCGTCGGGGAATTCAGCACCTGTCGTTACGCACAGGCTGCTGCCGGTGAGGACACTGTCAAAGTACTTATTGACCATAACGCAGGTCTCATACCTGTTCTTTCCGCCGATACGGGTGACATTTGTGCAATACTCCTTGAGCATCTTATCGGCTGTGGCTCCGATAGCCTCTGTTCCGCCGATGATATAGACATTTTTCAATCCGGATTTGATGCTGTTAAGATAGAACTTTGTTGCGCCGTCGATGATACCGTTGCTTGCGATATAAAGCACGGGAGCGTTCTTTGCTGCTGCGATGCCTGCTATTGAGAGCATATCCGCATAGCATTCAACGGTCGAGATGAACACCTCTGTCGGTGTCGAACCTCTTACGATATCCATATTTGCTGAAACGTAAACAGCTGTTCCGAAATCGTCATTTGTAAAGCTGCTGAACACTCTGCGTACCTCACAGCCCATGCTTTCAAGTGCTTTGTCGATATTCCCGCTGAGTCTGTCTGTTCCGCCGACAACGTAAACCTTCTTGGCACCGAGTCTTTTTATCTCAGCCTGAGTATAGGCTCTGAGGTCATTCTTTGATGTAAGCAGCACAGGTGCATTATAAGCCCTTGCCATAGGCGCTGCGACCAAAGCGTCCTCATATCTTTCTCCGGTTGCAAGAACGACTGTATTTGTACCCTTGGGGAATGTCTGCTTTGATATAAGTGCAGCAGTTTCATATCTGTCATAGCCCACCAGTTCGACTGAGTTGACCTTGACATCTCTTACTGTGCTTGCTTTGAACGGATCTGCGTTCTTAGCAGTCGCAGAAACGCCCTGTTTGAACTGTTTTGAGCCGTCCGCATTATAATACGGGTAGACAGTGAAGGTATACTCGACATTTTTGCTCAGTCCCGAAACAGTGAGGTTAGTAGAATTTGTCGTGCCTGCAAGAGTGGTCTTTCCGCCATTAGCTATATACACCACATAGCCTGCTGCACCGGTAACTGCATTCCAGCTGAGTGAAACGCTTGATTCGGTAGTGCTCAGGGTCTTTATGCCTGTGACCTTTGCTCCGCTTACGCTTATGGTATTAGAATTTCCCGAATAATAGGTCTTTGCGTCAACGGTATTGAACGCCTGCACATAGTACATTGCATTACTGTCGCTGCGCTGTATGGTATAGCTGAGGTTCTTGGTCTGTGCGATCTTGACAGCTTTGCCCGAGGCATCCTTTTTGTAAATTATATATCCGTCCACATTGGAAACTGCGTTCCAGTTAAGAATTACAGTATCGCTGAGTGCTTTTGCCGAGAGCTTCAGATAGCCCACCGGTCTGACCGTATCTATATATCTTACGTCCTGGTCGGTACAGTTTGACTGAACGCCCTCGATCTTTCTTGTGCTTGCAAACTGCCACATATTGTAGCTTCTGCTGTAATTGGTGTTTTCGGTATAATGTGCAAGCCAGATATCATACTTGTTTTCAAGCACGCTCATTTCTATCTCGTTATCGAACCACGATTTGCAGGACGTGATACCGCCGACATAACCTGCCTGCTGGATAAGGTCACAGAAATACTGGCAAAGCTCTGCTTTTTTTGCCTTTGAGAACTTGGCTGCCACGAGTCTTCCGGGAAGTCCTGTCCAGTCATATGCAGGCTCGATATCAAAGTACACCGGAAGATCCAGTTTTCTTCCTGCGATCCTTTTGATACAGAAATCTGCTTCCTGCTTAACTTCCTGCTTGGTGATAGCCTGCGTATAGTAATAAACGCCCACCATCAGTCCTGCCTTTTTGGCATTGTCGATATTCTTTTCAAAGTCTGTATCAGATATCATCATGCCGGCCTGTCCGTATCCACGGGCGCCTGCACGAACGATAACGAACTGATAGCCCTCTTTTTTGACCTTGGTAAAGTCGATCTCTCCGTTATACTGAGAAACGTCGATACCGTAGATCTTATTGAAGCTGTTGAACCTCTCCTGGTGTGTAACAAGCGAGCTGAAATCAGTCATTCCGACCAGCTGCTGGTTCCTTACAAACTTGATATATGACGGGTCATCGTTCACTGCAACGTCCTTGAGATATGAAAGGCAAGGAACGTCTGCATCAACGCTTGCGACTGCCACGCCCGAATCTGTATGTACGCCAAGCTGCTGGGCACTGACTGCTGCTGATGCCTGCACACAAAGTGCCAATGCACAGATAGTGCTTGTTATCTTTCTGAGTAATTTCATCGCTGCCTCCGAAATGTGACTAATTGACCAAAAAAAATCTGATAAAACAAAGAATTTATCTAATTATAACAAACCTTGCCCCTCTTGTCAATAAGTAAAAATGACGATTTGTCAACAAATTGTAACCTTTAGGGTCGTTTTTTCCGTGAGTTTGATATTTTATTTAAAAAATCGTCTATCTGTTGCCCCTGCGAAAAAATTCCTGCACAATATATTGAAACACAGACGATAAAATTGAGAGAAAAAAATTTCCCTTTAAAATCAAAATTTTTTGTAAACATCGCAGAATAAGCTCCGAAAATGAAGAATTTCGCTTGTTGTCCGTCAAAATGCCCACAAAAATTTCCCGTATCACGGTGTATACAAAAGACAGTTTTTATGTTATACTATGAGCAGGATCACAAAATTCTTCCGGGACATTGCCCGAGGTCAAAGAGGAGGTCTTAAAAATGAAAAAAGCTATACGCAACACTGCTATCGCCGCTTGCACTGCAACTCTTGGCATATCGGCGGTGATGTACCGCTGCGGTGTTTCAAGAAAGCTGTACGTTCTTCCCAGAATAATGTCGTTGATGTCCAGAAACGACGACTCGCAGCGCCAATACAAGGCAGTAATGCCTGCGTACTACGCCGGGAAAGACTGGTTCGAGGCTCAGCGGACCAGTGAAATGCACCTCATATCATTTGACGGGCTAAGACTTTACGCAAAATTCCTGCGCTGCGGCGAAAGCAAAAAGACGGTCATTCTCTGCCATGGTTACAGAGGCTCTGGTCTTGGTGATTTCGGCGGAGTAGTAAGATTTCTGTATGAGGATCTGGGGCTTAACATCCTGCTCATCGACGAACGCAGCCACGGCAAAAGTGAAGGTTCTCACATGACTTACGGCATCAAGGAGCGTTTTGACATCTGCGGCTGGGCAAGGCTGATCGCTGAGCAGTACCCCGGGCACAGCATATATCTGTATGGCGTTTCAATGGGTGCTGCTTCGGTGCTTATGACACCCGGCACGGGGCTTCCGGACAATGTCAGGGGGCTTATAGGAGATTGCGGCTATTCTTCGCCGGACGCTATTTTTCGCTGTGTTTCAAGGAGCTGGTTCCATCTGCCGCCGTTCCCATTCGTTGACATCGCCGAGCTTTACGCCAAAATATTCGCACACTTTGATTTTTCGGATTGCAGCCCCAGACAGGCTCTGTCGCATACCAAGCTGCCGGTGCTGCTGTTTCACGGCACTGCGGACGACTTTGTTCCCGCTTACATGAGTGATGAAAACTACGCTGCCTGCTCAGGCGAGAAAAAGCTGGTCAAAATAGAGGGCGCTTACCATGCAACGAGCTGTTACATCGACTATGAAAAGTACACCGGGGCGCTTAGCGAATTTATTCAAAATCATTAGGAGAAAAATATGAAAGAAACTTACCGTGCAAAGATCATCAGCATAAGTGGGAACACTGTGACATATGAGTATTCCGACAGGAACGGATTCGTACAGATATCCTCGCTCAGACCCTCGGGAATAAAGGTCAGCGTCGGGGACAGCGTATGGATAACAGTTGAAGATGGTGAGGTCATCACCGTCACCAAGCGGAGGTCTGCACTTTCGACACCGTTTGGTGCAAAACTCATTGGTATGCTGGTCATGATCGTCATACTGTTGGTACTGTGGCTGATCTTCGTTATCATAAAGAAAGTCATAATCGCTTTTGTGTGGATATTTGTGATAGTTATTGCAGGTGTGTTCCTGTTTGCAAAATTCAAACGATAGATAAAGAAAGTCCGGGGAAAACCCGGACTTTTTGATGATATGACACTGTCAACAGCGGTAACGCTGCTGAACATCTGAGGATATTCTATTGGAATACTGTTGTGGGACTCTCTTGGAAGTGCTGTCTCTCAAACTCTCCTCCTGAACTCTCAGTCAAAATCAGGGATATAGGGTTATGACCCTATATCCCTGATTTTCATTAAAAGGTTTAGGAATAGGGGTAAAGCGACCTGCGGTCGCTTGCGAGAATATCCAAAGGATATTCTCGGGGGATAACGGAGTAACCGTTACCACGTGTTACTTACCCTCTCTCCAAAAGGGTTTCCCCCAGCTGCCCAACAAAGCTATCTCTGCTCGATAGCTGTTATTTTATCAAGTCTGCGCTGGTGTCGTTCGTCGCCTGAGAACGGAGTATCTATAAAAATATCCACAAGATCTATGGCGGTACCCTCGCCGACTACCCTTGCGCCGAAGCAGAGCACGTTTGCGTTATTATGCTCACGGGAAAGCCTTGCGGAGAAATAGTCCGAGCAGCAGGCAGCCCTGATGCCTTTGACCTTATTGGCGGCATATGACATTCCCAGTCCTGTTCCGCAAATAAGGATACCAAGTCCGCACTCGCCGCTTACCACCTTGTCGCAGACCTCGACTGCCTTATCGGGGTAGTCACACCTTTCGCCGGCTGCACAGCCAACATCGACCACCTCAAAGCCCCTTTGCTCCAGATGTGCTTTTACTGCATTTTTCAACTCAGGCGCTGCATGGTCGTTACCAATAGCTATCTTCATTTTACTTCCTCCTGTTTATCTGAATGTGCCTTGTCCTTTTCAGCCTTTGTCGCCTGAAGATACGAGACCTCCAGAGCGTCTGCCGTTGTGACAAGCCCCTCATCATCTGCCGCTGCAAGACATAGCGATGCTGCCCTTTGCAGCAGGCAAGCCGCATTCGCAGTTACAACATTTTCGTTATCCTTGAAAAAACTCTGTTTTATATGCAAAGCATTGTTGCCGACGAGCATTATCGGTGAAGCTGTATCGTAGTTTTCAAACACATCAGCATCACCTGCGACCCTGTCGTCAGAGACTCTGGTGATAGTCTTTGTGTTGCTGTCAAACTCTGCAACATACGAAATATCGGGTCTTGCTCTCATAACGCTGATTATCCTTCCGCAAAACCCAAGACAGTTATAGGCAAGGCTTGCAAGCGTTGAAACGCCTGCGCATTTCAAGCCCTCGCAGCCACGGCACATTCCTTTTACAGCACCTATGCCTATCCTCAGTCCCGTATACGAACCCGGTCCGGCAGAGACCGCAACGCAGTCAAGGTCAGAAAGTTCATATCCGCTTTCACAAAGCGCCTGCTCAACCATCGGCAGTATCACCTGAGAATGGGTCAGCTTTGTATATACCGACTTTTCCCAGAGTATCTTCTCACCGTCTGACAACGCCACAGATGCGACCTTTCCGCTGGTGTCAATCCCCAATATCCGCAAATCTTTCATCTCCATCCAGTGTGATGATGCGTGTTTCATCGTCAACACGCTCTATATTTATGCGTATGCAATCCGGCGGAAGCTCGTCTGCGATGTTCTCGCTCCACTCCACCGCAAGGACGTTATTGCCGTCAAGATAGTCATAAAAACCCGTGGTTTCAAGATCCTCTCCACCGCTCACACGGTACATATCAAAGTGGCAAAGACTCCTTTCGCTGCCTGCGTACTCGTTGACCAGGGCAAATGTCGGGCTTGTGACCTCGTCGCCAAGTCCCATTCCTATGGATATGCCACGGGTTATCGTGGTCTTTCCCACGCCAAGTCCGCCGCTGTACGCTATCACCTCGCCGCCGCTGAGACGTTTGCCTATCTGCTCCCCCAGAGCTATCGTCTGGGCAGGAGAGATTGTGGTAAATTTATAAGTCAAATCGTCACCCTCACGTTCTGTCAAAATAGTAATTGAGCATCAGGTCTACCATTCGTCCGTATGACTTTCTTCCGTCCGGTACTCCGTTGGCTTTGAGATTGGCTTCAACAAAATCGCCTGATATCTTGCTGACCGTTTCGGAGTTGAACACAGTATCTTTTGCGTTCTTCACGCTGTCCCAGTACTCGCTGTTTGCGTCGATGTCCGCCCAGACCTCATCACAGATAGATGAATCTATCCTGACCTTTGTATCCTCATCGGCATATTCAAATATCTTATTGCGCACATATGTCAGCGCAGTGAGATAACCTGCGTAGTTATAATACGGGTCATCGCTTCTGATGCAGGCAAGAAAGGCAATAAAATTCGCCTCGTCCTCCTGTATGTATCCTTTTGTATGCGCAAGCTCGTGGCAGACTGTGCAGGGAAGCTTCGCTTTGTAAAAATCGTTGTTGTAGTTTGCTTCCATTGAAAATGGGAAATAGATGCCGGTAAAGTCCATCTGGCTCATAAAAAATGAACAGATTATCGGCTTGGGTCTTACATAATAGCCATCGAGGTTCCTGAACTCGCTGCTGAGATCCTGCACCGCTTTTCGTGCAGTTTCGTTATAATCGCAGTTCATAACGATACGCCCCTCATCGTCACGCTCGACCTTTTTGGCAGCGATATTGAGCTTTTCCACGATAGCGTCACAAAGCTCCTCAAGCTGTTTATCGGTATGCTCGTTCACAGGAATATCGTTTATTTTTGCAAAGCTTGAGGTACGGTAAAGTATGAAGCAGTTGTTGACCTGAACAACGACCACGAACGTCACTATCCACAAGTAGATATACCCAAAGACCCTGCCGACTTTTTTACGTCTGCCCTTTTTGATTATGAGCAGCACTGTCATTGCTATCAGCGAGACAGGTATGCCAAACACTGCGATCATTATAAGTATCTCACCGACCGAGAACGGGAACAGTGAGGTGATATGCCCATAGATATACACCCACATCGGAAAAATGTTCGTTCTGTACCAATCGGCAAACGCTGTGCTGTTGAGTGCGAGCACTTCAAGCGCCACTGCACACAGAATCAGACCCAAAGCGACACAAAGCTGTATGCTCAGGGGAAACTTTCGTTTTTTCTTTATTTCAGTCCCGGCTTGCTCTGCCTTTGGGGACACCTCGTTTTGTTCGGCAGTTTTTTTCTGCGAAGGTGAGGTCTGCTCTGTCAGTGTCTGCATAGGCTCTCTCCAACAAGTTCTGAAAATATAATACACTAATAAATATACCACTCATACGAGGGTTTGTCAACAACGCAGGCACGGGGAATATATGGCTGCTGTGATAAGTTGTTGCGGGCAGTTTTTCTGGAAAAAAGATTTCTCCCAGTCTCTCTTCAGAGCTTTCAGTATGATTTGAGCATATGGGGGTTATCCCCATATGCTCAAATCAAGAGGTTTCTGAAATGGGTATAAGCGACCTTACGGTCGCTTGCGAAGCCATTTTTGGCTTCCTTCAAAAGAGTTTTCCCCCAATAACCTATCAAAACAGTCCGTAGATATTTCCCTTATTGTCGCAGTCGATATCAAATGCTGCCGGGTGCTTCGGCAGGCCGGGCATAGTCATGATATCACCGGTATATGCTACCACAAAGCCTGCGCCGGCTGAAAGCCTTACATCACGCACGGTTATCTCAAAGTTCTCAGGCTTGCCAAGCTTTGCCGGGTCATCAGACAGCGAATACTGCGTCTTTGCCACGCAAACGGGTATTCCGCCAAAGCCAAGATCAGTTATCTCCTTGATAGCCTTTTCTGCCTGCGAGGTATAAACAACGCCGTCTGCACGGTAGATCTCAGTCGCAAGAATATTCAGCTTTTCCTTGATAGGGAGCTTTTCATCATACAGCGGCTTATAGTCTGACGGCTTGCTGTCGATTGTATCGCAGACCTTCTGCGCAAGATCCTTTCCGCCTTCTCCGCCCTTTGCAAATATCTCAGCAAGCGAATACTGCACGCCCATTTCATCGCAGGTCTGCTTGATGACCTCGATCTCGGCATCTGTATCGGTATGGAAGCGGTTGATAGCCACAACAACGGGCACACCGAACTTATGCATATTCTCGATATGCGTTTTCAGGTTCACAACGCCTTTTTTCAGAGCCTCGACGTTCTCGTTTGTAAGCTCGGTCTTTGGCACACCGCCGTTATATTTGAGCGCACGGATAGTTGCAACGAGCACAACACAGCTTGGCTTGAGCCCCGCAAAGCGGCACTTGATGTCAAAGAACTTCTCTGCGCCAAGGTCAGAGCCAAAGCCTGCCTCGGTGATGGTGTAGTCTGCAAGTTTAAGGCACAGCTTTGTTGCTCTTACCGAGTTGCAGCCGTGTGCGATATTTGCAAAAGGTCCGCCGTGCATTATCGCAGGGGTGTTTTCAAGCGTCTGAACGAGGTTTGGCTTGAGCGCATCTTTGAGCAGAGCGACCATAGCGCCGCAGCCGCCGAGCTGCTTTGCGTAGACAGCCTTTCCGTCGAGGTCGTAGCCTACGAGTATGCTTTCAAGACGCTTTTTGAGGTCGTCAAGGTCGCTTGCAAGGCAAAGGATAGCCATTATCTCGGAGGCAACGGTTATCTGGAAGCCGTCCTGTCTGGGGAAGCCGTTTATCTTTCCGCCAAGTCCGACGATGACCTCACGCAGGGCACGGTCGTTCATATCCATACATCTTTTAAAAAGTATACGTCTTTCATCAAGGCGAAGCGGGTTACCCTGGTGAATGGAGTTGTCTATCAACGCACAAAGCAGGTTGTTGGCTGCGGTGATAGCGTGCATATCGCCTGTGAAGTGGAGGTTGATGTCCTCCATAGGCACTACCTGTGCATATCCGCCGCCTGCGGCACCGCCCTTGATGCCGAACACAGGACCCAGCGATGGCTCACGCAGTGCAAGGATAGCCTTTTTGCCTATCTTCGCCATAGACTCTGCAAGACCAACGGAGATAGTCGTTTTTCCCTCGCCCGCAGGGGTAGGGTTGATAGCGGTGACAAGTATCAGCTTGCCGTCGGGCTTGTCCTTTGTTTTTTCGTAAAGGCTCTCGGAGAGCTTTGCCTTATAGTGACCATAGGGCTCAAAGTCCTCCTCGCTTATTCCGAGGTTAGCGGCGATCTCGCCTATTTTGAGCATTTTCGCCTGCTTTGCGATCTCGATATCTGACAGCATTTCAATCATATCCTTTCGGTGAAAATTCCAACGTATAAAGTATAACACAAAAGCGTGGGATTTGCAAGGGCTTTCAAAAACAAGAGGTAAGAGAGTTGGTTCTCTTACCTCTTTTTTGTATTGAAAATGTTGTTTACTGTGGTATGCCGTATTCTTGCAAACCGATGATTATGTTTTCGATGGGCATATAATCACTGCAGTCGTCATAGTTGTCTCCGCCACCGTTGAGGCCCCGTTCGGCCCAAAAGACTTTGATAGTCCCATTTCGCAATTCTGCTTTGATAGTGCCTGACGCTTTCGTATCTTTCTCTCCGTAAGAGTCTACTGGTATATGAAAACGGAGAAAGATGCCATATTGCGTGTTCGTGTTGCGTATTACTTCATGTTTTATTATAGTCCAACCATATTTTTTGGCAACGCTCTGGATTTTTACCAGCTCTGCTTCGGCGGCGGCTTTGAGGTCTGCCGCTGTTATCTTTTTATTTGCCGCTGTGGTGGTTTTCTTGGTTGTCGCTTTGGTTGTGGTAGTCGTCGCCTTTGTGGTGGCTTTGGTGGTGGACTCCGTGTGCCAATAGCCGTTTTCGTTGGGCTTTTCTTTGGGTCCAGGTGGTACAATGACTTCGTGTGCTGTTGTATTCTTCTTTGAGCTCACGGTCGCTGCATTGCCCGAGGTCGTTGTGGTCTTTGAGGTCGTGGTGGTTGTTGTCGTGGACTCCGTGTGCCAATAGCCTTCGGTAGTCGTTTGTCCAGGATCAGTTGGTACAATGACTTCGTGTGCTGTTGTATTCTCCTTTGTTGTGGTGGTCGTGGTCGTTTCCGCTTTGTCTTTTTCCTGCTTGTTGTCCTCACCGCAGGCGGTCATACACGCCGCCGCAAGTGCCATTGACAGTATTGCCGCTAAAATTCTTTTTTTCATGAAACCGCCCCGATTCCTGTGTATTTTTCTTTCGTCATTATACCACACCGCCCCGTTTTTTGCAATAGCAAATTTGCCGTCAGATCTCTTACCTCTTGAAACCTCCTATATCTTACCTCTAAAAAACACTTGTATTTTTGCAGCAAATATGCTATACTATTAATGTATATGTTCACTTGACTGTAACAGGGAAAGGAGTGCCCCGGTTTTTCGGGGAAAAAGTATGTATAGAATTTACGACTTAGGTATAGACGTAGGCTCGACCACCGTCAAGACGGTCATCGTTGATGATGACGGCAATTTCGTCTACGACAAATACGAAAGGCACTTTTCAAGAGTGCGTGAAACGGTCGCTCAGCAGCTGAGGATCATTCGTGATCTTTACCCCGGCGACAAGTTCCGCATCGCTATCACAGGCTCGGCAGGGCTTGGAATCGCTCAGGCAAGCGACATCGCTTTCGTTCAGGAGGTCTACTCGGCTTTCGTTGCGGTAAACAAGACCTATCCCGATGCTGACGTTGTGGTTGAGCTTGGCGGTGAGGACGCTAAGATAATCTTCCTCACAGGCGGTGTGGAACAGCGTATGAACGGCTCATGCGCAGGCGGTACGGGCGCTTTCATCGACCAGATGGCAAGCCTTCTGGACATTACGCCCGACGAAATGAACGAGCTTGCGCTGCAAAGCACAAAGACCTACCCTATCGCTTCACGCTGCGGTGTTTTCGCTAAATCAGACATTCAGCCGCTGCTCAATCAGGGTGCGAAAAAAGAGGACATCTCCGCATCGATCTTCCAGGCGGTCGTTGACCAGACGGTCTCGGGCCTTGCTCAGGGAAGAAAGATAGAGGGCAAGGTGCTTTTCCTCGGCGGACCGCTTACATATCTCAGTGCGCTGAGAAAGGCGTTCAAGACCACGCTCTCGCTTGATGACGACCATGCGGTACTGCCCGAAAAATCAAGCTGCTATGTGGCTTACGGTGCGGCACTGCACGCTCACACGCTTGCTGAAGCTGCGACCATCAATGAAACACTTGACCGGATCGCTAACGCTAAGACCACCGATAACATCACCACCGGCGACCCGCTGTTTGAAACAAGAGAGGACTACGCTGCTTTTGTTGACCGACACAGGCAGTCTGACCTTAAATACGAGGATATACGCACATATGAGGGTGACGCTTACCTCGGCATCGACGCAGGCTCGACCACGACAAAACTGGTGCTTATCACACCAGACGGAAAGCTGCTTTATCAGCACTACTGCTCCAACAAGGGTCAGCCGCTTGACATTATTGCGGCAAAGCTTGAGGAGATCTATAATCTTTCAACTGACAAGCTCAACATCAAGGCTTCCGCTGTAACAGGCTACGGCGAGGATCTTATCCGTGCGGGTCTGGGCGTTGACTTCGGCATAGTTGAAACTGTGGCTCACTACAAGGCTGCGGCGTACTTCTGTCCCAGCGTTGATTTCATCATCGACATCGGCGGACAGGATATCAAGTGCTTTAAGATAAAAAACAACGCTATTGACAGCATCATGCTCAACGAAGCCTGCTCATCGGGCTGCGGCTCTTTTATACAGACCTTTGCACAGGCTATGGGCTATGACATTGCTGAGTTCGCAAGGCTGGGTCTTTTCGCAAAAGCCCCTGTTGAGCTTGGTTCACGCTGCACGGTATTTATGAACTCATCTGTAAAGCAGGCACAGAAGGACGGTGCGACTGTTGAGGATATCTCCGCCGGTCTTTCGTCATCTATCATCAAAAATGCTGTTTACAAGGTTATCAGAGCAAAAACTATCGAGGAGCTTGGAAAGAACATAGTTGTTCAGGGAGGAACTTTCCTCAACGACGCTGTGCTGCGTTCGTTTGAAAAAGAGCTTGGCAGAAATGTTATCAGACCTGCGATCGCAGGACTTATGGGAGCTTTCGGCTGCGCTTTGTTCGCAATGGAAAAAACGAGGAACCAGAAATGCACCTCAAAGATACTCACGCTTGAACAGCTCAGAGAATTTGCTTACAACTCTACCGCTGTACAGTGCAGGGGCTGCGGCGCACACTGCAATCTGACGATAATCAAATTCAACGATGGTCACCGCTTTGTTTCGGGCAACCGCTGCGAAAAGGGTGCAGGAATAAAAGTCACCGACCGTGCGGAAAATATGATCGAATATAAGTATAAGCTCATCAGGGACTATGAGCTTACCAAACCAAAGGGTAAGCCAAAGGCAAGGGTCGGCTTCCCGCTTGCGCTTTCCTTCTACGACCTTATGCCATATTTCCACACATTGTTCACAGAGCTTGGCTTTGAGGTCGTGCTGTCGGAGGAATCAACAAGAGATACCTACTACAAGGGACAGCAGACTATCGCTTCAGACACAGTATGCTACCCTGCAAAGCTCTGCCACGGACATATCGAGAGCCTGCTTGACAAGGGAGTTGACTTTATCTTCTACCCATGCATGAGCTACAATATCGACGAGGGCGGCTCGGACAATCACTACAACTGCCCTGTCGTTGCATACTACCCCGAGCTTCTGAAAGCAAACAACGACAAGCTGACAAGCAGGAATTTCATCGCTCCGTATCTTGACATCAATATGAAAAAACACGTTGCACACGTTGTAGCAAAGTGCCTTGCAAGGTATCACATAACCGAAAAGCAGGTGCTTGGTGTACTGAATAAGGCGTACACGGCACAGCTCAGATACAGAAGGAACATCGAGAAAAAAGCTCGTGAGATAATCGCAGATGCACGCAGCAAGGGTCAGAAGATAATCGTTGTGGCAGGCAGACCTTACCATATCGACCCGGAGATAAACCACGGTATTCACAAGCTCATTGCTTCGCTTGGCTTTGCGGTCGTTACAGAGGACAGTGTTTCGGGGCTTGTTGATACTCCGTCGGTAGATGTTCTGAACCAGTGGACATATCATTCACGCCTTTACAGAGCTGCGGAGTATGTCTGTGAAAACGAAGATATGCAGCTTGTACAGCTGGTTTCCTTCGGCTGCGGCATTGACGCTGTCACCACAGACGAGGTAAGAGCTATTCTTGAAGAAAAGGGCAAGCTTTACACGCAGCTCAAAATAGACGAGATAACAAATCTCGGCGCAGCAAAGATACGTCTGCGTTCTCTGGCAGCTGCTCTTGAAGAAAAGGAGGAAAGCAAAAATGCCGGATAAAAATAAGCAGGCTAAGCCTGAACCTTCAAAAAGAGTGCATAAGACCTTTTTCACCGAGGATATGAAAAAGGACTACACGATACTTGTGCCGGATATGCTTCCTATCCATTTCAAGCTGATAATCAAGATCTACGAGAAGTATGGCTACAAGATGGAGCTGCTCACAAACTCCTCACGAAATGTCATCGACGAGGGACTGAAAAACACCCACAACGACACCTGCTACCCTGCTCTTATCGTTATCGGACAGTTTATGGACGCTCTCAAAAGCGGAAAGTACGATCTTAATAAGACTGCATTGATAATGTCCCAGACAGGCGGCGGCTGCCGTGCATCAAACTATATACACCTTATAAGAAAGGCTGTTTCAAGTCAGTTCCCACAGGTGCCTGTGCTGTCGCTCAACTTCAGCGGACTTGAAAAGAATCCGGCTTTTCCAATGACTCCGGCTATCGCTTTGCGGCTTATCTATGCTGTGCTTTACGGCGATATGCTGATGCTGCTTTACAACCAGTGCAAGCCCTACGAGGTCGTTGAAGGTTCAACTGACAGACTCCTCGCACGCTGGCAGCACAGAATGGGCAAGCTGTTTGACACCAAGACAGGCTACACCCACACAAAGCGCATCTACAAGGCTATGCTGCGTGACTTTGCGGCGCTTGAAAGAACAAGTGAGAAAAAGCCTAAGGTCGGCATAGTCGGCGAGATATATGTAAAATACTCACCGCTTGCAAACAACCACCTCAACGAGTTTCTGCTTGAGGAGGGCTGCGAGCCGAATGTCCCGGGTCTGCTTGACTTTGTGCTTTACTGCGCCTCTGACCCGATAAACGATAGGCTGCTGTACGGCATATTTGACAAGTCAACAGTGCTGTACACTATTGGATACGATATCCTTTACAAGTTCCAGAAGCAGCAGATAAAGGTCATTGAGGAGCATGGAGTTTTCCAGCCGCCGCACGATTTTGAGCATCTGCGCAAGTGCGCCGACAAGTACATCCACCAGGGCGTAAAGATGGGCGAGGGCTGGCTTATCACCGCAGAAATGGCTGCGCTTGCCGAAACAGGCACAGAGAACATCATCTGCACCCAGCCGTTTGGCTGCCTGCCGAACCACATCGTTGCAAAGGGCAGTGCGCGTGTAATCAAGAAGGCGTACCCGAACGCGAACATCGTTGCTATCGACTATGACCCGGGTGCAACAAAGGTAAACCAGGAAAACCGCATAAAGCTTATGCTTGCAAATGCAAGGCTGTAATAACATCGACGTTTTATTGGGGAAAACTCTTTTCGAGAAGAGTTTTCCCCAAACCCTTTTCAGAAACCTTTTATTGATTTTTCGCCACAGGGGACTTAAAAAACTAATGGTCCCCTGTAACGAAAAATGAGTAAGAGTCCCGAGAGAGTTCGGAGATAATTCTTTTCAAGAGAGCTTTTCTCAATGATACATCAATACGTCATACAATACTACATTTCATCACTTTCTATTAGTTTTGAACCCGAAAACTTGCATTGAAAAGAAAACAGACAATGCTTATCAAAAAGCACTGTCTGTTATTTTTTTGCTAAGTTGGGTTTATCAGATCTCTGCTATAACCTCTACCTCAACAAGAACGTCCTTTGGAAGCTCCTTTACTGCTACGCAGCTGCGTGCAGGCTTTGAGGTGAAGTACTCGCCGTAAACGCCGTTGAACGCTGCAAAGTCGGACATATTCTTGAGGAAGCAAACTGTCTTGACAGCCTTGCTGATGTCGCTGCCTGCTGCCTCGAGCAGATTTTTGAGGTTCTTGCAGACCTGATGTGTCTGCTCCTCGATAGTTGTTGCCTCAACGTTTCCCGTTGCAGGATTAATAGCTATCTGTCCCGATGTGAAAACGAGATTTCCGACTACCTTTGCCTGCGAATAAGGTCCGATAGCGTCGGGCGCATTTTTTGTGTAGATCGTTTCTGCCATTTTACATTACTCCTTTATTTTATTTATTTACGATTTTAAATCCCTTGTCAGCAAGTGCTTTTCTTATCTGCTTGATGTGTTCATAGTTTCTCGTTTCAAGCACCAGACGAAGCAGGCACTCGGTGATGTCGCTGTCCTCGCTCGCTCTTTCGTGGTGGATAGAAACGACATTTCCGCCAAGATCAGAGATGATAGCTGAAACGCCCTTGAGCTGACCCGGCTTATCCTCAAGCTGAATGGTGAGCGTATCAGATCTGCCGGACTTGAGCAGACCTCTCTTGATAACTCTTGAAAGAATTGTAACGTCGATATTTCCGCCCGAAACCACGCAGACAACGTTTTTGCCCTTGATGTCGGGTATCTTGTCAAACATAACTGCGGCAACAGGTGTAGCGCCTGCGCCCTCTGCAATGAGCTTCTGCTTTTCTATCAGGTGCAGTATCGCAGATGAGATCTCATCGTCAGAAACAGTAACGATGCCGTCAACATACTTTTTGCAGTATTCAAATGTATTCTCACCCGGCTCCTTCACCTGTATACCGTCGGCGATAGTATGGACGTTGTCAAGGCAAAGTATCTTATCCTCAGCAAGACTCTTTTTCATAGACGGCGCACCCTCTGCCTGAACGCCATAGACTCTCACAGACGGCTTTAACTGCTTTATTGCGAAAGCAACGCCCGAGATAAGTCCGCCGCCGCCGACAGGAACTACCACAACGTCAACGTCCTGAAGCTCGTTGTATATTTCAAGTCCGATAGTTCCCTGACCTGCGATAACATTTTCATCGTCAAACGGGTGGACAAACGTGTAGCCCTTTTCGTCACGCTGCCTGATAGCCTCGGCATAGGCATCGTCATAAACACCGGGAACAAGGCATATCTCTGCGCCATAGCTCCTTGTTGCCTCGACCTTTGAGATAGGTGCGCCGTCAGGCAGGCAGATAACAGCCTTTATACCGCTTTTCTGCGCTGCAAGTGCAACACCCTGCGCATGGTTTCCCGCAGAGCAGGCAATTACGCCGTGGCTCTTTTCCTCCTCAGAGAGCTGTGATATCTTGTAATATGCACCTCTGACCTTGAACGAACCCGTTACCTGTAAATTTTCTGTTTTGAGGAATGTATTAACTCCCTCGTTTACCTTTGGCGCATAGATGCACGCTGTCGGTCTTACTACCTCCTTGAGCACCCTTGATGCGTCATATACCTTGTCTAATGTCAGCATAACTTCCAACCTCTTCTTTAGATTTATTTTATCATATAATATTGATCTATGAAAAAACTGATGCTTTGATCTGAGCTCAGCTTTCTGAAGCAAGAGCGCTTCGCTTTTCAGATGCAAGACAAGGTGTCTGCCTTTGGCAGACGATCTCTTGCCTCTTGATCCTAATTATCTTTTGATCTCAACGTTGGATAGACTCTGTTTGCAGTTTACAAAACAAGCCATAATAAAACAAAAAATTCGCCTCTATTAGCAGAGGCGAAGACAAAAATTCTCCGTGTTACCACTCTGATTGCACAAACTTGCCACAAGTCTGTGCCGCTCAAACTCTTTAACGGTGAGTTACCGTGTCCGCTTACTCTGATTTCAGCCGACCGACTCGGGAATGATCCTGCAAAGGCTCTGCTTATAGCGTCGCACCTACCCGCTACTCTCTGAAAGTCAGCTGCCCAAGCACCTTTTCCGTCACAGCCATTTTCAATATAATAGAATTATACACCCGACGAACAGAATTGTCAACAGTCATTTAGGAATTTCCGCTATATTTCTTGCTGTTGAAAGAATCTGTGCTGCCATTTGGTTTAAGTCGGCATTGTTATAAAGCACATCGTCACCGGCAGAGAAAAACGCTTTCATCAGCTGCTCATTTTCGAGATACGGACTCATCAGCTTTATATTCTTATTCTCGTTCATCTTCTTATCCGCCACTGCCTGAAGGTCGCTGAGCATATCCCTTGCCTCAAGCACCTCCTGCGCAGACTTGCTCAGAGGTATACCCTTTTCCGTACCCTGAAGTTCTGCCATATCCTCGCTGTTGAGCAGAAAGTCCACCAGCTCAGCAGATTTTGAAACGTCCCTGGTTTTTGCGCTTATGCAATAAAACGACATCGGCTTTTTATACCAGCCGCTCTGGGCAGGCTCCGTTATTCCGGGAAGTTCTCCGATGGAAATGTTCACAGCTGCTGCGTTCACACCGGTATTGCTGGAAAAAAAGCTCTTTGATTCTGATATCCAGCAGGCGATCCCGGCTGCTTTGTCATTATAAAAATCCATATGATTAAAATTCGACGGACGAGGCGAAACGTTGTTTTCAATAAGCTTTTTATAGAAATCCAGCATTATACCGAAATCATCGGCGGTATACTGCAAGCGGTTGCTGCTGTCAAACATCGGCTTGTCGGTGATCTGCTCGGCATATGCTGCGCAGCACAGCCACATTGATGCTTCGCCCATCTCCATTGCATAGATACCATGCGGTTTGAGCTTTTTCCCCGCCTCGATAAGATCTACCCAACTGCTCGGCTGGGTGATACCGTACGTTTTAAGCGTCTGTGTATTATAAAACATATCTATCCCATTGAGCGAGGTCGGGATACCCACGAGCTTTCCGTTGATAGTGCCAAGCTCCAGCTGCTGTTGAGAAAAATTGCTCAGTCTTATCTTGTCCTTGAGCTTGTTCATATCATAAAACAGACCGGGATCATGCGAATAATACTCGTAAAGCCAGTTGTAATTCATCTGCAATACGTCCGGAACTTCCTTTGCGTTAACGTCTGTTTCAAGCCTCAGCTTATAGCCCGAAAACTCGCAGAATACAGGATCAACGCTGACATCATTTTGCTTTTCAAACTTTTTCAGAGCCTGAATGGTATAGCTGCTTCTGATATCGTTGCTCCACCAGCTGAATCTTATATGCGAATTGGTATCATATCGCTGGATATACACATCGCTTCCCGGAGCACACGAAGCAAGGGACACGCTCATGGCTGCTGCAATAAGTACGCTTATCAGTTTTTTCATCTGCTGTGTCCCCCTTTTTCATTATTTTTTGTTCTGCTGCGGTTTTATGTCGCTGTAAAACCTGCACTTGCAGGCACGGGTCTGGGTACTGTCTTCAAGTGCGGACTTTGCGTTATCATAAAGCTCGTCATAGTCCTCGCTGTCCTCGGGATAAACCGCTGCACCCAGAGCGCATCTTATCATTCCACGCTCGTTTTCAAGCTCAAGCTTATCAAGTTCCTCTTCGAGCTGTCTGATATTTGCCTTCATTCTCTCGTGTGCCTTGAACAGGTTGAAGTCGGTGAAATCAGCCAGCACGGCAAACTCGTTCTCGCCTGTTTTGCCGACTGTGCTGCTTTTTCCGTAAAACTCTCTGAGCACGGAGGAGACTTTTATCAGCGCTTCGTCCACCGCTGTTTCGCCGTAGTTCTCGCTTATAAGCTCATAATTTTTTATCTTGATAAGCAAAAGCACCATTGTCGAGCCGTTTATGCAGCTGTCCATTTTGCCGATTATGACATTTTCGAGTGCTTCATTCATAATAAGCCCTGTGAGCCTATCCATAGTATCGGTGGAATAATCTCCACGATAGATGATATTATTTGGCATTTTTAACGATGAGAGCAAAAGTCCCACGACAAGCACCAGCACGATTGCGCACAGAAGTATCACCGAGCAATATATGAGTATGCGCAGATAGTGGGTATTTCTCTCTGAATAGTCCGACACCGAGATGATATGCCAGTTGCTTCCGCACGAAGCTGAGCTTGCTGCATAGGCAGTGCTGTCGGCAGTTATCGGCTCATCGACTGACCAATGCTTTTTCAGCTCGTCTATCGCTTTTTCGGTGACATCGCTTTTATTTACCGAGAAAAAGATCTTTCCATGGTCATCGCACATAGCAAAGCTGAGGTGCTTTGCGTTTGCGTCGGGAAAGACTGTTTTCATCTCGTCTGTGAACAACGAACCAATAAAGATCGTTCCCGGATTTATACGTCTTGCAAAATAAAGATTATCGTAGTCGTCATTTACCCCGGTGAACCACAGACTGCTTCTGTTTTTGAGGTAGTTGCTCACAGCTGCATACATTTCGCTGCCAAAGTCCTCACTTGCCGATCTTGAAACCCTTCCTGTTGTATGGTTGTTTGCGTAAAGGAAGAAAAAGTCGTTGTAATTGTCCACTGTGCTCATCGAGATAAGAAAGTCACCTATCTCTTTTTCAAGTGTCAGCGCCTCGTAGCTGTCGGCGTGATTATACATTGAAGCGTCATACTCGACGAACCTTTTACGCTGGAATATCCTTGATGAAACGCTCTCCATTTTATCAAGCTTTGACACAGCTGCCTTACCGAGCTGGTCGTTCATCGTGCGGATATTCTCACGGCTCATCTCGGAATTCTGATCCATTATCAGCCAGGCAGCAAGGATCACTGTGATAATGACCGAGACAGCTATTATCACTCCGCTGATTATAGCTGTTTTACGCCTTGCCGATGCTATTTTGCTGACTGCTCTTGTGTCCTTGCTCTTCATTTATCTCACTCCGTTTCATGGCTTGGGGCAGCGCTGCCATCAACCATTGAACTCTACTGTTATATTACAGATCTCCGCACGAGTTCCCACTCGCATGAATGGTCCGTACACTCCCACGCCCGAGGTAACGATGCTGGTCATATTATCCTTTTCAAGCTTTCCGCATGGGTTTTCCCAGATGTTTCTCACCACCAGCGTCAGCGGGAAAAGCTGACCGTCGTGGGTATGACCGCTGAGGTCTATATCCGCACCGGCATCTGCTGTCTGCTGCAATTCATCCGGCTCGTGGGCTATGACAAACACCGGTTTTGACTTGTCAAGGTCTTTTGTAAGCTCGTCTATCGAAGCTCTGCTTCCGTCGTCCGTACCGGGCTTATCCCTGTCACGTCTGCCAACGATATAGAACTTGTTGTCCACAAGCACGCTCTCATCGTAAAGCACCTTTATCCCGCAATTCTCAACATAGTCATGCATTTGCTGTGAAAGCTTCGGTGACTCCCCCCATGAGAAGGTAAATCCCATGAGTATTTTTTCCTCGATATCATGGTTGCCCATTGTTGCATAAACACCGTATTTGCTGTTAATACGCAAAAACTGCTTTCTGATCCCGTCAGGATCGTCAAGGCTGTCGTAGCTGTTGTCAAAGATATCTCCTGCGATCACGACAAGATCGGGTTCTTGCTCATTTATTCTATCCACCATTTTTTCGATATGCTTAACGCCGATCGAGTAGCCCATATGAAGGTCTGCGACCAGAACGATATTGAGCTTGTCCGTTCCCTCGCACTTTTTGTTGACACTCACGCTGTAATCGGTAACTCTGATATTTCTTGCATTGATGCCGCCCCAGATGCAGACAAGTGCAGTCAAAACGGTTATTACCGAGCCAATGGTCACTGTTCCGCCTCGTGAGAAGAGCTTTGTGTTTCTGAGTTTTGTGTGCTTTGCTATCAATCTGATAAGCTCAAGCAAGCCGACTGCCATAGCGCTGTACAAAAGCACTCCCATCCAATAGGTCGATGCACGGCGCACTATCACCGCAAATGTGCTCTTTGGGAGGAAGAAAGCCAGAAGTGGTGAAAGTGCAAACGAAATATACGCCACTGTAAACGGTATCTTAACTCGCTTCCATCCAAGTCTGTGGTTGCAGTTTTTCAGCCAGTGAAAAAACCTCACCAGCATATATATCACTACTGCCAGATAAGGCGGAAGTAAAAACAAAAAAATCATACCAAAATTCCTCCATACACAATCATTATACAATATCCTGCGCAAAAAATCAACCACATTATCAGTGAAAACTCTTTTCCTGATGCTCTATTACGCTGCTATGGATATATTTTTTGTGTGATATATTTTTCAATACACGCAGCAGCTCCGTTCCTGGATCTTTCGGACATAAAAAAGAAGAAGTCCTTTGCGGACTTCTTCTTGATGTATGAAATTAAACCAACTTAATAATAGCCATTTCTGCAGCGTCGCCACGACGTGGTCCGATCCTTACGATCTGGGTATAACCGCCGTTGCGTCCGTCATATGACGGTGCGATCTCGTCAAACAGCTTCTTTGCAACGCCTTCCTTTGTTACATAAGAAAGCACCTGACGCTTTGAATGGAGGTCGCCTGCCTTTCCGAGAGTAATCATCTTCTCGGTCATTGCAGCTACTTCCTTAGCTCTTGTTACAGTTGTTTCAATCTTACCGTTTTCGAGAAGAAAGGTGACCATTGCTCTGAGCATTGCTCTTCTCTGGTCAGTTGTTCTTCCCAGTTTTCTTGTGCCTGGCATAGATTTTCACTCCTTATTTTAATTATCGTCTTCTGAGCTGAGTTCATAACCCAAAGAATGAAGCTTTGATTTTACTTCCTCAAATGACTTCTTTCCGAGGTTTCTGACCTTCATCATCTCTTCAGCAGACTTGTCGATCAAATCGTTAACTGTGTTTATTCCTGCACGCTTCAGACAGTTGAACGAACGCACGGATAAGTCAAGTTCCTCAATGGTCATCTCAAGGACTTTTTCCTTGCCCCTGTCATCTTTTTCTGCCATGATCTCAACCACATTGGTTTCCTCTGACAGATCCACAAATGGATTCAGATGCTCGTTGAGGAGTTTGGCTGCCATTGATACAGCTTCCTTTGCTGAGATCGTTCCGTCGGTCCAGACCTCAAGGGTAAGCTTATCATAGTCGGTGATCTGTCCTACACGGGTATTGTCCACTGTGTAGTTCACCTTCAATACCGGCGAATAGATGCTGTCAACAGCGATAACACCTATCGGTGCATTGGTCATATAGCTCTTGTTCTTTTCTGCGGATACATAACCACGACCTCTGTCGATCGTTATTTCCATGAACAGCTTTGCACCTGCACCAAGTGTTGCGATATGCATATCCGGAACAAGGATATCTACCTCAGAGTCCGCCTTGATGTCTGCGGCTGTTACGTCGCATTCACCTTCAGCCTCGATGTAGATCGTCTTTGGTCCTTCACCATAAAGCTTTGCAGTCAATCCCTTGAGGTTGAGAATGATCTCTGTGACATCTTCTCTTACTCCCGGGATAGTTGAGAGTTCGTGGTGTACACCGTCGATCTTTACAGATGTAACGGCTACACCCGGCAATGAGGAGAGCAGTACACGTCTGAGGCTGTTGCCCAGTGTGATACCATAGCCACGCTCCAGCGGCTCTAAAACAAACTTGCCATAGGTCCCGTTCGGGCGAAGCTCCAGCGTTTCGATCTTTGGCTTCTCGATTTTTTCAAGCATTTAAAACCCTCCCTGTGTTCTATTGTTATTATGACTTTTTGTGTTTGGATTTTACGATCCTTATGATGCCTGCAAAGATTTGCACGGCTCTTTGCGTACAAGCTCTTTGCAAACAGGACTCTGATGTATTACTTAGAATACAACTCGACGATCAGATGCTCCTCGATATCGTAGTCAAGGTCGTCTTTTACCGGCAGACGAGTTACCTTTGCTGTCTGCTTTTCCTTGTCCACATCAAGCCAAGTAGGAGTTGTTCTGCCTGCCGTAGCCTCGATGATCTGCTTGAACTTTTCGCTCTTTTTGCTGTTTTCCTTCAGAGAGATGACGTCGCCGACCTTAACTCTGTAAGATGGGATATCGACTCTCTTGCCATTTACCTCAAAGTGTCCGTGTACTACCAGCTGACGAGCTTCTCTTCTTGTCATTGCAAGACCCATTCTGAATGCAATGTTATCAAGTCTTGACTCAAGAAGGGTGATGAGGTTCGCACCTGCCTGTCCCTCCATTTTCTGAGCAAGCTCAAAATAGTGATAGAAAGGCTTCTCCAGCATACCGTAGATGAACTTGAGCTTCTGCTTTTCCTTGAGCTGAAGTCCGTACTCGGATACTTTCTTTCTCTTGTTAGCGTTAGGATCACGCTTTGTTTCCTTTGCAACACCCATAACCATTGGGCTGATTCCAAGAGCCTTACATCTCTTGAGAATTGGTTCTCTATTTACTGCCATAGTAAATTCCTCCGTTTTTAATGTTGTATCAGGCCTTAGCAGTCTTGCTTACCTGACTTTGAGCAAACTTACAAACTCAAATTGATTATACACGACGTCTCTTAGGCGGACGGCAGCCGTTGTGAGGGATAGGGGTAACGTCCTTGATAAGTCTTACCTCAAGATCCTCTGACTGAAGTGCTCTGATAGCTGCTTCACGTCCGGCACCTGGTCCCTTTACAAATACCTCTACGATCTTCAGACCGTGCTCCTTAGCAGCTCTTGCAGCTGTCTCGGCAGCAGTCTGTGCAGCGAACGGAGTTGACTTCTTGGAGCCTCTGAATCCAAGTCCGCCTGCAGATGCCCATGAGATCGCATTTCCCTGCATATCTGTGATCGTTACGATCGTGTTGTTGAAAGTAGACTGGATATGAACCTGTCCCTGTTCAATGTTCTTTCTTTCACGACGGCGGCGAATAGTTGTAACCTTCTTCTTAGCCTGAGCCATTGTTCACACCCTCCTTTACTTCTTCTTGTTAGCGATGGTCTTAACAGGACCCTTACGAGTTCTTGCGTTGGTCTTGGTTCTCTGTCCACGCACTGGAAGTCCCTTGCGGTGACGGATACCACGATAACAGCCGATCTCTGTAAGTCTCTTGATATTAAGAGCCACATTTCTTCTGAGGTCACCCTCAACTGTCAAATTATGATCAATATATTCACGAAGCTTTGCTACATCGTCCTCGCTCATGTCCTTTACACGGACATCAGGGTTTACGCCTGTTTCTTTGATGATCTTTGTAGCAGTCTTCTGACCGATGCCGAAGATATAGGTAAGAGCAACCTCTATCCTTTTATCTCTTGGCAGGTCGATACCAGCAATACGAGCCATTATTTAGCTGCACCTCCATTATTGGTTTGTTAGCCCTGTCTTTGTTTATGCTTTGGGTTCTGGCAGATCACCATGATCTTACCTTTTCTTTTGATAACCTTGCATTTCTCGCAAATAGGCTTAACTGAAGGTCTTACTTTCATTGAAATACCTCCTTATTGATTAACTGCATTCTTCTGACGTTGGTCCTTTTTTACTTTGCTCTCCAAGTGATTCGTCCCTTTGTCAGATCATACGGCGACATTTCGACCGTTACCTTGTCTCCGGGAACGATTCTGATATAATTCATACGAAGCTTACCCGAAATATGAGCAAGGATCTTATGACCGTTTGAAAGCTCAACCTGAAACGTTGCATTTGGCAGCGCCTCAACAACTGTACCTTCAAGCTCTATCACGTCTTCTTTTGACATTAAAATACCTCCTCATTCAAAGGTGTCGGTCTGCTGAATATCAGTCCGGGTCATAAACTGATTTATCAGCCTTCTTAACTTCTTGTTTGTAAGCCCGTCGGTTTCAACGGTAACGTGCGTAGGTGAAATGTGTTTCGGATTTTTCCGCTTTGGTCTTTCAAGTGGTCTTGACTTTCCGTCGCAGATATATACGAAACCGTCGTGAACTCCCACCGCAACGAACAGGGAGTCTTTATCACGGCCTGCGCTCGCCCTCACCAGCGTGCCCTTGTCAATGTTCACGATGCTTTCCTCTTTACGGCTGGGTCAGTATGACTGCACCATCCTGAGTTACAGCGATCGTATGTTCAAAATGAGCTGAGAGCTTTCCGTCGGCGGTCTTGACAGTCCAGCCGTCGTCGAGCTGGATTATTTTCGCAGTTCCCTGATTTATCATCGGTTCGATCGCAATGACCATACCGGCAACAAGTCTGATGCCATGTCCGGCTTTACCGTAGTTGGGAACCTCGGGATCCTCATGGAGGTTCCTTCCGACTCCGTGACCGACAAATTCTCTCACAACGGAGAAACCGTTGTCCTCATTATACTTAGCGATTGCCGCACCGAGATCTCCGAGCCTTACGCCCGGCTTTACCATTTTTATTGCAAGGTAAAGACTTTCCTCGGTAGACTTCATAAGCGCCTTTGCCTCATCGGATATTTCACCGCAAGCAAAGGTCTTGCAGGAATCCCCATGGTATCCGTCGATATATGCACCGACATCGACCGATACTATATCGCCCTGGCAGATCTTTCTCGGTCCGGGGATACCGTGGATAACCTCATCGTTTATCGAGATACAAGCCGAGCCTGTAAATCCGCCGTAGCCAAGAAAGCTTGGCTTTGCGCCATGTGAGGTTATATATCTGTGGACGACCTTATCAAGCTCCAGGGTAGTCATACCCGGTCTTATCGCCTCGCCCGCAGCGATCAATGCTCCGGCAGTTATCTGACCTGCCTTACGCATTTTTTCGATTTCCTTATTGGATTTGACACAAATCATTTTTATGCCTTTTTGACCTTTCTAAGCTTCAGCCCTTGAGAGCTGCAAGCACCATATCGTTTGTTTCCGATACTGAATTTGTACCATGAACTGTTACCAGCTTGCCCTGCGCCTTGTAGAAATCTACCAGCGGAGCTGTGGTCTTATGATATGTTTCAAGTCTGCTGATGACTGTTGCAGGCTCGTCGTCCTTTCTGATGACAAGCTCCTTGCCGCAAACATCACACACGCCCTCTACCTTTGGAGCTTTGGTAACGATATGATATGTTGCGCCGCAGTCCAGGCAAACTCTTCTGCCTGAAAGTCTGCTCTTGATGACCTCGTCGTCAACTGCAAGCTCTACGACCTTATCGATCTGAACGCCCATGTTATCAAGGGCTTCAGCCTGCGGAACTGTTCTTGGGAAGCCGTCAAGAATAAATCCGTTTTGCGCATCAGGCTCTGCGATCCTGTCCTTGAGGATACCGATAACGATATCATCTGAAACAAGTGCGCCTGCGTCCATAGCAGCCTTAGCCTTGAGTCCGTACTCTGTGCCTGCTTTTACAGCAGCTCTGAGCATATTTCCTGTTGAGATCGTCGGGATATCAAGTGCCTTGCACAAAACCTCTGCCTGTGTACCTTTGCCCGCACCCGGGGCACCTAAAAGAATAATGTTCATACTATTTTCTATATCCGCCGCAGCGAATATATCCTCCTTTCGATGATCTGATAGGTTTCGCTTTACGCTGTGGGAGAACACCCACAACGCAAAACTGACTTTGAAAATCCATTTTCAAAATTTACTGCCTTACAATTATCGGGGGTTATTCGAGGAAGCCCTTATGATGACGCATCATCATCTGAGATTCCATTGTACGAACTGTTTCAAGAGCGACTGCCACAACGATGAGTATGGAAGTACCGCCCATTGCAATATTCATCTTTGTGATAGCTGTAAAGATGATAGGCAGGATAGCGATAACTCCGAGGAATATAGCACCTACCAGTGTTATCTTTGACAGTATCTTCTTGATGTAATCAGAGGTCGGCTTACCCGGTCTGATTCCCGGAACGCCTCCGTTATTCTGTCTGAGGTTATTAGCGATCTCGACAGGGTTATACTGCATTGAAACGTAGAAATAGTTGAAGCCGATTATCAGTATGAAATATACCACTGCATAAACGGGGTGTGTGTAGCTGAACCAACCAAGGAACTTATCATAGAACGAACCCGGGTTTGGTTTGATGAACATTTCCAGTGTAGACGGAAGTGATACAAATGCCATTGCGAAGATGATCGGCAGCACGCCGCTCATTGCGATCTTCACAGGGATAAATGTATTCTGTCCGCCGTACTGTTTCCTGCCCACTACACGTTTTGCATACTGGATCGGAATACGCCTTTCCGCCTCGTTCATAAAGATTATGAAAGCGATCATTGCCACGAACACAACTATGATGATCGGAACAAGGATAATGTTCTTTGCATCGCCTGTGCTCATCAGTCTGAAAAGGTCGATAACAGCAGCTGGACCTCTTGCTACAATACCTGCAAACAGCAGCATTGAGATACCGTTTCCGATACCCTTTGCATTGATCTCATCGCCCAGCCATATGGTCATCGAAGCACCTGCGGTAAAGCAAGCGATTATAACGATCTCCGCAAACACCTTGTCAAAACCTGAGGTATAAACAACAGCGTCTGCTTTTGAAAGTGTGAGGTAATATGCCCAAGCCTGGAACACTGCGATCAGCAAAGCAAAATACTTTGTGATCTTGTCCAGCTTTTTCTTGCCTTCGGGACCCTCATGTGCGAGTCTTTCCAATGGCGGAAGGGCATATGTCAGAAGCTGAATGATGATCTGTGCATTGATATATGGAGATACTGAAAGTGCCAGAAGAGTTGCTTTGGAGAAGTTACCTCCGGACAGAACGTTCAGGTAGCTGAAAAAGTTACCTGAGTTCTCGCTCTGCTGAAACCACTCTCTGAGCTTATCTGCGTCGAGGAACGGCACTGGTACCGTACCGCCGACTCTGTATATTACGATGATGAAAAATGTAAATAGGAGCTTCTTCCTTAAGTCCGGTATTTTCCAGGCATTACGAAATGTCTCTATCACAATTACATCACCTCTGCCTTCCCGCCTGCCTTTTCGATCTTCTCCTTGGCAGCTGCAGAGAACTTGGCAGCCTTTACTGTAAGGTTCTTAGTAAGTTCGCCGTTTCCAAGCACCTTGATGCCGTCAAGCTCCTTCTTGATAAGTCCGCTTGCCTTGAGCAGCTCGGCATCTACTGTGATACCGTCGTTGAACATTTCAAGGTCTGAAACATTGATAACTGCGTACTTTGTTGCGAAAATATTGTTAAATCCACGCTTAGGGATTCTACGAGCCAGTGCTGTCTGACCGCCTTCAAAACCAGGTCTGATAGAGCCGCCTGAACGAGCCTTCTGTCCCTTATGTCCCTTACCGGCTGTCTTTCCGTTTCCGGAACCGTGACCTCTGCCCTTACGCTTGATGTCAACGTTTGAACCGGGATTTGGTGATAATTCGTGCAGTTTCATTTGTGATTGCACCTCCTTGCTTTATGCTTGGGTTACTTTGATAAGGTGAGATACTACCTTGATCTTGCCCTGTGTCTGAGGATTGTCGGGCTGATCTGTTGTGTCACCGATTTTTCTGAGACCAAGAGAATTTGCAGTGGCGATCTGCTTAGCGGTTCTGCCATTCAGACTCTTGACCAGTTCGATTTTCAGGTTTGCCATCTGTATTTCCTCCTTAGCCTAAAATTTCTTTTGCAGTCTTGCCTCTCTTTGCAGCGATCTCGTCAAGGCTCTTTACGCCTGCAAGTCCTGCGATAGTTGCTCTTACTACGTTGCAAGGATTATTTGAACGAAGGGACTTTGTTCTGATATCCTTGATGCCTGCCATCTCTACTACCGATCTCACAGGGCCGCCTGCGATAACGCCGGTACCGGGAGCTGCGGGCTTCATAAGAACTGCACCTGCACCATATTTTCCTACGATCTCGTGAGGGATAGTTGTACCCTTGAGTGAGATCCTGATAAGATTCTTCTTTGCGTCCTCGATACCCTTGCGGATAGCGTCCGGAACTTCTCCCGACTTTCCGATACCGAAGCCTACGATGCCGTTTCCGTCGCCTACAACAACAAGTGCTGCAAACTTGTAGATACGACCACCTTTAACAGTCTTGGATACTCTGTTTATTGCAACTACCTTTTCGCTGAGTTCCAATGTTGAAGCATCTATTAAAGCCAATGTATACCCTCCTTATTTAGAACTTCAGTCCGCCTTCACGGGCTCCGTCTGCTAACTCCTGAACACGTCCGTGGTAAAGGAAGCCGCCTCTGTCAAATACGACATTTTCAATTCCCTTTGCCTTTGCTGCCGAAGCGATCATCTCACCGACCTTGCGTGCACCTTCCTTGTTGCCGCCATTACCCTCAAAGTCCTTGGACATTGATGATGCGCTGCAAAGTGTTACGCCGGTCTCATCATTGATGATCTGTGCATAGATATGCTTAGAGGAGCGGAATACGTTGAGGCGAGGACACTCAGCAGTACCGTTGATCTTGTTGCGGACTCTTGCGTGTCTTTTGGCTCTTGCCTTAGCCTTGTCAAGCTTTTTAACCATAGTAATTCTCTCCTTTTATTACTTCTTAGCACCCTTGCCGGCTTTACCTTCCTTATGGATAACGTACTCGCCGACATAGCGGATACCCTTACCCTTGTAAGGCTCCGGTGGACGCTTCTTACGGATCTCACAAGCAAACTGACCTACTTCCTGCTTGTCGCAGCCTAATACGGTGATGTGGTTTGCGTCGGGCATTTCAAGCTTGATAGTATCTGTTTCTGCGATCACTACCTGATTTGAAAAACCAAGGTTCAGAACGAGGTTCTTGCCCTGCTTCTGTCCTCTGTAACCTACGCCCACGATCTCCAGCTGCTTAGAAAATCCATTTGTTACACCCTCAACCATGTTGTTGAGAAGTGTTCTTGTAAGTCCGTGCAGTGACTTATGCATCTTGTCCTCGCTCGGACGCTCTACTGTAAGTACGCCTGCATCGTTCTTTATTATCATATCACCATGAAGCTTCTTGGTGAGTGTTCCCTTTGGTCCCTTTACCGTAACCAGATTGCCCTCGGCAACTGTTACCTCAACACCTGCAGGAACACTAATCGGCTTTATACCTATTCTTGACATATTATTAGTCCTCCTTACCAGATGAATGCGAGAACCTCGCCGCCTACGTTCAGCTCACGAGCCTTCTTGTCGGTGATAACGCCCTTGGATGTTGATACGATCGCAACACCAAGTCCCTTTATTACCTTAGGCATATCCTCGCAGCTTGCGTAGATCCTAAGACCCGGCTTTGATACTCTTCTGAGTCCTGTTATAACGGAGTTTCTGTTCTCGTCATATTTGAGAGTGATCCTTATGATACCCTGCTTTCCGTCCTCAATGATCTTGAAGTCCTTGATGTAGCCCTCGTCTACGAGGATCTGGGTGATGGACTTCTTCATATTAGATGCAGGAACGTCAACAGTTGCGTGCTTTGCAGAACTTGCATTACGGATCCTTGTCAATAAATCTGCTATTGTATCAGTAATTTGCATGCTTGTTAACCTCCTTTACCAACTTGCCTTCTTAACGCCCGGGATCTTGCCCTGATGAGCAAGCTCTCTGAAGCAGATACGGCAGATGCCGAACTTTCTCAGATACGCATGAGGTCTTCCGCATATCTTGCACCTGTTGTAAGCACGAGTGGAATACTTAGGTGCAGCCTGCTGCTTGTTTATCATAGACTTCTTAGCCATTACCTGTTTCCTCCTCTTTCTTACTTATCTGCAAACGGAGCGCCCATAAGCGTGAGCAGCTCTTTTGCTTCTTCGTCGGTGTTTGCGGTCGTGATAAAGTTGATATCCATACCACGGACCTTATCGATCTTATCGTACTCGATCTCAGGGAAGATCAGCTGCTCCTTGATACCGGTCGAGTAATTTCCTCTTCCGTCAAAGGAGTTTGCATTGATTCCTCTGAAGTCACGAACACGAGGGAATGCAACGTTGAAAAGTCTGTCAACGAACTCATACATCTTTTCGCTTCTGAGTGTTACCTTTACGCCGATGACCTGTCCGTCACGAAGCTTGAAGTTTGCAACTGACTTCTTGGACTTGCACACTACCGGCTTCTGACCGGTAATAGCTGCAAGATCTGCCATGATCGCATCAATGACCTTCTTGTTATCCTTATCAGCTCCGCAGCCTACGTTGATGACTACCTTATCCAGCTTCGGGATCTGCATTACATTTGCGTAATTGAACTTTTTCATCATAGCAGGAGCTACGGTGTTTACATATTCTTCTTTAAGTCTTGACATCGTTTAACTCCTCCTTATCATATTTCTTCATTGCAGCTCTTGCAGACTCTTACTTTAGAGCCGTCCTCAAGGATCTTGTGTGCGATCCTTGTTGCTTTGCCGCACTTAGGGCATACCAGCTGCACCTTGCAAGCATACATTGCTGCCTCTGCTTCTACGATGCCGCCCTGCTCGCCCTGTCTTCTTGGCTTAACGTGCTTGGTTGCAACGTTAAGACCCTCAACGATCACTTTGCCTTCCTTGGGAGATACCTGAAGTACCTTACCCTTCTTGCCCTTATCCTTACCGGAGAGGACAACAACGGTGTCGTTAGTTTTTACATGTACCTTCTTATTCATTTACGACACCTCCGATCAAAGAACTTCCGGAGCGAGTGAAAGGATCTTGAGATAATCCTTTTCTCTCAGTTCCTTGGCAACAGGTCCAAAAATACGAGTGCCTCTTGGGTTCTTATCTTCCTTGATTATAACAGCTGCGTTCTCGTCGAAACGGATATATGTTCCGTCTGCTCGACGAAGACCTTTTGCTGAACGAACGATTACTGCTTTAACAACATCGCCCTTCTTAACAACTCCGCCCGGTGTTGCTTTTTTAACAGAACAAACGACAACGTCACCGATGTTTGCATACTTTCTGCGAGTTCCGCCAAGAACTCTGATACACATAAGCTCCTTTGCGCCGGAGTTATCTGCAACCTTAAGGTAAGTCTGCATCTGTATCACAGTGCGTTCCTCCTTTCAAATATAAGTGCCTTAGCACGATCTTATTGAATTGTTATTACTTAGCCTTCTCGATAATCGATACGAGTCTCCATCTCTTGTCCTTGGACAGCGGACGGGTCTCCATTACCTTTACTCTGTCACCGATGCCGCATTCGTTCTTCTCATCGTGTACCTTGAGCTTTACGGTCTTCTTGATTATCTTCTTATACAGAGGGTGCTGTATATTGTCCTTGATAGCTACGACGATAGTCTTGTCCATCTTATCGGAAACAACAACGCCTACTCTGGTTTTTCTGAGGTTTCTCTCTTCGCTCACAGTAGTTCCTCCTTCACCTGTTACTGAATTTCAGACTCTTGCTTACGAATGACTGTTTTAACACGAGCAATATCCTTCTTGACTGCCTTTAATCTCATTGGGTTCTCCAACTGATTTACGGCGTGCTGGAAACGAAGGTTGAAAAGCTCCTGCTTGAGTTCAGCCAGCTTGCTGTTAAGCTCGTCGGCTGTCATGTTATTGATCTCATTTGCCTTCATTACTGCTCACCACCCGTTTCTTGAGTTTCTCTGGTTATAAACTTACATTTGATCGGCAGCTTGTGCATTGCAAGACGCATAGCTTCTCTTGCAGCCTCTTCGCTAACGCCGGCGATCTCGAACATTACCCTGCCCGGCTTAACTACTGCTACCCAGTAATCCGGTGCTCCCTTACCTTTACCCATTCGGGTTCCGAGCGGCTTTCTTGTTGCCGGCTTATCAGGGAACAGCTTGATCCATACCTGTCCGCCACGCTTGATATATCTTGTCATTGCGATACGGGCAGCTTCTATCTGGTTTGATGTGATCCATGCAGGCTGAAGTGCCTGAAGACCATACTCACCGTTAGAGACTTTATTGCCTCTCATTGCCTTACCGGTCATACGACCACGGTGCTGTTTTCTGTACTTTACTCTCTTTGGAAGCAGCATTAGTTGTTACCTCCTTCTCTTTTCATCTCACGAGCCTTATTGAACTCTCTGCGGTTATCCTTAGCCTTATCGTTCTGGCGAGCCTTACGTCTTCTGTCGTTTCTGCCATCAGAAGAATCTCTTCTGTCTGAAGGAGCTGCTTCGCCCTTGAGGACTTCTCCTCTGTAGATCCAGACCTTTACGCCGAGCTTACCGTATGTGGTAAGAGCCTCTGCGAAACCGTAGTCGATATCTGCTCTTATTGTCTGAAGCGGGATAGTACCCTCGTGGTAGCTCTCACTTCTTGCGATCTCAGCGCCTGCAAGTCTGCCTGATACTGTTGTCTTGATTCCCTTTGCACCAAGCTTCATTGCTCTGCCGATGGACTGCTTCATAGCTCTTCTGTATGAGATTCTGTCCTCCAGATCGTGAGCTATCTTCTCAGCTACCAGCTGTGCGTTCAGATCAGGGTTTCTTACCTCTACGATATTTACGGCAACGCTCTTGCCGATCATTTTTTCAACGTTTGCACGAAGCTTTTCGATCTCTGCGCCGCCTCTGCCGATAACGAGTCCGGGCTTTGCACAATGAATGTGCACCTTAACCTTTGAACTGCCGTCTTTATCTGCAAATCTTTCGATCTCTACCTTCGGAACACCTGCGTATACGCACTTATCGTTAGGATTCTTTGATCTTCTGTTAAGCTCTTTCATTACGAACTTACGAATGTTGAAGTCCTCTACGAGCGTATCGCCAAAGGTGCTCTTATCTGCAAACCAGCGGGAATCCCAATTCTTGATGATACCCACACGAAGTCCGTGCGGATTAACTTTCTGTCCCATAGTTTACCTCCTCTTAGCTTATTCCTTTTCCTTGAGAACCACTGTTATATGTGAAGTTCTCTTCAGGATCCTAAAGGCTCTGCCCTGTGCTCTTGGCATAATTCTCTTCATGATCGGTCCCGGACAAACATAACACTCACTTACATAAAGACTGTTCTTGTCCATGTTATGATTGTTCTCTGCGTTGTGAGCGGCGGACTTGAGAAGCTTTTCCAGATATTCACTTGCAGCCTTTGGTGTATGCTTTACTGTTGCCATTGCAACATCTAAATCTTTTCCTCTGATAAGATCCAGTACGATCTGTACCTTACGAGGAGCAATACGAGCATTTCTCAGAATTGCTTTTGCTTCCATGTGTTTTCCTCCTTTTCGCACTACTTACCGCTATTTGAGGTCTTCGATCCTGCGTGACCCTTAAATGTTCTTGTCGGTGCGAACTCACCCAGCTTATGACCTACCATATCCTCAGTTACATATACGGGGACGTGCTTGCGTCCGTCGTGCACTGCGAATGTATGACCTACGAAATCAGGGAAGATCGTTGAAGCTCTGCTCCATGTCTTGAGCACCTTCTTCTCGCCTGCTTCGTTCATTGCCTTGACTCTCTTGAGAAGGACCGGCTGTACGTATGGTCCTTTCTTTACGCTTCTGCTCATTTATCATCGTCCTCCTTTCAGATTACTTACCGTTTCTACGCTTTACGATAAACTTATCGGAGCGATGATGTTTTGCACGAGTCTTGTAGCCCATTGTCGGCTTGCCCCAAGGGGTAACAGGTGACGGACGACCAACAGGTGCTCTACCCTCACCACCACCGTGCGGGTGATCGCATGGGTTCATTACTGAACCGCGGACTGTCGGTCTCCAGCCCATGTAACGCTTTCTTCCGGCTTTACCGATGTTCACGTTCTCATGGTCGATGTTTCCTACCTGTCCGACAGTAGCCATGCAGTTGATGGGGATCTTTCTCATCTCGCCTGATGGGAGTCTGACAAGTGCATATGCATCTTCCTTACCCATAAGCTGAGCCATGTTTCCTGCTGAACGAACGAGCTGTGCGCCTTTTCCCGGGTAAAGCTCGATGTTGTGGATAAATGTACCCACTGGGATGTTCACGAGTGCGAGTGCGTTGCCCGGCTTGATATCGGCATCTGCACCTGCTCTTATGGTATCGCCTACCTTGAGTCCGTTCGGAGCGATGATGTATCTCTTCTCTCCGTCCTCATACTCAACGAGTGCGATGAATGCTGAACGGTTAGGATCATACTCTATTGTAAGAACCTGAGCGTTCATATTGAGTTTGTTTCTCTTGAAATCAATAACACGGTATTTTCTTCTCACTCTTCCGCCTCTGTGACGAACTGTGATCCTACCGTAGCTGTTTCTGCCTGAATGCTCCTTGATAGGCTCAAGCAGAGATTTACATGGAGCAACCTTTGACAGGCCCGAGTAATCGGTAACGGTCATACCACGACGGCCGTTTGTCGTAGGCTTGTAGCTCTTTATTGCCATTATAAATTCACTCCTTAATCTGAGTTTTGCGAAAAGGGCAAAGCACTAATGCCAAGCACCCTTCCATACTTACGCCTGCGGTGAAAACCGGTCTTTTCAGACCAGCAGCCCTCGCTGCCTCGCAGGTCACCCTTGCACTGCATCGGTCTGTCGCTTATGCAAGGTCCGAATACGGCTTACGCCGCACCTCTTTTGTGACGGTCGGTATTAATACATACCCTCGAAGAACTCGATTGTCTTTTCGCCGTCAAGAGTAACGATCGCCTTTTTCCAGTCGGCACGGTATCCGGTAAATCTACCCATTCTCTTTTCCTTGCCCTTAACGATCATTGTATTGACGCTTGCGACCTTTACATCGAAAAGCTCTTCAACAGCCTTTGCGATCTCGATCTTATTAGCGTCCTTAGCCACCTTGAATGTATATACATTATTGTGGAGTCTGTCCATCGCATCTTCTGTGATGACAGGCTTGATTATAATATCCTGAGCAGTTTTCATTATGCATAAACCTCCTCGATCTTCTTTACAGCATCTGAGGAAACGATGAATTTATCGTAGTTCAGAATGTCATAAACGCAAAGTGTGTTTACGGTTGCTGTCTTAACGCCGGGGATGTTGCTGACGCTCTTTACTACCTTAGCATCTGCATCGGCTGTTACGATAAGAGCCTTGCCCTGTACATTGAGAGCCTTGAGCATCTCGACCATTGTCTTTGTCTTGAACTCCTCTGTCTTGATGCTGTCTACAACTACCATATTAGAGTCAGCGACCTTAACCGAAAGTGCAGACTTCATTCCAAGTCTCTTTTCCTTCTTGTTGAGCGAATAGCTGTAATCTCTTGGCTTAGGTCCGAGTGCGATACCACCGTGAACCCACTGCGGAGCTCTGATGGATCCCTGTCTTGCATGACCTGTTCCCTTCTGTCTCCAAGGCTTTCTTCCGCCGCCGCTTACCTCTGTTCTGGTAAGTGTGGACTGTGTGCCCTGTCTCTGATTTGCAAGGTAGTTGACTACCATTGCGTGAAGGATTGCCTTGTTTGGCTTTATTCCGAATATTTCATCGTTCAGCTCAGTGTCGGTAACTTTTTTACCTGCCATATCAAATACTGCGATCTGTGACATATCCATTCCTCCTTCCACTAAGCCTTCTTAACGCAGTCAACTATCGTAACGGTTCCGTTCTTAGGACCCGGGATAGCGCCCTTGATAGCGATAAGATTATTTTCAGCGTCTACCTTTACGATCTCAAGGTTCTGTACAGTTACCTTTACGTTACCGTACTGACCAGGCATCTTCTTGCCCTTATAGATCCTTGAAGGATCCGAGCAAGCACCATAGGAACCTGCATGTCTGTGTACAGGACCTGAACCGTGTGTCTCCTTGAGTCTGTGACCGTTGTGACGCTTGATGGTTCCTGAAAAACCGTGACCCTTGCTTGTGCCGCTTACGTCTACGATGTCGCCTGCTGCAAATGTGTCTGCCTTAACGATATCGCCTACGTTGAGTGCTGAACAATCAGCAAGTCTGAACTCCTTGAGGGTTCTCTTCATAGCAACGTCTGCCTTCTTGAAGTGACCCTGAAGAGGCTTGTTCACTCTCTTGGCTCTGATGTCGCCGTAGCCCAGCTGTACTGCCTCGTAGCCGTCATTTTCAACGGTCTTCTTCTGTACTACTACGCAAGGACCGGCTTCAACTACTGTTACAGGAATGACCTTTCCTGCTTCATCGAAGATCTGTGTCATACCGATCTTCTTACCGATGATTCCTTTTTCCATGATTTTTTCCTCCTTTGGTTATTGGTTGGTTTCCCAACATGACCCGGGTAACATTGTGTTTTGAGATCACCTGTGATCTCCTTTGGAAACTACTTGGTCTCCATAACGATGTTTACGCCGGCAGGAATTTCAAGACTTTCAAGGGAAGCTACTGTTTCCTTTGTGGGTCTGATAACAACAATAAGTCTTTTGTGAGTTCTCATCTCGAACTGCTCACGGCTGTCCTTGTACTTGTGTACCGCACGAAGGATAGTGATGATCTCCTTATCCGTAGGAAGCGGGATAGGACCCGATACCTGTGCGCCCGAACGCTTTACAGCCTCCACGATCTTTGTTGCTGCTGCATCTACTACAGCGTGTTCATAACCCTTGATCTTGATTCTGATCTTCTCATTGACTGCCACTTATGATCGCCTCCTTAAAATTTAAAAAATTGATAGGGGGCAAGGTCCTGTTTTTAAGCAAAGCCTGAGTCAATTGCGTTTACCATCAACTCTTTGCCTTTGCCCTGTTAATTGCAAACGCAATTGACAGGTTTTGCCCCAAGACCTTTCCGAAACACCGCTTTTGCCCTATTACAAAATTACACTCTGCCGTGTGTTCCCTGCCGTCTCACAAAAAACTCCGAAACCTTTTTACAAGGCTCGGACGTCAGATAGCAGACACTCAGCCGTACATACTTACGCCAAAGCAGAGTTACCTCCGCCATCGCAAGAAGCACAAGCACATACCGTGTCGGTATTCCAGTCGCCCGGTTTGAAATCGGACATACTCCACGAAAATTACCCGGCACACCGCCGGCAACCTTTCGCTTCATCGCATATCGTTGTGTCCTTTGTTTCCGACCTTCAAAGCCGCTCCTCCCCGTCGGGCTGAGCTTTCATCCCTCAGACCCCGTCGAGCCTTCGGGACGCACCTTTTTGGTCTGAACATCAGACATTTTGCGGATCCCGAATATACATCAGGATCAACGTGTGCAGTCACGCAAGTATCATTATACACCACAAGTACCGTGATTTCAAGGGTCTTGCGCTAAATTCCGGTGTAGAATTTTCCACAACTGCATTCATATTTTTTATGCATTCTGCACAATGCGTTTAGCCCTCTTAGTCGGTCGTCCCATATATTGTGTCTTTACGCTTTCACAACACCAAATTCGGTGGTTAGTCTTATATATATTTATAATGGTATACGGCATAGCGTTCCTGATTTTCCTCAACGCTCACAAAATGTGCGTAATAAAATGCAAAAAGCTGTTTATCTGCGTGGTAAATATGCTTGACAAATGTGAATGAGTAGTTTATAATATTTAAGATCAGTGTTACCGACAACGATTCGGCAACTAATGAGAATGAAAATGAGAACTATCGGGAGGATTTTATCATGTCAAAATTTTGCGGACATTGTGGTTCAACTTTAGCGGACAACGCTACTTTCTGCCCTAACTGCGGAGCACCTGCAACAGATCAGGCTGCACCTCAGCAGATCAATCAGCCTGTATTCCAGCAGCCGGCAGTCGGCGGCGGTGCGGCTGCAAAGACCGGATTGAGCAAGAACGCCAAGCTGGGTATTATCATTGCCTGCTGCGCAGTTGCAGTGGGACTTATCATCTGGCTGATAATCGCACTTGTCGGCGGCGGATATGAAAAGCCTATCAAGAATTACATAAAGGGTCTTGAAAAACAGGACGTTTCGGCTTACACCGAGGCTGTCACCAACGGCACAGGCTCAACTGCTATCCTCGGCGGAATGAGCGAATCCTCAGCTGCTTCTTCCTACAAGAACAGGCTTTCGAGCATGATCTCAAAGTACGGTGAGGATTTCAAGATCAGCTATAAGGTAGTTGAAAAGGTGAACATCGGCAAGTCCGGCACACTCGGCATTTATGATGACGCTTACACGCTCAGGGTCGAGTTCTCGATCTCCGGCAGCAAGAAGGACAACGTTGTTACAAAGACTATCAACGTTTACAAGGCAAACGGCAAATGGTTCATGACCTCTGCTCCGAGCCTCTGATATTGTGACACAAACATGGCATACCCGCCCGACATCAACGGGTATGCCGTTTACTTTTGACCAACCCACAACAAGCGCAGGTGTGTAAAATGAAGAAGCTACTCAAAGCCGTCGTTCTGGTGATGACAGTCTGTATACTGACACTTTGCAGCTGCGGCGACCAGACACAAGAGGCTGCTAACCACGAAAGACCTGTTTTCAACCTTTGTTACAGCATAAATCACAATGACAGCAGAACTTTTCTGAACTGCTTTATCCCGCCTGCAAAAAAGAAATATCTCAGTTCTGACGAGAGTAAAAGTAAGGACGCTGTGAGCGATCTGCTTGACAAAAGCGGAATCGAGGCAAACGATCTGAGCTGCGAGATAATCGGCAAGAGAGAGCTTGCAAGCGCAGACTGTGAAAAGCTCCAAAAGGAATACAAAAAGAACTACTCCAAAAACGATAACTTTGAAAAAGCGTTTCAGATCGACGCCTGCTTCACAAGCTCAAAGGGTACGGACATACGCAAGCTTACCGTAGTGCTGATCGACAACAACTGGTACATAAACAGCGATGTTATCCAGCGTTTCAGATTCGGCAGCGCTGACACAAGCGAAGGTGACAGCAGCGTGTCGGACAAAGACAGCAGCAGATCAAAAGAAAGCAGCGATTAAAAATCCACCAAAAAGGAGGGAATGCTTGTTTGGATCAAGCAAGCATGACAACAGATGAAAAACTGTCCAAAGTGCAATGCATCGCTTCCGGATGATGCGATATATTGTTTTGACTGCGGGGAGAACGTAGCAAACATCGCTCAGGCTCCGCTGACAGCTGAGACACAGGTGCAGCAAGCTGACGAGATTCCGCCGCAGGAATACTATCAGCAGCCTGACAAACAATTTGCAGATAATTCGCAGTATGCTGATGCGCAGCCAGTCGAAGCAGCACAGTTTGAAACCACTCCGGCGCAGGAATATCAGCCGACCATGCAGCAAGCAGAGCCTGTGATGCAGCAGGATACTCAGTTCACTATGGACGAGGTCCAGCCGGTCGTGCAGGATCTCCAACCAACCATGGACGAGGTACAGCCGGTTATAAATAATGCTTATACACAGCAGGGATACATGGCTCAGAACGGATACTACGGTCAGTCGCAAGGCGGTTATCAGCAGAACTACACTCAGCCCGCCGGCAGCTACTACGATCAGCAGTCACAGGGCTACCAGCAAAGCGGTTATTACACTCAGCCGCAGGTGACCAGCCAGCAGTTTGGTAACTTTGCTCAGCCTCAGCAGCCTGATCAATTCAATACTCCCGACTACATAAATCCTGCTTCACCGAATATGCCGGGCGTTACCCCGGGCAAGGGCGGCTCGTCGCTTATCGTTCCGATCATTCTGATAATCCTGATCCTTGCGGTCATCTTCATCGACGTGTTCTGGCTTTTCAGAGATCAGATCTGGGGCAAGGACGACAGCAGCACATCAGCAGTAAGCTACATCACGATGAACAGCGATATACAATAGTGAACAGAACCTAAAAACCCGTAAGTCATAAGTACGTTGCTGATATAGAAGCTTTTCGCCATAGTATTTCTGATATTCAGTCAGAAGTACTATGGCGTTTCTGTTGCCTTAACATAAATCAGAAATTAAACTATTACTATCAAATTAATAGTTTTGCACCCGAAGGGGTATGGGGGCGATCGGAAAGCCCCCTAAAGAGGCTATATTAAATAAGCTCAGGTTCAACGCTCGAACGTCAAGCCATAATGGCTTGAGGAAAAAGAGTTCTACACGGGGCAAGGGCAGCCCTCTCTTGCAGGGCATGCCCCTCTTCAAAAATAGTCCACCGGACTATTTTTGAATTCACCCTATGCTGAGCGCACAATGTAAGGGGCTTTCGCTCTCTGCGGAGAGCGACAAGGGCGCCGCCCTTGACCCGCCACCTTTTTTTACGAGAAA